>JBAZKQ010000001.1:0-809082 GCA_041650715.1 Patescibacteria group bacterium | reverse complement strand
CGAAGCTCTAGTGTACCTGCTGTTCTACCAAGGGCATTGCAGGGTAGCTACCTTCGGTTAAGATAAGCGCTGAAAGCATCTAAGCGCGAAGCTGTCTCTGAGATAAGGTTTCATAGACTGGTTAGAGAATATAACCTTGATAGGCCATACGTGTAAGTCCAGTAATGGATTGAGCGGAGTGGTACTAATAAGTCGTAAGATTTTCCCACACTTTTATTTTAAAATGTTTCTGATTCTTTGCTGGCATGAATTTTGTTATCTAACAATGGTATATATAAAAGACGCCATTGTTCTGGTGGTTTGAGCGGAGGGGTCATACCTGATCCCATCCCGAACTCAGTAGTCAAGCCCTCCAGCGCCGATGATACTTGGGCCTGAGCCCTGGGAAAGTAGGTCGCCGCCAGAACAATGGTGTTTTTTAATCGGAAATTTATTTCTGATTTTTGAAACCATTCAAAAAACCATCGGATTAATTCGGTGGTTTTTTAATTAGCGCGCCGCGGTCTGGACAAAAGCGTATTTCGGTGCTATTATGTAAAACTAAGATTAGTTCTTTTTAATAATGTATTTATCTAAACACGAACATATAAAAAAAACACCAAAGCATGGAAAATATCGAAAAAATGATCGAAGAAAATCTTGGCGAATTAGTTTTAGCCCTTGATAATTGGGAAGAAAGGGTGAAGACAAGAAATGAAGGAAGGGCGAGGAGAAGAAAGGAGCAAGGAATGAAAACGAGAAATAAAGACCCTAAAATGAGAGCGGACGAGATTGCCTCCATCCGGAAGACGATTGTGGATTTTGTTCATGAACAAAGCACAATCTTGAAGATTGTGTATAATTTTAAAGTTGATACTGAAGAACGTCGCCAGATTATGAAATCTGAATACGTTCATAATTTCAAAACCATTCTTCGGGAGTTAAGGCATAGCTCGGTTTAATTTTAGCGGTTTAAATTCATACCGTTGGCTAATAGTCGGCGGTTTTTTAATATCTGAAATTAATGTATAATATTTTCGTACTAATAATTATATGCCTTTAATTAAATCTATTTCCGGTATCCGCGGGACGATTGGCGGAGAGCCGGGAGACAATTTAACGCCCTCGGATATATTGAAATTTGCGCTGGCTTATGGCCTTTTTATTAAGAAAAATTTTAAAAAAATTAACATAAAAATAGTAATCGGGCGAGACGCGCGTATTTCCGGGGAGATGATTAGTGATATCGTAGTTGGAGCCTTATCCGGGCTTGGTATCGATGTGATTGATTTGGGTTTGGCAGCGACGCCAACCGTGGAGATGGCTGTTCTGAGCCTGAAAGCTCAAGGCGGTATAATCATTACCGCCAGCCATAATCCGCAAGGCTGGAATGCTCTAAAATTACTGGATTATCAGGGGGAGTTTTTAAGTGCCCGCGACGGGAAGAAAATTTTAGAGCTGGCGGAAAAAAATAATTATACGGCTGTTAAAGAAAGCGATTTGGGCGTTTATTGTCTTGATCCCTATTTTGCGTCTGAACATATAAAGAGGGTTTTAAATTTAAAGCTTGTCCACAAAGATTTAATAATGCAACATAATTTTAAAGTTGTCGTTGATGGCATTAATTCCGTGGGCGGCCAAATTGTGCCGGAATTACTGAAAGAATTAGGGGTTAAAGATATTATAGAAATGAATTGCGCGCCGACCGGGGAGTTCGCGCATGAGCCCGAGCCGATTGCTCAGAATTTAAAAGCAATTTGCCAAAAAGTGAAATTACTTAAAGCCGATTTGGGTATCGTAGTTGACCCGGACGTCGATCGCTTAGCATTTATTGATGAAAAAGGTGAAATGTTTGGCGAAGAGTATACTTTAGCGGCGGTAGCGGATTATGTTCTCGGGCAATTTTCACAAAATCAAAAACAAAACAGTAAATATCGTTTGGCGAGCATTTCTAATCTTTCCTCAAGCCGCGCCCTAAAAGACATTACCGAAAAATATCAGGGAAAATATCGAGCAGCGGCCGTCGGCGAAGTTAACGTGGTTGCGCTGATGAAAAAAACAAAAGCCATTATTGGCGGTGAAGGGAATGGTGGGGTTATTTATCCGGGATTACATTACGGCCGAGACGCGCTTGTCGGTATCGCTTTATTTTTAAGTTATTTCGCGCAAAAAAATATTAAAATGTCAGCTCTGAGAAAAGAATTGCCGGCTTATTTTATGCTTAAGGAGCGGATAGAGTTAAAGAAAAAAGTTAATGTTAATGTGCTTTTTAATAAAATAAAAGGAGCTTACAAAAAGGATAAAATTACTGATATTGATGGTATAAAAATAGACTGGCCCGATTCTTGGGTTCATCTGCGCGCGTCTAATACCGAGCCGATTCTGCGTCTTTACGGCGAGGGGGAAACGGAGCCTTTGGCTGCAGCACGGATTAAGGAAATTAAAATGAAAATTTCAGCTTATATTAAATAAAATATTTCATAAAATCGGGTTTGCTCCCGAGGCCAAAAAATGCTAAAATATAAGGGAAATTATTAAAGATTTTCCTTATTTTTTTAAATTATGACACGTATTATAATCCTGGCGGCCGGCAAAGGCACACGCATGAATTCGGATTTACCTAAGGTTTTAGCGCCTCTTAATAATCGTCCGATGATAAAATATTTATTGGATTCAGTAAAAGTTTCCGGCGTAGACGCGCACCCCATTGTCGTTGTTTCGCCGGACAATAAAGATATTATCAGGGAGGAATTAAAAGGATATAACGTTGAATATGTTATTCAAGAAAAACAACTCGGGACTGGTCATGCGGTCGCCTCTACCGAGAATGCATTATCGCATAACGACAGTAAACCCGAAACGCTTATTGTCCTATTTGGCGATCAACCTTTTGTAAAGGCGAAATCAATTAAAGATTTTGCGAACCTGCATCCGACCGCGCTCACAATTATGCCGACGAATTTACCGGATTTTAATGAGTGGCGACAAAATTTTTATCATTTGGGCAGGATTGTTCGGGGTGCGGACGGACAGGTAGAAAAAATTACGGAATTTAAAGACGCCAGCGACGAAGAAAAACAGATTAGTGAAATTAATGTTGGCTTCATGTGCTTTAATACTGAGTGGTTGTTTAAAAATCTTTCAAATTTAGATAATAACAATAACAAGCAAGAGTATTACCTTACGAGTTTAGTAAACATTGCTTTTGCTCAGGGCTTTGCGATTGATACTTATAATATCGAGCCCCACGAAGCCATGGGCATAAATAGCTTAGAAGAATTAAATATCGCGGAAAATTTAATTTCTTAATTAATTATGCGTCAAATTCTCGATCTCCATATTCATTCCCGTTATTCGCGCGCTTGCTCGCCGAGCCTCACGCTCGTTAATATTGAGAAAGCCTGTCGGGCAAAGGGAGTCGATATTATTGCCACCGGCGACTTCACTCATCCCGTCTGGTTTGAGTCGATTAAAAATGAATTGACGGAAACTGCACCTAATTCTGGGCTTTATAAATTGAAAAGAGCAGCAGACGATAAAATTAAGTTTATTTTATCAACTGAAGTCGCGCTTATTTATAAAGACATGGAAAAAGTGAGACGGATTCATCTGGTGGTACATGCGCCGAATATTGCGGCGGCCGAGAAATTAAATAAAGTATTAGCCAAGAAATATAATATACATTCTGACGGCCGGCCGATTCTTGGGATTAAAGCTCCGGAATTCGTAAAACTTGTTTTAGGGATCGATGCTAAATTTTTAGTCTATCCGGCGCATATCTGGACTCCCTGGTTTTCCGTTTTCGGTTCAAAGTCGGGCTTTGATAAATTGGAAGACTGCTTTAAAGACCAGACTAAGCATATTTATGCCTATGAGACCGGATTATCAAGCGACCCGGAGATGAATTGGCGCTTATCCGCCCTCGACAAGCTAACCCTACTCTCCAATTCCGACGCCCACAGTACGCGCAATATTGCCCGGGAAGCTAATATGATGGAAATTAGCGAGCCAAGCACATACCAGAAAATATATGATAATATAAAGAATAAAAGCGGAATGATTAGCACGCTTGAGTTTTATCCGGAGGAAGGGATGTATCATTATGACGGTCATCGCGATTGCAAATTTAGCTGTGAACCCGCCGAAAGCCGGAAACTAAAGCATATTTGCCCGGTTTGCCATAAACCGCTCGTGATCGGGGTTCTAAGTAGGGTTGAAGAATTGGCGGACCGGCCGGTTGGATATAAGCCAAAAAATGCGCTTGGCTTTAAAAAACTTGTGGAATTAGATAAAATAATAGCAGAGGCCTTAAATATTAAAAGTCGTAACTCGGTCGCCGTCATAAAGGAGTATAATTTATGGCTGGAAAGATATGGCTCGGAATTAAATATATTAATGGATCTTGATTTGGCGAGTGTCGGGTCGGAACTAGATTATAGAGTAAGGGAAGGAATCGAAAAAATGCGCGCCGCCCAATTAATCATTAAACCTGGTTTTGACGGCCAATACGGTGAAGTCCGGATTTTCTCAGAAGTAGAGGGTGCTGCCCGACAAAACAAGTTGCTTTAAAGTTGCTAATTTTTTTCTAAATATAATTTATGTTTGGTCTACGTAAAACTGTCGGATCTGTTTTGCTCCTGGTTGTTTTTTTAGCCCTCGCCACGCTCGCCACATTTTTTTATAACGCCGACCAAGCCCAAAAAGAAGAGATTACAAAAAATGATTTATTTCAGAAAGGGCAAGCCACGGTTGGAACTTTATTAGGAGCGTCGCTCGCTACTTCCGAAACAATGGCGGACGCTAATTTACAGAAAAATATTGGTCTCGGAAAAACGATGGCCGATATGATAGCAAAAGTTGATTGGCAGGGATTATTGATGGGGTCAAACAGCGATTCGACCGGTAAGGCGTCGAGCGAAGAGCCTGAGCTTAACGCAGAGCCCACAGAGTCGGGCTCAGTTAGCGCCGAAGGCGGGTTTTGGTCTAACTTGGGCGGAAAGATTAAAAACGAATGGGCGGCCAATCAGGACCCTTCAGTCGCCGATGATAGCATCGCAGCCGGAGAAATTATGACTTTAAATGAAGAGTCCGCTGCCAGCCTGTTTAATTATCAGAAAACGGACAGCGGCGCGGAAATTGTTATTACCCCAAAAAATGGCGCTCTGTATAAAATAGCTTTGCCGTTTAAGTTTTTAAGCAGATATTAAAAAAAAGAGCTTAATTAAACGGATAATTAAAAAAAAGATTAAGGAAATAATTTAAATAAAAGTTAGTTTAAATAAATAATATTTTAAAAAAGACCTAAGGGTCAATGTGTTATACTAAAATAATTAATAAATCTAAAATATAAACCTATGTTTAAGGAAAAGGTAAAAAAAGAAAAAAAAGTTACCCAAGATAGGTCGGACGACAAAGTGAAAAGAGAAGAAGCCGCGCTAAATGCAATTGAACAAATACGTAGTAAATTTGGCGAAGGCTCAATTATGCGTTTTGGCGATGCGCAAAAAACAAATGTTGATGCAATTTCGACCGGATGTTTATCGCTCGACTTAGCCTTTGGTATCGGTGGCGTACCGCGGGGACGTATTATCGAAATTTATGGACCGGAGTCGTCCGGCAAAACTACTTTAGCCCAGCATATCGTGGCTGAGGTACAAAAGACGGGAGGCATTGCCGCTTTCGTTGATGCCGAGCACGCACTTGATCCTGATTATGCGGCTAAAATCGGCGTGAATATCAAAGAGATGCTATTGTCACAGCCGGATAGCGGCGAGCAGGCCTTAGAAATCGTCGAAACATTGGTTCGCTCTAACGCCGTTGATGTGATTGTAGTGGATAGTGTGGCTGCGCTTGTTCCTCAAAAAGAAATTGAAGGTGATATGGGTGATCAGCATATGGGTTTACAGGCGCGTTTAATGAGCCAAGCACTCCGAAAATTGACCGCGGCCATCGGCAAAACGAAAACCGTAGTTATTTTTATCAATCAAATTAGAAATAAGATTGGAGTTTTCTTTGGTAATCCGGAAACCACTTCCGGTGGTAATGCTTTGAAGTTTTATTGTTCAGTTCGCGTTGAAGTGCGTCGTGCCGCTCAAATTAAACAAGGAGAAAAAATTATCGGCAACCGCGTGAAGGCAAAAATTGTAAAGAATAAAGTGGCCGCGCCGTTTAAAACCTGTGAATTTGATATTATGTATAATGAAGGTATCTCAGTGGCCGGAGACTTGGTTGATTTGGGAGTTGAACAGGGTGTAGTTAAGAAAAACGGCAATACCTATAGCTTTGGTGAAGTTAAATTGGGCACCGGACGAGAAGTCGCCAAGAAGACGATCAAAGATGATAAGAAATTATTAGCGGAAATTCGTAAAGCGATCATGGTCGCAGTTAAGACCAAAGAAATTGAAGACGCCAAATAATAAAATTTGAGAAAATAGTTTAAATAAAAAACCGCTGCGTTTAATCGTGGCGGTTTTTTTATCGTCCGTTTATTTTTTATTTAATTTTTTTCCAAGGCGTTGATAATTCGTTCCGAAATTTCATCAACCGTGCCTTTACCGTCGATAATCAGTAATTTTTGTTGCTTATGGTAATAGGCAACAAGAGTGTGCATTTCTGCGTGATAAATTTTGAAGCGTTCTTTAATAATTTTACGGTTATCATCGCTCCGGCCGGAAGTTTTAGCCCTTTCAATAATCCGTTTAATGCCTTCTTCTTCGGTAATTCTAATTTTTATGATGGCATTAATCGGACGCTTTTCTTTTTTTAAAATTTTGTCGAGCCATTTAGCCTGGCTTAAAGTGCGGGGGAAGCCGTCAAAAATAAGCCCGGTAGCGTTTTTATGGCGCTTGATTGCCTTTTCCATGATTTGGTCGATAACTTCTCCCGGGACAAGACGACCGGCCGCTAAGTATTTTTTTATTTTATCGCCCAGTTCACCATTTTTAATTTCTTTACGCAAAATCTCCCCGCTTGAGAGGTGGATAAGACTGTATTTTTCAGCGAGTAATTTCGCCTGTGTTCCTTTGCCGGCGCCCGGAGCGCCAAAGATAATATAATTTTTCATAATCCTTAGTCATTATAGCGGAAATAATAATTTTGGCCAAGTTTGATTGATTTTTGCTTTTTTGGCATCTATACTTATAATATTAATCAATAATATCAGGTTTATGCTTAAAAATCGTATTCGGCCCATTGCGGTCGCCGTCATTAAAAAAGGTGATAAAATTTTTGTCGGCGACGGATATGATGAAATTAAAAAAGAAAAGTTTTATCGTTTAATGGGGGGCGGAATTAAGTTCCGTGAAACAGCCCTTCAGGCTTTAAAGCGTGAGTTTCGTGAAGAGTTTGCGGCAGAACTGATAAATATAAAACTACTGGGTATTGTCGAAAACCTTTTTGTTTTTGAAGGTGAGCACGGTCACGAAATAGCCTATATTTATGCGGCTGATTTTAAAGACCCAAAAATGTATGAAGAAAAAGAGTATAAGGTTCTTGATAGTCGGATTAATAGCTATGCGCAGTGGATTGAACATGATAGCTCGACAAGAATATATCCGAAAATCGCTGGTGGCCTAATAAATTAAAAAGCTAGCGAAAGGCGCTAGCTATGATCATAAATAGAAATGAGACGAGAGCTATTCTAATGGCATAAAAAATGCCAAGACGGATGAAATTTTTGGCGGTGTAAGATGCGTTGTTGGCCGTACTTAGTGCCATGAAGAGGCCAATAATTAGGCCGACACTGGCGGAGAATAAAACTTTCCCCAGAAGAGAGTCGATTTCCGTTCGACTGAAGGAGCCAATTATTCCAAAAAAAATTCCAAAAACTAAGGCAATGATGTGGCAAGATTTTTCCTGACGAACAGCAGGCAGCATTTTTTTAAAATTTTTCATGTCTATATTTTTTAAAAGGACCGATTCTTCTTTGTCTATTTATACTAATATTATTTAATGTTTTTGTCTAATAAATAAAAAACAAGCCCTGAGAAAGGCTTGTTTTTTTATGTGCGCCGTGCAGGATTCGAACCTGCGACCATCTCCTTAAGAGGGAGCTGCTCTACCAACTGAGCTAACAGCGCATGCGTATTTTTATTAAGTTTTGGTGGCGGGGGCGGGGCTCGAACCCGCGACCTTAGCGTTATGAGTGCTACGCTCTAACCAACTGAGCTACCCAGCCATGTGCGCCCGGCAGGATTCGAACCTGCAACCCCTTGGTCCGAAGCCAAGTACTCTATCCAGTTGAGCTACGGGCGCTACAAAACGCCCTCTGTCCTCGGATAATTCCTGAGATGGGCGCTTGGCTTATCTCTTGCCTTTTAAGGCCTGCTTGAGGTGATACCCCGTTTTAAATTTCGCAACCTTTACCGCCGGAATGGTAATTCTTTCATTCGGTTTCTGGGGGTTAACACCGCCGCGCGCATAGCGGACGCGAGCTAAAAATGTCCCGAAGCCAGCAATAGTGACTTCACGGTCAGCCTTTAGTTCTTCAATGATCGTGTCGGTGACGACATCAACCATTTTTTCCGCTTGCTTTTTGTTTAGCCCTTCGACATCATGATAAATTTTGTCGATGAGTTGTGCTTTGTTCATATGTTTATATGTTTAGCTTCTAAACAGTTATTTTGTAGCTTTTTAGGGCTATCTGGCATATTCTGTCACCCGCATTTCACGGATAACATTTACTTTAATCTCTCCTGGATATTTTAACTCATTTTCTATCTTTTTTGCAATATCCCTGGCCAAATTATAGGCCTTGAGGTCATCGATGCGATTCGGCTCAACAAAGACGCGAACTTCACGTCCCGCTTGGATGGCGTAGACTTTTTCTACACCTTCAAAGGTTAGGGCAATCTTTTCCAATTCTTCAAGACGTTGGAGATAATTTTCATAGTTGTCATTTCTGGCGCCGGGGCGAGCCGAGGAAATTGCGTCTGCGACTTTAACAATAACGGCGATTAAAGTTGAGGGCTTATCATCATGATGCGTTTCAATCGGAGCGATAATCTCCGGAGGGAGATTAAATTTACGAGCGATATCACGACCGATTTCGGTATGGTTGCCCTGGACTTCATGATCAACTGCTTTACCGATATCATGAAGTAGTCCGCCTTTCTTGGCAAGCGTAACGTCAGCTCCTAATTCCTCAGCCAGCATGGCAGCGAGGTGGGCGACTTCAGTCGAATGGCGCAAAACATTTTGGCCATAACTCGTGCGGTATTTTAAACGTCCTAAAATTTGGACTAATTTCGGATCGAAGCCGGTAACGCCGACCTCATACATGGCTTCTTCACCAGCCTTCTTAATATCAAGCGCAATGTCTTTTTTTGCGTTTTCGACCGCATCTTCAATTTTTGTCGGGTGGATACGGCCATCTTTAATTAAATAATCAAGCGTTTTTTTCGCGATATGGCGGCGGATTAAGGAGAAGCCGGAAACAGTAATCGCGTTAGGTGTGTCATCGACAATAATTTCGACGCCGGTCATCTGCTCAATTGCTTTAATATTACGCCCCTCACGGCCAATAATTCTGCCTTTCATCTCATCATTGGGCAAATCAACGGTAGTAGTGGTAAGTTCAACGGTATAGTTTGAAACCATGCGTTGCATGGCGAGCGCCATCATATCTTTCGCCTTGTCGTTGATAATATCTTCGGAGTTGTTTTCGAGCTTGTTAATGCGAACAACTAAATCATCGGCAATATTTTCTTCAACTTTTTTGATTAAAATCGCCTTGGCTTCATCCTGGCTTAAATTAGAAATATTTTCTAATTTAGTCTCCTGTTCGGCTTTAATGGTTTTTATTTTTTCCTTGATCTCTTGGACTTCGTTAACCTTGTCGTAGAGTTTCTGCTGTTTATCCTGTAGATCCAAAAGCTTTTGGGAGAAAGAGTTTTCGCGTTGTTCCAGTCTCTTTTGCAGTTGGTTAATTTCATTACGGCGGGTTGATTCTTCTTTTTTTGACTCATCAATAATCTGGAGGGCCTTATCCTGAGCCTTGAGAAGCAATTCTTTCTCTTTGATTTTCGCGTCGCTCAGCAACTTCTCCGCATTGCTGGCAGCATTGTTGACTTTAGTGGTCGCGGATTTTTTATAATAGCTAAAGCCAATAAAAAAACCACCTACAGCCAAAACTACATACAAGACATAGCTTAGATATTCCATATAAATTGGAACTGTCTTTAAGAAAAAGGTGGTGGGAACAAGATTATTAAGTTTTGAAAAACTATAACCACTATAAATAGTGATATTTTAGAAGATATTCAGACTAGCTATTTTTAATTTTTTAGCTAATTTTAGTTGAATTAACTGGATTGGCATAATTAATTGATCTTCGAAAATAATTTTTATTACAACTATTGGGGGTGTTTAGTTTTTCTGGCTTATTCCTAAAAACAGACTTTAATTAATAAATTATAAACTTATGGCTTAACTTTAGCATTAAAAGTTTAGTTTGTAAAGACTAATATTAGGCTAATTTTCTTGACAATATTTTTTAGATAATTTAAAGTGGAGTTATCCAAACAGAAAAGGAGAGCCCATGAAAAAGTCGTCCTTTTTATTTTTCGTCCTTCTGTTTGTGACTCTATCGTCCGTTTCGGCTGGTTTGAGCTCGTCATATAAAGAGAGCCAAACAATTCTGCAAGCGAAAACATCAAGCGGGATTAACCCGTATGCCTGGCGACTACTCGTGGAAAAATGGGAGAAATTTCTTCCCTTGCCGTTCTTGGCAATTCCAAGTAGCAACCATTATGTTTTTCGGGAGTTTTTTCAAGGCTCCTTTGCCTACAGAATTTTCGGAGAAGCTGAAGCCAAGGCAGTTAACATTTCGCCGCTATCATACAGGAACAAAGTTCCTCCGTAGATATCAGCGGACGGCCAGGAGTCACAAACTCTTTTTTCGTTTAAAGCCCCGTTCCATAGCGGGGCTCTTTTTTTATTTAATAATTAGGCCAATCTAATTGACTAAATGCCAATTATAAAGTAATATTAAAACACAGATAAAAACTTAATAAAGCTCAATTGAGCTTAATATTTTTACTAATATAAGATTAAATTTACTATGAACATAACCGAACTGGCCCGTATCTTAAGAATCCCACCCCAAGAGTTGCGCGACTTACTGCCTCAGCTCGGTTTTGCGATTGGTCAAAAAGCGATTAAAGTTGATAATAACACCGCCAAAAAAATCATTAAGGATTGGCCTTTTTTAAGACGCCAATGGGAGCAGAAAAAAGCGGAAGCGGCGATTAAGAAGCAGGATGAAGTTCTGCCGAAAGAAAAGAAAACCATTGCCGTGCCGCATGTTATAACCGTACGTGCTTATGCCGAACTGGCCGGAATTCCGATTAATCGCGTTTTGGCGGAACTCATGAAGAATGGTGTCTTTACTTCAATTAATGAAAAAATTGATTTTGATACGGCCTTAATTATCGGCGAGAATTTGAATCTTGATGTCCAAGCGGCCGAAGTTAAAGTGGATGATAATGAAAAAGAAGACAAAAAACTCGAGGCAATTTTAGCCGGGGAGAATAAAAAAGATTTAATGGACCGGCCGCCGGTTATTGTTGTGATGGGCCACGTTGATCACGGTAAAACGAAATTATTGGATTCAATCCGAAGTACCAACGTTATTGCCGGAGAAGCGGGCGGAATTACTCAGCATATCGGTGCTTATCAAATTACCCGTAAAGGACGCGTTCTAACTTTTATTGATACGCCCGGTCACGAGGCTTTTACCGCTATGCGCAGCCGTGGCGCCAAGGTGGCTGATATTGCGATTTTAGTAGTGGCGGCCGATGATGGTGTTAAACCGCAAACCCTTGAAGCTTTTAGAATTATTGAAGCCGCTAAGATTCCGTATTTGGTAGCGATGAATAAAATTGATAAACCCGCCGCCGATATTAATAAAACTAAGCAGGAATTATCGACGCAATTAAATATTACTCCCGAGGATTGGGGCGGCAAAACTATTTGCGCACCGATTTCCGCTAAAGAGGGAACAGGCATTGAAGATTTATTGGATATGGTTTTGCTCGTTGCCGAGACTGAGGCGATTAGTTTGAAGGCTAACCCCAATACAGACGCCGCCGGCACAGTGATTGAATCGAATGTTGATAAAGCGGCCGGACCGCTCGCCACAATTTTAGTCCAGAACGGAACCCTTAAAATCGGCGATCAATTATGTTTCAATGAGGTTATTTACGGTAAGGTAAAGTCTTTGAAAAATTATAAGGGAGAAGAAATTACTGAAGCGGGCCCTTCAACCCCAGCTAAAATTTTAGGTTTAAAGATTTCTCCGGCGGTCGGCGATATTTTAAATGTCGGCGAGGGGGAAAAAGTTAAAACAAAAAAAATTAAAAGCACCTCGCAGGCGGCGGATACATATGCTGCTGCCAGCGATGACGGCGCGGATGATAAAATACCGAAAGTGAACGTTGTCATTAAGACTGATTTCCTGGGCTCAGCCGAGGCGATTGAAGAATCGCTCATGAAATTAAATAATGAAAAAGTTAAGGTCAGAATTATCAGTAAAGGCTTGGGCTATATTACGGAAGGAGATATTAAGCGGGCGGAAGATTCCGGAGCCATGGTTTTAGGTTTTAATGTTCGCATGTCGCCAGCAATAGAAACTCTCGTCCGTGAGCGCCAGGTTAGCGTCAAATTATTTTCGATTATCTATGATTTAATCCGTACGGTGAAGGAAGAAATGCAGCTTTTGGTTAAACCGGAAATTAATCGGATTGAACTGGGTCGCCTCAAGGTTTTGGCCGTTTTCCGCACGGAAGCGGGCAGCCAGATTGTCGGCGGTAAAGTTTTGGACGGGGAATTAAAGAATAATAGTTTAATCGATGTTAAGCGCGGCGATGATTTTATTGTTTCCGGAAAACTGACGCGTCTTCAAGCCGGTAAACAGGATGTCGAATCGGTCAGCCAGGATCAAGAAGCCGGTATTAAATATGAAGGTAAGCCGATTGTCGAGGTTGATGATATTTTAGTAGTTTACCGCGAAGAAAGAGTAGTCGATAAAATTTAAATATGTCTAAAGTTGAAAGAATAAACGATTTAATATTGGAGGAGCTGGCCGCGGCTGTTAACCGCGAGGTTATGATTGAAAACGCCTTAGTGACGATTACTTATGTCGAGTGCTCGCCCGATTTAAAACAGGCGAAGATCGGTTTTTCAGTGCTTCCGGATAATTTAACCGGAACAGCTCTGCGCAAGCTTAATGCCGCGACGAGCCAACTAGTCGGTATTTTGCGCAATCGCACGAAAATGCGGAAGATGCCCCATCTAATTTGGGAATTTGACGCCACCGAGAAAGAAGCCAGTAAAATAGAGAGGCTCATCGCCGGTATTGAGGAGGAGGACGATAGTGAATAATGATAAAAGACAGAGAAAAATAGAGAGTCCAGTTAATCTGGACTTTTTTGTTATTAACGGTTAGAATACTCAATTAAGGATAAATACTAAATATGGATTTTATCGCCAGATTACAATTAGCTTATCAAAAAATAGCCGCTGCGAAGCGTATTTTAATAGTGGCCCACACCTCGCCGGATGCGGACGCCTTGGCGTCTATCGGGGCCATGATTGAGATATCTGAGACACTGGGTCTCGATTTTTATGCCTATGCGGACCGTAAGCCGGCAGGAGCCTATGATTTTATTAGTCATGAAAACCTGA
Organism: Patescibacteria group bacterium; assembly: GCA_041650715.1. Lineage (GTDB taxonomy): Bacteria > Patescibacteriota > Patescibacteriia > Patescibacteriales > UBA12465 > UBA12465. Next base: position 795,420 of record JBAZKQ010000001.1, on the reverse strand, counting down.
TCAGTTCCGAAGAGCCGGCCGATTTAAGGGTTTATGATATAATTCTAATTCTTGACTGTGGTTCAATTGCGCGCACGGGTTTAGAGTTGCGTTTACGCAACTTAATTGCGGCCATGCAATCCGGAAAAATTAGCGAGCGTCCTTATATTATTGAATTTGATCATCACGAACCGATGGAAAGTTTTGCCGATTTAGAAATAAGAGAAACCGAGATGGCGGCCACCACGGAAATTATTTATCATTTCTTGAAAGTAAATGGCTTAACAATAACTAAGAGTTTGGCGGACAGTATTCTGATTGGGTTGATGACTGACACGGGTCATTTTCTTCACGCTAATTCTTCGCGGGAAGCTTTAGCGGTTTCTTCGGAAATGCTACTGCGCGGTGCCTCGCTACCAAAAATAATTGATCGCACCATTCATAATAAAAGTTTTGCGACCCTTAAAGTTTGGGGGCGAGCGCTGGAAAATATGAAGTTCGATGAAGCGACCGGATTAGCGTCTTCGGGTTTGCTCGAATCAGAATTATCGGAACTTTTAAGCCGCGAAGAGAAGGCAACTCACGTCGATCTTTATGGCGATATCGTTTCGTTTTTGAGCTGCTTGGCCGGAGTGCGCGTCGCCTTGCTTTTGCGAGAAGAAGGCGGTAGAGTAAAGGGCAGTTTTCGGACGACCGCGGAAGATATTGATGTGGCTAAATTAGCCCAAAATTGGGGTGGTGGCGGCCACAAGAAGGCGGCCGGCTTCTCTATCAAGGGGAGGCTCAAAGAAACGGAAAACGGTTGGAGCGTATTAAGAAGTGAGTAAGAAAAAAAACAAGAAGAATAAAAGAGAAATAATAATTCACATAATAAGTTGTTTTTTAAAAAAAGAAGCCATGGCAGAAAAAGAAAAAAGGGTGCTAATCAGGCGCCCGAAAGAAGAAAAAAAAGAAAAAAATACTCAATGGTTTATCGAGCCCTTAGGGTCACATACCAATCAGGTGATTGCCCGTCGCTTGTCTGAACTGAACGAAATTGCCGATAACATGCAGATTGAAATAAACGATGTTAACGGTGAACCGCATTCAGTCTATAAAGTTGAATCGCACAAACAAGTTTTGGAACTTTATAAAAGCCAGGATGATTTTCAACTTAAATTTAATGTTTATACGCGCCGCACTATTGACGGACCGATTACTCAATCGGTCATAGATACGAAAGAGTTTAAACGGTCCAAACAGACAAAGAAAAATGTCAAAAAAGTTGGCATGGTAACAAAATGACAAAAAGCCCGGCGATAAACCGGGCTCTTTTATTTTCCTTTTCTAAATTATTTATTCTTGCGATTATTCATCTGCCATTCTTTAATTTTTTTATGGTCGCCTTCGAGTAATATTTTAGGCACGGTATATTTTTTCGTTCCAACCTTAAAAACTTCTGGACGGGTGTATTGCGGATATTCGGTAATACCTTCTTCGGAGTGCGACTCCTCGATAATGCTTTCTTTATTTCCCAGTACGCCAGGAAGCAAGCGAGTAATCGAATCGATAATAGTGAGCGCAGGAAGCTCTCCTCCGGTTAGAACATAGTCGCCAATTGATATTTCCTCATCGATAAAATTACTAAGCCGGGCATCCACGCCCTCGTAGCGACCGCAAACAAAGATAATTTCTTCCAGTTTAGAATATTTTTTAGCCAGCGCTTGATTCCAGGTTTTGCCGGCGGCTGAGAGTAATATAATTTTACGTTTGCTCGGTTTTATTTTCTTATTCAATTTTTTAATTGCCGTGAGCGCCTTGTATAAGGGTTCAATTTTCATCAGCATGCCGGCCCCACCCCCGTAAGGCGTGTCGTCGACGCTTTTATGCTTATCGCTCGTCCAATCGCGGAGATTATGAATTTTAAATTTAACGATTTTTTTATCGCTCGCACGCCGCAAAATACTCTCGTTTAAATAAGAGTCAAAAATACCGGGAAAAATTGTGAGCAGATGAAATTTCATATATTCTATTATAACAAAAAAGCGCGATTATTACACGGCGCTTTTTTGTTTATTCAATTTGCTTTGATTAGATTTTTAAATCATCAATCGCAGAAGTATCGATATCTTCACGGTTCTCGCTCATTGTGCGATCAGCGGAAGGACGATGATTACCACCCTCTGGATCATAGATTTTTAAGTTGACGCGGGAATTGTTCTTGGCACCGACAATCTTGAGTAAGGTGCGGATTGCTTGCGCAGTCTGACCCTTGCGGCCGATGACGTAACCCATGTCAGCCGGATTGATTTTAAGGGTCAAAAGGACGCCTCTTTCATCAATCGTTCTGTCCACTACCACATCGTTCGGATTACCAACGATTTGTTTTACAACAGTTTCTAAAAACTGCTTGTCTTGTTCTACCATACTTTTGTTTTGAATTTATTAAATTACTGCTTTCCAGCAGACTTATAGCTAAATTATATCAGAAATACAGAATTTGTCAATTGAGAAAAAAGTGATAATTAAGCGTTTTCCGGTGTGCTTGCGGCGGCTGTTTCTTCGGCAGGGGACTCGGCAGGAGTTTCCTCCGGAGCTTCGGTCGCTTCTTCGCTTGGTGCAACTTCGGCCGGAGCAGCGGCGCTGGCCGCTTTTTTGTCGGCCTTAGCCTTAACTTGGCCGAGGCGTTTTTCACTCGTTTTGCCCGGTTTTGAAGCCTTAGTCTTCGCGCCTTCAACTATCTTTTTTTCCACTAACAAATTATTAACCGTGTCGGTCATTTGAGCGCCTTTGGATAACCAATAGTTGATACGTTCAGTTTTGGCGGCTAATTCCTTGGTGTGAGGGTTGTAGGAGCCGAGAATTTCGAGGACATCTCCATACGGATCACGACCCTTTTCCGAAATAATCAGACGGAACATCTTTTTGTTGGTTTTTCCGGTTTTGGACAATTTGATTGCTAACATAATTTTGTTTATTCAGTATTATTTTATATTGGAAAATAATAACTTAAGATTAGTTAAATGTCAATATGGCTTAGTGGCGAGAAGGGCCAGAGCCAAAGCGGCTCGGTCGAGCCGGGCCACGGCTGGCGCTATTAAAACTGGTGCCGTTTGATTTACCCTTTTCATCCTTCCAGAGCTCCATATTTTCCGTTAAGCCTTTCATGGTTAGATTAACTCGGCCTTGGTCATCAATTTCCTTAATTTTGACGGTAACTTCATTACCGACGGTTAAGAAGTCGCTTGGCTTTTCGACACGGTAAGGAGCTAACTCGCTCACGTGGACCATACCGTCTTGGTTGGCATTTAAAGAAACGAAAGCGCCGAAATCAAGAATGCGGACAACCTTGCCCTTGATGATTTCACCGGCGGCAAAGATATGAACAATATCCTTAACCTGTCTAACCGCTTCAGCCACGCCAGCGGCGTCGGTGCCGCAAATCATGACTAAACCGGAATCTTCGATATCGATGCTAACGCCAGTTTCATCAATAATGCGGTTAATAATTTTCCCGCCCGGCCCAATGATAGCGCCGATCTTTTCGGGATCGACATTGAAACTAATAATGCGTGGCGCATATTTCGATAACTCGGCGCGCGGCTCAGCAATTGCTGATTTAATGACAACTAAAATTTCATTTAAAGCGGCTCGGCCCTGGGTTAGAGTCTTTTTGATAATGGCCTCAGTTAAACCGTCCGTTTTAGTATCGAGCTGAATAGCGGTTAAGCCGGTATCAGTACCGGTAATTTTGAAGTCCATACCGCCGTCACCGTCTTCTAAGTCTTGGATATCGGTTAGAATTTCCCATTTACTCATGTCTTTATTTGACGCGAGACCCATGGCAATACCAACAACCGGTTTTTTAATCGGAACGCCGGCATCCATCAGAGCGAGAGTTGAAGCACAAGTTGAAGCCATTGAAGACGAACCATTCGAGCCCAAGGTTTCACTGACAAGTCTAATAGTATAAGAAAATTCATCACGATTTGGGATCATCGGTAATAAGGCTTTTTCCGCGAGAGCACCGTGGCCGATTTCGCGGCGACCGGTACCACGCAGCGGGGAAGCCTCACCGACTGAATAAGGCGGGAAGTTATAGTGGTGCATGTAGCGCTTTTTACTTTGGCCATCAAGGCCTTCTAAAGATTGTTCAAGCCCAGGCGCGCCTAAAGTAACAATCGACATTACTTGGGTTTCACCACGAGAGAATAAAGCCGTACCGTGATCACGGGGTAGAATAGCGACTTCAGCGCTGAGCGGGCGGATTTCCGTTAATTTGCGGCCATCTACGCGCTTTTGTTCTTCAACGATTGCTCGTGTAATTTCGGTATCAATCATTTCTTCCACTAATTTTTTAGCGATATAGTGGCGCTTATCGTCACTTAAGCCCTGCGTCTCTAAATATTCATCGAGCTGATCTTTAATAGCGGTAACCGCCATTTTTCTTTCACCTTTTGTATAATATTCTTTAACAAATAAGATTTTTTTGATGTTTTCGGAAAGCCAAGCTTCGCCGATTTTTAAGAGTTCTGCTTTTTCTTCTTCGGCTTTTAATTCTTCTTCAGTTTTGGTTTTAACTTTAATAACGGGACGGGCTTTCGGTTCAACATTGGCCTTTAATTCTTTGATTAAATCAATTGCGCCCTGCATTTCACGTTGGCCGGCCATAATCGCTTCAAACATCTTGTCTTCCGGAACCTCGTTGGCACCGGCTTCAATCATGATAACTTTTTTATCTGTGCCGGCGACAATTAAATCAAGCGAGCTTAAAGCTTGCTGTTCGTTAGTCGGATTAAAGATGAATTTGTCATCAATTAAACCGACGCGGACACCGCCAATCGGTCCGTTCCAAGCAATGCCGGAAATAGACAGGGCAGCCGAAGCGGCGATAAGAGCCACGATATCGTGATCGTTCTCTTGGTCAATCGCCAGAACGGTAGTAATAACCTGAATGTCACGGTTGTCGCCAGTAGCGAATAAGGGACGAATAGTACGATCAATCATGCGCCCGGCTAAAATTGATTGGTCGGTCGGACGGCCTTCACGCTTAATCCAGCGGGAGCCTTTAATAATGCCGGCGGCATATAATTTTTCTTCGAACTCAACCATAAGCGGGAAGAAAGAAATTCCTTCGCGCTCGGTTTTGGATTGTACGACCGTAGCCTGAACAACCGTTTCGCCATATTGGACCCAAACGGCGGCGTCAGCTTGTTTTGCGACCTTGCCGGTCGTAATTTTGAGAGGACGGCCAAGCCACTCTCCAGAAAATACTTTTTCCATAGTTTTATGCGCTGGCCGCTAAATTAAAGAACTGTATTAAGATACAGTGCTATCTATTTAACGGTCAGCTATTATTAATTATTGGTAAATTAAAAACTTTTTATTGCCTCCCAAATCAGTATAGTCATCCGCTTCTTCAATGAGTCGCGAAGAACAAGTCTTCCGGAAAGCCATTATTTCAACTAAACAGCCCTTATTATTTTGCAAATAAGAGACGAGCGGGAGATAGTCGCCATCGCCGGACACAATAATAATAACGTCTAATTTGTCGGCCAGTTTAATGGCGTCGATCGCGATGCCCACATCCCAGTCACCCTTTTTAGCGCCACCGGCGAAAATCTGTAAGTCTTTCATCTTAACTTCAAAGCCCTGCTGGCTTAGAGCCTCGATAAAAGGCGCCTCATCTTGGTTTTCGGTCCGGATAGCATAAGCAGTGGCCCGGATAAGTTTCCGGCCGGCCACTGCTTTAGCTAATATCTCTTTGAAGTTAACTTTTTTATTGTATAAATTCTTAGCAGAATGGTACATGTTCGACACATCTACAAGAATTCCTACTCGTTGTTCTCTATGTTTTATCATTTTTTTATTTATCCTCTTCTAAAACCTCTTCTTTTGGTTCAGCGGCTTCATCTTCGGGATCGATATATTTCTTTTCTTTCTTTTTCTCTTCTTCCTCTTCGTCCATTAATTTTTGGGCGATTTTAAGTTTAAGCGCAACGGCCAATTCTTTAAATTGCTCAGCGCTCTCTTTTTGTAAATATTTTAATAACTTGCGTCTTTCGCCAACCTTCTTGAGTAGACCACGGCGGGAAGAGAAGTCGTGTTTGTGTTTTTTTAAATGCTCGGTTAATTCCTTGATTTCCTCGGTTAAAATCGCGATTTGTACTTGCGGAGAACCGGTATCGGTATCATGGACACGAAATTTTTTGATGATTTTTTCCTTTGCTTTTTTGTCTAACATAATTTCTTGGGCTCTATCCGAGAAGCGGGCTAAGCTGTCCCCCATCCCAGAAAGAGTTCATTTATATTAATAAGTACGCTTATTTCAAAGCGTTAATTTTTTTCATTAATTTTGATTTTTTGCGGGAAGCGGTATTTTTCTTGATGATACCCTTCTTAGCGGCTTTATCAATCGCTTTAACCGTCTTGGTATAATCAACTTTAACCTGTTTATCGCTTGCTTTAATTTGTTTGAGATTGGTTTTTACCAAATCTTTAAGTTTATTTGCGACTTTCTTGTTGGCGGCGTTTCTTTTTACGGTTTTACGCAACTCTTTTTCCGCCGATTTCTTATTTGGCATACGGAATTTTCTAAATATTAATTAATTAAAAGTAATCAAATACTAACATAATACTAAATAAAAATCAAGACCCCGGGGACATGCGCTAATTTTAAATTTATTGTATAATATTAGCGTATGAATAAATATCCATATCAGCGAAGTGTTTGGATTGCAGCAATTATAATTATTGTCGGCTTGAGCATGGGTATCTATTTTAATCGTTCTTACTCCTATATATATAGTCATATCGACAAAATTGGCCTAACAAGTCCCGACCGGGACCTTAATTATGTGCTTAGTAATAACGAGGCGGCGAGCTCCAGCCTTGTTTATGTAGCACTTGGCGATAGTTTGACGGCGGGCACGGGCGCAACAGATTATAGTGAATCATACCCTTATTTATTGGCGCAGTATTTTGCCGGTAATGATTATCGGATTTTGCTTTATGACAGGGCGGTGCCGGGGGCGAAAACGAGCGACCTTTTAGTAAGTCTTTTGCCGGCCGCGATTCGTGACAATCCGGACGTCGTTACCCTATTAATTGGCGTTAATGATGTCCATGGTCAGGTCAGTCAAGCAGATTTTAGAGCTAATTATGACGCTATCTTAAGTCGCTTAAGCACGGAAACAAAAGCAAAAATAGTGATTATTAATATCCCGTATTTGGGAGCGGGCAATTTATTGCTGCCGCCCTATAATACCTTATTTGATTTCCGCACCCGTGAATTTAATAAAATTATAGCTGAACTGGCCGCCAAGTATCAGCTTAAAGAAGTTGATTTATATACGCAAACCGTCGCTTTGTTTAAGGAGGGCGGTTCGCATTACGCTGCCGATTTTTTTCACCCCTCGGCCGAGGGGTATAAAATTTGGGCTGATTTAATTTATGCAGATCTCAGTAATTAATCCCATCCAAGCAACTTGGATATTTTCCGCGATTTTTCTGATCGCTCTTTTTATCTTTATTAAACCGCGTAAGATTGAAGCCTGGTTTCCCTCATCGCTTACGACGGAGCTCAAAGGTCTGGCTATTTTCGTGATTGTTTTATCGCACATCGGTTATTTCTTAGTGACCGATACGCGTTTTTTGTGGCCGCTTTCGATTATGGCGGGCGTCGGCGTCAATTTATTTTTGTTTTTATCCGGCTTTGGGCTTACTGCCAGCCAGATGCAAAAGAATTTGAGCGTCGGCCAATTTTATAAGAAAAGACTATTGAAATTATTTGTGCCTTTCTGGTTGGCACTAATTGTATTTTTCGCCTTGGACTTTTTTGGGCTGCATCATAGCTATTCTCTAAGTTACATGGCCAAAGCGCTGGTCGGTATTTTTACGCACGCCGATTTATACCAAGATATAAATTCTCCTTTATGGTATTTTACTTTTATTCTCGGTTATTATTTGCTGTATCCGCTCGTGTATATTAAAAAGTGGCCCTGGTTATCCGCACTTATTTTATATGCGCTCGGTTATTTGATAATTTATTTCCAGCCCGCGCCCCTGGATTATGTTTTGTATTTGTATAAAGTCCATTTCATCGCTTTCCCTCTGGGTGTTTTAGCAGCTTGGGGTGTCAGTAAATTAAAAAATCCGGAAATATTGGAAAAGTTAGCGCGCGGTTGGCGCGCCGTCGGATATTATGTTGTTTTGCTCGCTCTCTTCGCGCTCTTCGTTTATGCGAATTATAATTCTGGTATCGGCGTCAGCCCGAATAAAGAACAATGGATGAGTATCGTCGCGGTCTTGGCGATTTCGGGAGTATTTATTCTAAAGAAGATTGAGTTTAGAATTTTTTATTGGATTGGCATTTACTCTTACGAAATTTATCTTTGGCATTGGCCGATCATGTACCATTATGATTTTATCTATCGTTTTCTGCCGGCTTGGCTCGCGACTATTCTATATATAGCATTCTTTGTCGCGCTTGGCTGGGCGGCTTCTAAAGTCACGGATCTTATTACTAAGCCGCGGGCGGCAAATAAGATAAGCGTTAAGCAGGCGGGTAATTGATAAGCCGAGAGTTAAATTAATGAGAGAACAAAAAAAAGAAGGCCTAAGCCTTCTTTTTTAATGTCGGGGCGCTGGGAATTGAACCCAGTCAACATGCTCCCAAAGCATGCGTACTACCGGTATACGACGCCCCGTTATAATAATTTTTCTTTTAAACCATCAATCCACCCAATCAGACGAAAAAAAGATTCGACCTTATTGACTCTCAGGTGTATCGTTCCATATTGTAGTTTTTTATTTCTCTTTTGTAAACTGGCCCGGCTAATAGCTGTGGAAACTTTAAAAAAATTGGTTTTTGGTATGCCCGTAAGATGTTGCCAAAAATTAATAGCCGCGGTGGAGTCTTTTGGATTGTGCAGCATTATTTGGACTTTAATTTCTGTTTTTTTAAATTCAAAGAATTTTGTGAAAAAATTAACCATCAATCTGATCATTTCCGGATCGGAGTTGGCAAAGTCAATGCTTTTCCATTTGCTGCCGAGCGCCCCTTGTTTATAGCCTTCGGCCCAATATAAGGAAACGCCGGCCAGAAATAGAGGATCTAAAAGTAATTTTTTTGACTCGGCCTTAGCTAAGGACCGAATTTTCTCCTGCCTGTCGGCCGCAAGGATGGTTTGGTTTTTATTTCTCTCAATTAATTTGCTTATAGCAGTTAAATTTGTCCGAGACCTTATCTTTTTTTGCGCGATTTGTGAAAGTTTAATATCTTTTAGCCAAACACTAAGGGTGCTTTTCGGAATATGCAAAGAAGCACTTATTTGACCATAAGACTGGCCGGATTTTCTTAATTCTATGACTTCTAGTTTATCTAAACGCATAAATAAAAAAGTGAACCCACGGTAACAGTATAATTATATCATGGGTTCACTTTTTTATCTACTGATTGGTGCCCCGGGTCAGAATCGAACTGACGACACAAGGATTTTCCTTGCTACAACTTAAGTTTCCTTAAGGATCGGACTATATCATCTCCGCTTAATTTTTAAGGACGGAGTCGGGCGCTCGCGGCGGGGTTATTGTTGGGCTCACCCGCTAGTCTCTACACCTTCTTTAATTATTTACCCAATTAAAGCTTGGCTCGGGATTACCTTTTTTATTTCTAAATTAAGGCTTCCCCGAATTCACCCGATTTTCATCTCAATGTTTCCATTGAGCGGACCGAAAACCAGTCCTTTGCTCTACCACTGAGCTACCGAGGCATGAAAATACTATTGTTAAACTTGTTGCGGGAGTCGGACTCGAACCGACGACCTCTAGGTTATGGGCCTAGCGAGCTGCCAACTGCTCTATCCCGCTATAATTATCAACTATACTTTAGAGTGGGCAATGGAGGATTCGAACCTCCGACCTCAACATTATCAGTGTTGCGCTCTAACCAACTGAGCTAATTGCCCTTTGAATTTACGAGTAAGAATATATCAAATAATAAATAAAAACGCAAGCTTTTTAATCTCGGGTGGGGGCGGCTAAAGGGTGGAAATAAGAAGCATTAATTCGGTTTTAATCTGACTGAGGCCGTTTTTGAGCGAAAAATCTAAATGAATCAATTGGTTTAGATAGTTTTTTAAATCGGAGAGCGAAAAATTTTTCGCTTGGAACATACCCTTTTTAATAACATAAGGATGAAGTTTTAATTGGCTGGCCATTTCTGTTTGGCTTAGTCGGCTATCAAGCGCGGCCCGAATTTGCAAAAGTATTTTAAACTGGCGGATTAACATGGCGATTAAATATTCATCGCTGAGGCCGGCGGCATATTGCTCTTCAATTAATTTTAGAGCCAGATTCTTATTTTTTGCGCTCAGCGCATCGGTCAGGGCAAAGATATCGTCGTTTACTGTGCCAGTCGAAAGCGTGCTCACGTCAGCCTCATTAATAATTTTAGCGGATGTATAAAAAGCCAGTTTTTTTATTTCACCGGCGATTATCCAGAGATCGCCGCCGCTCAAATTTATCAGACGGGAGGCGGCACTCGCGCCGATTTCTTTGTCGTAAGCGGCGCTTTCTTTTTTTATGAAAGCAAGCAGCTGGAGATTGCTTAGAGGCGCAAATTCTTGGGCAAATTTTTGCTTATTTAAAAAAGTAAAAAGTTTTTTGGCATCCGCTTTCAAAACTTTATTTTTGCCGCTCACCTCTTCATCGCTAAAAATAATAATATTATCACCATCGCTCACAAATTTTTTTAAATACTCGGCGAGCTCGGAAAATATTTTAGTTTTTTTATTTTTAAAAATATTTTCAATTATAATCAGGCGTTTTTTTACAAAGAGGGAACCGGTATTAATTTTTTCGCCGATTTCTTTTAGGCTGGTATTTTGCCCGTCGAGCACGTTTAAACTGTTGGCGTTTGGATCGACGTCATTAATAAATTTTTTTTTCATGTCTTGGAGCATGCGGTGGCTACGAAAAGTGTCGGCTCCATGTAAAAATATAATCATAATTTAGCGGTCTTTTTTACGGCGGCTTGGAATAAATCTCCCTTCTCTTTAAAGTCTCTAAAGATTGAATAGCTTGGCGAGGCGGTGGAAAGGAGACAAATCTGATCGGCCGCGGTATTTTTATAGGCAAATTTTACGGCTTCAGCCATACTTTTGGTGAATAGGATGTCTGGAGCCTTTAGTCCTTTTTTCTGGTACGCTTTTTGAATCGCGGACGCAATTGCTCGCCCGCTATTCGGAAAGAAAACATAATTTCTGATTTTAAGTTCAGCCAAGCGTTTGGCTAAGGCGCCGAATTTATAGCCGCGGTCTTCGCCGCCTAAAATAAGGGTGCCAATTTTTTCTTTGAATACTTCAATAGCCGCCAGCGTTGATTCCGGGGTGGTGGAAATTGCGTCGTCGTAAAAAGCGATATTTTTAAACCGGCCGACAAATTCTAAACGGTGATTGAGATTGGTGAATTTACTTAAGGCGCGCTTAATCGCGGCCGTGGAGATTTTATAATTTTTAGCCACGCAGATGGCCGCCATAATATTTTTAATATTATGTTCACCCAAAAGTTTAATGTCAGACAAGGCAATTATTTTTTCTGAAAAATAATAAATATTGGTGCCACGGACGGAGCATTCTTTTGGGTAGGCCAGGGTTTGCGCCGGCGTGCGGGCCGCTAGTTTTTTTATGGCCGGATATTTATCGTTGTAAATAAAAAGGTCGGCGGGCGTCTGGAAATTAGTGATATTGGTTTTGGCTTTAAAATAATTATTAAAGCCGCGGTGATAAGGCAGATGATCGGGGAAGATATTGATAAACACGGAAATATGGGGGCTGTGTTTAGCGCTTTCTAATTGATAGCTCGATAATTCGTAGACAAATATTTTATTTTTGTCGGGTGCACAGAGGAGGTGCGATAGCGGGTCGAAGCCGATATTGCCTACCAGATAGACGTTCTTTCCGGCGGCCTTAAGTATTTCATAGATAAGCGAAGCGGTCGTACTTTTTCCCTTGGTGCCGGTAACGCCGATAGTTTGCGCGCCATATTTTTCCAAGAATATATTAGTAATCGAAGTTATTTCTCGGCCGGAGTTTTGGGCAGCGACGAGTTCCGGTTCTCGGAGGCTAATGCCGGGTGATTTTATAATTACATCATAGTCCTTTACCGCAGATAAATAGTCCGGTCCATCTTTTTGGTCGGCAATCGCAAATTTAAAACCGGGATATTTTTTTTGTAAGTAGTCGGCGGCAAATTTACCTTCGATGCCAAAACCGAGAATCAAAGTTGAGCGGAAATTGGCCGGGATATTATGTTCCGTTTTATTTTTTAAGGCATCATTAATCAACTTTCCCGGATTGCTTATTTTCGGAGCGATCTGTTTATTAAAATATTTTACGATAAAGTCTTGATTCCAATCTTTTTTGGCCGCGCTTAAAAGCAGGGCGGCCCGAACTTCGCCGGGTGTGCCGACGCAGTCAAAGGGTTTAAATTTTTTTTCGCCCCACAGCTCCTGGAATAAAGGTAGAAGCTCTTTGCGCGCGAATAAATTTTGGCCGAAGGTGGCGATTAACTTCGGGCGTTCAATATATGCGGCCAGTTGGGAAAAAGTAAATAAACATTTCGGGCACTCGCCGCACCAGCGCGAAGCCGCTTTCTTCGTAATTGAAAAATTGCGGTTACAACTGGAAAATACGGGAAAATATTTTGGATATTTGGAAAAAAGGCGGCTGATTTTTAAGTCAGAAAATTGGCGCAGGGAACTAAAATGATTAATGTCGGGAGAAACGAAATTTTTTAAATAATCCCGAAAATCATTTTCGAATTCAAGCGACTTACTATATTGATGATTTATTTCTGAGCCCAGATAATTGATGTTCCCAAAATTGGCGCTGGCTTCATTAGAATAAATAATGTGGCTATAGTCATAAAGAACCGCACCCAAAACCGTCATCCAGGCGTAAATTGCGGAAATTGGAATATGGCCATTATAAACACCGGACTTATTTAATTCAATAAGAGCCGGGTCGATAATACGATCATTAATAATGCGCGCTTTACCGCTTATTTTCGCCGTGGCTCTTTGGATATCGCTATCGCGTAAAGTAATAAGAGTAAAATCGTGCCCCAACTCTTTTAAGAGTTCAGCAGAGACGCATGAATCTTTACCGCCACCCCAAGGGAGAAGAACGCGCTCACTTAATTTAATAGTGACGGCCTGAGTACTTTTATTTTTTTGGTAAGGGAAATTAATTAAACCGCGGTAATCAATTTTATTGCGATAAAAAAATTCGCCGAGGCCTTTAGTATAAAGTTTATTCCAAAATTCGGCTTCTCCGCGGGAAAGCGCGCCGCTTTTAATAAGTATTTTTTTCGGGCAATAAGCTTTATAATAACCAATCCCGAGAGCGAGCTGGAGATTAAAAATTATCCTGGTAATTAATGGGCGATTGACGCGATGCCAATCGATTTTACCCCCGCCGAGAGAAATTGTTTCCGTAAATTTAAGGCCATTGTCGAAAGAATAACAAAAATTAATCGTATCCGTTTTTTCATTAATCGAATATGATTCAAAAGTAAATATATTTGGTTTTTTGCTGTCTGGTTTCATTTTTTTTATGCACTGCCTGTATTATTGACTATCGGCACGAAATATTATAAGGTTTGAATAGTTCATTAGATCTCTTAACTGCCTACTAAATCTTGGTTTTATGAAAAAGTTTCGGAAGTTCCTTTCAATTTTCTTTTATTTGGTTTTCGCGGTTTTTGTAGCCAACGTTATCTTGCTGGTTGGCTTCAAAATCGATTTTGTCGTTTTTACTTTTTCTACCCTCGCCTGGTTTGAGCCGGCTAATCATCAATGGGTGGCCTATCTCATTCTTATCGGAGGAATCCTTTCGCTGGCCTTTGCAATTCTTTTGCAACCGGTTGAAGAAGATCCCACTCTCGAAGCCGGATAGTTTCCAAAAATGTTCTCTTTTATACCGTCTCTTTCTTCGGAGGCGGTTTTTTATTTTAATTCGCCCCAATTATTACCCCGGCCCTCGTCAACGATAATCGGGACGCGCAAAGCAAGCACGTCTTGCATGATATTTTTAATTTTCGGTGAGTAGAAATCAAGCTTATCTTTTTTTACTTCAAAAATCAACTCATCGTGAATTTGCAGGAGCATACGAATATCTGTCTCATGTCCCTTAATTAACTCCTCGACTTTAATCATCGCCATTTTAATTAAATCAGCAGCCGTTCCCTGGAGAGGCGTATTTATCGCCATGCGCTCGGCGCTTTTTCGGACCATCGGGATAGTCGAATTTATTTCCGGCAAAGGGCGGCGGCGGCCAAATAAAGTAATGGCATAGGAATTTTTTTGGGCCGTCTTAATTGAGTTATCAATCATTTTTTTTATGCTTGGGTAGGCTTCCCAATATTTTTTTATGAATTCGGTGGCTTGGTAATAAGGAATCCCCGCGCTTTGGCTTAGGCCGTGCGGACCTTGACCGTAGAGAATACCAAAATTTATCGCCTTGGCTTCGCGGCGCATATTTTTCGTGACCCCGTCTAATTTCAGTCCGTTAATTTCGGCAGCCGTCGCCGTATGGATGTCCTCATTATTTTTAAAGGCGGCAATCATTTTCTTGTCGCCGGAAATATGAGCGGCCAGGCGAAGCTCGATTTGGGAATAGTCGAAACTGAGAAGCGAATAGCCGGGCGCAGCGACAAAGGCAGTGCGCACCTTCCGGCCTTCTTCGGTTCGGGTAGGAATATTTTGCAGATTAGGATCGTTTGAAGATAAACGGCCGGTGGCGGCTACGGTTTGATTAAAATTAGTGTGGATACGCCCAGTCTTCGAATTTATCATTTCCGGCAGGGCATTTAAATAAGTCGTTTGAAGTTTATTAAGTTCACGGTAGTCACGCAGTAAGGGAATTATTGGATGCAAATCATTTAATTTTTCTAAAGTATCTTCAGCCGTAGAGAAACCGGTTTTGGTTTTTTTAAGATTATCGGTCGGAATCGCCAATTTTTCAAAGAGGATTTCCTTCAGTTGTTTAGTAGAATTGATATTGAATTTTTCCTTAGCCAGAGTGTGAATATTTTTTTCCAACTTTTTTAATTTACCGCCCACTTCTTTATCTAAAATTTTTAAAGGCGTTAAATCAAGCTTAATGCCATTATCTTCGATCTCGCCCAGAATCGCTACAAGCGGCATCTCTAAATTATTAAATAAATCAGTTAATTTCTCGCTTTTTAAACGCGAGCCCAAAACTTTAACCAGGCGATTAGTAAAGTCCGCGTCCTCGCAGGAGTAAAGGCTTAATTTTTCCGGGTCGAGCGCGGTAAAATCGAGACTGAGTTGGCCCGGTTGAGTATCGGCCAAATTTATTTTACTGATTTTTTCAAAGCCCAGTTCGGAAAAAACGACGGCGTCTAAATTATGTTGCCGATTGCCGGGGTTTAATAAATAGGAGGCGATCATCGTATCAAAGGCGAGCCCCTGAAGCTCAACTCCTTGGTTTTTTAAAACGCGCCAATCGAATTTAAGGTTATGGCCGTATTTTTTTATTTTTGGATTTATGAGCAAGGGCTTTAATTCGGCAAGTCTCTTTTTATTAATTAAAACAAAGTAAGCCTCGCCCGTTTTCCAGGAGAAAGACAGGCCGAGCAAATCGGAAGTAATCGGATCGAGGCCGGAAGTTTCCGCGTCGAGCGCAAATTCTTTCTGAGCTTTTATTTTTTTTAAGAAGCTGGTGAATTTTTTATCATTATCGATTAATTCATATTTAAATTGCTTGGCGTTACGGGCGAATTTTATGTCGCCCGAGTTCTTGTTTTCCGGAAGAAGGGAATTTTTTTGGTTATCATTTTCTTTATTGATTTTATCGCGCAATTCTTTTACTTTCGGCAGCAGGGAACGGAATTCAAATTCACTGAAAATAGAGAGGACATTCTCTAATTCGAAGGAGCGAAAACTAACATCAGCCAGGGAGAATTTAATGGGCGCGTTTAAATGAATTGTCGCCAAGTCTTGGCTAAGATAGGCGTCGGACTTATGTTCTTTGAGCAAATCAATAATCCGCGGCTTAATTTTTTTATCATTTTTGTTTGCCGCCGTGTAAACGCCGTCTAAAGTTTTAAAATCAACCAGTAATTCGCTGGCCGTCTTTTCGCCAATGCCTTTAACGCCGGGAATATTATCACTCACATCGCCCC
This sequence comes from Patescibacteria group bacterium, assembly GCA_041650715.1. GTDB lineage: Bacteria > Patescibacteriota > Patescibacteriia > Patescibacteriales > UBA12465 > UBA12465. Next base: position 779,253 of record JBAZKQ010000001.1, on the reverse strand, counting down.
GTAGCGCCTTATAGTCGATAATTTGATCCGGGTTGAGATTATAACGCGCTCTGACCTCGTCTGCACCATAGAGGACGCTATCGGACAGGCCGCGGCTCATCGTATAGACTTTAGTTTTATCGTCAATAAGTTGGAGAGTATCAAGGTCGCCGGTAATAATTATTTTTTCTAAGTTCTTCTCGGTTTTTGTTTTTTCGCAAAGCGTACCGATGAGGTCGTCCGCCTCAAAGCCGCTGAGCTCAAAGATTGGAATATTAAAAGCTTCGGCCACCTTTTTAACTAAAGGAATTTGCTCATATAACTCATCGGGTGCTTTAACGCGCGTCCCTTTATATTCAGCATAAGCCTCATGTCGAAAAGTCGGGCCCTTTTTATCCAAAGTTAAAACTACGTATTCCGGGTGGAATTCGTTCAGAGCCTTGAGGAGGAAGGAGGAGAAGCCATAAACCGCGTTTACTAAAACGCCTTTTTTGGTGCGTAGGGTAGGAGGGAGGGCGTGGAAACTGCGGTGAATTAGGGCATTCCCGTCAATGATTATTAATTTGGGTTTTGTTTTGGACATGGCTTAATTTTATCATCTTTAGGATAAAGGGGCAAAAGCAAAAATAAAGCCTTGGAAAAGAAAAAAGCTTCGGTTTTTAAATACCGAAGCTTTGAACACAGGAAAACAGAACAGAGGTGGGGTGCTGCGTGGATATGCGAGCCAATTTTTTGGCTCGGATCCGAGAAGATTTAAAGAACGTACATTTTGCGTAGATGTGGGAGAGCTTATTGGCACTCCGTATCTGGGAAGGAAAACCAACCAACCATCAACAAACCATCAAGCGATTAACCAAGCACTTAAAGAGTGAATACGAGTAATTTGTTTACGAGCCGATCAAAGTCGACGAGTAATGAAAATGAAAACAAACAACCTCTTCTTTATTTATTTTATAAAATTACAGAAAGGATGTCAATTTTTTTTGGTTAGAGCTTCAATTTTGTCAATTTGGAGACAATTTGTACTTGGATTGAAAAAGCATTGTTAAAAGTAACTTGGGTAATAAGAATAGGAGTAAAAAGAGATTTTGTCACCGTGTGCACTTATTTGACAAATTTTTGTATGTTCAAGACCGTCCCCCCATTTATAATTAAATTTGCGAGAGAACTCGAATTTTAGATCCTGGTATGAAGAAGTAAATGATAGAAACAACCCGCGTTTCGAGAATGCTGATCTAATTTCATTGATTATTCTTTTTCTTTCTTGATCAACCTCGCCTTTATTCTTCATACATACAGAATAATAGTCGAAATCATTTAGCACAGCCTTCATTGTTTCTTGTTGCAGGTAGCTTAAATACTTTGATACATTATCGCTCTCCTGAAGAATCATATCTTTTTTTTTCGAGGCAACCTCCTTCAGTGAAAAAAGGTCTTCTCCCTTTTTTTGAACCCCCTCGGAGCAGTATTGGATAAATTTAGAATCAGCGAATAAAAACCCCGCTAGTAGTACGGCTATCATAATTGGGATCAGATACCAATTAATCCAGCCTTGAGTGGCGATTAAAACATAAGCCAATGCGCATACGAATACATAATATGTTATTCGCGTACGCCTTTTATCTATCTCGTTGCGTAATCGAATGATGTCTTGGATTTTGTTCCTTTCATCTTCTGTTTCCTCCAAAATTTTTGCTTTAATAGAGCTAAGATCTATGTACATTGTTTGTTCTCCTATATTAGATTGTTAATTTACTGGTTTTATTATCAATAGAAAATTATAGCATATTAAAATGAGCTTGTCAATAGATGTCAATTAAAATTATCATAAATATATTATAAAATAGCCAAATAATATAGCTATTTTTAGTAGTAAAATATTTTGTTATATATTATTGACACAAAATTGGTTTTGGTGTATAATTATTTTATATGAAAGAACAGCTAATTAAAATAGAAGATCTATTAAGAAAGGCGGGATTTTTAGATAAAGAAGTCTCTGTTTTTTTGACACTACTGGAAATGGGGCGGGGGACAGTCTCTGAAATTTCTCGTAAAGCAAAGATAAATCGCACAACTGGTTATGTTATTCTTGATAGCTTGGCCAGCAAAGGTCTGGCAAGCATTTCTGGAAAAGAGCCTAAGCAGGAGTATATGGCTGAATCTCCGGAAAATTTGTCTAAATATTTAAATGGACAAGTTGAAAAACAAAAATCTATTGTTAATGAAATTAATAAAATGATTCCGGATCTCGCCTCGCTTTATAATGTGGGCGACCGTCCTAAGGTCCGTTTTTATGAAGGCATAGATGGCTTAAAGCAGGTTTACGAAGATACACTAACAGCCACTGAGCCAATTGTAGCTTATGCTGCTTTTGAGGATATGCATAAAACTTTGCCAAATTATTTTCCGGAATATTATAAACGTCGTGCTGAAAAAGGCATTTCTATTAGGGGGATTGTTCCGGATACACCTTTGGCGCGCGAACGAATGAGATTGGGGAATGATGAAGCTCGTGAAGTTGCCTTAGTTCCGATTGATAAATACGGCTTCTCTCCTGAAATTGATATTTATGATAATAAAATTATGATTGCCTCTTGGCGAGAGAAATTAGGAATTATTATTGAGTCAGATGAAATCGCCGATGTTATGAAAAAAATGTTTGAGTTGGCTTGGATAGAAGCAAAGAGAATGGGTAAAAATTAAATGTAAGAGTTATTACGTTCAGGACTCGGTCACGGTCGTAATTAATTACAGGACTTTCGCGTCGCAAGCGCCTTAGCGGCGCCTGCTCCTTGCCGTGGCGGACCCGCTAAACGCTCGCCAACTCGCGTTTATCGTCGCTCGATTATTATGGCTCGTTTCACTCGCCCTAATATCTCGCTCGCCGCCTGTTCTCGTCCTGTAGTTGCGAACCATAAACAAAAAAATTCCTAACGTAGTTAGGAATTTTCTTTGTTTAGTGGACCCTACAGGACTCGAACCTGCCACCCCCTGCTTGCAAAGCAGGTGCTCTACCAGATGAGCTAAGGGCCCAATCAAGTCACCTTCGAAAGATGACTTTATGATTATAAACAGGATTATTTAATTTGTGAAGAGGGCTGACCAGATTTGATGAGTGGACTGAGCAGCCAATTCATTAAATCTTGCCCGCTACCGGTCATAACAACGATACCGATAAATAGTGCGATAATGCCGATTAATTTATAACCAAGCCTTGTACCGCCCTCGGAACCGAGCTTGTCTTCGAACCAGGCGATGCGGCCAAAATTATTAACCAGCCATTCCGTCTTTATAATCATAAAAACGCTGGCGAGGGTAATAATAATGCCGAGGATTACTTGTCCCATACTTGTTTATTTTAGTATTTAATATAGTTTAAAGGATTGCGCCGCGCTCCGTTAACAAGTACTTCGAAATGCAGGTGCGATCCGGTTGAACGTCCGGTTGAGCCCATCGCGGCAATCACTTGTCCCTTGGTGACAGTTTGCCCGGCCTTAACATAAAGCTTCGAAGCATGACCGTAACGTGTTTTTACGCCGCCGCCATGATCAATAACAATCGTGTTACCATAGCCGCCATTATAACCGCCTTGGGAAATAAGAACAACACCGTCATCAGCCGCATAAATTGCCGTCCCGACCTTATTGGCAATATCAACTCCAGTATGAACGGCACCATAATATTGAGTGATCCTCGCGCCAACTGTCGGCCAAACCATTTTATTGCCGCTCGCTTTAACGCCCGGACTGGAAATTAAATCTTTAATTACGGAAATACCGGTATAACTGGCGCTTGGTTTTTTGACAGCGACGGCGGTGTTAATTTTTTGGGCACCCGGCACGACAATTTTTTCGCCAACCGCAATGCTGTTGCCTAAATTATTACAGCTTAATATTTTATCTAACTCGACATCATATAGCTGAGCAATTCTGGCCAGGGTATCTCCTTTCTTTACGACATACAAAACGCCGCTATAGGGTAAAATACTCAAGGAGTCACCCGGGCGAATTAAACTATAGGCGGTCAAGTTATTGGCCCACAGAATTGTGTTGATGGTTATACCAAAGCGATGCGCAATTGAAGAAACTGTATCGCCGTTCTGAACAGTGTATTCAACAATTTCCGTGCGGGCTGTGGCCGAACTGCCGTTATCTGCACTGGAGCCGGGAGTAATCAGTTCGGGTTTGAAAACTAAGTCGCTGTTTTCGTCAAAAGAAAAAGAGTTGAATTGATCGCTCTCATCAGTCGAATTGATAATTGTTTGTTTTGGCAAACTGCAGGAGTCGTCGATATATTTGTCTTTGCCGGCCGTGAGAACGCTATTGGGCGAGGCAATTTCCTCGATTAAGTCGTCTGCCGCCGTTACACTAAAGTCGGTCGCTACTAATTGAAACATAACGGTTTTGGGTATCTTAGTGTCCATAGCGCTGGCGCGTTTTGTAGCGCTAAAATTTATTGTCAAAACAATAACCAGCAAACCAAAAATAAAGAAATAAACCGATTGGCGGCGAAATAACTCGAGCGGCGAGTGTTTAATAAAACCGAGCTTGCGGAGGCGGAATAATTGATAGTATATTTTGACTAATATTTTATAAAAAAGCAGCTTGAAGACCCAACGAAAAAAACCGGCGATTAGCCGGAAAGGGAAAGCCAGTAGTTTTTTCAGTAAAACAGTGCCTTTTATCGTAATCAGACCGATTTCTACGGCTATTTTCTTGAATTGTCTTGGTGGCTGTGTATTTATATATTTATTCAACTCATAACTATACTATCATTTTTGAACTTTTATAGTCAATTTATGATATAATAAAATTAATAATTTTAATAGGTTCAATTATGTATAAAATTGTTTTACTGCGTCATGGTGAAAGTGTTTGGAATAAAAAGGGTTTATTTACCGGGTGGACCGACGTTAATTTAACGGCCGCCGGAGTTAAAGAAGCGGAAAAGGCTGCGCGTGAATTTAAAAAAAAGGGCTACACTTTTGATTTAGCCTATTCCTCACTTTTAGTACGCGCGTCGCGCACTTTAAATATAGTTTTACATTTCCTAAAATTAACAAAAATTCCCGTTGTCATTGATTGGCGCCTTAACGAGCGCCATTATGGCAATTTGCAGGGTTTAAATAAAAAAGAGATGGCTGCGAAATTCGGCGAAAAGCAGGTTTTAATTTGGCGCCGGAGCTATTCGGTTCGCCCACCGAAGATTGCTAAGGCTAATCAGTATAATCAGAAAAATGATCCGAAATATAAAGGCATTAAAGTGCCGGAAGCAGAAAGTTTAAAAGATGTTGTCCTGCGCGTGACACCTCTCTGGCAAAATGAAATTGCGCCGCAGATTAAAGCGGGCAAGAAAATAATTATTGCGGCAAGCGGCAATAGTCTGCGGGCGCTTATTAAATATTTAGATAAAGTTCCGGCCGGAGAAATCACGAACCTTAATATCCCGACGGGGATTCCCTTGGTTTATGAACTCGACGCTAAGTTGAAACCGATTCGACATTATTTTTTGGCAAGCCCGAAAGAACTGAAAGCGGCGATTGCGAAAATTGAAAATCAGGGAAAAACGGAAAAGAAAAAATAAGTATTTGTGTTTTAGATTTTAAAATAAAAGAGCCTCGCATTGCTTGCGAGGCTTTATTGTTTCCGGCGCTTTAAGGCACCGAAATATTAATCGTTAAATTCTTTTTTTAAGTCTGTTTGGAAACAAGGAATTAATAAATTTAACGGTTATTAAAAGAGCGCTTAGACCGCTTAAATAGGGTTGGTTCCAAGAAAAAATAATCGCGTCTAAATAGTACATGAAACCGATAAGCAGGAAAATGGCGAGAACCATGGGCAAATTACTATCCTTGTCATTTTCTAAATACCGGTAGGTCAGGTAGAGCAAACTCAGAAGGAAGAGTCCGCCAAGAATAATTAGCCACAAGTTTAAGAGACCGAATTTATTGAATAGAGCGAATGTGTTTATAGTAAAAATGACAATGCTTGAAAGAATGATTTTTTTGCCTACTTTTACTGATAAAAATTTAAAATCCTTACCAAGCGCATAAAATGTACCGCAGCAGGCAGCTACCGAAATAATTGCGGTATAGATTGCTGCGCTGCTTGAAGCTTGAACAATGGTGGGCCAGTGGGGAATTATTATTTTAATACCCATAAAAAGTGCTGTGCCGCCGATTGCCAGAAAACTCAGAGCAATAAAAATGCTCGCCGGTCTAATTTTTTTTTCCATTTTCTAAGTTTTTAAAGATCTACTCATTACCGAGTAGGGGTTTTTGATTTAATTACAATTCTTCTGTATCTAACAGGTGTCACTATAGCACGATATTGCTATTTTTGTCAATAAAAGCCCCTTGATTTGGGGCTTTTATGACTTGCTAATAATTAAGCTAATATTAATCTAATTTCCTGGGACAATAATATCAAACGGCCGCTTACTGCCATAGGCTAAAGGTCCTTCTTTACAGAAATCAGCGATGTTTTTCTTAAAATAGGGTGTTTTCGACTCTTGGATTTTACCGATTAGATAATAGCTTAAAGCCATAATAAAGCTATTGCCGGCGTTACGTGGTATTTTAATTTCCCAGCGATTTCCTTTTAGGCCGAAATATTTATTGTCGCCGAAACTAATCACCAGTTCCTTGTCTGAATTATTCACGAATTTAGCATGGCGCGCCTCGCCGAAGCTAAAAGCGCGTAGGGAAATATAGGGACCGAATAATTCATTGCGTTTAATCTCAAGCATGGGAGAAATAGCGCCAAATTCGTCAGGCAGAATAAAGGAGAAGGCATTATATTTTTTGAAATTAGCCGGTAACTTAATTTTACTGATAAATTCTTTGATTCCGCGAGACTCTTCTTGGCCGGCCGATAAAATCATACCCAAATACGTAGAGACATTATAAGTATAAGGTTCGGGGAGCTTTTTATAGGCGACGACTTGATCCGCTAATTTGGCTGCGCTCGAGTCCGAATTACAAGTAATGAGAACGGTTTTTAATTTACTTTTCTTGGCTAATTTAATTTCCCAAATCGAATCTTTTTCGCCGGAAGCAGAAATAATAATTGCCTGGCTGATAGTCTTACTACTAATTAATTTCCTGTAACCGGTTAAGATTGTCTTGAAGTTACTTTCATTGGCGATAATCGCCGGACGCCCGGCAAAAATAATTTGGGCGGTATTATAGGCATTGCCGCTCCCGACAACGATAGGCAGGGAATAGGGTTTAAGATTTAAATGGGGCGGATTATTTTTTACAAAGAAGTCGAGGGCGGCGATAACACTTTCGTCAAGACTAGGCAATTTATTGTAATTCATATTTTTGCTTTATTTTACTTATGTTTTTATTATAATTCATCTTGATTTTAATTTCAATTTGGGGTAGGATAAAAGTGATTATTAACGAATTTAATTTATGTCTGGACACTCAAAGTGGGCGACAACGCATCGCCAAAAAGAATTGGTGGACGCTAAGCGCGGCGCCGTTTTTACAAAACTGGCCAATATAATTACGATTGCTGCCCGTAAAGGCGGTGACCCGAATGGCAACCCTTCGCTGCGCGCGGCAGTTGATCGGGCGCGCGACGCGAGTATGCCGAAGGACAATATTGAACGGGCGATAAAAAAGGGCACCGGTGAACTTGGGGGAGCGATTCTCGAAGAATTATTCTATGAAGGCATCATGCCGCCGGGAATTCAGGTAGTCGTTAAGTGCGTAACAGATAATAAAAATCGCAGCGGTTCGACCGTCCGTCATTTATTTACCAAAAATGGCGGGGCTTTCGGCGCGGTCATGTGGAATTTTTCGCAATTGGGAGTAATTCGGATTGCGAGCGAGGAAATTAAAGCGAAAAAATTAAGCAATGAAGAATTAGAACTTGAATTAATCGATTTAAATATTAGTGACTTCCAAAAGGAAGAAGAGGGTATTACGGTTTATACGGAAATTAAGGACCTGCAAAGCATCAAAGAGTTTTTAGAAGCTAAGGACCTGAAAACCGAGTCGGCCGATATTGAGTATGTCGCCAAAGAAAAATTGGAATTACCCGCTGACAGTAAGGAAAAGATGGAAAAATTTATTGAAGCACTCGATGAAAACGAAGATGTGAGTGACTATTACACTAATTTGGCTTAAAGCCGGAAATTATGGCGAGCGTAAAAATAATTTTAGGCATCGACCCGGGAATAGCCGACACCGGCTATGGGGTTATTAAATCCGAAGGCAGCCGGCTTGACTGCTTGTGTTACGGCTCGATAAAAACGAGTGCGAAACTTGATTTAATTTCCCGTCTGGAAATTTTGCACACGGAACTCGATAAAATAATTAAGCAGTATAGACCGGATTACGCCAGCATTGAGCAATTATTTTTTAATAAGAACGTGCGGACGGCGCTCATTGTCGGCCAGGCCCGCGGCGTCGTACTCTTAACGCTTAAACAAAATAAATTGGCTACTTTTGACTATACGCCCTCGCAAGTTAAGTCGGCGGTCTCGGCTTACGGCCAGGCTTCGAAATTGCAGGTACAAAAAATGGTTAAATTAATTCTTAATTTAAAAGAATTACCTCAACCCGATGATGCGGCCGACGCTCTCGCCGTTGCCATTTGCGGTTTAAATTCTAAGCTATGTCCAAAAAATTAAAAATTGTTCATATCGCTTCCGAGGTCGCACCCTTTTCTAAAACCGGTGGCTTAGGTGATGTGGCTCGTAGTCTGCCGAAAGCGCTTAAGCGTTTAGGACAGGAGGTCATTTTGATTACGCCTCTTTACGGGAGAACAATCGATAAAAAAGAATTTAACTTAGAGTTAATATTTGAAAATATCGAACTCCGTCTTAATTCACTCGAGACGGTAAAGGTTAATTATTGGCGGGGTTATTTAATGAATGATCTGCCCGTATATTTCGTCGAGAATAAAAGCTTTTTTTCCAAGCATAAACGGATTTATGGTTCGATCCATGAAAACGCCCGCTTCTTAGTTTTTAGCGTGGCCGCCCTTAAATTATTATCGCTCTTAAAGTTCTCGGCTGATATTATCCATTGCCACGATTGGCAGACCGGTCTTATCCCCTATTATTTAAAAACGGATTTCCGTTATTCTAAAACTTTGAAGAAGGCAAAAACTATTTTTACGATTCATAATTTAATTTTTCAGCTCGGCCATAATTGGTGGGAAATTCCGCTCGACCGCAAGGATTACGGACGCGGCAAACTGCCGCATTTAAGCGACCCGCGCTTAGAAGATATTAATTTTGCCAAGCGTGCGATTCGCTCGGCCGATATTATAAATACCGTGAGTGAACAATATCGCGAAGAAATTATGACCAAGAAATTCGGTCAGGATTTGCAGCGAACCCTAAAAAATCGCGCGGACCATTTATTCGGCATTGTTAACGGCATTGATTATAACGCTTATAACCCGGCGCGTGACGCGGGGCTCTCTAAAAACTACACGGCCGCGAACCCGGCCGCTAAAATGGATAATAAAGTGGCGCTGCAGAAAAAGTTTTTATTACCGATTGATAAAAACATGCCGATTTTATGTACGACCTCCCGAGTGACTTTCCAGAAAGGTTTTGAACTTATTATTAAATTATTGCCTCAACTTTTAAAGCTTGATGCCCAATTTATTATTATTGGTACGGGTGATAAAACTTATTTAAAAAAATTACAGCAAATTGCGACGAAAAATCCCAGTAAAATTATTGTTATTCCTTCGCACGCCGCCAATCAGAAGTATGAAACTTTAGTTTATGCGGGGAGTGATTTATTTTTGCTGCCGTCGGTGCACGAACCCTGCGGCCTCAATCAATTAATTGCGATGCGCTACGGCTGTATTCCGGTGGTGCGCGCTATCGGCGGTCTTTACGATACAGTCGAAAATTATGATCCGATTAAAGACACGGGGAATGGTTTTAATTTTCAAGATGACGACGAGTCGATGTTCTATATGACGATTATTCGAGCTCTGGAAAATTTTAAACATAAGAAGGCTTGGGAAAAATTAGTGAAGCGGGCCATGAAGCAATCAAGCAGCTGGGAGATACCGGCGCAAAAATATTTAGAGCTATATAAAAAGGCCTTAAAAAAATAATTTATGCTGTGGCTTAATTTTCTACATTTTTATCAGCCCGCCAACGCCGAATTTTATAATATCCGCAAAGCGCTTGATAAAAGCTATTGGCGTCTTTTGCGTTTGCTTGAAGAACACCCGGAAATAAAAATGACTTTTAATATTAGTGGCTGCCTGCTTGAGCGCTTGCTTGAGGCTAAAGAAAAAGCTTTCCTCGAGCGCTTAAAATTTTTGGTGAAAAAGGGAAGGATTGAATTAACCGGCTCCGCTTATTATCACGGTTTCTTGCCGCTCTTACCGGAAGAGGAAGTTATTCGGCAAATTAAAGAAAACGAAAAAATGCTCCGTAAGGTATTTGGGAAAAGCTTTAAGGCGAGCGGCTTTTTCTTGCCGGAAATGGCCTATGCGCCGGCGGTCGCTAAAATTATTAAGCGCTTAGGTTATCAGTGGTTGATTTTAGATGAGATTGCTTTTAGCGGGGGCGAGAAAATAAGACCGGATATTAATCATTTATATATCGATGAGGCAAGCGGCCTAAAAGTTTTATTCCGCGACCGGGAAATCTCGAGCGCTTATCCCCCCGATAAAATTCTATCTTTCTTGAAGGAGAAAAAGATGCCGGCGCAGTTATTGACCGCGACTGACGCCGAGCTTTATGGTTTGCGCCATGAGGACCCGACCGGAGAAATGGAAAAAATTGTGAAAAGCCGGGAGATAACAACCATGACCTTATCGGCTTATTTAAAAAGAATGCCGAAGACGGGCACGCAAAAAGTTAAGATTTGGCCCTCTTCCTGGGAAAGCACGGCCAAGGAAGTTAAGGCCGGCGAAGCCTATAGCCTCTGGCAGAATAAAAACAATAAGATTCAGGTTCTGCTTTGGCGCTTAGCGAAACTCGCTTTAGATTTGGAGAAAAAATATAAAAAAGATAAAAATTATTATTGGTATCGCTGGCATTTGGCGCGCGGACTCGCCAGTTGCACTTTCTGGTGGGCGAGCGCCCGCGATTTTTCGAAAATTTTTGGTCCCTACGCCTGGAGCCCGGACGATATTGAACGCGGTTTGGAAGATTTAGTTCGAAGTATTCGCTCGCTTAATGATCAGAAAACAAAAAAAGCAAAAATCGAAGCGGAAAAATATTATTTAAAGATTAAAAAATTAATTTGGGAAGAGCATTGGAAAAAACACTGGAAGAAACAATATGAATAAAATCTGGCAATTATTTGACGAGGCGTTTGTACTTGATTATTTCCGCCGTAAATTATTACCGCTTTATCCGGCCTTTAAGGAGATAAAGCGCGTTGAAATAAAACCGTACAAAAAATTAATCTGGGAGACAACCTATCACGTCGTGATCGGTTTTAATGTTTATTTTTTAGCGAAGGGAAAAAAAGAAATAAAGATTCCGATTATTTGTTCCGCGCACAGCGACGAGGCGCGGGAGAATGTCTTTATTGGCCTTAATTATCTTTGGGAGAAAAAAATTAACCGGTCGGGAATCGATTTACCGCGCCCTTTATTTTTTTCGCACCATTTTAATGGCACTTTTTATCGCGCCTTGAACGGCGAAAATTTGCTCCATTATATTATTAATAAAGATAGGGCGAGTATCGAGAAAATTACCCGTGAATCGGCTGAACTGTTTGCGCGACTGCATGCGCTATCTGTCGGGCCGGAAGCTAATTTTAACCCCTTAAATGCTCGTATTCAAACCGTTATTCCGGGGACAGCCATGATTTTTTCCGAAATGAGAGCGCGCTATCATGGCAAGTATACGCCGACGCTTGAGGCGATTTATGATATTTTGGCCAAGCGCGAGGCCGTTTTCTTCGCGTCCGGCGCACCGCTAAAATTAATCCATGGTGACGCTCATCCGGAAAATATCATTAAAACGGGAGAGGATAGGATCGGCCTAATCGATTTTACGGATTTATGCTTAAGCGATTTCGCCCGCGACTTGGGAGCATTTATTCAGCAAGTCGAGTATAAAATAAATATGAAAGTTAGCGATTCTTTATTTGCGGATAAAATTAAAAATATTTTTTTAGAAACATATTTAGACGCGGCCGGCTTAGAACTTGATGCCAGTCTGCGCGCCAGAATTGATTTGTATTATAATTGGACAGCGATTCGCACCTCGACTTATTGGTTTCTCAAGGCGGGCCACAATGAGGAGCGTGGCGAAGCTTTGTTAAATATGGTTAAAAATAATTTAAAAATATAATATGACAAGCCATATTATTTTCGAAAAGCTTAAATTAGACAGCCAAAGTCGCTCGGTGTCCCGAATTTATAATTTTATATATGGCAGTTGAAACACATATTTATGACCGGAAATTCTTTCAAAATACCATCAAGCTGGAAGCCAAGTCGGCGGCTCAGTTTGTGGATATTATTTTGAAATATTATTCGCCAGCCAGCGTGGTTGACATCGGTTGCGGCGCAGGCCTGTATCTTCAGGAATTTCAGCGTCGGGGAATTAAAGATATCTTAGGCCTTGACGGCTCACCGGCGGCAGCCGCCGAATTTTTATTAGAAAAAGACAAACTAATAATTTTTGATTTGGCAAAAAAATATAAGTTTGCCAAGAAGTATGATCTTAGTCTTTGCTTGGAGGTAGCCGAGCATCTGCCGGAAGCGGATGCCGACACGCTTGTGGAAACGATAATTAACGCCGCGGACAATATTATTTTTACGGCGGCGGTTCTCGGTCAAGGGCCGCGTAGTATCGGGCATATTAATGAGCAACCGCATAGTTATTGGATTGAGAAATTTCGCGAGAAGGGATTCCGTTATTTGGAAGCGCGGACAGAAGAAATGAAGAAGATAATGGGGGCCCAGGGAGTAGTCTGGTGGCTGGTGAATAATTTAATGATTTTTGAAAAAACTTAAAATTGAGATCGCGGCAAAACAAGTTAAATTCTTAAAGTAAATTAAAGATATTAAATAAAAAAAATTTATGCTTCCTAAAGCGAAGATGCCAGTGACGGCGTCATTAGCCAAAGCACCCAAAGTTTCCGGTCTCTTGCCGGTTTTAGCGGCCCTAATCGGTAATGCTATCGTCTGTGCCGCTAAATTTGTCGGGTTCTTTTTTACGGGGTCAGGCGCCCTTTTTTCTGAAGCGATTCATAGTTTCGCCGACACGGCGAATCAGTTTTTACTCGTTATCGGCGTACGCTCATCGGCGAAAAAGCCGGACAAAGAATTTAATTATGGTTATGGTAAAGAAAGATTTATTTGGGCGCTCATCTCCGCCTGCGGCATTTTCTTCATCGGTTGCGGCGTTACCGTTTATCACGGCGTGAGCGCACTCATGCACGGACCGGAAATTCATTTTAATATTTGGGCGATAATTATTTTAGGCGTTTCCTTTGTTATTGAATTCTCGACTTTCTTAATTGCAGTTCGAGAAATCCGAAAGCATCTTTTGACTTCACCGAAGATAAAACTAAAAAAGGCTTTGGCCGATGCCGACCCATCGGTTCTTGCAGTTTTATATGAGGATGGCTTGGCCGTTATCGGGATTATTATCGCTTTAATTAGTATCGGTTTAGTTTATTTAACGGGGCAGACTTATTGGGACGCGATCGGTTCAATTTTGATTGGCTTGCTTCTCGGTGTGATGGCCATTGTTCTAATCGCGAAAAATCGAAACTATTTGATTACGAAATCGATTCCACCGGAAGTGGAAGAAACAATCAGGGACATATTAAATGCCGATCCGACGATTGAAAAAATTCTTGATTTTAAATCGGCGATTTTAGACGTTAATAAATATTTGATTAAATTCGATGTGGAGTTTAACGCTTCTATTCTTTTGAAGGAAATGTCGCAGCATCATTTTTTTGAAAACGAATACGATGATGCAAAATTAAGCTTTGAGAATTTTATGAAGTTTTCGGTTGAATATCTGGATCGCGTCCCGCGTTTAGTCGGGAAGAAGATAGACGATATTGAGAAAAAGATTCGCGCTGAGGTTCCGCAGGCGGTATTTATTGATATTGAGATAAATTAAATGCCGTCATGGGCAAAGTGGTGCCTATTTACAAAAGTAGCAAAATATGTTAGTATTAATATAGGTAAGGCACGAAGCTTAAGCTTTAATTGATTCAATATATGTTGAAAAATGAGGTAATTGCGCCAGATATTTCAAAAGCCGAGTCAGGGAACCAACCAGACGGGTTTGATCGCGACTTGATTTTTTCTGATGTCGATAAAAAGTTTAGACAATTAGGTATTATTTCCGGAGAGGATGGCGCAGAGCGGTTTGACCTCGATGCACTCGGAGGCTTTAAAATGTCCGATCGTTTTATAAACAAATCAATTAATCAAAACGGGGGAAGACACTATTTAAATTATCAGGATATTTTAGACTATTTAAGGGATAAAAAGGGATTAGCGAAAGATGCGAGCGACGATAATGGTGCAGCCGCCCAGGCGGGAAAGCCGCTCCTTTCGCTCCCTAACAACATTGAAGATGCTAAGAGGGGCGATTTCTCTAAAGGTATAATTAAGCCGTGGGAAATTGGTCAGCGGCCGGAATTTTCTAGCCAACTTAAATTGGATGATGGTAACAATATATCATTAGCTGAATTATATTATTTACAGAAGTTTAAAGAAATTGATTTGCGTCGTAATGAAAAAGGAAATTTAGAATATACTGATCCCAAAAACGGGCAGACTAATGATTTTGCGTTCAAAAAATCACGAGAGTTGTTTAATCGCAGAATAACTTTTGTCGCGGATGGAAAGAAATATTCATTTGAGGGAACCCCCACGATTTTTATTAAAAAATTCTTACCGACGATTGACTCGTTAAATCTATTTAAAAATGAAGATTTAAAAACTCGACCCACTGATTCCGAGTCGGCCGCCGTGTCTTTTTCGCATGACCGCAAATTTGGCGGATCCAACCCCTATGTTAATATTTCTGGAGAAAATAATAAATTAGTTAGATATTATATTGGCCGTAATAAGATAACCGGAACAGACAAGGAGATAACGCCCGACATTAAGGCAGTGGAACTAGCCAAAGATTTAATGGGTATTACGGAGACAAGCCATGGCCGAGAAAAAATCTTATACACTTTTAATAAATTATCCGAGCCGGAATATAAAGACTTTTCTTTTGCCGACAAACGGGATGTTTTTCGGACTATTCCAGCCGAACATATGAAGGAGCGGATTAAACCTTATCATGTTTCAGACCATTTTCCGAAACGGCCGCAAGAATCCGTCGAAGAATATGCCGATCGTTTGTCTAACCTCAATGATGTAAATTTTGTCCATAATCGTTTTCGGTCTTTATTTTTAGAAACAAAAACTCCAATTAGGGAATTGTCTTGGTCGGAACAAATTTTAATCGCTAATTATACATCGGAAATAAAAGATGAACAGAAATTAAAAGAATTTGTCGGACGCTATGGCATTGATGGCCTAAAAACGTTTTTAGCCATGGAGCGGGGCAATAATCTCGGTGAAAAGATAATCGAGTTGGGTCTGGGCAATAGGATAGCTCCGGAAAAGGCAAGCGCGGTTTTCTCGGCAATCAGTAAGATAAATGAACTTACCACACAGAAGATTAATGATCTAATTCCGCTGTTTTTTAAGAGCGGTACAAGTGTTGAAGACGATACCGTTAATGGTTTGCGTCAGGTTTTACTCCAGAAGTCGGCGAAAATTATTGAAGAATTGGCGGACAACAAAAATAAAAATTTTGATGCGCTCCTGCATAATCTTAACAATAATAAATCGGAAATAACTATTTTAGCGGGCCTTTTAGAGTCAATTAAGAAATATCAAAAAGAGTTCAATATTGAATCGGCCCGAGATTTAAGTTTACAGGTCAATGATTACGGTGAAGGTATAAACGAAAAAGACAAGAAAGAGGTTTTGGAAATGGCTGAAGCTAATTGGAATAATTTTGGCAACGATAAAATGGCCAAGGTGGCTCTGTCCGGATTGGAGGAAGCTTTGGAAAATGATAAAAACCAACGGGCTTATATTTTAAAGTTTAAAGATGAGGCAATCGGTTTCGTTCGTTTTGAAAAAACTGACCGGAGCACTGTTTATGCCGGGTCGTTTAATGTTTCTAAAGATTTGCGTGGTTTAGCAATTGGCAATGACCTGATGGAAAAAGCCTTAATGAGAGAAGGGGACGATAATGTTTTAGAGGCAACTGCTTCCATAAAAATTCCGGCGGGTTGTTCTTATGTCGAAAAAATTGGTTTTGTGGCTAACGGGATCATTGAGAATTATCATCAGACCGGCGAAAGCTTATATAATATAAAATTGGATAAAGAGAACAACTCAAATTATACTCTTAGACCGGAAGGGAAGGACGGTCCGTTGACGATTAGTGAGTTAAAAATGGCGGCGCAAAGCTGCGTGGAGTTAAAAGATTTAATTGGCCGCGAAACTTTTGTTTTGCGTTTTGATTTAAATTCCGAGATGGCCGACTATCAAAAAACCTTGAGTGAATTATTACCCAAGGTTGATGATGAGGGACGGGAGCTGGAAGCGAAGAAGGGGAAATATACTTTAACGCGTTATTTTTATGATAAGGATGAAGAACCCCAGGGAAATATTAGGTATTTGGCGTTTGAGAAGAATCATTAATTTTAGTTGCCAATTTTTCCCAGATAAACTCAAATAAAAGCTTATTCATTTGGTATATATTTTTGTCTTCAATAATAATAGCCATCTTATTCTCCGCCGAAATTACTTGATAAGAAACTTTATTTTCATAAATTTGCACGCCGCTGTTAAAACTGTAAAAATCTTTGGGGAGAAAACGAAACTCGGTAATAGTGCCATTATAATTTTTTAAATAAGAGCGATTAAAAGGAGTATCGGCGACGATAACTCTTTTTTTAATTTGTGCCTTCTCCCTCTTTTTAGCGTAAGCGTCATTAATTTCTTTGACGTTTTTTTCAACGGCCTCGATGTCAGCAAAAGTATAAATTATGTCTTGGCAATTTAAGGTATCTTCCAGGGATTTTTTAATTCCTTCCTCCCCCTCATAAAATCTAACTCCTGGCTTATTGCTGACAAGATTGAAAGTCGATATCAGATCGGGCAGGGAGCTCGCAAAAGCAGACTTGGTTTTAGCCAGGTCTTTTTCTTTTTGTTCTATGACCTTCTCGAGATTCGAGGGGTGCTCAGCCGCGAAGACAGCTATACCGGCCTTTGCTTCTTTTTTATTGGCCAGACCCAAGCTAATCAATTCCTCTAAGCCTTTGTAGGCGACACCGCGGGGGCGCTTGGTTAATTTGGCGATATCACTGGCTTTTTGCGGTCCGTTTTGGAGCAGGCAACTAAAAACCTCTGCTTGTACACCGCTTAAACCGAGACTAATTAAGATTTTTTCGTTCATATGGGTTGGGGATAACTTTACAAATAATGATTTTTATTTCGTTTGCGCTTATTAGGCGTCAAGCGAAATAGTAGTTTATAGCTATATTATAGCAAATTTAAATATAGGTGTCAACTCAAATAATGACACTTTTAGTAAATAAATATGCCTATTTTACTCAATACTGTCCGCTGTTTTGCTAACAATAGCAATAAAATGTAAGATTTAGTATTGACAAGATTAAATATCTATGCTAAACTGTTAGTATCGAAAGTGAGAAAAGGCAAAGAGACATTCGGACACATCCCAGTACATTCATTAATAAAGAGATATCACTCCCCGATTCTATACTTAGCTGGGTTAGAGTGACGACCATTATGAAGGAGAGAGCATGGTGGTAGTCCAATCCGAAGGGTAAGAACAGGGAAAGCCTTAACGGCGAGTGGCCATCCCTTATCAATAAGATAAGAGAGACCCAGTCTCCGCTAATGCCCAGGCCAAGAGCCGGGCGAGAAGTCGAGACGAACATTTACAAATAGAAAAGTAATGGAAGGAGAGAGCCATTATTTAAAACCAAGATATATACGTGAGCGCAGAGGCTTGATTAAGCTAAGGCGCGCCCGCATATATAGGAACTTTGCTCTCTCCATAATAGAGAGTTTTTTGTTGAGTGAATAGTAATGGAGAGGAGAGAGAGCGGTGCAGCCCCATGCGCGCCACAAAATAATGTATTCGTTTCTCCCCTTCATCACTATCCGCTTAGCGGAGAGCCGAAAGAACGGCGGTTAAACCGTTCTCCTAATTAGATTAAGGAATAATCTATCGTACATAAATAATAAAAAAATTATCGAGCGATTAGTGTCGATTTTAGGAGATTAAGATGAATTAACATCTGCTCGCAAAAATTGCGAGTCAGGGAGAGAGTTCATTTCCTAAGACCAGCAAGCGCTCATTCGTTTGCTTCTTTCGTGGCCTACGGACCGGAAAGAATAAACGGTTAGTCGAGCTGATCCCGAGATTATGTCGCAAACTATAATCAAGGGCGCAGGCGATCCAAGTATCTTGTGGCCGTATTTCCGAAAGGAGAAAAGGCTCGGAGAAAAGCGACAATCGTGACCGTCTCTTATGAGGAGATCGGCCGAGCCATTAAGCCTTGAACAAGCTTGGGACTCGGGAACTTCCTCAGAATAGATTAATTAGATTAGGTAGAGGAAAAAAAGTTCTTTGAAATTGAATAGTCGAAAAAGATTTTTCATTTTTTGTGGATCATATTGTCCGGATTATTTTGAATTTCATAATTTATGGACTACAGAATAATCCGGACAATGGTGTCGCGGACGAAAAAAGAAAAAAATGAAAAAAACCAGTAAATTTTTTGCCAGCCTGGGAGTTGTTGCAGGCTATGGCCACGACAATGCAGTGATTACTGCCGACAATGCAGTGGAAATCGCTGCAAAAGCATGGCAGCAATCAGCGGCCGCAGTTATGAAAAAATACGGCACCTATGTTGGAGCCGTGATTACGTCGGCGCGCACGGTTTATCACAAAGACTGGGGCTGCCCTGTCGGAGGTGAAATTACAGTCGCCATCACTGGCGAATGTAATCCGGAATACACCGAATTAGCGGCCTACAAAGCCGCGACTCTCAAGGTTCTGAAAAGGACCGCGAAAAAATTGGGCCAGTCAACAACTCAACTCACTTTTTTGGAAGTGGAGTTCGAGTACTTGGATTTTCGGCCCAAGGCTAAATAGCAAGGGCGTTCAAAAAAGAGCAAGTCGTTCAAACTTGCTCTTCCGTCAACCGATGTATGTCGGTGCTGATGAGTCGGAAACGACGAAACGGAAATGTTCATTAAAACAACGCGGTAGATGAAATATTTAGCAAAGTCGCCTCTTGAGGCGGCTCTTAGAGCTGGTGGGTGTACTCTTGAACCGGAAATCGGTTGGTGGACATATTCCACTGAAGAACTTTCGGAACTCGGAGAAGAATTTAAAGGGGGACGGGATGCCCTATATATCCCAACTCTACAAAAAACTGGTGAGCCGGTGGCAACCGAGCACGTCCAGAAGCTACGTGAACATGCTAAGAGTTTGGGGTTCAGCAATGAAACCCCGGCTAGCGGTATGTGGGTACTATCCGAAAACGGAGTGGTTCAAATTGAATATATTTGGATTCTCTGGGGTATAGGCATAGCCAGTAAAGTTCGGAAGAACTTAGCTTCGCTCGCCGAAGAGATAAAAGTTTTAACCAACCAGGACGCCGTTGCTTATGAGCTTGGTGGCCAATTAAACTTTGTGTAATGGAAAAAATTTTTTTCATAGTGCCAGCTAATGATGGCGAAGCGGTAGAAATCCGTAAAATTCTTCAGGCCGCTAAAATCAGTCACGTAGTTACCCGTCAAGCCTGGGGAGCAACCTGGGCCAGGTTAGAACAAACCGTGGTTGAAAAAGTTGAGGGAGTTTTATCCGCTAATCCTTCGGCCGTGATTTACGGGGTTGAACTGGGCGGGCTCGCTCGTTGGAACGCAATTAATATTGATCATCACATTTACCGTGATGAAAATCGTTTCAACGAAAAATCCTCAATCGAGCAGGTGGCCGCTCTTTTGGGAGTAGAACTTACTCACCATCAACTCCTTATCGCCGCCAATGATAAAGGATACATTCCGGCATTAAGGGCGATGGGCGCAACTGAAAACGAAATTAAAATTGTTCGTGCCCAAGACCGCTTGTCGCAGGGCGTCACTCCTGATCAAGAGGCCCAAGCAGTAGCTGATATCCGGTCGGCTGAAATCCGGGGCGAAAAATGGTTTGTCCGTTGCCCAAAGGGCTCCACTTCGGCAATTACCGACCGCATTTTTGGTCAGTACGCTGAACTTCTGACCGTTGACGGCCTCAATGGAAAATGGATTTATTTCGGTCCACGGCACATGCAGTTTTATGCTCTCACTGAGGATGGAACGACATTCGCTCGCTGGGCCGGTGGTGATCCGAAGAATGGATTCTCGGGAGTGGAAAAACCCACTCCAGAAACCCAGGTCAAGATTTTGGAATTTTTCTGGCAAAAATAATTTCAAAATCATACTCTCTTTTGCGGAGTAATTGGCGTTGGCCAGCAAAAAAAAGTTCAAAAGAGCAAGCCGTTTAAACTTGCTCTTCCATCCACTGATGTGTATCAGTGCTGATGAGTCGGAAACGACGAAATGGAAATGTTCTTTGATAGAAAAATATAGAAATAGAAAGACCTAAAAATTTGTTTCATTTTTAAGGAGCATATTGTCCGGATTATTTTGGATTTCATAATTTATGAGTTACAGAATAATCCGAGCAATGGTGCGCGGAGAAAAAAAGAAAAAAATGAATAAAATTGTGATTATTTTCGGCGCTCCCGACATCGAGGAGCAGAGAGCACGCAAAATTGCCGCTCAGCACGGTTTACTTTTAGCCACGGCAACAATTGCAGGCGAAAAGTGCAACCCAATGACAGCCTACCGTGCCGACGGCTTCGTTCTGGATTCAACCGAATCTGCCGCCGAGGCTTTGGAATGCATTATTTTTGAATGCTCTCCGAAAGCCGCCGGCTCGCTGGTCATGGTTGGGCAATGCGACCATCATAACCCAGGAAATTTTGGCTTCGGCTTACCGCCAAGCCAGTATCTCGAGGCTTCCTCATTGGGGCAACTCCTGAAATATCTCGAAGTTGAGCCAACTCAGGAGGACCGGGTGATAGCTGCCGCAGACCACTGTCTTGGCGCCGCCTACCAGGGACAGTGTCCTGGTGTTACGGCTGAAGAAGTTCTCGCCATGCGTCTTCCCGAAATTATGAAACGTGAAAACGTTTCTTCGGAGGCCGAAGCTATGGCCGGAATCGAAGCCGCTGTTCAGCAGCTGAAAAATCCGACCAAAACTGTCACGCTCGGCGGTGTCCAGGTAGCAGATGTTCGCGACTCGGGTCCGATACCATTTTTGGTAGAGGCCGGAGTCATGACAGCCACACCTTATCTCGCAAAGGGAGACAAACGTTTCCCGGACAAGGTGAACCTGTCCGGTACCAAACCGGTTGTCGCCGAATTTCTCGGTGAGGCCGTAATGGCCGAAGGCCGGCCAACTTATCCCAACGGCTGGGCAGCTGCTAACGGTCTTTATCAGGCCTATGGTGATGCTGGCCGTGGTTTTGCCGGGGCTTACGACAAACCCCAGGCATAAATCCTTTCGTCATCTCTCGACATTAAATTGAGCGCTTTAATCTCTAAGAGCGAAATCGGATGAGAAAAAAGTTCAAGAGCGAACAGACTTTCAAACTGTTCGCTTCTTTCCCGAAATCATCATTAGTGAAATTTACCAATGGTGCTTTCAGAAGAGAAAAAAGTGTACGTTTAAAACTTAATAGTAATAAGGTTATTATTTATCCTTTAGTTTTGGTTTTTAGGCTGGCTAAATTTGTTTGACCATCCTCAAAACCAAAACTTATAAAAATGAAAAACCAGAAATTGCCCGTGGATTCTTACCGGGCCCAGATTATTAATTCAGTGATTAACAATTCAGTTGTTATCATCACCGCTGAAACTGGCGCCGGGAAATCAACCCGCGTGCCGCAATTTTTGCTCGACGAGGGATATTCTCTCGTTGTAACTCAACCGCGTCGTCTCGCCGCTCGCTCGGTAGCGAAACGTGTTGCCCAAGAACGTAATTGCGAACTTGGTAGCGAAATCGGATTCCGGACTGCTTATGAAAAACAGGACGGACCGAATACGCGCTGCTTATTCGTAACGGACGGCCTCGCTCTCGTGAGAGAGTTAATGGGCACTCATCGTCACCAGATTCTGGTGCTCGACGAAGTCCACGAATGGAATCTCAATATGGAGGTTCTCGTTGCTTGGTCGAAACGCCAAATCGAAAGCGGCGTCGAATTTAAATTGGTAATTATGTCCGCTACACTTGAAGCGGAAAAATTATCGCTTTATTTCAACAACGCACCGGTGATTAGTATTCCCGGTCGTTGTTACCCGGTTGAGGAGCAAGTTAGTTCCGGAAACATGGGCCAGGACATTAGCAGTCTTCTTAAAGAGGGTCGCAATGTTTTAGCCTTTCAGCCGGGAAAAAAAGAAATCGGTGAATTATGGAGCCAGCTGGAAAGCTATGGCCTCAACGCCGAAATCCTGCCGCTGCACGGTGAACTTGAAGCTGACGAACAGGATCGGGTATTCCGTTCCTATAGTCGCCCCAAGTGTGTCATTGCCACTAACGTCGCTCAGACCTCGATTACGATTGAGGATATTGATGCCGTTGTTGATGGTGGGACTGAGCGTCGTATCGAGCTTAATGAAGGCGTCGAAGGATTATTCCTGAAAGCGATTTCACTAGCTGATCGCGCCCAACGCAAAGGCCGGGCCGGTCGTTGCCGCGAGGGAGTCTATATCGATTGTTGTCCAACGGACGACGAAAATCGTTTAGCCTTCCCGGAAGCCGAAATTCTACGCGTTCGTCTCGACCAAACCGTCTTACGTTTGGCCGAAGCTAAGATTGATGCCGAAGAATTAAATTTTTTCCATCAGCCGCCTCAAGATCAAATTCATGAGGCTAAGCAAGCTCTCAGAGCTCTTGGTTGCATGGACGAAAGCGGTTTGGTAACTGCAATCGGGCGTCAGGTTTCTCGCCTGCCTATTTCTGTTCAGTATGGCCGCATGGTTATCGCTGCGGAAAAGTACGGGGTAGTCGACGATATTATTGATATCGCCGCTATTCTTGAACAAGGTGGAGTAACTGCTCGTAAAGTTACAATCGGCGACGATGTAATGGATGCAGTCGATCTTTGGCGTCCGGCTTTCTGTCCGAAGGAAGAAGATTCGGACCCGATGGCGCAACTCGCGGTTTTCCGCGGTGCCAGGAATATGTCTAACGAAGAACGCCGTTTAAAAGGTGTCTTCGTGAAAGCCTATCATCAGGCACGTGATCGCCGTCAGCTTCTGGCAAATGCGCTCAAAGGAAAAATTTCTTCTTTTCAGAGTTCTGGAAAGAGGGAGGATATCCTAAAAGCACTTTGTGCCGGCATGGTTGAGCACTTATATCAGGGCTCATGGTCGGATTACAGAAACGGCGACGGTTATTCTCGTCGGCTTTCCAATGAATCCATTGTTAACGGAAAAAATTGGATTGTCGGACAACCCTTCGATCTCGCGACCCGACGCGGAATATTTCGTCTTGTCACAATGGCCACAAACGTGGACACTTCATGGTTAGTCGAGGTTGCTCCGCAACTGGCTAAAGTCGAAGAAGGAGTAAGTCCTAAATTTGACTCGGAAAAAGACGTTTGTGTTTCGACGCGTCAGACATTCTTTAATGACATGCTTGTTAAAGAAGAAGTTCTGGAAACGCCGGATCATCCTGAGGCCGCTAAAATTTTTGGTAATTGGCTGGTGAATAAATTGTCTTATGGTTACAGCATAGACAATTATGAATTCGCCGCCGCTGATAACGAAATAATAAAGCGGGCCAAAGAATTAAATCGTCGTGCCGGTGAGAAAATTTTTGTTTATCCGTTCGAACGATCGGAGTGGCAAGAGTTTGTTTCATTGAAACTTGTTTCGGCAAAGTGTTTGGCTGAGATAAAGGTAGAAGATTTTCTTCTTACTAATATCGACGCCGAGCTCGAAGCAAAAGTGCTGGCTGATAATCCTGACTCTATTTTAGTTAATGGTGAAGAAATTTCTGTTAACTATAACAATAATCAGGCTGCAATTCGTATCAATGCCGAGCAGGCTAAGAACCAAATTGGCACCTTAAGTCTTGCCGGTGGTCGTCAGCTGAGACTGTATGTCGATTCTTATACAAGTTTTGATAGCTTTGACGAGGTAAACGTTTATTTTGAAAATAGACGCCTCGAAGAAGCGTGGCGGATTAAGGAAAGCGAGCTGAGGAATGCTCCTTGGTTAGAGAGCGGAGAAAGTTTTGTTGCTTTGCTGAAAGAGCTTCAGCCGTTAGAATATGCCCAGAAAGATAACGGAGAAAAAGTTTATGCTTTTCCGTATATCTCACTGAGTGGTAATAGTTTCCGCCTCGCCATTCATAAGGATTCTAAAGATGCAAAGCTTGCTAATCGCTCCGCGATAATAAGTATGATGCGGGCGCTACTGAGCGGTGAATTTTTCTTGGAATCCGATAGACCCTGGTATAGCTGGGGCTGGACTGCCATGACTGAAAGATTCCAAACTGAAAGTACAAGAATTATTTCTCAGGTTGTCGAACGGGCAAACGCGGAAAATTTTTCTGAGCTCCTAAGCGAAAGCAGACAGGGCTTACGTACGCTGAAGGCAAATTTGCTTTCGGAAAACAGCGAAGTGGGAGAATTGATTGAAGAAGCAGAAAATAACTTTAGCAATCATTTTTCTAATCAATCCTTAGAATTAATTTCTGAAGAATCGAGCCGTTTCCGTTATTTAGTTTCCGAAGCACGTAGCCTGAGTAATGAAGCTAATTTTTTGGAAGCTAAAGTAAAGATTAACGAGGCCAATAATTTTATCGCCGGACTCGTTGATCTTCTAAAAACACGCCAAGCCGACCGTGACGCTTTAGTAAGGGCCAATAATATTCCGGCTTACTTGCTTAATGCTTTCGCAAACGACGTTGACCGTGCGCTTCAATTTATGGATAATGTGTCTAAATTGCCGACCCGTAAAATTGATGCTCATGAAATTTCCTGCGGGCGCGCCCGAGTTAGCCGCAATTTAAGCGACGTTTGGTCGTCTATTGGCGAAACTTCAGATTTTTTTTGTGGCGCCGATCCGAATGATGTCAAATACTATGTATCGGAATATCATTTCGGAAATGACACTTCGTACGAAGAACCGAAACAGTTGCGCCAAGAAAATTGGCAAGATAAAGTCGGAACTTCGAATGACGCTATGGCTGAAGCCTTGCGTCGCGCTGGGTTAATCAAATAGTTCTTTTAAGTTCAAAAAAAGCGCGAACAGGCAGTTCACCTGTTCGCTTCTTTCCCGAAAATATCATATAATTATGGTATCTTCAGAAGAGAATAAGCTAAAAACCGCCAATAACTTGTAGAGCGGAGAAGTCTAAAACGCATTTAATCAATCTCTCTCCTTAAATATGTTTTTACTTTTCGTCGTTTATTAGCCTTCGGGCCGGTAAATAACGCTCTACAGATTATTGACGGTTTTTTATTTTTCCGTATTTTATTTATCCCCGCTTATGATATAATGTATTTATCCTTTATTTTCTTAATTTTTAACTATGTCTCGTAAAAAGAAAAATTCTAATCCCCTTGATTACATCTCCTTGCCAGAGTTCGACCTTGATGATCGCGCTAAGCGCAGTATTATTATCGTGTTTCTCATTGTGCTCGGTCTTGTTAGCCTGCTCGGCCTGTTTAATCTTTCCGGCCATTTTGGCATTTTCCTTTCGAAGTGGTTGACCCTTATTTTCGGCTTCGGTAAATGGCTTGTCCCGCTCATTTTTCTTTATTGGGCGCTTATTTTAATCCGTAAGACCAAGAAACCTTTAAAATTTACGGACTATTTGGGATTGACTACGCTTTTTATTTCTTATCAAACTCTATTTCACTTTTTTATCGACCAGATTAATTGGGAGACGACGGTGGAAACAGGGGTTGGCGGTGGCTATATCGGCTTGTATTTGAGTGAGTTATTTAATTATATCTTCGGTTTCTGGGGCGGTGTGCTCGTTTTAATTGCCCTCTTATTAATATCGCTCGTGCTCGTCTTCAATACTTCGCTCGCGCGCATTATCGGTCAGGAAAGTATGCTCGCTAAGATTTTCCGGCCCTTTGCTCTTTTCTTCAAGAATTTATTTTCCAGTTCGGAAGTGGAGGATAATCAGGGTCAGAAATTTGTGGCCGAAGCGAAAGAAGAAATTTTAAGTGCCTGGCAGAAGAAAGAAGTGAAACCGGAAGAAATTGAAGAAGAGGAAGATGAAATAGTTTCACCGGCTAAGGCACTTAAAGATAAGCCGAAGGTACAGGAAAAAATTGTTTGGCCGAAACGCTTAATTAAAATTGATTTGCCGTTCGAACTTTTAAATAATAAATTTACCAAAGCAATCGGCGGCGATACCGACGCCAATGCACTTAAGATTCAAAAAACTTTAAATAAATTCGGCATTGATGTCGAGATGGGAGATACTAAGGTTGGCCCGACTGTGACTCAATATACTTTTCGTCCGGCGGAAGGCGTTAAACTTTCTCGGATTACAACTTTAAGTAATGATCTCTCGTTGTCGCTCGCCGCGCATCCGATTAGAATTGAAGCACCGATTCCGGGTAAGTCATTAGTCGGTGTCGAGGTGCCTAACCGCGCGAAAGCAATCGTTGGTCTAAGAGAAATTTTAGAAGATCAAACTTTTAAAGATCGAAAAAATAATTTATTTATTGCTCTTGGTAAAGATGTCGCCGGTACGGCCTGGCTTTATGATTTAACGCGCATGCCGCACCTCCTTGTGGCGGGCGCGACTAATTCCGGGAAATCAGTCTGTTTAAATTCAATTATTGTTTCTTTGCTTTACCAAAATAATCCGGATGAACTACGCTTTATCATGGTTGATCCGAAGCGGGTTGAACTCCCGACTTATAACGGCATTCCTCATTTACTAACCCCGGTCATTACCGATGTTAATAAAACGATCAACGCGCTTAAGTGGTGCTTGAATGAAATGGAGCGCCGCTATGATGTTTTAAATAAAGCGGGGAAGCGCAATATCCAATCATATAATCAAACAGCTAAAGAAAAATTACCCTATATCGTTTTCATTATTGATGAGCTCGCCGATTTTATGATGACGAGCGGTAAGGAAATGGAAGCGGCTATTATCCGTCTTGCCCAGATGTCGCGCGCCATCGGTATCCATTTGATACTTGCGACACAGCGGCCGAGCGTTGATGTTATTACCGGGTTAATCAAAGCGAACGTACCGACGCGTATCGCGTTTTCCGTGGCTTCGCTCGTCGACTCGAAAACAATTCTTGATTCGTCGGGCGCAGAAAAATTATTGGGCCAAGGCGATATGTTATTTATGACCGCTGAGTTTTCCAAACCAAAAAGAATCCAGGGGGCATACTTAAGCGATAATGAAATAAACGATGTCGTAAATTATATTAAAGATAAGTGCGGACCAGCTGAATATTTAGAGGGGGTAACCGACCGTCAGAAAGTGGGCGGAAACGCCGGAGTCGGGTTAGACGGTAATCACGGTGATGAAGATGAATTATTCGAAGCAGCTAAAGAAATAATTGTTAAAGCCGGAAAGGCTTCAACCTCAATGCTGCAGCGCCGTCTTTCTATCGGTTATGGCCGGGCGGCTAAGATATTAGATATGCTCGAAGAGTCAGGTATTATTGGACCCTCAAATGGCGCGAAGCCGCGCGAAGTGATGATTAGCCAGGAACAATATGAAGCATCGAATACGGAAGTTATTAGCGGAATTCCGGTTCATGATCGGGCGACAGCCGTGGCGCCAGCCAGTTATTTAGGCGAAGAAGATGAGGCGGATGAAGATGAAGAGGAGGCGGATGATGTTTTGGTTTTTAAGAATGACAAGCCCGCTCCGGATGAAAATGAGGAAGAAGAAGCGGAGGACGAAGCCCCAGAAAATGAAGAAGAAATTAAAGAAGAATTAAGTTTGACGCCGGAAGAAGAAGACGCTACAATTGACGATGAGGATGAAATATTAGAGGAGATTCATCAGGATCATCCCTTGCCGAAAGTTGAGGGCGATAAGCCGGCGGCAAAGCCTTACGAGGATGATGATGAAATGTTTTTTGCCAAGTAAGGGCGTGATTAATTAAAATACAAGATTTTGTCAAGATTTTGTAACAATTTAACTAATCATCCGTATTATTATTTAAGATTATCAAACGAGAAAGTGATAAAATATTAAGCTCGTTTGGTGCTTGAAATAAATAGAATAAATTAAACAAAGCCACCCCTCGGAATCGGGGTGGTTTTTGTTTTTTGGGGTGCTTTTTACTTTACGCCATTTCCTGTTATAATGGTCTATATGCTTAATAAAATCAAAAAACTAATTCCCTTAAAACTGTTTCATTTTTTTCAACCGGTTTATCATTTTATGGTTGCCCTGGCGGCAGCTATTAGCTATGGTTTTCCAAGCCGGAAGATGATTGTTATCGGCGTGACTGGAACGGCCGGCAAGACTTCGACTGTCTACCTTTTGGCAAAAATGCTCTCAGCGGCCGGTTATAAAACGGGCTTCACCTCGACTGCGGTTTTTTCGGATGGCGACGAGGAATGGTTGAATGATAAAAAGATGACCATGCCGGGTCGCTTTTTTATTCAGAAAACTTTAAAGCTGATGCTAAAAAATAATTGCCGCTATGCAATCGTCGAAACGACCTCTGAGGGCATTAAGCAATTCCGTCATCGCTTTATTAATTACGATACGATTGTTTTTACAAATTTATATCCCGAGCATATTGAGGCTCATGGTAATTTTGAAAAGTATAAAGAGGCCAAGGGAAAACTTTTTGCCCATTTAAAAGATTGCTCCGTTAAATATGTTAACGAGAAAAGACAGGTGGTTAAACCGATGAGTAATCTAAAAAAACTGGAATTAACACGTGTTGTGAAAACGATTATTGCTAATGGCGATGACGAAAATGCCCCGTATTTCCTGGGTTTTTGGGCTGAAGCAAAAATTGTGTGCTCTTTCCGTGCCGGGTTTTCCTTAGATGAACTACTCAGGCAATTACCGAGTGAAGCGGCAGTTAAAGATTTTTCTTTGGTTAAGGGGGCGGATATTAGTTCCGGAGTTGAGGGTATTTCTTTCCGTATCGAGGGGGGAGAGCAGGACCTAATTAAATTAAATCTCCTGGGAGAATTTAATGCGTTTAACGCGCTGGCCGCCTATGCGGTTGGTATTAACCAAAATATTAATTCAGAAAAACTGCGGCTCGGCTTAGAAAGCGTTCGCGGCTTGGCAGGGAAGATTGAACTTATTGCGGCCGGGCAAAATTATACGGCCATTGTTGATTACTCATTCGAGCCGATGGCCCTCGCTAAACTTTATCAGGCGCTTGCCCTCGTGCCGCGCGAAAAGGTAATTCATCTATTAGGCTCGACCGGGGGTGGACGAGATGCTGCGCGGCGACCGATTTTGGGCAAAATTGCCGCCGACAACGCAGATATTGTTATTGTCACCAATGAAGATCCTTATGACGAGGACCCGGCTCAAATTATAAATCAGGTGGCGGCCGGTGCCGAAGAGGCGGGTAAAACCCTTAATGTCGACTTATTTAAAATTCTTGATAGGCGGGAGGCGGTTAAAAAAGCGCTTGAATTAGCCAAAGAGGGCGATTTATTGCTCTTCACGGGTAAGGGCGCCGAGCAGGCAATTTGCGGGCCAAATGGCACGAAACTCCCCTGGGATGAAAGATTAGTTGTCCACGCGGAAATTATGGCGAGAATTGATATTGACAAGGCAGCCATTAAGGATATATAATAAAGGCATTAACACTTTTTTATCTAAAAAAAGTGATTTATCGAAAAAATAATTAATTAAATAGACTTGAACTCAAGCCAATTTGGGATTGGGATTTTTTTGTTAAAAAATCATCGAGCCCTTTATTTTTTCTTTTGTTTTACATAAATATTTTATAAAATATACGTCCTATGTCTAAAAGAAAATCATTTTCTGAGCTCCAGGTTATCATGCCGATGCCTGACCTAATCGAGATTCAGAAAGATTCTTATGATTGGTTTCTGAAAGAAGGATTAGCCGAATTATTTGATGAGATAAATCCGGTCACCGATTTTATCGGACGCGATTTAGAATTATATTTCGAAGATTACTATTTAGACGAACCGAAATTCTCGGAAATTGAAAGCCGCGAGAAAAATATTACTTATGAAGCGCCTCTCCGCGTTAAGACGCGCTTGCTTAATAAAAAAACGAATAAAGCGATTAACCAAGAAGTTTTCTTGGGTGATTTTCCGCTCATGACCGAGAAGGGAACTTTTATCGTTAACGGCATTGAACGTGTGGTTGTTTCTCAGCTCATCCGTAGCGCCGGTGTTATGTTTACCGCTGAATTTGTTAAAGGGAAGAAATGCTATGGCGCGAAAATTATTCCGAATCGCGGCGCTTGGCTCGAAATTGAAACCGATTCAAATAAAGTTCTCTGGGTGCGCATCGATCGTAAAAGAAAAGTCGCGGTGACTTCATTGCTCCGGGCTTTTGGTTATGAAAAAGACGAAGAGCTGATTAAGCTTTTTGCCGACGTCGATCTCGTTAAGAATAAGGATGAAAAATCTTTTATCGAAGCGACTATTGAAAAAGATGCCGCTAAAACTGAAGCGGAAGGTTTACAGGAAGTTTATCGCCGCATTCGTCCGGGAGATTTAGCTTCCGTCGAAAACGCGCGCCAATTAATCTACTCGATGTTTTTCCGCTTTGACCGTTACGATTTCGGACGCGTTGGCCGTTATAAATTGAACCGCCGTTTCGAATTGAACTTGCCGGCCAATAAAAAAGAAAACCGAATTTTACGCAAAGAAGATTTAGTTTTAATTGTTAAAGAAGTAATACGATTAAATATTACTAAAGAGCTGGAGGATGATATCGATCATTTAGGCAATCGCCGTATCCGCGCGATTGGCGGTTTGATTCAAAATCGTTTCCGCGTCGGTTTGGCGAGAATGGAGCGCATTATTAAGGATCGTATGTCGACAACTGATATCGTTTCCTTAACGCCATCAAAATTAGTTAACGCCCGTCCGGTTATCGGTGTGGTGCGCGAATTCTTTATGTCTTCGCAGTTATCCCAATTCATGGATCAAACTAATCCTTTAGCTGAACTCGAACATAAGCGTCGCTTATCAGCGATGGGTCCGGGTGGTTTAACCCGGGAACGCGCCGGCTTTGATGTCCGCGATGTGCACGCTACTCACTATGGACGTATCTGCCCGATTGCGACTCCGGAAGGTCCGAATATCGGTTTAGTCGGCCATTTAGCGAGCTATGCCCGCTTAAATAGTTACGGCTTCTTGGAAACTCCTTACCGAAAAGTGGTGCGCGATAAGAAAGGCAGCCGCGTCACCGACGAGATTGTTTATCTTGATGCTTTTGAAGAAGAAAAATTTATTACGGTGGATGCCACCGTGCCTTTTGATAAGGACGGTTATTTTATTGTCAGCAAATTTGAAGTGCGCAAACACGGCCAACCGGGCATGGAAGAAGTTGGTAAAATCGACTTCGTCGGTGTGGCCGCTAATCAGATTATTTCTATCGCGACTTCGCTTATTCCTTTCATGGAACATAACGATGGACAGAGATCCCTCATGGGAACGAACATGCAACGTCAGGCTGTGCCGCTCGTGAAGAGCGAAGCACCGATTGTTGGTACGGGCGTTGAGGAAAGAGCGGCCCGCGATAGCGGCCATGTCGCGATTGCGCTTGAAGACGGTGTTGTGACTAAGGTTGAAGCGGCGACGGTTGAAGTTCAGAATAAGAAAGGCGCGCTCGACCGTTATCCTTTAAATAAATTTTTACGTTCTAATTCTTCCACCTGTATTAACCAGCACCCGGTAGTTGATGTTGGTCAGAAAGTAAAGAAGGGAGATATTTTATCGGATGGCCCGGCCATCGACAACGGTGAATTATCCTTGGGCCGCAACGTGCTTGTTGCTTTCATGACTTGGGAAGGTTTCAATTATGAAGATGCGGTTATTATTTCCGAACGCCTCGTTAAAGAAGATATTTATTCTTCTATCCATATTGAAAATTATACGATTGATGTCCGCGATACAAAACTCGGTCCGGAAGTGATTACGAATGATATTCCAAACATCAGTGAAGAAAAATTAAAGAATTTAGACGAAGACGGAATTATCCGTATTGGCGCTGAAGTTTCGAGCGGTGATATTTTAGTCGGTAAAATTACGCCGAAAGGTGAAACTACTTTATCGGCGGAAGAAAAATTATTACGCGCGATTTTCGGTGAGAAAGCTAAAGACGTGCGCGACTCCTCTTTATACTTGGAGCACGGCGAACACGGTAAAGTGGTTGATATTAAAATTTTCTCGCGTGAAGACGGCGATAAATTATCGGCTGGCGTTTTGAAATCTATTCAGGTGGCCGTCGCTAATTTAAGAAAGATTCAGGTCGGCGATAAAATGTCCGGTCGCCATGGTAATAAGGGTGTTATTTCTCAGGTTGTCCCGATTGAAGATATGCCTTATATGGCCGACGGCACACCGATTGATGTTATCTTGTCTCCGCTCGGCATTATCTCTCGTATGAACCTCGGCCAATTGCTCGAAACTCATTTAGGTTTTGCTGCGAAGAAACTTGGTTATCGCGTTATGACCCCGGCGCTTGATGGTATTAATGAAGATCAGATTCGGGGAGAACTTATCCGCGCGGGTTTGCCTGAGGACGGAAAAGTAACTCTTTATAGCGGTAAAAGCGGCAGCGCTTACGACCACACGATTACGGTCGGTTATAAATATGTACTGAAACTTAACCACATGGTTGAAGATAAGATCCACCAACGTTCTATTGGTCCTTACTCCTTAATCACGCAGCAGCCTTTAGGCGGTAAAGCGCAATTCGGCGGCCAGAGATTCGGAGAAATGGAAGTTTGGGCGCTTGAAGGTTATGGCGCCGCCCACACTTTACAGGAAATGTTAACGATTAAATCCGATGACGTTCCTGGTCGCTCCAAAGCTTATGAATCTATTATTAAGGGCGAAGAAATTGAAAAATTAAATGTTCCTGAATCCTTCAACGTTTTAATCCGTGAGCTCAAGGGCTTAGGCTTAAACGTGGAACTCTTGGGTGGTAACGGCGGACAGCCGGCCTCTGAGGTAGTTACTGAAATTGATGAAGAAATCAGAAATGATGAAAAGCTTATTTATGATAAGCCGGAAATTATCGCGACCTTACTTGAAGAAGGCGGGGACAAAGAATAATTATAATTAATTAGCCATTATTAATATATGTTAAATCCAATAAAAACAAGCGATTTCAGCGCCATCCGCCTCAAATTGGCTTCGCCCGATGAGATTCTTAATTGGTCCCATGGCGAAGTAACGCGCCCGGAAACGATTAATTATCGCACGCAAAAACCGGAGAAAGACGGTTTATTCTGCGAAAAGATTTTTGGTCCGACCAAGGATTGGGAATGCGCTTGCGGTAAATATAAAAAAATCCGTTATAAGGGTATCGTTTGCGATAAATGCGGCGTTGAGGTTACGCGCAGTGTTGTGCGTCGTGAACGCATGGGCCATATTAGCTTACAGGTGCCGGCTACCCATATCTGGTTTTTACGCGGCCTATCTTCTAAAATCGGCTTGCTCTTAAATCTCGGTATTCAGTCTTTGGAAAAAGTAATTTATTATGCCAGTTTTATCGTGACCGATGTTGACGACGCTCTTAAGGACTCAACGATTGAGCAGATTAAAGCGGAATATAAATCTAAAGTCAAAGGGATTGATAATGAATATAATAATAGCCTTAAAAAAATAAAAGAAGAGAAGGGTGAAAACGGCGAAAGCGAAATTAAAGACGCCGCCAAGGCTAAGGCCGAAAGAATGGCGCGCTTAGACGAAGATTTCGGCGTTACCCAAAAAGAATTAAAAGAATTAAAACCCCTCTTAATTTTATCGGAACAACAATATCAGAATTTAAGTTTGAAATTTGGACATATTTTTGAAGCCTCGATTGGCGCCGAAGCGATTCGCAAATTACTCATGAAGATTGATTTGGTGGCCAGCATCGAAAATTTGGAAGGCAAATTAACGGACGCGGTTGATTCTAAAAAAGAAAAATTAGTGAAGCGCTTAAAACTGCTTAAGAGTTTTCGCAATAATGATATTCGTCCGGAATGGATGATTATGACTGTTCTCCCGGTAGTACCGCCGGATTTACGTCCGATGGTTGCGCTCGACGGCGGTCGTTTTGCCGCGTCCGATTTAAATGATTTATATCGTCGCGTGATTAACCGTAATAATCGCTTAAAGCAATTAATGGATCTTAACGCGCCGGAAGTTATCTGCCGCAACGAAAAAAGAATGTTACAGGAAGCAGTTGATGCTTTAATTGATAATAGCGCCCGTCACACCAAGACTGTAACTGCTTCAACTGGTCAAAAGAGACAATTGAAATCCTTAGCGGATACTTTGAAAGGTAAACAGGGCCGTTTCCGTCAGAATTTACTCGGTAAGCGCGTCGACTACTCCGGCCGTTCGGTTATTGTTGTTAATCCGAAATTAAATTTGGATCAGTGCGGTTTACCGAAGATTATGGCCCTCGAGTTATTTAAACCCTTCATCATTTCCCAATTGATTAAAAGAGAAATTGTGCATAATGTGCGCAGCGCTTCTCGCTATATCGAAGCCGGGCATGACGAGGTTTGGGATATTTTGGAAGAAATCGTCCGCGGCGCCTTCGTTCTCTTAAATCGTGCACCAACTTTGCATCGTTTAGGTATTCAGGCCTTCCGCCCGATTTTAATCGAAGGTAAAGCTATCCAGATTCATCCGCTCGTTTGTACGGCTTTTAATGCCGACTTCGACGGTGACCAAATGGCTGTTCATGTTCCGCTGACTAAAGAAGCTCGCCACGAAGCGGAAACTTTAATGCTTTCTACTCACAATCTGCTTAAACCGGCGACCGGCGACCCAATCGTGGCCCCGGCGCAGGATATTGTTTGGGGTACCTATTATATTACTTTGGTGGAAAAAGATTTCCTGGAAAAACCAGTCACCGAAATGCGTTATTTCTATAATGAAGACGAAGCTTTGCTTGCTTACGAAAGTAATTATATTGATTTGCATGAAGCGATTAGCGTTAAATATAAAGGCGAGATGCTTAAGACAACTGTCGGTCGCCTAATTTTTAACTCGTTGCTTCCGGAAAAATTAAAATTCATTAATGATGTTGTCGGTAAGAGTAAATTAAAAGATTTGATTCGTGAATGTTTACGCATTTATGGCGAAGACGAAACCGTTAAGTTTATTGATGGCTTAAAGAACCGCGCTTTTGCCTTTATTACCAAGTCTGGTTTGTCCTGGGGTTTCGGCGATTTGCCGAGCCTGCCCGAGAAAGATAAATTAATCGATTTGGCCAATGAAAAAGTAGAACTCATTCAGGAACAATATAACGAAGGTTTACTCACCGAATCAGAACGCTACGCCAAAGTTATTGAAGAATGGACCAATACTAAAGATAAGATTGCCGATATTTGTAAAAAAGGATTGATGGATATTTTGCCAGTTTTCTCGATGATTGATTCCGGAGCCCGCGGTTCTTGGGCGCAGCCGGTACAGATTTTAGGAATGAAGGGTTTAGTTACCTCACCAAGTGGCGCCATCATCGAATTACCGGTGAAAGGAAACTTTAAACAGGGATTCGGCGTATTGGAATATTTTATTTCTACTCATGGTGTGCGTAAAGGTTTATCCGATACCGCTTTAAGAACAGCTAACGCCGGTTATTTGACTCGTCGTTTGGTTGATGTTTCGCAAGATGTTATTATCGCGGAAGACGACTGCGGCGATACTGTCGGTATGACTCTTAAGCGCGCGGAAATCGAGAAGAACGGTGAAGATTTCTTCCGCCGTTTGACCGGTCGCTACGTCGCTAAAGATATTGTCGACGTCAAAGGCAAGCTCGTACTTGCGGCTGGAGAAATTTTGAATGAAGAAAACATTAAATTAGTTAAAACTAAAGATATTAGTGAAGCTTGCGTCCGTTCGGTTCTAAGCTGCAAGATGCACAAAGGAATTTGTGCGAAATGTTACGGTTGGGATTTGGCTTACAATAAGCCCGTGGCGATGGGTTCGACCGTCGGAATTATTGCCGCTCAGTCTATCGGTGAACCGGGCACACAGTTAACTATGAGAACCTTCCATTCCGGTGGTGTGGCCGGTCAGGACGATATTACCCAGGGTTTACCGCGCGTTGAAGAAATCTTTGAAGCGCGCAGCCCGAAGAAAAAGGCTTTAATTTCTGATGTCGCCGGTCGGGTTAAAATTGAGTTTGCGCAGAAAATTATTAAAGATCAGGAAGGGAAAGAGATTTCCGTAAATAACCCGCAGGCCAAGATTCTTAGCATTTTCTACAAAGGCAAGGACCACGATAAATATTATTTCTCGGAAAAAATTAATGAGATTAAGTTGTCCAGTGGTATTACTGCCAAGGATAAAAAGAAATTGGAAACCAAGGTTTTGGTTAAGGATGGGGCCGAAGTCGCCAAAAACACTGATCTTTTCAGTATCAACGGCGATGTCGTGCGCTCGAAATCAGCCGGTCAGGCATCGGTAACCGATAAATACATTAGCGTCGCCAAAGATGTGGAGAAAGTTAAGGAATTCTCGATTCTGAAGGGTACGATGTTAATGGTTAAAGACGGTGATGTTATTGAACGGGGCACGCAGCTGACTGAAGGCAGTCTCGATTTGCGTGAGTTATATAAACTTAAAGGCCAACTTGAAACTCAGAAATATATTATTCAAGAAATCCAATATGTTTATGGTTCTCAGGGTCAACCCTTGAACGATAAGCACGTTGAAATTATTGCGCGTCAAATGTTCTCCCGTTATTTGGTGAAAGAAGCCGGCGACGCCGCGCTCCTGCCGGGTGAAACAATCGAGGACGAAGTATTGGCGCAAGCGAATAAGGGGCTGAAGAATCCGGCCAAGGCCGAAAAGTTATTGCTTGGTATTACCAAGGCATCTCTTACTACCGACAGCTTCCTCTCCGCCGCCTCCTTTCAAGAAACCTCTCGCGTTCTTATCGACGCCGCCGTTAACGGCAAAATCGATTATCTCGAGGGTCTGAAAGAAAACGTTATTATCGGTTGTTTAATCCCAGCCGGTACCGGATATAAAGGTAAGAAAAAACGCGTCGATTACGGAAAATAATTGAGCGGCAAAAAAATTATTTCGAATTTTATAAAAAAGAAGTTTAAATTTAAACTTCTTTTTTTGTTGGCGGAAACTCGTTAAATTCGGTTGCCAGCGAGTGCAAAATGGCGTAAAATAGAGATAGATATGCTTAAAACTATTTGGAAAAAATGGCCATTTTTATTTAAATTACGCCTATTTTTGGGGCTTATTTTGTTTATTATTATTTTTTCTTTTTTATATTTGAAAATTGTGCCCTTCGGTCAGATTGTTTATACGCGCGATTATAGTTCGCCTTGGCGCTCAGGCAAGGGCTTTATTTATGGGTTTACGCCGGCGGAAAGAGTCGCGGTTGAAAAAGGGGAATTGCCGCGCGTCATTGGCGACCCAATTTATTTTTCCGTGTTTACGTCGCGCACTTTTGATCGGGCAAAACTGACCGTTGTTTATCGTGATAATCTCGGGCTCGATACTCCTGTTGTTGAGGCCGGTGTTTTAGC
Source organism: Patescibacteria group bacterium (assembly GCA_041650715.1). Classification (GTDB taxonomy): domain Bacteria; phylum Patescibacteriota; class Patescibacteriia; order Patescibacteriales; family UBA12465; genus UBA12465. The sequence continues at coordinate 741,452 of JBAZKQ010000001.1, read as the reverse complement.
CGATAATATTGTCTGGCGCTATAATTTGCAGCCGCTTGATAATAAGGCTCTCGACTATTTAATGCTGCGCTGGCACCTGAGTGAGGAGAACGGTAAATTATTTTTGCAAAAGGAAGAAAATTATACGAGTTTAAGTGTTCTCGAAGCGGATTTAAGCAAGGGCGATATTAAGGGCTGCGACCAAGTTTCAAAAAATTGTCTGGCCGTTTATAATTACGCTCCGGAGTATGATTATCAGATCCAAAACTATCAAGCGGCCGTTCCGCTTACGCTTAATATCCCTTTGCGCGGCGCGCATCAATTTTATGTTTACGTTAAAAATGAACCTCTGCGCCTGGCCTTTACTTTTGTCGATTTAAATCAAGACCTGAAACCGGCCCCAATTAGCTTAATTATTTCTCGCGGTGATAAAATTATCGAGACACGGGATTTGAGTGACCCTAATCCGCAGCCGGGTAGCGGGCAGACCGAAGAAAAAGAGCTGACTCTTGATCCGGGGAACTTGCCGGCTGGTGTTTATAAAGTTGAGGTGAAAATAACCGATGATATGGTTATAAAGAAAATTGTCAGTTCGGTTGATCGCCTGTCTTTCATCAACAAAATTTGGCCGGTATCGAATCCGGGAGCTTTGACTCTTTATACCGATTCAGCCTATTTACAGGTTAAGGCGCCTACGCCGGCGAGCTTACAGACGATTAATTTCGGGGGGAAAAATTTTACTCTCAGCACGGCCTATCAGCAATATGACTTTAAAGCTGAGGGCGGAGAAATAAAGAAGGCGATAAAATTAAGCAAAGACAACCTAATTTTGGAAAATAATGGCGTTTTTGCCTGGTCAGCCAACAGCCTTTTTAATCCCGCTTTGCCTAAAGTCGATCGGTATTTTTCGGTCTCCGATCCGGTTAAATATATCGTGGCGAATTATCATAAACCGAGCGAAGAAGAGGGCTTTAAAACCGCCACGGCCGAATTCGATTTAAAGGGAACTTATCGGGAAAACGGTAAATATAGTTTTATGATTTCGGTACCGGGCCTAAAGACGGAAGATGGAGTTGAAGATAATTTAGAAATTTATCAAATTAAAATAGAATTAAAAGGCCGGACCCTATGGCAAAAAATTTGGCAATAATCAGTCGGGAAATTTTTTATTTTCTCTTTTTCCTCCTCTTGGCTTTTATCGGCTTGGAACTTGTTTGGCCGAACATTATTCTTGCCTATTTTAATATAAATTACCTGATTGTTTTGTGTCTTATGAGCGGATTAATTAATTTATTAAAAAAAAATATTAAAATTTATCAATAAGTTTCAGCTAAGTTGTTCGGAGCGCATATGATTTCGTTAAGAAAAATTAATCACGTGTAATAAAAAATTAAGAAAAAAGATTAATTTTTCCCCAGAAATCATCTAAGCGTAGAAAAAGCTTAGCTGAAACGCAAATTAATTATATATGTCTTTAAAGTATTTTTTTAACCCCAAGTCAGTAGCCGTTATCGGCGCTTCAAGCGATAAGGCGAAAATTGGACGCCAAGTTTTAGATAATATTATCCGCGGCGGCTATCAGGGGAGAATTTATCCGCTAAATTTGAAGGAAAAGAAAATCGCCGGCCTAATCGCCTATGAGAATTTAGAGAATTTACCTCGCCGCGAATATGAGGCGCTCTTGGTAATTATCGCCATCCCGGCTCAATTTGTACTGGCAGAAATAAAGAAATGCGCGCACCTCGGCATTAAAAATATTATTATTATTACCGCCGGGTTTAAGGAAGCGGGGGAAGAAGGTAAAAAACAGGAGGCAGATATCGTGGCTTTAGCTGCCCGCCATCATCTTCATATCCTGGGGCCGAATTGCCTGGGCCTGATTAATACTTGGCATAAATTGAATGCAACTTTCGCTGCCGCCGATAAAGCAACCGGTAATACGGCTCTTTTATCGCAATCCGGCGCCATCGGTTCGGCCGCCCTTGATTGGTTAAAAGTGAAAGATTTTAATTTTGGTTATTTTATCAGTTTGGGAAACAAAGCGGTTTTAGAAGAAAATCAAATTATTGAATATCTGGCGACCGAGAAGAGAATCGATTTGGTAGTTGCCTATCTTGAAGAAATTAAAGATGGCGAAAAATTAATGGCCCTTGTTTCTCGCCTGGTTAAACATAAGCCCGTTGCGATTCTTAAAGCGGGCCAAAGCGCCGCTGGTGGACAATTAGCCCTATCCCATACCGGATCGCTCGCCGGGTCAAGCGCCGCCGTTGAAACCGGGCTACGCCGCGCCGGTGCAATTTGGTTGGAGAACCTGGAAGAATTATTCAATCTTTTATTATTATTCCGGAAAGAAGCCTGGCATAATCCGGGAGAACAGAAGCTTTATGTTTTAACTAATGCCGGCGGAGTAGCCGTTTTAACGGTCGACGAAATTAGCCGGCAGAAATTACCCTTCGGCAGGAGCTGGGATTTACTCGGCGATGCCGATGCCGCGCGCTACACGGCGGGCTTGAAAGAAATGCTGGCCGATAAAAAAATCAATAATTTATTGGTGCTCTTAACCCCGCAAACTTCCACCGAACCGGAAAAAACGGCTGCCGCGATAATTGCGGCTGCTAAAAAATATCCGCATAAATTGATTATGGCCTGTTTTTTGGGCGGGGAAGCCGTGGCGAAAGCCCAGGATATGCTGGAAAAAAGTAATATCCCAAGTTTTAATTACCCGGAGGAAGCCGTACGCAGTTTTAAAAAATTAATCGCTTATAAGAATACGATTGCGACCATTAAGCCCTATAAAGCGCCTCGCGTAAAAGTTAGAAAGGTCATAACAAATACGGATTATTTGCAATCTTTAAAATTACTGCGCGATTATAAAATTCCGACCGTTAAAACCGTAAAATATGAAGAGGCGCGAGCGGCAAATTATAAATACCCAGTTGTATTAAAAATAATTGGTCCGGATTTTTTGCATAAGTCTGATAAAAAAGCGGTGGTCGCTAATTTAAAAAATGAAAGCGCCTTAAAGGCAGCAGTGAAAGAATTGAAACAGCAAAATAAACGCGTGCTTGAGAAGCCGGAAAATTATTTTATCGTTCAGACGCAGGCGGATCACTTTCAGGAAATCATCCTTGGTTTTAAGCGCGACGCCTCTTTTGGTCCGATTATGATGGTCGGGCTCGGCGGAATTTATACGGAAATATTTAAGGAAATTAAACTCGCGACCGGTGATCTCGATTCTAAATCTGCGCTGGCGGCTATTATGGAATTGAAAATATTTCCAATTTTAAACGGGGCGCGCGGTCAGAAGAAGTATGACCTAAAAGGCTTAGTGAAGGCACTGGTAAATTTAGCGCGGCTCGCCAATGAACACCCGGAAATTAAGGAGTTTGATATTAACCCCTTATTTGTAATGCCGGGAGAATGTTTAGCCGCTGACGTCAGAATAATTATTTAATATGTATAAAGGCCAGAAAATTATTGTTGTCCTTCCGGCCTATAACGCGGCCGAGACTTTAGCGCTCACAGTGCGCGATATACCGGCGCTCGTCGATGAAATTATTTTAGTTGACGACCGCAGCGCCGATACGACAGTGGCTGAAGCCGAACGCTTAGGGCTTTTTGTTTTTCGGCGCGAAACAAACGGCGGCTATGGAGCGAACCAAAAAACGTGTTACCGCTTGGCGCTTGAACACGGCGCGGATATCGTTGTTATGGTGCATCCGGATTATCAATATGATCCGAAATTAATTAATTTTTTTGTTCAGTTTATTGTCGATGATTATTATGATGTCATGCTGGGGACGCGTATCCGCAGCCGGCGCGAGACTCTCGCCGGCGGTATGCCCCGTTATAAATACTTGGCTAATCGCGCTCTGACTATTTTTGAAAATTTAGTGACCGGCTATAATCTCTCGGAATGGCACACTGGCATGCGCGCTTATAAGCGGTCGGTGCTGGAAAAAATAAAGTGGCAGGGAAATTCCGATGATTTTGTGTTTGATAGCCAAGTCTTATTTCAGATTGTGCGCGAGAAATACCGAATTGGCGAAGTCCCTGTCCCGGTCCGCTATTTTAAAGAAGCCTCGTCTATAAATTTTACCCGGAGCTTAAAATATGGCTTTGGAACGGTATGGGAAGGACTTAAATATTTATTTTCTTGATTATGCTTAAAGGGTGGCGTCCTTATTTTATTTTATTTGTTTTGGGCTTTGCGCTTTACGGTCAGAGCTTGTTTTTTGATTTTTCTTATTTTGATGATCAAAGTTTAATTTTAAATAATGCACCGATACTGAGCAGTTTCCAGAATATCGGCACGGTTTTTACGAGCGATGCCTTTTTCTCCAGCAGTAAATACTATTATCGGCCGCTCCTCAATTTATCTTTCATGGCCGATATGAAAGTGGGCGGCGTTTTGCCCTTTATTTATCACCTCGATAATATTCTCATCCATATTTTGGGCGCCGCCTTGCTCTATTTATTACTTAGCAAATTAAAATATCGGCGCGAGCTCGCCTTTTTCTTCGCGGCTTTATTTGTCGTTCATCCGGTTTTAACTCAGGCTGTTGCCTGGATACCCGGGCGAAACGATTCGCTGCTTGCCGTTTTTGTTTTGGCCGCCTTTAATTTTTTTCTTGCCTTTAAAGACAAGCCGCGCCTTAAATATTATCTTGGTTATTTATTAACTTTTCTCCTGGCCCTTTTTACCAAAGAAACAGCCGCGCTCCTGCCGCTGGTCGTGATTTATTATTTTTCGTTTATAGCCAGGGATAAAATTTTGGCGCGTGATAGATGGCTATTAATTTTTGGTTCGCTCGCCACCGGTTTTGTCTGGTATTTATTCCGTTACTTTGCCCTGGGGTCGGACCCGGTAACTGGAAACATCGTTATTAGCTCAATTATCCGGAATGCACCCGCTTTTTTAGTAAGCTTGGGCAAGGTGTTTTTGCCGTTTAATCTCAGCGTTCTGCCGATTTTGGCGGATGCAAAAATTATTTACGGCTTAATAGTTTTGCCGCTCTTAATCGCCGCCCTATTATTTTCCAAAAATAAAAGATGGTCCTACCTCGGCCTTGGTTTCGTTTGGTTTGTATTATTTCTTCTACCCTCGCTTGTCCGGCTCAACCCGATAGACACGCCCGATTTTCTCGAACACCGTCTCTATTTGCCCATGATCGGTCTTTTTATCGTGTTGCTTGAAGTTGAGTGGATTAAAAATTTAGATTTTAATAAAAAGATAATAAAATTCGGTAGCCTGCTCTTAATTCTATTTTTCTTTATTTTAAGTTGGCGCCATATTGGCGTCTTTAAAGATAGAATTACTTTTTGGCAATCGGCGGCCGTAAGCTCGCCTCATTCGGCGCTCGCTAACCGCAATCTCGGAGCGATGTATTATTTAGATAATAATCTTGAAGGCGCCGAGAAGAGCTATCGCCAGGCCCTCCTTATTAATGAAAACGAACCGATGGTCCACAACAATTTGGGTTTAATTTATGCTGACCAGGGGAGTTACGGCGCGGCCGAGAGAGAGTACAAGAAAGAGCTAAGCTTATATCCGAATTATGATACGGCCCTGGTAAATCTGGGAAATTTGTATTTCACGGAAAAAAGATTGACAGAAGCGGAGAATTTATGGCAGGAAGCGCTGCGTATTAATCCACGTAATTATCAGGCCTACCAGCACTTGCTTAATTTACCAAACCCGTTAAGATAAATAGTATGTTTAGGAAGCTTTTCCATCAGCAAATCAATAGTATTACCGTGGCCGCAGCCCTTGTCGCCCTGTCTTCGCTGGCCTCTCGTCTTTTGGGCGTTATCCGCGACCGTATTTTGGCCGGCCAATTTGGTGCCAGCACGACTTTGGACATATACTACGCCGCTTTTCGTATACCGGATTTAATTTTCAATCTTATTGTTTTGGGTGCTTTATCGGCCGGTTTTGTCCCGATTTTTACCGGGCTGATTAAAGATTTTACCGTTGAAACCAAAAAAGACGGCGCTGCGAGCGATGGCAATAAAGAAGCTTGGGGCTTGGCGAATAATGTTTTGAATTATTTGTTTATTGGCTTATTGGCTTTATCTATTATCGGCATCATTTTTGCGCCTCTCTTAACACGTTTAATAACGCCTGGTTTTGGTCCGGAAGAGCAGTTAAAAACGGCGGCCCTAACCCGCATTATGTTTTTGTCGCCCTTATTCCTTGGCTTGTCCGGTGTGCTTGGCGGCGTCTTGCAATCATTCAAAAGATTTTTGATTTATTCGCTGGCTCCAATCTTTTATAATATTGGCATCATTATCGGCGCTTTGTACTTTATGAAGTGGTGGGGGCTTGATGGTTTGGCCTGGGGCGTAGTTTTGGGTGCGTTTATGCATATGGCGATTCAAATCCCTTCAGTTTATCATTTAGGCTTCCGCTATAAATTTATAATTTTTTGGCGGGACCTTAATACAATTAAGATTGGGCGCATGATGGTGCCGCGCACTTTAAGTCTGGCGATTTCTCAGATTAATTTAGTCGTCATTACGATTATTGCCTCGGGTTTATCGAGCGGTTCTTTGTCGATTTTTAATTTGGCCAATAATTTACAGTCATTTCCCATCGGCATTTTCGGCATTTCTTTCGCCATCGCCGCTTTTCCGGCTCTCTCGGCGGCCGCTTTTAATAAAAAAGAATTAACGGAAAATTTCTCGCAGACAATTCGGCAGATTTTATTTTTTATCGTGCCGGCCACGGTTTTAATAATTACTCTGCGCGCGCAAATTATCCGCGTCGTTTTGGGTTCGGGTGCGTTCGACTGGGAAGATACGATTCTTACGATGAATACGCTCGGCTATTTTGCCTTGAGTCTATTCGCCCAAGCGACGACCCCGCTTCTAATCCGAGTTTTTTACGCGCGTCATAATTCTTCCACGCCGTTTTATCTTGGCCTTGTTACTGTTGCTCTTAATATCGGCCTTTCCTTTATTCTTGGCCCGCGCATGGGCGTCGCCGGTTTAGCGCTCGCTTTTTCAATTGCCAATATATTGAATTTCTTATTGCTCTGGGTCTGGTTGTCTTTACATGTCGGCAGTTTGGATATTAAAAATATTTTACGTTCGGTACTAAAATTTACGGCGAGCGCAATTGCCGCCGGGGCCGCGGCGCAATTAATGAAGATAGTGGTTTGGCCGTTTATCGATATGACAAAATTCACCGGAGTCTTTGTACAGTTGTTCAGCTCCTTTACGGCCGGCCTGCTGATTTATGCCTTTTTCTGCTATTTGCTTAGAAGTGAAGAATATTTTAGCCTGGTCGGTTCTCTGCGCAAGCGCTTTTCCTTCCGGAAGCTTAAAGTTGGCGATCAGGGTGAGGCCCGCGGAGTTTAATTTATAAATTATTTGATAAATGATAGAAGAAATAAAAAAAATCAGAAATTTCTGCATAATCGCTCATATTGATCATGGCAAATCTACCTTGGCCGATCGTATGCTTGAAATTACCGGCACAGTCGATAAGCGAAAAATGAAAGATCAGATTCTGGATGGCATGGATATCGAGCGGGAGCGGGGAATAACGATTAAATTGCAGCCGGTGACCATGGATTATAAGGGTTATAAATTGGATTTGATTGATACTCCCGGCCATGTTGATTTTTCTTACGAAGTTTCCCGATCGCTCGCGGCCGTCGAGACGGCCGTTCTTTTGGTCGATTGTACTCAAGGCATCCAAGCGCAAACCCTGGCGAATTTATATTTGGCCATGGAACAAAATTTAACGATAATTCCGGTGGTTAATAAAATTGATTTGCCGGCGGCCGATGTTCCAAAAACAAAACGGGAAATCATTAAGCTTTTGGGCTGCAAAGAAGAGGAAATATTTTGCTGTTCCGGAAAAACGGGCGAAGGCGTGGCGGCAGTTTTAGACGAAGTGATTGCTAAAGGCTTACCCCCGGAGGAAGATGCGCTCGGCGATCAGGATAATTATCCGCGTGCTTTGATTTTTGATTCTAAATATGATATTTATCGGGGCGTTGTCGCTTATGTTCGCGTTTTTAACGGGGCGATTAGGAAAGGCGACAAAATTCGCCTGCTATCCATGCGGGTGGAGAGTGAAGTACTCGACTGCGGGATTTTTAAGCCCGATTATTTATCGACCGGCGTGCTTGAACCGGGCGAAATCGGCTATGTTATTACCGGTTTTAAAACCGTCGGCGATTGCCGAGTCGGCGATACGATGACGGCTAAGGCCGGAGTAGTTAATTTTAATAAAATTGAAGCTCTTTCTGGTTATAAAGAAGTTAAGCCGATGGTTTTCGCTGGTATTTTCCCGCGCGAAGGTAATGATTTTAAGGAACTGCGCGAAGCCATGGAAAAATTAAAATTAAATGACGCCGCCTTATCATATGAGCCGGAAAGATCGGACGCGCTCGGCTTCGGCTTTCGTTGTGGTTTTTTAGGGCTCTTGCATCTCGAGGTTTTTCAAGAAAGGCTGCGCCGAGAATATAATTTAGATTTAATCGTGACCGTGCCGAGCGTCGCTTATAAAGTTCTTAAAAGCAGCGGCGAAGAAATGATAATTCGGACACCGCAGCGATTGCCCGATCCGACACATATTGATATCATAGAAGAACCCTGGGTGAGCTTGGATGTTATTACCCCCAAAAATTATATGGGTAATATCATTAAATTATCCCAAGAAAAGAAAGGTATTTATAAAAATACGGAATATATATCGGCGGAAAGCGATGAAGCGCGAGTGATTCTGCATTACGAAATACCGATGGCCGCGATTTTAACCGATTTTTATGATAAGATAAAGAGTGTCTCCTCGGGTTACGCCTCAATTAACTATGAATATCTCGAGTATCGTCCGGCCGATGTCGTGCGCATGGATATTTTAGTCGCCGAAGAACCGATTGAAGCCTTGGCGACTATCGTTTACCGCGAAGACGCGATGCGGGAGGGGCGGGAAGTCGTCGATATTTTAAAAAATAACTTACCCCGTCAAATGTTTGCCGTGAAAATTCAAGCGGCTCTCCACGGTAAAATTATCGCCGCCGATAAATTATCGGCGATGCGCAAAGATGTAACCGCTAAACTTTACGGCGGCGACGTAACGCGGAAACGCAAATTACTCGAGAAACAGAAAAAAGGCAAGAAAAAAATGATGGCGGCGGGCAAGGGAAGCGTTGATATCCCCCCTGATACTTTTGTTAAAATACTAAAAAGATAAAAAGATAATATGAAAAAGAAAAAAATCGCCAAAGTCTTATGGACGATAATTTCGCTGATTGTGGTTGTCTCAATGCTCGCTTGGACTTTTAGTTCCATGTTTTATTAATAATTTTTTTCACATATCCTCATGAAGGAATGGCTAATCGCACCTGCCGCCACGAGTGAATTTTTTGCTCAGTACCCGGAGATTAATCCGGTGCTTTTGCAATTGCTTTATAATCGCGATTTGAAAAATAAAGTTGATATTAAAGCTTTTTTAGATAGCGAACTCTCGCCGGATAAAGTTTTAGTAATCGGGGAAAACGCGGAACACGCTTTCTACGATCCATTTTTATTTAAGCACATGGCCCAGATAGTCGATTTGATTATCAGCCACATAAAAAAAGGCAGCCCGATAGTTGTGTACGGCGATTATGACGCTGACGGCGTTACCTCTTCCGTTATCCTTCTGGAGACTTTAAAGATTTTACACGCAAACGCCGAAGTCTATTTGCCGGATCGAGTCAGTGAGGGCTACGGCTTGAATAAAGTTGCGATTAATCAAATTGTCGCCCAAGGTTTTAAATTGCTCATAACCGTTGATAACGGGATTCGCAATCATGAAGAAATTGCTTACGCCAAAAGTAAGGGCTTGGAAATTATTGTGACTGATCACCACGTCTTGCCGGAAGATCCGAAAGACGCGCCTGATTGTTTGTATATCGATCCGGCGGATAAAAGCGATAATTATCCTTGGCCGTATTTAGCCGGCGTTGGCGTCGCTTTCAAATTAATTAGCGCTCTTTTAACTAAAGCCAGTTTGCCGGATAAGCAAAAACAATTAATTCTCGATAAAAGTTTGGACTTAGTGGCAGTCGGAACCGTAGCCGATATGGTCAGCTTACTCGGAGAAAATCGCTTGCTCGTTAAAAGCGGTTTAAAAATTCTAAATACCAGTAAGCGCTTAGGCTTAAACGAATTAATTAAAGTTTCAAAAATAAATAGCGGGCGACCGCTTGAGGCTTGGAATATTGGCTGGCAAATCGGGCCGCGCCTAAACGCGGCAAGCCGTCTGAGCCATGCTAATAGCGCCTTCGCCCTGCTCACGACGACTGACGAGAGCGAGGCACAAGGGCTGGCAGCCGAGTTAAATCAACGCAATATTAGTCGCCAGCAAATCACCGAGGAAATAATTGCAGCGGTTGAAAAGCAGATTGATAAGAATAATCTGCCTAATTTAATTGTCGGTATCGCCGGTGAAGACGAGGTTTGGAATGAAGGCGTAATCGGACTCGTGGCCGGAAAAATTACGGAAAAATATTATCGACCAACTTTAATCATTACCCGTTTAATTGAGGCGGCGGAGTTTGATCCCGTTGCGAAGAAGCTCGTGCCAAAGAAAGTCGCCTTTAAAGGTTCCGGACGTTCCGTTGAAGAATTAAACCTAATCCACGCGATTGAAGCGTGCTCCGCTAATCTTGATAAGTTCGGCGGCCATCCGATGGCCTGCGGGTTTTCTATAAAGTCAGAAGAAAAATTAAATAAATTCGTTACGGAAATCCAGCAATTAGCCGAAACAACAGTTGATAAAAGTAAACTGGTACCGAAACTGAAAATCGAAGCGGAACTGGATTTCTCTTCGATTAATCTTGATTTGGCTGATAGTATCAGTAAGCTCGCACCTTATGGCCAAAATAATCAGCAGCCCCGTTTCGTGAGCTATGATTTGCGCGTGGATGACGTGACAACGATGGGTTTCGATAATCAACATATTAAAATTCGTTTCTCGCAGTTTAATCCGCAGGCGGCTTCACACCCGGCGTCCTCTTTCTGGGCCTTGGCTTTTGGTGGAGCAGCCAGTTATAAAGAATTTAAAGTGGGCGATCGGGTTGATTTGGTTTATTATTTGGAAGTGAACGATTTTAACGGTCGGCGTGAACCGCAATTAAAAATGATTGATATAAAAAAATATGAATAAAGCGATTATTTTTACCGACGGCGGAGCGCGGGGTAATCCCGGACCGGCTGGCATCGGCGCAGTAATTTATGACGAAAACAAAAAACTCGTGGCAGAAATTTCCGAGTATCTTGGCGTGGCCACGAATAATCAAGCTGAGTATAAAGCGCTTATCGCCGCCCTTCAGAAAGCCGCCTCTTTAAAGGCTAATGAGCTTGATTGCTATTTAGATAGTGAACTTGTCGTCAAACAATTAAAACATGAATATAAAGTAAAAAACAAAGACTTGGCGCCTTTGTTTTTGACTATTCACAATTTAAGTTTAAATTTTAAGAAAATTTCTTATACTCATATTCCGCGGGAGCGGAATGGGGAAGCCGATCGCCTGGCTAACGAAGCAATGGATCGGGGGAGATAGTTATCTGACATGTAAATGCCCGCCCGTGGCATAAGTCGTCTGGGTCCCGCCGCAGCCGGTGTATTCATTTAAAACTGATACGCCGGCGTTTTTTAAAATTGAGATTAATTTATTTACATTAGTGCAACTCTTATCGGTCGTCAAAGCGATATCGACGCACATGCCGTTATTATGGCAAAGGCTGTTGTGCATGCTTGAGGGCGGATAAGCCTCGGTTACCCTCCACTTCAGGCTACCCGAGTTTGCCCAAGCGGTTGCCAATTTAGCATTCAAATCACTATTTATGAGGTGGCCATTTTTATAAGGTATCGCGCTTTGCAGCGAAACGCAATTATTGCATTCGGTGCTGTTATTTATATTGCCGTCGCTGGAAAGCGGTTCGACATCGGCCACCGTATTAATCGCGGTTGGCGAAAAATTTACGAGATTGGGATTAATTTGACCGAGAATTATGTAGGAGGCCGCCAAGATAATTAGGCCGGTTACACTGCCGATAATTAATTCTTTGGCTTGGCTAATTTTTGAAGCATCTCCCGACGAAAGCAACCAAAGTAAGCCGCCGGCCATAAGCATAATCGCCGCTAAAATACCGACAATGCTAATGGCATAATTATAAATACCGATTATATATTGTCCAATCCATGGTATTTGGCAAAAATAACCGCCACTGGCTCCGGGGATACAAGTGGTTTGGCTAAAATTTTGCATACCCGGAATTTTTACTTGTAAATCAGGAATATTAAATAACGGCATTTTATCCGTGCTTCCAAGATCGCCATCACAGCAACAAACGGCCGATTTTCCGGAGTTGATGCTAAAAGTCGGCTTAGTCCCGGAACATTTAGTATCACTATCCTTAAGCATGCTTTTAGCGATGCAGCCTCCCGAAACAGACGTAACCGGGGCTGAGCCGAGAGCGGTATAGGTCGTAGTGGTAATTTCCGTTTCCCAAGAGCACGCCGCCCAAGCGGGAGCGGAAAAAATAAAAAATATAGTTATGAAACTGATGATAAAAATTAGTTTTTTCATAATAGTCTTATGGGCAAGTACTATTTATATCGGTACATTTCTGCAAAGAAGCGGCACTGCCGTCGGTCGTTTTTAATTGGCCGCCGTGAGCGGAGTCTATCGCGCTCATAACCAAATTAATATAGGCTTGAGTATCATTATGATCGCTGGGTGGGGCATAGGTTTTAATTAATTCACGAATATTCTTACTTGAGCTCAGGCGCTTGCCTTGGCCAACAACGACAAACCAATCCGTAATGCCGATTGCGAGATTATCATAATGCCTGAAGTTGTCGACGCAGGTCCAGCCATTGCCACTTTTTTTCTCACCGCAGCGGACGTTACCGGGATTGTTGTTCTTTTTTCCTGGACCGGCGGTTGCGTAGATACTATCAACGCGCCAAATAATTAAAACTAAAGCCGGATCAATTTGGGTTTGCTGACAAGCAGAAGCAACTAAATCGCTATAACTTTCTAAGGGTGAACCTGCTAATTTCGCTTTTATCGCCGAGGCTGATTTTAGATTAGAACCTGCATATAAGGTATGCCAATCAACACAGCCGCAATAGGCCGCAACCGATTGTTTAGTGGAAACTATTGGGGTCCAAGCGGCATCACCGAGATCTACTCGCTTGATTGAAGATAAACTAAGGGCATTAAAATTTACCAAGTTAGGATTAATTTGGACAAGAATTATAAAAGAGGCGGCCAAAATAATTAGGCCGGTAACGCTGCCGGTGATAAGCTCTTTCGCTTGAGTTATTTTTGAAGCATCTCCGGCCGAAATTAACCAAAGTAGGCCGCCGGCCATGAGCATAATGGCCGCTAAAATACCGACGATGCTCAGGGCGTAATTATAAATACCGATTACATATTGCCCGAGCCAAGGAATTTCGCATTGTCCGGTTTCGTCACAACTGATAGTCGACAGTTTTTCCATACCTGGTATCTTCACCTGCAAATCGGGAGGAGTATAGATGGCTTTTTTTTCTTCTACGGTACTTTGCTGCGCAATAATTGGAGCACCCGGACAGCAGCAGTCAAAGTTTGGATTAACACATTTTGTTTGGTCAGGTTCTATGGTCTCAGTTAAACCGGTCTTACTAACACAAGGAGTATTAAGAGTCGCAAATCGATAAATAAAGTCGTTGGCGGGATAGCCATCCAAGTGTTGTTTGCAACAGGGCTCCCAGGCGCAATTACTCTTGTCACTATTTAACCATTGGCCCGAGCTGCAGCCCCCGCCCGAATAGTAGACGCACTTGCCTCCGCCCCAAGCATTGAAATCAGCAGCACTATTAACCTTTCCCATTGGAGCGATATCAGCAGAAACTAAAAAAAATGGAAATAAAACAAAAAATAAAATAGACAGTATATAAAAATGTTTTATTTTTTTCATAATAAATTTAGGCTTCTTCTTTTAAATTTTGTATTTCTTTATATTGGCATCCGCTAATTTTTGGATAGCGGCAATATCTTCTTCTTTTAGATGTTTGAAGCGTCCTTGTTTTAATAAGTATTCAGCGACCGGCTTGGCTATGAAATTTGCGTTCACGCTCGAAGCGCTTAAAAGGCCGTCAGTGTACTCGAGTAAAGGGAAAAGTCCGGTAGCAGCTGCCAGTTTGCCCATCATCACCGCTTCGTCATTATTTATGCGCCAGCCGGGCATACAGGGCGATAGAATTTGGATATAGCTTGGGCCCGGAATACTGAGCGCTTTTTTTACTTTATTTGTAATATCATCGGGGAAACCGGCCGTGCTTTGCGCGGCGTATTTAAGGCCGTGAGCAAGAGCCAGGGCCAGCATATCCTTTTTCCGCTGGTTGGAGCCGATAGAAGCACTACCGGCAGGAGAAGTCGTTGTGTCGGCGCCATAGGGCGTCGCGCCAGAGGCCTGGATACCGGTGTTAGAATAAGCCTCAGTATCGTAGCAGATATATAAAATATTTTCGCCGCGTTCCCACATGCCACTGATGAGTCCCAGGCCGATATCATAAGTTCCGCCGTCGCCCGCTTGAACGATAACTTTAGTTGTCTTATCTCCTTTTTTATTCAGAGCCGCTTGAATACCGGACGCAACGGCCGCCGCGTTTTCAAATAAAGAATGAATCCAGGGAAGACCCCAGGCGCTTTGCGGATAAGCAGTTGTGGTTACCTCTAAACAACCAGTCGCATTGGCAATTATGACATTTTTATTTAAACCCCGCATCACGGCTTGAGCCGCGCTTAATTGGCCGCAGCCAGCGCAGGCATTATGACCGGGAGAGAGAAATTTTTGTTTTGTATTATTTTTCATATTTATTGTTTTACGCAGCCCACTCCAATCAGTCCGAGAATAGCTTTGCATTCATAGGATTTGCTTCCACCGGCGTAATAAGCCGAGGCCCAACCGGTTCCGAGATATTTTTCATTTTCGCACCAATTATCACATTCTTGGACGGTGGTGTCATTTTTACAAAGAATATCCGGGCATATTCCGCCGACGCAATGGACGCCGCATTGGCAACAAATTCTATTTTCGGCGCAGCTATAGCTGGTCGAGTCCATTTTTAAACAAGTTAATCCGTTTTCACAAGCTTTCCCGCTCGGACAATTTCCATCCTTATCCATCATGACATTACCAAGTTTAGAGTCGCAACAATAAGCGATTTTTTTTACAACTGTCGTTTCAATCGGTTGTAAGTTTACGAGGTTCGGATTGATCGTATTTAGTATCACCCAAGCGCAGACAAGAATGACGACACCAACGATACTGCCGGTAATTAATTCTTTCGCTTGGCCGACTTTGCCGGCATCGCCGCCGGAAGTTAACCAGAGTACGCCGCCGCCCATTAAAATAAGGGCCGCCAATATTCCGGCTGCCGCTAAGCCGTAATTATAAAAGGCTTTGATATAGCGAGCCAATAAATCGCTGCTGATTGTTCCCGTTTTATCGTTGTAACTACCCACCGAAACGCTGCCGTTAAATTCGGAATTAGGAATGCTCACTTGAGGCACAAAGTTTAAGGATTGAATCTTTGTTTGCGCGCTTGCGGGAAGAGGGGAAGAAAAAATTAAAGTGGCAGCGGCCAATTGCAGGCCGAAAATTACGCCGAGTGAAAGTTTAGCAAAATTAAATTTAGACTTAATCATATTTTGCCGATAAATTTAGTTTGTTTATTTATTTTCTTCGCACTCACAATAATGCTCTTAATCATTTTTTGTGTGACATCGCGTCCGCCGAGCCCGACGATATAATTACTGAGATTTAATTTATTATTCGGGAGAGCGGCTTTAAGATCGGAAAATAGCGGGCCGGCTTGGCCGAGGCTAATGGCTTTTTCAATCACCGCGACATTTTTCGCGCGTAAAATTATTTTATTAATTTCGGCGGCCGGGAAAGGGCGGAAAGTTTTTATTTTTAAGACCCCGACCTTATTATTGTCCTTAACGCTTTCCCGCAAGGTGCCGACGACCGAACCGAGCGCAACTAAAATCGTTTCCGGCTTTTTTGGTCCGTAGTATTCGACTAAGCCATTATCTTTATTTTTGCGGCCGATAATTTTTACTAAACTTTGGTATTCTTTTTTAATAGTGCCTATGGCAGCTAAACCGTCATTATGCAAATCTTCTCTCGTTTCGAAATAATGCGCCGGCGTAAAAAAGGCGCCGAGCGTTACCGGATTATTAGGGTCTAAATAAGTGCCGCGCGCCGCTTTATAGTCGGGTAGATATTTCTTAATGGTTTTACGGTCGGGAATTGCTACCGGTTCATAAGCATGCGTTAAAATAAAACCGTCAACGTTGACCATGACCGGTAAATTTAATTTTTCGGCCAGCTTATAAGCCAAAATATGCAGGTCAACCGCTTCCTGGTTATCGCTGGCAAATAATTGAATCCAGCCCGCGTCGCGGATAGACATTACATCGCTCTGATCGTTCCAAATATTAATCGGTCCGGATAGGGCACGATTAGCGCAAGTCATCACGATCGGGAGGCGCATGCCCGCGATATTAAAAATGACTTCGGCCATTAAGAGTAAGCCCTGGGAGCTGGTCGCGCTATAAACGCGGACACCGGTCGCGCTCGCCCCGAGGATAATCGAAGCGGCCGCGAACTCGCTTTCCGCGCGCACATATTCATAGTTGGCTTCGCCGTTTGCTTTGAGCTTCGCGAGCTTTTCGACGATATGAGTTTGGGGTGTTATCGGGTAAGCAGAAATAACGGCTGGGTTAATATTATTAATAACCGCCGCAATTGCCTGCGAACCCTCCATGATTTGTTTTTTATTTTCCATATTAATAGTCGGCTACCATTTTAATCGCTTTTACCGGACATTCATGCACGCACAAAGCGCAGCCTTTGCAATAATCATAATTCGTGACCGGCTTCTCTTTATTAAAACCGGCTTGTGCTTTCATTTCGATGCAAGCGTCTGGGCAGATTTTAGAGCATAAGCCGCAGCTAATGCAGGTATTATAATCAGTCACCGGTTTTTGGGTGCGCCAAGGCCCGGTTTTATTCTTTAAAGTTGTATTGGGATCAGTAATTAAACTAATTTTTTTATTCTTCATAAATCATTTTTATCGCTTTGATATTTTTGGCAATCAGCGCTTCGCCTTTATCTTTAAATTTTTCGGTGATGGCTTTTTGGAGAGAGTTTAGACTGACGAGCTGGCTGTGTTTAGCCAGAGCGCCGAGAATAATCGTATTAACGATATTTTTTCCGAAAATTTCCAAGGCGATTTCGGTGGCGCCGGCGAGATATAGTTTTTTAAATTTAGCGGTTAATTTTGGCCATTTATTTTCCGTGGCATTAATAATCACGAGCGTATCTTTCGAGCAACCGGCGAAAACATCAACCGTGTCGAGCAGAGTCGAGTCCTGAATAATCAAGATTGTGGGTTCATAAATTTGTTCGCGGGTAATAATCGGTTCGCGGCTAATGCGCGCGAAAGATTGTATCGGAGCGCCTGTGCGCTCGACACCAAAATTCGGGAAAGCTTGAGACTCAAAGCCTTCGTAAAAAGCGGCGACGGCAATAAGTTCTGCCGCCGTAACCACCCCTTGGCCGCCGCGGCCGTGGATTCTTATCTGTTCCATATTAGTTGACCAGTTGGACTTAGTTGATTTGTTGGAGTATGCCATCGAATAATTCTTTAAATTTATCAGCGGAATAAGCACCGGTAATCGGGTAATTATTTACAAACCAAGTCGGTGTGCCTTGAATTTGCAGGGAATTGCCATCATCATAGTCACGCTTAATGAGAGAAAGATAACGGCGGTCGCTTAAACAAGTCCCGAATTTAGCGGTATCTAATTGCAGGAAATCGGCCCAAGATAATAGGTCGGCGGTAATTGTGCTGGTCGCGGTAAGATTATCTTGGTTTAAAAAAAGTGAATCATAGGCGTCCCAGTATTTACCTTGTTCGCCGGCGCAACGGGCGGCGATCGCTAAATCAATCGAGGTATCGTGAATCGGGTAATCGCGAATAGTGAGCTGCACGCTGTCTTTATAGTCTTCAAGTAATTGTCTTATTTCCGGGGCCGACTCTTTGCAGTAAGGGCAGCCGAAATCGGAAAATTCCACGACGCTTATTTTCGGGCTCGAGGTGCCGATAGTATATCCGCCGGGACCATTAATTAAGTCGACGTAAGCTTGGTGCTGATCTTTGAGATAATTTAAATCTGTACCATTCTTTATATTTTTAACCTCCTTATAAATATAAACACTGCCGCTGACTAGAGCGACCAAAAAAAGGCCGATAATGACCAAAATAATTACTCCCCACCACTTCAGATACCAGGGGCGGAGTTTTTTTTGATGCCGCGCCTTCATTTCCGCGTATTTAACTCTGTCGTCTAAGCTCATATAAATTGAAAAATATGCTCAATTAAAGTATAATTTTAGTATAACATAATTTATGAAAATAATCTCCTGGAATATCAATGGAATTAGAGCGGCGGCTAAGAATGGATTGGCCGTTTTTTTACGTGACTCGCGCCCGGACATTCTGTGCGTTCAGGAGATAAAAATATCAACGGACTCTCGGGCGGGGATTGCCTTTGACTTCGCTAATTATACAGAATATTGGAATTCGGCCCGGCGACCCGGTTATAGCGGGACAGCTATCTTGGTTAAAGAGGGGAATAAGGCAGTTTTGAGCGTGACTAATGGTATCGGAATCGCGAAATTTGACGATGAAGGACGCGTCCAAACTGCGGAGCTTAAAAAGTATTTTTTAGTCAATGTTTATTTCCCAAATTCGAATCATATATTATCGCGTTTGCCGTATAAATTGGATTTTAACGAGGCTCTCTTAAAATATCTAAAAAAACTGGAGAAAACTAAGCCGGTAATCGTGACCGGTGACTATAATGTCGCACATGAAGCGCTTGATTTGGCGCGTCCGAAAGAAAACGAGGGGAGTGCCGGTTACACCAAGGAAGAAAGAGCCTGGTTCACTAAATTTCTGAAAGCTGGTTTTATCGACACTTTCCGCCTTTTAAATGGCGAAAAAATTCAGTATTCCTGGTGGAGCTACCGCGCCGGGGCGCGGGCGCGCAATGTCGGGTGGCGGATTGACTATTTCTGTGTATCCGATAAACTTAAAAAACAGCTTAAAAAAGCCGATATTTTAGATAAAACCGTTGGTTCTGATCATGCGCCGATTAGCCTTGAGATTAAGGAGTAATTGGCAAAGCTAAGGCTATTACTTTTTCGCTTCGGTAATTTCTGGGGTAAAAACTCATTACATTCGTTTTTACTCTACGAAATTACAGGCGCTCCAAAATAATACCCTTAGCTTTAGCAACACCTTTAACTTTAAATAATTAACCCTCTTAAATCATATGTATAATCATCTTGAAATAGAGCAAAAATGGCGGGAAAAATGGGCCCGCGATGAGGTCTATAAGACGAAAACCGACCAAACAAATCCGAAATACTATATTTTGGACATGTTTCCGTATCCATCTGGCGTCGGCCTCCACGTTGGCCATCCTAAGGGCTATATTGCGACTGATATTTTAGCGCGCCTCAAGATGATGCAAGGATTTAATGTTCTTCATCCGATGGGCTTTGACGCTTTCGGTCTACCGACCGAAAATTACGCGATTAAAAATAAAATTCATCCGCAAAAGGCGACCACTGATAATATTAATACCTTTAAAAAGCAATTATCGGTTTTAGGTTTTTGCTATGATTGGGAACGGGAAGTAAACACCACCGATCCGGAGTACTATAAATGGACGCAATGGACTTTTCTGCAAATGTTTAAGCGCGGACTGGCCTTTGAATCGTTTGAACCGATTAATTGGTGCCCGTCTTGTAAGACCGGTTTGGCTAACGAAGACCTGGAAGACGGCCACTGCGAGCGCTGCGGAACTCTCGTCGTGCAAAAACCCTTGCGTCAATGGGTTTTGCGCATTACCGATTATGCCGAGCGCTTATTAAGCGATCTTGATAAACTGCCCGATTGGGAAAATTCGATTAAAGAAATGCAGCGCAACTGGATCGGCAAAAGCGAAGGCACGGAAATAGATTTTATAGTTTATGCGGACGGCGCTGACAAGGGCTCAGATCAAACGGCGGCGACTACGAACGCCGCGCCGAAAATTAAAGTTTTTACGACGCGCGTCGATACAATTTTCGGATGTACTTATGTCGTGGTGGCGCCGGAAAATAAATTAATTGCGGGCTTAAAAGCAAGTCTGAAAAATTGGCCGGAAGTGGCTGCCTATATTAAAGAATGCGAAAACAAAACCGATTTGCAGCGGACCGATTTGAATAAAGAAAAAACCGGAGTGCAGCTTAAGGGAGTAAAAGCGATTAATCCTTTTAACGGCGAAGAGGTCGACGTTTTTATCGCTGATTATGTTTTAAATTCTTATAGTACGGGAGCGGTTATGGCTGTACCGGCTCATGACGAGCGCGATTTTGAATTCGCCCATATTTATGGCCTGCGGATTAAGGCGGTTATTTTCCCGGATAAAGAAACCGAATACGAAGGGAAGTATGCCTATATTGATGAAGGTCTGCTCCGTAACTCCGGCGAATATTCCGGTCTGCAGTCGCCCGAGGCACGCGCCAAAATGACGGACTGGTTAGTGAAAAATAATTTGGGAGCCAAAAAAATAAATTTTAAAATTAAAGAATGGGTTTTTTCTCGCCAGCGTTATTGGGGCGAGCCGATTCCTTTAATCCACTGCGAAAAATGCGGTGTTGTGCCGGTGCCGGAAGCGGAATTACCCTTAGTCCTGCCGAAGGTTGCCAGCTACGAACCGACGGATAACGGGGAATCGCCTCTCGCCGCCATTAGTGACTGGGTTAATACTAAATGTCCGACCTGTGGCGGCCCGGCCAAGAGAGAAACGAATACCATGCCACAATGGGCCGGTTCTTGCTGGTATTATTTACGCTATATTGATCCTAAAAATGATAAGGCCTTAGTTGATAAGAATCTGGAAAAATATTGGTCGCCGGTTGATTTTTATGTCGGCGGTGCGGAGCACGCAACGCGTCATTTAATTTACGCGCGGTTTTGGCATAAATTTCTCTTTGATATCGGCGCGGTGAGTTATGAGGAGCCGTTTACCAAATTCAAATATGTCGGACTGATTATGGGCGAAGACGGACGGAAAATGAGTAAGCGCTGGGGTAACGTTATTAATCCGGATGAGATAGTCGCGAAGTATGGCGCCGATTCCTTGCGCATCTATGAGATGTTCATGGGTCCTTTTGATGCGGCGAGTAATTGGAATACGAAGGGACTGGTCGGAGCGCGTAAATTTCTTGATAAAGTAGCGGCTTTCTGCGAATTAACAAAATTTCAAGAAGATAAAAAAGTTAAAGCCTTACTCCACAAAACCATTAAAAAGGTTGGCGAAGATATTAGTGCTTTTAATTTTAATACGGCCGTTTCCGCGCTCATGATTTTAGTAAACGCGATTATTGAGGAAAAAAATAAAATTGCCGCTCTGCCTTTATCTCAAGCTGATTTAATTAAATTTTTACAGATTCTGGCTCCTTTCGCACCTCACTTGAGCGAAGAGCTGGCCGCCAAGCATGGGCAAGGAGGCAGCCTATTCGCCTCTTCTTGGCCGGAGTATGATGAGAAATTAATTAAGGATGAAATTGTTAATTTAGCGGTGCAGATTAACGGAAAATTAAGAGGCAATTTTTCCGTGTCTTGCGATATTAGCGAAGACGAGGCCGTGCAATTAGCGAAGCGAGAAGCCAATACCAAAAAATGGTTAGAGGGGCATGAAATAATAAAAATAATTTTCATCCCCGGCAAACTACTTAATCTGGTTATTAAATAATAAGATAAATAAAATAAATATGTCTGACCTCTTGCCGCAAATTCGGGAAATCTGTCGCGTCTTCGAAATAAAACCGTCTCGCACCAAGGGCCAGAATTTTTTAATTAACGAGAAGATTTACGACGACATTGTCTCTACCGCCGAACTTACGGCCAAGGATACAGTTTTAGAAATTGGTCCGGGCTTAGGATTCTTAACTTTTAAAATGGCGCCTCTTGTTAAGCGCTTGATTGCGGTCGAGCTCGATGACCAGCTCGCTAACTATTTGCAGACCGGCGTGGCGGCTCAAGACAGAGAAAATGTAGAGATAGTGAATGAAGATATTTTACGTTTTAATTTAGGGAAGCACATTAAGGATAAAGAAAACTATAAAATCGTGGCTAATCTTCCTTATAATATCACCTCATTTTTTTTAAGATTATTTTTAACGGGAGCACATCAACCGCAGTCCATGGTTTTGATGCTCCAGAAAGAAGTGGCCGAGCGCATAATCGCCTCGGCGCCGGATATGAGTCTACTGGCTCTTTCCGTGCAGTATTATGCGGACGCGACGATTATTCGTGCCGTTAAAGCGGGGAATTTCTGGCCGGAGCCGAAAGTCGACAGTGCGATTGTTAAGTTTTTAGTAAAAAAGCGTCCGGAAATTGATCGCGATGAGCAATTAAAAGAAGATAAATTATTTTTTCGTCTGGCGAAAATCGGTTTTAGTGCCAAGCGAAAGATGCTTAAAAATAATCTCGCCGGCGGACTAAAAATTGAAGTAAAAATTATCGCTGATATTCTCGAAAAAAATAAATTTAACCCGCACTTGCGCGCGGAAGATTTAAGCCTTGACGATTGGCTTAAATTATTTGCGGCGCTGCGCCGGTTTATGGTATAATAAAGTCAAATTAAGTGGAATTATTTTAATCCCGTTTATTATGCCAACCAGAAGCCAGAATCAGGAGGGACGAAATGCAAACAGCAATAAAAATTTACCCCGTCAGCAAAAAACGGCGGTGATTTTTTTAGCTTTTTTTGCGATTTTAATCATTGTTCTCTGGGCTTTTCAGTTAAACGCGCAGCTCAATCGTCCTTTTAGCATTGCCAAAAATGCGAGTCCGAGCAGCACCGCTACCACTACGGACGCGAGTCTTAAGGATTCGGATGGCGATGGTTTAACGGATTATGATGAAATAAATATTTATCATACATCGGCCTACCTCGAAGATTCAGATAGCGACGGTTTGAGTGATAAGCAGGAAGTTGATGGCGGAACGGATCCTAATTGTCCGACCGGCCAGAATTGTGTTTCTTCGGAGACGGCGAACACAAATTCAAATAGCGCCGCCAGCACGACTATGGAGAGCTTGGGAGCGGAAACGCCAAGTGCTACGAGTACCGCGGCCAGCCTTTTGGGACCGAACGGAGAGATTACCCCGGCGTTTTTACGTGATATTTTACGTCAAAATGGGTATGATCAAGCGACTTTAGATCAGATTACCGACGAGCAATTACTGCAAAGCTATCAGGACGCGATGACAAGTCAGGCCGCCGGTACAAGCGCCCAATAAAAGAAATAATCATAATTGGATATAAATAATCAAATGAAATCTTCTTTAAACCCAGCGAAGAAGAGTACAAAAAAAATGAGCAAAAAAATATTAATTTCTTTGCTAATTTTTGTTACTTTCTTTTCTTTTTTAATAACCCCTTTGCAGACGGCGCACGCGCAGGCGGTGGTAACCGACCCGATTGTGGCCGCCTGGACGGGTGCTAACGGTCTTTGGAATAAGATGAACGCCGCACTTAAGGTTCTCTGGCAAAAGGCCGGTTCAGTCGCTTTTCAGCAAGTGGCGCGCACCGCTTTAAATAAAATTGCCTATGATACGGCTAATTGGATAGGCTCGGGTGGGAAGGGACAAAAGCCTTTATTTATAACGGCTGACTGGGGCGATTATTTAACCCAAATTGGCGATGAAGCGGCGGGGCAATTTATCGAAAGTTTTGCGACGCAGCTCGCCAAGCCAATCAGTACCGAATGCCAGAACGCGTATCAGGAATGCTCTAAACCTTGTATCGCCGCCAGCTCTTCTCATAATGTTGATTGCGGCGGTCGAGTTTGTAATGCTTCGGAAGAGCAGGACTTTGTTTTAACCTGCCTTAAGGATTGTCGCGCTCAAATGTCTACTTGTGATAATCAGATGGCTTCACAATACGCGCTTGCCTCTTCGACTAAAAGCGCTATTCCACCCTCGACGCAACAATCTTTAATTAATGTTTGTCAGCCCTCATCTCTTCAGGCCAAAGTTAAAATCGGTTTAGGATTGGTTGAACAACAACGCCAGGGAGCGCCGAATTGCACCGCTTCAGTCATGATTTCTAATTGGGGCGACGAGGTTCAGCGCTATAAAGATTATGAATCGGCGGACTTTTTAAAAACTATCAATTCTTTTTTTGAACCGACCGCTAATGATTTGGGTATTTATATGTCGACGCGTGAAGGCATGCTCGCCCAGCAGACAATAACCGATGAGAATACGAAATTAAATTTGACGGCCAATAAAGGTTGGCTTAATAAGACGAATGCCGCCAAAGAGTTAATCGGTATACCGAACGACGCGGCGACTAAAGCCGAAATTGCGCAAAGTTCGGCCGCCAATCAGATCGCTCGGACCACCGGCGATATTGTAGTTGATGCCGCCAATATCTTTTTGAATCAGATCGCCCTTACTGGTTTTAATACTTTAATGTCTAATTTAGGTGATACGGTGTCCAAGAGCGGAGCCGCTAACCCAACTGATAGCCAAGGAGATTATTCAGTTAACTATGGTGAAGGCAATTTGCAGGAAGCGACGGCCTCTATTTTGAAACCTAATTTTGGCGTGCAGTCGGATTATGATATTTTGTCCCAATTATCAATTTGTTTAGATCCTAAGAACCCCGGACCGACCGACTGTGTTATCGATAATAAATTGGCGCAGGGAATTTCCGAGAAAAAGACCGTGATCGAAGCGATTAAAGGAGGATTTATTAACGGTACTTGGCAAATAACTAAAGACACGCAGGATAACGCTTATTCCTTACGTAATGTTGATATTTTGGTAAAGTATCGGATTTTGCCGATTGGTTGGGAGGAGGCGATAAATAAAGCTTATACCGACACCGGCCGAATAAAATATGCCACCGTTTCCGATCTTGTTTCCTGCTATGATGCAAGTGATTCTTATAACCAATTTAGCTCAACTTTTGATGTGCGCAATCAGTCTTGGTGCCGCGGTTTAGTCGATCCTAATTGGGTTCTTAAAGCGCCTTTAAATTATTGCCGCAAAGAAGGCAGTAGCGCTCAGATTATCAATAAAACAGTGATGCCGAGCATCGCCGGCTTAAACGGCAATCCTTATTCGCCGAGCACGCTAAACATTACGCGCGCCGAAAATTATTGCGGCGATGAGCAGACCTGTATTAAGGAAAAGAGCGACGGGAGCTGCGAGGTCTACGGTTATTGTAATGAGGAAAAAAGAACTTGGAATTTTGCTTCGGAATCTTGCGATCCGATTTATAATACTTGCCAGAGCTTTACCAATCCGTTAACCGGAAAAAGTGTTTCTTACTTAGAAAATACTCTTAATTATGCCGGCTGCAATGCCGATAGCGCCGGTTGTCGGCAATATGCCCTTACGGGTGCTTATGCCACGACGACGGATACGGTTAATTGGAACGCCGGCCAAAGCGTTTATCTTAATAAAAATGCATCTACTTGTAATAGCAAGGATGAGGCCTGCACAGAATTACTCCGCGTGAAACCGACTTGGGGATCTAATTTGGTCATGAACGCTGATTTTAGTAACGATATAATTGGACAAACCGCCACTGGTACGGCGAATTTGAATGAATGGGCTTATTGGTCTTCGACTAATACTATTAATAGCAGCCGCGTCGCCAGTATTGTCGACGCAGCGCAAGAACCGGGTGGAGCGGATGGTAAAGCTTTGAAATTAGTCGTTACCCGTGCCACTGGCAATATCAGTTATCCGGTCGTCGGCATGTACTCAAATACCCAATATCCGCTTTTACCGGATAATTTTCAATTGATTTCCGGACAGTCATACACGGTCAGCGCGGATGTTTATTTAGCGGAGGGTCATTTGGCCAGTCTCTATTTAGGAAATTCGGCCGACGGTTTTGTCCAGGGAACATCCGTAACCGGCACTTGGCAGCGCCTAAGTGTTACTCGGGTTGCGGGCGGTTCTTTTAGCGAACCCTTCTTCGGCATTAATGCCGATTCCAGCACCAATGATGTAAAGGTTTATATTAAAAATTTAAAATTTGAAATAAGCGATTTCGCTACCGGCTATAATATTTACGGCACCTATAAGGTATATGAAAAAATTATTCCGCCGTATCTGGAGGCAGCTTGCTATAATAATGTGTCGAGCGCGACTAAAGATTACCGTCTGCGCGCCGACGCCCCGGCCGAATGCGCAAATTTTGCGCGTAAATGTAATCAAGCTGAAGTTGGTTGCGAATTATTTACCGGGGTCAATAACGGTTTGAAAGTTTCGGCTCAAGTATCCAGTACTGATTATTGTTCCGGCCAGTGTCTTGGTTATGATACTTATATTTCGCGATCCTCCTATTTCAATTCGCCGCAAGCGGTTAATATTATTCCTGGTAATGCCCAGGCCTGTAGCGCGGATGCGGCCGGGTGCAGCGAATTTACTAATTTAGATGCGGTTAATCAGGGCGGAGAGAGTAAAGAATATTATACGGCCATTAAGCAGTGTATTAAACCAAACCCGACGCAATGTGGCAGTTTCTATAGTTGGGAAGGAGTTGATAGCGGTTATCAATTACGCGCCTATAGTTTGAAGAAAGATGCCTTGGGCGCGCCAGTTGTTAGCTCCGATGATAGCGCTTTATGCAATGCGTCTATTTATAACGCCAGCTTAAGTGATCCCACTTATAATGCCGATTGCCGAGAATTTTATAATTCCGCGGGCCAGGTTTATTATCATTTGATTTCCAAAACTATCACCTGTGCGGATAATTGCCATGCTTATCGCATGAGCGAAAAGAACGTCGATAAAACACGGCTGACAGCCATCGCTTGTGCGGCCAGCCCGGATAGTAGCCATTGGGATGCTGCCAACAGTGTTTGTAATGTTTGTTCAAACGGCGGCACTTGGGATATGTTATCGAATGCTTGTATTTATCAAGTAATCCCGGGTGAAGGCAAGACTTGCCAAGCCGCGCAAAACGGTTGCCGCGAATATAATGGCAATAGCGGTAATAATGTACGGACTGTATCTTCCTATGATTTCGAATCCGATACTCAAGGTTGGTCCTCAAACTGCGAGGGCGGCGTCCAACTCACAACTATTTCTAATGATAAAGACGGCCATTCCATATTATATAAAGATGGCGCGACCAATTGTTCCGTTTTGGCGAGTAAAGGACAGAGCCCGGTCGCTAAACTCCCGGTAATCAGTCAGGTTTTCGCTTCGGCTAATGTCGTGGCGCAACTTGACGTTAGTAATTTAGTTAAGCAAGGGAAATCCTATAGTCTGCGCTTTATCGCTAAGGCCAGCGTTGATACGAAACCGCAAATATATTTCTCAAATAATGACGCGGCCAATCCTCAGAAAGCCTATTTTGCTTCAAGCACTCTGGTTGTTAAAGGGGGCGGTGAATGGAATATTTATACGACGAATTTAGAGAATTTAGATCATGAAATTACTCCGGCCGAAAAATTGCTGATTAGCGCCAACCATGATTTTTATTTCGATGATGTGGTTTTAACAGAGATTACCGATCGTTATTATTTGATTAAGGACACAAGCGTAATTCCGGATATATGTTATTACGACATGAACGATGAGTATCAAGGAGCGGACTATAACTTAGGCTGCACGCAGTATTTAGATCGAGATAATTTAAAACATAATCTGCGTAAATTCTCTAAACTTTGTTCAGACTCAGCCGTTGGCTGCGAACAAGTAATCGCCACGCAGAATTATTCTCCCTATGGCGCCGGACTCTGGAATGATACTAACGCTAACGGCACATGCGAAAGCAATGAGCCGGACTGCATTAAAGTAGACCGCGATAAAGCGATGTATGTTGTTTATGATGCCAAAAAGCAATGCAATTCGGCAGATTTGGGCTGCAGCCGTTTGGGCATGAGTGCCAGCGGTACGGGCGATTGGTCCGATGTTTATAAGGAAAACAATCCTAATTTATACGATTCAATTTTATGCGGGCAAGGTGAGGTCGGCTGCGAAGAATGGAAGGATAGTGTTGGCACCCTAAATTATTTCCGCGACCCAGGGAGCAATGCTTGCCAATACCGGTCAAGTCAAGATACGACTATCGCCGGTAAAGCCTGGTATAAGATTCCGGTTAAGCGTTGTGATCTTAACGGGAGTGGAACAATCGATAACCTGGAAAAATCCGGAAAAATTTGTACGATTGATAGCGATTGCGCGAACCCTTCCTGTATTATCGATACCAACGATTATCTATGTTCAAGTTCATATTTGAAGACTTTTGGACTCGGCGGGTCAGGGAACCAAGTGCCGACGCCGGATTTGCAAGCGGGCTTATGCGAAGCGAAAGCGGCCGGCTGCAGCGAATATATCGATCCAGTGAGCCAATACGTTCCGAATTTGGTTTATAATCCAAGCTACGAACTTGTGGGCGGTAAAGCCGAGGGTTGGGACTCATCGTTTAGGCAAAGCATTTCAATTGAGGCGAATAAACTTTATATTTTCTCGACACGCAATAATAGCAGCAGCTCGGAAACGACCCTGACTTTCAGTTCGGGCGTGAAAGAATTATTAAGTGATAATTCTTTGGCAACCACGACGAATAGTATAGTAATTCCGGCACAGACAAATCAGAGCCGAATATTTACGAGCTTAAGTAACACCAGTGTCGTTGTGACGGGCGGAGCGGCCGGGAAAACGATTGAACTTAAAAACGCCATTACCAATTATCAATTAAAGACGGACATGGATAAGTCGAGTTGTAATGGGATATATAATGTTGATGCCGGCTGTATTTTATTCAACGAACGGAGCATTAATGGGGCCAGCGGCCTGGTAGATTTAAGTAATAAATGGGACGCGCAGGCAAGCGTTAGTAAGGCGGCACCGGCCAATTGCGATAGTACCGTGGCGGGCTCGTGCACGGCTAACCAATTAATAAAAGTTAGCCCGAATCGTGTTTGCTCAAAATGGCTTGATTGCATGACTTACGTTCAGGATCCGGAAACGAAAGAGAGAACCTGTTACGCTGTCGGGGAATGTACTCGTTTAAATGACCAGAATGAATGTGCGAATTTTGAAGATGAGGCGACGGGAAATATTAAATTTGACGCGAGCGGCAGCAATAAAAACGCCACCGGTTATTATCTTTTGGATAAATACCATTTAGCTAACATGACCGAGGTCGGGGTAAATACGGATGCGCATTTTGACTTCGAAGATAATGTCCCGGCTTTAAGCTGCCAGCGAGTTGGTGGCGGTACTTGTCTTTTCACTAAGAATATTGTTTCCGATCTGCTGGTGCGTGAACCGGAGAAAACGCCGACGGATTATCCGGCGCACGGTGCAAGCTTTTTGCGCGTCCCGGCCTCCTACCTTGTCTCGCCGCAGTCGAGTAATAACTGGACAACGGTTATTCCTAAGAGCCAATATTTTGTAAATTTTTTATTGAATACTAAGAATACGGGCTTGGGCGCTTATATTAAGATTACAGAGCAAACCAGTACTAATGGAGAAAATACAATCTCTTCGAGTACGGTATATTCCAATAGCGGCTGGAGCCGTCAGATATTAGCGTTTAATACCGGCGACAACACGAAGAATATAAAAATTTATATCGGTACCAGTGATGAGAAGAGTGATCGCGAAATCTATATTGATGACATAAATATCGAACCGGTGCTCGCAGTCGGCAAAGACGCGGGCGGGAAAACGCAGTATGTCGCGCGTGAATGCCGGCTTTACCCGACGAATGATAGTTTAACTTGCGTCAATAAAAATAATAATGTTTTGTCTGACGGCTGGGAGGGTTATTGCTTAAAACATGATCCGAATAATAAGGATGTGTGCTTAATGTGGTATCCGGTCGATTCAATCTCCTCGTCCTTAACCGAACGCAATACTTCAGGTTACCAAGGCAAATTCCCCTTGAACTATTGCACGGAAGTGAATGGTAATTTTGATTTGGTCGAGAAGAGAAAGACAATTTTAATTGCAAATAGTGACACTTTAGGGGGTTGCGATTCGGGTAATTCCTATAATGGCTTTCAGTCTTTGGCGGATTCAAACACCTTCTGCGGTGCTGATTATGTACTTCTTTATTATGAATATGGTCATTCAGTCGGCAATCATGACCATTGTATGGGTAACGATTGGTGTGTGCCGAGAAAGCCTGGTTTAATAGCACAAATTATGGAGGGCGATATTGTTCGAGATACTTATTCTCTAAATTCAGGTGAGAGCACTTTGCTCGGGGTTGGAGAAAATCGAACTAATGGCGGAGAATCTGACCCAAGACTCGATGTCGTAGTCAACAGCAATGGATGGTATAAATATAATGGTTATGCGAAAAATAATACAAGTATTGCGTCTTGCGATGATAGCAAGTGCACAAATCTTGATGAAGAAAAAAACGCCGACCCGGCAATACGCGTGCTTGATTATGCGCATATGCCCGCCGATGAAGATGGCCTCAAATTAATTTCCGGTACGGATCAGGATAAAATTTTCCGCCTAACCTGTAATAATTTTGTCCAGGCGGTCGATTATAATGGCGATAACCAAGCCTGGGCGGTAAGGACAGGAATAAATTCCTTATGGTCGACTACGACTCCGCCTTATTTTACGGATCACGCCGCCTCTTTATGGACATTCTTCGGTAATGTCACCAGTAGTATTCATAAGATTTCCGCGTATGGCCGCAATCGTCAGGATACGCCTTTCGGCGCCGCGCTTTGGCCGGACAACTTTAACCTCCTCAGTAGCGAGGCGGTTAATTTACGCAATCAATTCTCAGCAAAAAATAATGAGAGCGTTTTAGCCGGTCGGCCCTATGGCTGTTCGAATTATAAAAAGGGTGCGGGGAATACTACGGAATTAGGCAGCGGCTGCTCGGAAATCGGTTACTGTAGTTTAGACCCGAATGTTTATTGCTTGGTCGGAAATGGCACGAGTACCGATTATGTCTCACGTAAGACTTGCAGCGATGGCGGTTTTGGTTCCTGTGTGCCTTTATGGTCCAATTATTTGGGGGCCAACGACACTCTTCTTAATGGAGGTCCTGATTTTAAGGTGATATTAAGGAATTTATTTCTTAAGTCTTATAACTCCTTCGGTTTTTCTGACGGGAGTTATACCACGAATTCCGGTTCCTTAGATTCGACGCCAGGGCTTTGTGCGAACGGTGTGCGCCCGGTAGCTTCCTATAATAGTGTGAGCGAATCAGCCGCTTCTTTCTGCGCGATTAAGCCGCGTATCGGAAGCGACATAAAAATTAAATATAAGGGTCAGGTCGTCGCCAATGGCAGCACTTTTACGATTAATGAAAAGGGAATTTATAGTTTAGAGTTCACAACGATGATTGACCCGGAGCAGCAGCCCTTAAAGAGCATTTATATTTATTGGGGCGACGGCACGACCCAGGTTATTACCGGCCAGGATAGCCGCTCTTCAGCCGCTAATCCTCATATCTTCTATCATTACTATAAAAGTACCGGTCCGGTTACTAATTTCGGAATTAAGATACTTGATAATTGGGGGCAAGATGGTTATTATGGTTATAGTGGTTAAGGGAGAATAAAACTCCAGTATTTTGCGAAGCCTTGACAAAATCATAGTAAAATAGTATAATTGAAACTATACCAGTTCTCTTAAAATTTAAATCCAATAATCCCAAATAAACCCTCAAAAACATAGAAACCATGAAAAAGATGAACCTCTTTGGGATGATAATACTCATCCTATCTACAGCCTTTATCGGTTGTGGAAAAATTACTAATGATCCCGACCCTAAAAAGGAAGACTCAACGTCGGCGAGTCTCAATGATAGCGTTATGATTGAAGTAACAGTTAAAACTTCATCCGTTACCTCGTTTAATTCTGTTGAATTCGGGATTTACAATAGCGCCCTATCAGGTGGCTATAGCCAGCAAAGTGTTGCCCCGAGTGCGGTGTTTGTAATTAAATTTGCCGGCAAAGATGCTACCGCTTTAATTGGCAAAAATAGTCGCATTGGTCTCCTTATTATCGGCACTATCAATGGTTATCAGTGTCAATGGAAGCTTCTTAATAGCAATGCCGACACTGACAATCTTATCCCGATAACCCTAAAAAAGGGAATGAACAAGGTTACTTTCGAGTATGAAACCTGGTTGATTCTATGAAAAAACCAAGAAAAAATTCGAAAAAAATCGCAAAGCCACGTGCAAAAAATCTCGCGAAATCACCCGCCTAAGCCCCACGTATCAACGATACGTGGAACAACTTAGACGGGTTTTTAATTTCCCCTATATCTTTAGAATTGATAAAACTCATGTATTGAGGTATTATATCAATATCAAAATATAAGTTAAACCTTTAAAAGAGGAGGTAGCCATGCAAACAAGCATAGAAGAGATTCATTCGAATAATGATGCTCATTTGGCACGATCGGTGTCACCGCAAGTTTATGATGAGATCCAAAAGGCGCGCAGCGAATCGTTCAATGTACTTATTCAAAGTCTGGGCAATTTTTTTAAAAAAATCCTACGGAAACTAAAATAGCCCGGCCGTCGCAAAACGTAAATTTAACCCAAAATGAACACCGACAAAATCGGTGTTTTTTAATATTGTATTGACCTGACAAAGCCGATATTTAGTAGTATAATATAGCTAACTGTATGAATAAAAAATCAACAAATATAAATAATTTCAAATTTAATAATGGCGACTCGGTCATGGTTATTTCTCCATCAGGGTCGCTAAAAACGGATTCGGCAGTCTTTAATCTGGCCAGAGTTAATTTCGAAAAATACTTTGGGCTTAGTATTAAATACGCTAAGAACTCCGGTAAGGTCAATTTATACGGCACATCTTCTTTGCAGGATAGACTTGATGATTTACATAATGCTTTTAAGGATAAGAGCGCAAAAGCAATTATTTGCTCAACGGGCGGATTCAATTCTAATGATTTATTAAGCCATATTGACTGGAAAATAATTAAGAACAATCCCAAGCCGATAATTGGTTCGTCTGATAACACAGTGCTTATTAATGCTATTTACCGCAAGACAGGAATAACAAGCTATTTTGGACCAAATTACTTTAAATTTGGCATGAAGATAGGGTTAGATTATACCTTGGAATATTTTAAGAAAAGTCTTTTGTCATCCGCCGATTATATAATCTCACCGAGTAAAAAATGGAGTAATGATAAATGGTACCGAGATCAGGATAATAGAACTTTCTACACTAATAAAGGTTATAAAGTTATTAGTGATGGGAAGGCAAGGGGAACAATAATCGGCGGCAATCTCTGCTCACTAAATTTATTACAGGGAACAGAGTATATGCCGAGCCTAAAAAACTCTATTTTGTTAATCGAAGATGACGATTTGGCGGGCGAAGATTGTTTCGGTGAGTTCTGCCGCAATCTTCAGTCAGTATTGCATTTGCCTGATTCTAAACATATAAAAGGAATAATTATTGGTCGTTTTCCGGTTAAATGCGAGATGGATCTTAAAAAAATTAAATACATTATTAATTCAAGAACTGAATTAAGAAATATTCCCGTTTTAGCCAACGTCGATTTTGGGCACACCGACCCCATGCTAACCTTGCCCATCGGAGGGAAGATAGAAATGAACTTAAGAAACAATAAAGCGGTTCTTAAAGTAATTAAATGATCCGAGGGATAGTTTTGATAGTCTTCCGGTCCTCATTACTTAATTGTTTGTGATTCTTTGAAATACCCCTGTAAATTATAGAGGTACTGCGTTTACTTGTTGAACTCGCTGACTTATCTGCCGCCAAAAAGTATAATAATGGAAAAAAATTTAATTAATGGCAAGATTAAATATCTTGATAAAATTTATGGTAAAAAAATTACCGATTATAATTCAAACAATAATTTTTAAGATTCATAATAACGAACCGCAATTTTTGCTCTTAAAAAGAAACGAGGGAAGAGGAGGTTTTTGGAATGCTGTGAATGGAACAATGGAAATGAATGAAAATGTTGGGCAATGCCAGAGAAGGGAAATTTTAGAAGAAACTGGGATTAGTGTTTTTTTGAATAATAGTGATGAATTATATAGATTCGTTTTTAATTACAAGGATATCCCAACAACAGTGATAGCATTCGCATCCCAGATAGATGAAAACCAAGTAGTACTGATAAACGAGGAACACACGGAATACGGCTGGTTCGATTTTAATGAAGCAGTAAAAATTCTAAAATTTGAAGATGATAAAAAGAGTCTCGAAGCTTCAAATAATTACGTAAAACAATTAATGCATTAAAAATATTAATTAAATATTTGCAAATCTTTCGCGAGGGAGGTCGTTCGAGCCAGAAAACGCGAATAGAAAGGATAAAATAAGACCATGATTACCAGGGAGCAACAAATTTGGTTAAACCATTTAAGCGATATGACTAAAATGCGCGTTGTTCCTTATAATCCTGAAACCAAAAAAGTTTTTAAAATAATAAAGAGTGATTTAATTAAGGTTTTAGGAAAAACCAGGATATCGCATCGTGGCTCGACTAATTTAAGGATATCAGGTCAAGGGGAAATAGATTTATACATACCAGTAGCTAAAAAGGCGTTTAATACGCAATTAGAGAAGTTAACCAGTTATTTGGGAAAACCGGGCAGTGTATACCCATTAAAAAGGGTCAGATTTATTAAATATATAGATGATGTAAAAATAGAGATATTTTTAGTGAATAAGAACGACTTTGCTTGGAAAGAAAGTGTCGCATTCGAAAAGTACTTAAAACACAATAATAAAGCACTATTGGAATATGAAAATATAAAATCAAAATGTAATGGCTTCTCAGAAAAAGACTACTATACTCAAAAGATAATTTTCATTAATAAAATCTTATCGTTATCAAAAAGGCATAGTTAATCTTGCACTGTTTGGCGCTTTCTTCGGCTACTGGAGATGGGGCATCTGGGGATTAATTGTATATGGCATATGTTTAATTATTAATCCCTGATTATATGCCTTTTTGAGCTAAGTGTTTCCAAGCTATTGAACTATTGAGCCGCCATTGACAAAATCAATAATTAGTAGTATAATATAGGTATGCTTAATTAGCTTGGAAAATCCAATTAATCAAGCATAATTGCCCTTTTAAAACTAAAAATAAACCTAAACCCAAATCTAATCCTAATCCTAAACCCAAAAAATCCATAACCATGAAAGCAATCACAGCAATCGGCACGAGGAAGGCGATAGCTTTCCTGGCCACCACTATTATTATTTCTTTGGCCCTTTCGTTCTCGGCTTGTCGTCCAGACGAACCGATTGAGCCGGTAAAAAGCAAACCAGTGATTGCACTCCAAATGGAGTCAGTCCAAGAAACCACAGCAAATGTCGTTGTTCGCCTTGTTCCCAATGGCGACAACGTTATCGTCTCGGTAGAGTATAAAGATGTTGCCACTAATACGACTGATTCAATCGTCTCGACAGTCAAATACAGTGGTTCAGAGGCTGTTTACGCTTCTGTAACTTTGTCCGGTTTAAAACCGGGTACAAAGTACAATTATACCTTTACGGCAACGAACACCGCCGGTTCAAGTTCTGCCAGTGGTTATTTAACCACCAATACAACTATCCCGCCGGTTCTCGTTATGCCGATAGCAGTAATCAAAGAAGCCGTGAACGTGAAATTCGAAAGTGCTACAGTTAGCGCTATCGTTATTCCTAACCAACCTTCAAGCGTTGTCTCTATCGATTATAGGCAAGCAAATGACGCTGAGTGGACTACTAAAATTCTGGGAAGCGACTATAGCGGTGCTGACTCCCTAAAAGTCAGTCTCGATTTGAGCTCCCTTACTCGTAACACCGTTTACCAGTATCGCCTAACGGTCGAAAACAAAGCCGGAAAAGTAGTAAGTGACACTTTATCCTTCAAGACCTACGCCGTGAAGGATTATGATGGTAATATGTACCACATAATCACAATCGGCACACAAACCTGGCTGCAGGAAAACCTCAGGACTACCCATTATGCTAACGGTGACCCAATCACTCATGTAAGTGACCCGGCAAAATGGATTGAATTAGAATCTGGTGCCTGGACCTACTATGACAATGACCCTAAGAACGGGGAAGTCTACGGCGCACTATACAATTGGTACGTCGGAGCAGACCCCAGAGGTCTTATCGTCGGTTGGCATACGCCTCTTTTCCATGATTTTATAGATCTGTTAATGTCTCAGGACACTTCATGGGAATACTATGCCGGAAAAATGCTCATGGAAGAAGGCCACGTACATTGGGGAGAAACCAGCCGAGTTGCTACTAACTCTTCCGGATTCACCGCCTTGCCAAACGGGTTCGTGGATGTGCGCACTGGTGTCTTCTCGGGCTTGAAAGACATTGCTTGTCTTTGGGGCGTTGAAGATGCTGGGGGTGTTGCTAATAAAGCCTTTATTGATAGCCAAAATTGCTATTTCAATCCTACTGTTTATTCGGACATACGCTTCGGCTATGGTCTCCGCCTGATGAAGAACTAAGAGTTCCATTATAAGAGATGTTCTTAACAGCATCTCTTTTTTATTTATCCACAAGCCTGTTAACATTATTGGTTGATTTTGGGAATTGTGCTATAATAACAATATAAAACTTTAAAAAATCAAATAAAACTTTTTTTAAAAAATATGAAAGCAGCTAAATTATTTGTTAAATTTTATAGTTTTTTTGGGGTTGCTATTTTTCTATTATTAATAATTATCCCTATTTTTGATTCAGGCGCCACGGGTCCCATACAAGAGAATTCTTATAGAGTTCCTGGTAAAAATGTTCCAATGCTACCATTTTCTCCTAAAGCAGCTGATAACGTTAGTTTCGAAAGCGCTGCCGTTTGTTATACCAACACTTCTGCGTCTGATTATTTTTTGCCTAATAAAACGCATGGTGAATGGACTTCTTTCTATAATAAAGTATTGGCCGTTGGTGTTCCCGGGGTAGCCGTAAAAACACCATGTTGCCTTGATGGTTCCTGCAATAGTGCAGGCGGAGAGACGTGCGCGAATTGCGGCGACTGTTTGAGCGCATGCAGCGCCTATCATTTAGACTATTTTACCGGTTTAAACGGAACTTTGACCGGAAGTACAAGTCAGGCTGTGGCTTTAAATGGATCGGGTACGGCCGTAACGGTAGTTCCTAACTACGGTTATGCTTTTAATATGTGGAGCGACGGTTCAACCGCTAATCCGCGGACCGATACTAACGTGACGGTGAGCCATGCCGTAACCGCCAGTTTTCTGCCAGATCCATGCGGTTGGAATCTCTGCGCCGTTGACTGTACGCAAAACTGTAATACTGGATACACGGTACCGCCACCAACAGCTTGTGATACTACCTGTGCTACGGCGTGTACGACAACTAATACAGTTCCCGCGGCCTGTACTACAGATTGCCCTCAAACTTGTGTAAATTATAATTGGGCAATACCGAACACAGACTATTGCTATTCTTTCCCTTGTAATTGCGGTTTGTGCAGCGTTGATTGCGCTTGGAATTGTCCGGGTGGATATTGGGGTCAATAAAATTTAAAAAATTAATCGTTTAAATTAATTTTGCTAAATATGAAGAAAAAATATCTAAGAATAATTATCATTGCCGTTCTCGTTGTTCTACTCCTAACCCTATCTTATTATTTCCTTTTGATTAGGGGCATCGGCAACAAGGGCTTTAGCAATAAGACGATTGATTATAAGAAGCAGGATATTATGAGCCCGCAAGAAGCGGCTTCGCTCGGCCTCTATCATTTAGGCGTCTATGAAGTTTCGGCGCGAGACGAGGCTGGGAAAGCGACTGCCTATCAATTAGTAGCTCTAAACGATGAAAAGACGCTTACACCCGAGTTTATGACTGATGCCGAAAAAGAAGCGATGCAAATTCCTCTCGCCTATAAGATTCAAGTTATTGAAAGAAGCGCCAGCGGTACGGTTTCGGTCTATAAATTAATTAGCAGCGATGCAGATATTGTGACCCATTATTAAACTTTGTTTATTAAGCTTCTCTAAAAACCGTCTAAGCCGAATATACTGCGAGTATAAAGGGAAAACTTAGACGGTTTTTGTTTTGCCTTTCTTTCTATTTTATTGTATAATTTTAGAGTAAGGTACGGAAATTTTTTTGAAAATTATGGCGCTGGACGACGAACTTATTGAGCGCGGTAACGAAGCAAGCGAAAAGGCGGATGACTTAAGAAGTGATGCGCCTGATTATGGTAATGAAGAGGAAAATTCTTCATCCGATCGCGTTGCTGCGTTACGCGAGGCGCAAAAGGGCGGAGGAAGCGGTATTTCGCGGGGTGATTTACGGGCCGATATAATGGAAGCCAAACGCCAACGCGGTTTGAAAGCGGGAGCGAGTAAAATGGTAACGGCCGCTTTGTCACCGACTAAAAAGGGAATGGCCGGTGCACTCCGTTGGTCCTGGCTTAATCTCATTCCTACTTTTGGTCTTTCGCTTTTTGCGATTGATGCCATCGTTTTTTTACGAATGGTTTTTGGCGAAAAATTAATTCCGGATTTAGGAGAAGAATGGATACCGAAAAAACCGGTCTGACCGATAAAATAATAAAAATATGGCGGGAGAAAATAGTTCAGAAAATGTCAGTGAAAATCCAATGGCGGAAGCGACCAAAGCAGTCGGTATCGGCGAAAAAGCGGGTTGTTGTTGTTTAAATCTCGGTTGCTTATTTATTGTTCTCGGAGTTTTGGCTTTAATTTCGATGATTGTCTCGGGGATTGCTAATCCCCTGGATGCGCTTAGCATCGCCCTGGGTACTCTTTGGCACGCGCTTGTGGGAGGAAAATAATTTATATTTATGATATTAAAAAATAAGAAAAAAATATTTCCTTATCTACTCACAATAAGTTTAGGAGTCGGTATTTTTTTCTTGGCCGCTCCAGCGCACGCCCTTACCGGCAGTCAGTGGGCTGGTGAAATTTTGGGTGGTCTTATCGGTTGGATAATCGGTGCTCTCGGATTAATCTTGGTATTAGTGATGCAGGCGCTCATTGCCGTCGCCCAATACAGTAATTTCATAAACTCGCCGGCAGTCAGTAACGGCTGGCATATCGTGCGCGATATCTGCAATATGTTTTTTGTTTTAGTCTTGCTGATTATCGCTTTCGCCACAATTTTAAAAATTGAAAATTATAATTATAAGAAGTGGCTGCCGAAATTGATTTTGATGGCTATCTTAATTAATTTTTCTAAAACGATTTGCGGTTTACTGATTGATTTCGCGCAGGTTATTATGCTCACTTTCGTTAACGCGTTTAAATCGATTGCTGCCGGAAATTTAATAGAAAATTTAGGCATTACGCAAATTCTGACTCTCGCCGATAATAATACTGATGTCGGTTTTTGGGCAATTGTCGGCGCCTATGTTTTGGGTCTCATTTATATTCTGATCGCGCTGGTGGTTATAGTCACGATGCTCGCGATGCTCGTGATGCGTATTGTGATGATTTGGATTTACGTTGTCTTATCTCCGGCCGCTTATTTATTTTCCGCTTTCCCGGGGGGGCAGAAATATGCGAGCCAGTGGTGGAGTGAATTTACAAAAAATTTAATCGTCGGTCCGGTCCTCGCTTTTTTTATCTGGTTGTCTTTTGTTTCTTTACAGACCCAGAATATTAAAGGAGATTTTCCGACGGATAGTTTAAATACGCAGCAAGTTGCTGCGCAGGCTGGTATACAAAGCACTGATACCGGAAATATTGGTGCTACTAATGCTTCGACACCGGAAGTTTTTATCAGATTTATCATTGCTATCGGGATGCTTCTCGGTGGCTTAAAAATATCTCAGGAAATCGGTGGTGCGGCCGGCAGTATGGCCGGGAAGGGGATGGGTGCGATTCAAACTGGAGCAAAGGTTGGTATGGGTGGGGTCGCAGCGGTAACGGGTTATCGCTACGCGTCTGGAGTTCTTAAGAGTTATAGCTCGCAGCGCAAAGCCAAGCGTGAAGAAAAGTTTAAGATGGGTGCGGAAAGATTGGCGGGCGGGATTGGCATAGTTAAGCAAAAAGCCATGACCCCGGTTAATCAAAGTGCTACCTGGGTTCGCAATAAAACTGTCGGCCGAGCCGGTGTAACCGCACAAGCTGAAGCAGCGAAAGCAAAAGAATTGAGACAGCAGGCCGATATTATTAAATCTGATTTCCGCCGAGACGGTGTTATTGATGGTAAAAAATTTAGCTATGATAAAAAGAGTAGAAAATGGAAGAACACTGATAATCCGACTGAAACCATGGACCAAAAAGGCATGGATAAATATTTGGATAGCAAAGTTAATCCGCTTGAAACTGAGGCAACGGCCAGTGAAAATAAATCAAAAGAATTCCGTAAAAAACAAAATACGAGAGATAAATTTGTTAAAGCTGGTATGGCGGTGGTCGGCGGTGTTGCTGGTATCGCTACGGGCGGGGTGGGTTTGCTGGGCGTAGCTGGAGCTGCAGCCTTTGGTATCGGTGTCCCACAACTCGGAAAAACAGTTAAGCATGCCGGTGAAACTGATTTAGGTTTGGCTTCAAATTATCGGGCGCGTCAGATTTCGGAAGCCAAAGATAAAATGAAGGCGGATAGTAGTGAAGATGTTTTAGCCACGATGGATGATTCTTCTAAGAGCGCCTTTGTGCGCGCTGCCGCCTCTTTAGAGGCGCTTGATCGCGGTTTGCTTTCGATTAACGATGCGACCAATAAAAAAGAAGAAATCAAACAAACCATGGGCGGTTCAACTAAAGATGGAAAATGGCGGGACAAGAAACTCGGCAGCTACGTCGAAAATATGTTCGATAATAAAATGCCGGGTGGGAGTAAGACTTTTGAAACTTTAGCCGCCGCGAAAAATAATCCTGATTTAATGAGTACTGATCCGGCTAAAAAAGCCGCCGCCGAAGCCAAAAAAGCCGCGGCCGAAAGAACGGTCAAGGATCGCATTGAACAAGGGGTTTATAGTCTTGATATGGATTCCGGCAGTTTAGAAAAATCTATGACTTATTTGGCCAATACGATGCGCAACGGTGAATTCGCCAAGCAATTTAAGGGACTTAAAAGCCAGGCGAAGAAGGATAGTATTGTTAGCTTCTTAAAGAAAGACGAATCTCAGGCCGGTAAAGAAAAATTGGGTATGATTAAGGATTTAAATTATGCCTTTGACGATGATCAGGCCGGGAAAGAAAAAGCCTTAGGTAAATATTCCATGGAAGATATTTCTGAGATATTTAGAAAGGGAACGGCCGAGCAGCAAGAGGCGATTAAGGGAGCTGTGGCCGGTTATTCCGGAACGAATAAAGTTGATATGTTTGAAAACGCCAAGAACGAATTAGAGGGGAATGCGCCAGCGATTAAAGATATGCGCGTTAAATTAGGCATCGACGTCAAGGTTAACCAAACGCCAGGGAATGCGCCCGGACAAAATAAAAAAACCCAGTCCAAAGGTGGCAGCGCGGGAAATACTGGCGGCCCGACCAATACCCCACCGCAAACGCCGCCCGTTACTCCTAATCCTCAGCCCTAATTTATTGGGTAATAAATATTTATGATTTCAGAACCAAAACAATTCTCCGATCAATTCAATAATCTTTCCCCGGAAGTGCAGTTTTATTTTAGCCAGGAAATTTCCGGACAAGCTATTTTAAGTTTGGCTAATGAATATAAAATTGGGGCAGACCGGGTTTATGATTTAGTATTTTCAGCGGTTAACACTAATTTTGATTTTGTTTCATTGCACAAGGAAATAAACATGCTTAATTTGGCGGGAACGCAGATCAATGGTTTTTTCCGTGATTTCATCGGTCGGATTTTAATGCCAATCAGCCCCTATATAAAAACCGAAGAAATTAAAAATGAATTGGTCCGTAGTGGCGGAAAGCCGGAAGATTACCAAAAGTATGTTTCCGAATTTTTTGAAGTGATTGAAGATAATAATTTTAAAGAACTGGAAGAGGCGATCGCTCTACATGAAAAAACCGTTGATCCTAAAGAAGAAAAAATTTATGCTCTTGATCTATTTTCCAATAACTTGGTTGAGCTTTTATCGGTAGATAGCCCGGAAGCAACGGCTACTTTAAATGGTGGCTTGATCTATTTATTAAATAATGACGGTGGCTTCAAGAACGAGGCGCTTAGAGTTTTATTAGCGAGTGAAGAGCTTTTGAGCGCCAACCATTTATCGCTTGATGATCGCGAAGTCGCGCCAAGCGTTTCTAACTGGCTTAAAGATTTTATTAAAATTAACGGCAGTGAAATATTTGATGAATTAGTTTTAGCCCAATATTTGAGTACCTCGCACAATGCGAAGAACTTAAATAAAATTGAAAAAGAGCTGCTACGCAAACTCTTGCAGCTCTATCGCAATTTAGCTTTTTTTCCGGAGAGTATGGCTAAACGAGCAGTCGAAGAGTGGCAAATTATTCCGGCCGAAAAAGCCGTTGGGCCGAGAGTAGTACAAGACGCCCTGACGGAGCCGCGCGCTGTCGAGACGCCCCCGCAAATCCTGAGTCCGCTTGAAGAATTGAAAGCCGATTTAGTGAATTATACTCCCGGCAGCCTCGAGTATAAGGCAGTGGCCCAAGAAATTGAGCGTTTAAAAAAGAAAAAATAAATTTGGCCTTTTCTCATGTTTGATTATTTGCAACAATTCAATAATTTACCTAAAGAAATACGGGAAAAAGTTTCCGGGCCTTTGGTTATGTCGGCTTTAGCCGAACTGGAAAAAAAATATCAGGTTGATTTGGCGATGGCGGTCATGAAAGTGATGATTAAAAGTATAACCGTAAATAATTTAGCGGCCTATTTTATCAGTGATTTTAATTTAAGCCAGACGGCAGCGGAAAATTTAGTTAAAGATCTGGTAGCTCAAGTTTTTGTGGGTGTTTCAGACTATCTCGGTTTAGGCAAACAGATTAAAGCTTATGATCTCGATACGGATATTAATTTAATTATGTCTGACGCCGCCCTGGTCCTGCCGAGCAGCGATTTAGTGGGGCGATTCAAGAGTGTGCTCTCCACTTATTTAAAGGGTATCAGGAGCAAGCTGGCGGCGCGCGATACGATGGCGAAACCAATTAATCTGGGCGGCCTTAATTTAGGTGCGGCGGAAATTGACCGCGTTTTTAAAGTTTGTGAACAGAAAACATTTAAGAGCTTAGAGGTAAATTTGGCGACTGTCAGCAAGCTGCCGGCGCCGCAGACACGGCTTGATAAAATAATCGCATTAGCGGACGGAGCGGCGGGCGGGGAATATAACTTAAAACAAGCCCTCGCAAGCGGTCAGATTAAAAAACCGGAAGGTGCCGTTCCAGTGCCGAGTAAAGAACAGCCAAAACTTGATACCAGCCATGAAATAAGCGCTCCAGAAAAAGAATTGGATTTGCCTCTGGCGCCAGT
Source organism: Patescibacteria group bacterium (assembly GCA_041650715.1). Classification (GTDB taxonomy): domain Bacteria; phylum Patescibacteriota; class Patescibacteriia; order Patescibacteriales; family UBA12465; genus UBA12465. Next base: position 697,950 of record JBAZKQ010000001.1, on the reverse strand, counting down.
TGCCCCAGCCACCCCGGTTGTGCCTAAAATGCCAGTAGCACCGCCCAAGCCGGTTGCTCCAGCTGCTCCAGTCACTCCAGTTGCCCCAGCCACCCCGGTTGCTCAGACTACCTTAGCTAAGCCCGTAGCCAGAGTTGTCCCGGTGCAAACTACTCCACCGGTGAAATCTGCCGTTAACGATATCCCGGCGCAACACATCAAAAAGCCGGAGAAAAAAGCTGGTCTGTTCGGTTTTATGAACCATAAAAAAGCTGCTATTCCGGTACCGCCAGTCGTCTCCGTAATGCCGACGTCGCCGATTATTCCTCATCCCGCCCCTCGGCCGGTCGCAGCGGCGCGTCCAATTTTTGCGCCCTCAATTGCCAAGCAAGTGATGCACGATATTAAACCGATGCCGAAAGTGATGGGGCCGCTGGAGGAGCTCCAATTTCTCGATTTATTGAATTTCCGCCGTCTCGGGAAAACCCCGGCCGAAATTACCGCGAAAATATTTTCCAAGGTTAAATTGTTAGAAGCGGATGGCTATGATAAAATGGTCGCAGGCGTGCGCGCTTGGCGCCAAAGTCCGGTTAATCGGCTTTATTTGAAAATGGTGCAGACGGCCATGAGTAAAGGCATGAAACTGAAAGATTTTGCGCTCGAGGCAGAAAAAAATAATAAGGATAATTTGAGTTTAGAGGAAATAGAAGCGATTCTGGAAATGAATAGTAAATTAGTTTTTTAAGATATGCAACAATTTACCGTACCCCAATTTATCGATGTCGAAAGTAAAATTATTGGGCCCATCACGACCCGACAGTTTTTAATCCTATTGGCCGCGGCCGTAATTGTCGGTCTTTCTTATCGGCTCTTTGATTTTTCTTTATTTTTAACGATAACCATCGTGGTTGTCGGGATAGCCGCGTTATTTTCTTTTGTTAAAGTGAACGGGCGCCCCTTCCATTATTTTATTTTGAATCTGACGCAGACAATACGCCGTCCCGGTACGCGCGTTTGGAATAATCGCCTGACGGAGATCACGGAAGTTGATAAGACCCCGTTTGTTGCCCCCGTGGCAAAACCGGAGCCTAAAGAATTTTATAAAAAATCACGCTTAGCGGAACTCGCTCTCGTGGTCGACACGAAGGGAAGATATAAAGGTGAATAATTTTTATGCCTAAAAGTACAATGGCCAAAAATAGCATTTCCGTCTCTACTCAGCAGTATCTGGATATTGCGGAAATCAAAGAAAATACGATTGTCATGAAGGATGGAACCCTGCGGGCGGTTTTACTCGTTTCGAGTATTAATTTTGCGCTCAAAAGCGAAGACGAGCAGAACGCAGTTATCGATTCTTATGTGCGATTCTTAAATAATTTATCTTTTACTTTGCAAATAGTTATTCAATCGCGGGAACTTGATATTGATAATTATTTAGAATATTTGAAAGAAAAGGAAAAGGAGCAGACCAATAAGCTCTTGAAAGTGCAGACGGCCGATTATATCGAATATATAAAAGAATTAACTTCGCTCGGTAAAATAATGAATAAGCGTTTTTATATTGTCGTCCCCTATAACCCCTTAACCGACAAGCGCAAAGGATTTTTCAGTTCAATCAGCGAAGCGCTTAAACCGGCTACGATTATTAAGTTAAAGGAAAAAACTTTTCGCGAGTATCAGGAGATGCTCGAAAGACGGATAGAAAGCGTCATTGGCGGTCTGGAATCGATGGGCGTCGCTGTCGCCCGTCTTGATACGCAAAGCTTAATTGAATTATATTATAAGACCTATAACCCGGAAACCTCTAAAAACCAAAGTTTAGTCGATCTTGATAAAATCCGGGTTGAAAAATAAATTATTGTTATGCCAAATTTTAATAAACAGGAAAATCCGAATAAAATATCTTTGCAGTCAAAGATTTCTTTCGGGGCGCGAAAAAACGGTCCCGTGCTTGAAGATAACCCGGAATTGACGCGTGAAGTGGTTGAAGAGGAGAAAGCGTTTCGGCGCGGCGTGCTTTCGGTGCGCGATATTATTGCGCCGGCCAGCCTAAAAATTGATGCTAATTTTTTGCGCCTGGGCGATCAGTTCCTCCGGACGATTTTCGTGATAAGCTATCCGCGTTATATTTCGGTCGGCTGGTTTGCACCGATAATCAATCTTAATTTTACCTTTGACGTTTCCATGTTTTTTTATCCGGTGAAAAGTTCCATAGTTTTAAAACAATTAAAGAATAAAGTTGGGTCGCTCGAGGCGCAGATTATCGCCGACGCGGAGAAGGGTGCGGCGCGCGATCCGCTCCGAGAAACCGCCCTGCGCGATATTGAATATTTACGCGACGCGCTTACCCAGGGTACGGAAAAGTTTTTTCAGTTCGCTCTATATGTTACTTTATATGCCAACAACACGGAGGATTTAGACCGCGTTTCCGATCAAGTCGAAGATATTTTCGGCTCGCGCTTAGTTTATTCCCGCCGCGTTTATTATCAATCGGAGCAAGGCTTCAATTCGACTCTACCGCTCGGTAATGATGAATTATTTATCACCTTCAACATGAATTCGTCGCCGATTGCTTCCTCTTTCCCGTTTATTTCAAGCGAACTGACAAGCGATCAGGGAATTCTATACGGTATTAATCGCCATAATAACAGTTTGATTTTATTTGATCGTTTTACTTTGCAGAACGCCAACTCGGTCGTGTTCGCGACCTCCGGCGCCGGCAAAAGTTATGCGATTAAATTAGAAATTTTACGCTCGCTCATGCTCGGTACCGATGTAATTGTCATTGATCCGGAATATGAGTATAAGCATTTATCGGAAGCGGTCGGCGGAACCTATATTAATATTTCTTTGTCCTCAGAAAATAAAATTAATCCTTTTGATCTGCCGAAATCAGTGGGCGGAGAAGCCAAGCCGAAAGATATTATTCGGAGTGCCGTTATTACCTTGAAGGGTTTGGTGCGCCTCATGCTTGGTAATTTAAATTACGATGAGGATTCGATTGTCGATCGCGCTTTGCTCGAAACCTACGCCAAAAAAGATATTACCCCTGATTCGGATTTAAGCACGATCGATCCGCCGATTATGTCCGACCTCGAGCAGGTGCTTGACGGCATGGAGGGCGGTTCTGATTTATCGCTAAGATTACGTAAATTCACTCAGGGAACTTTTGCCGGTCTGCTTAATAATCCGACAAATGTCGAGATGAATAATCAGCTAATTTGTTTTTCGGTGCGCGATCTTGAAGATGAACTCCGGCCGATTGCTATTTATACCGTCATTAATTATATTTGGAATGTGGTCCGCAGCGAAATGAAAAAGCGGATTTTAGTGATTGATGAAGCTTGGTGGATGATGCAGCATGAAGACAGTGCGAAATTTATTTTTGCGCTCGTTAAACGCTGTCGTAAATATTATCTGGGCGTCACGACTATTACCCAGGACGTTAATGACTTTTTAACTTCGCCCTACGGTCAGGCGATCGTGACTAATTCTTCTTTGCAAATTCTTTTAAAGCAGTCGCCAGCCTCGATTGATTTGGTACAAAAGACTTTTATGCTTACCGAGGGAGAAAAATATTTATTGCTTGAATGCGGTATCGGGGAAGGTATTTTCTTCGCCGGCAATAAGCACGTGGCCATGAAAGTGGTGGCTTCTTATACTGAAGATCAATTGATTACTTCCGATCCGCGCCAGCTGCTTGAGATTGAGGAAGCCAAAAAAGATTTTGAAGAAAGCTTAAGAATCCAGGAGCAAGTTTAAATTCGGAGAAAGCGCGAGGAAGAAAGGGTAGTCAAGATATAATAAGGAAATAATTTTAAATATATGCAAACGGATCGTAAAAAAATGGGAATATTCATTATTATCATTGCGCTGATAATTATAATTTTAATTATTTATTTTGGTTTTTTACGTAAGAGCCCCACGCCAGCGCCAACGGAAACGCCGACCGGCGAGGTGACGGGAGCGCTACCGGAGATTCCGCAAATCGGCACGACTACGCCCAGCGACAAGCCGCGCAATAATATTCAATATGATATCTCTAAAGAAGCGCCGCACCAGATTAGCGGCGATGACCTTGGTAAAATCTCGATGTCATTTGCCGAGCGCTTCGGTTCCTATTCCAACCATTCAAATTTTAGTAATTTTACCGATTTGCAAATTCTCATGACGGATAACATGAACGCTTGGGCGGCGAGCTATGTCGCTGACCTAAAAAGCCAAGCCCAAAATAATCCGGGCTACTCCGGCGTAATAACGACTGCCCTTACCTATGAAGTAAAAAAATTTGATGATAAGGCGGGCCAGGCGGATATTATTATCGGTACGCAGCGCCGCAATAGCACGGATGCAATTAACGGCGGTGCCCCTTATAACCAAAATCTTGATTTAAGTTTAGTAAAAGTTAACGGTGAGTGGCTCTTCGATAAGGCCTATTGGGAAAAGTAAAACTACCTAAATGTAAGCACTTCTAAATATGGCGACTATTAAAACAATTTTTGTTTGCAGCAATTGCGACGCCCAATCTCCAAAATGGAGTGGGCGTTGTTTGGAGTGTGGCTCCTGGGGCACCCTGCACGAGCAGGTGACTGATAGCCAGGACGCGCGTAAGGAAATGGCCAAGAAGCTCGGTGGGGCTGAAATCATTGATTTAAGCGCGATTAAGGCGACATCTTTAGAACGTTTAAAGACCGGAATTGGTGAAATTGACCGGGTTTTAGGCGGCGGTTTGGTTCCGGGGTCCCTCGTACTTTTAAGCGGTGAACCGGGCATTGGCAAATCAACGCTGGTCGCGCAAATGGCGAACGCCATCGGCAAAAACTATGAAACTATTTATGTGAGCGGCGAAGAATCAGCCGCGCAGGTTAAAGCCCGCTTGAGCCGTTTGGAATGTGATTTAAAAAATATAAAATTTATTTCAGAAACAAATATTGAGAAAATAGTGTCGACAGCCGCGCAGGTTAAACCGGATATATTAATTATTGATTCTATTCAAACCGTCTATTCGTCTTTGATTCCGACTGAGGCCGGAAATATTTCTCAAATTCGGGCGGCCGCAGTCAAATTTTTAGAACTGGCAAAAACGAAAAATGTCGCAGTTTTTTTAATCGGCCATATTACGAAAGACGGCCAAGTGGCCGGTCCGAAATCTTTAGAACATATCGTTGACGCGGTTTTGTCTCTTGAGAGCGAGACGAATAATAATTATTGCTTATTGCGCGCGACGAAAAATCGCTTCGGCTCCGTTAATGAACTCGGCGTTTTAGAAATGACCGGTGTCGGTTTTAAAGAAGTGAAAAATCCGAGTTTGGTTTTTGTGGAAGGTGGCCTGGGTAATATTTCGGGCTCCGTTATTGGCTGCGTGATTGAAGGGACGCGCCCCTTTTTAATCGATTTGCAGGCGCTCGTGACGAAAACGGTTTTCGGCTATCCGCAGCGTAAAGCCAGCGGATTTGATATTAGCCGCTTGCAGGTTTTAAGCGCGGTTATTTCCAAACGAACTAAAGTAAATTTAATTAGTGCCGATATAATTTTAAACGTCGTGGGGGGATTAAAAATTTCTGACCCCGCGCTTGATTTAGCGGCTTGCGCAGCGATAATTTCTTCGAGTGCCAATAAAAATTTCGATCACGAGACGATTGTGCTCGGTGAAGTCGGTTTGGGCGGGGAAGTACGCAATGTTTTTCGTTTAGAAGAACGATTAAAAGAAGCGGAGCGTCTTGGCTACTTAAAAGCGATTATTCCGAACGTTGAAGTAAAGACCGGAAAAATTAAATTGATTAAGATTAAGGATTTAAGTGAACTGGTGGAGATTATTAAATAGCCGCAAGGAAAAAATTTTCAAATAAAAAACGGATCTTTGGGATCCGTTTTGTGTTAGCCGTTGCTAATATTTTTGGCGCTTAGTTAGCGCCCATGGCGAAGCTTAGTGCCAATCTTTTTACCCGATCTCTTCGGAGTTTTTTTTCTTTAGCTTTTTTCGTTTTTAACAGGTCGGTTTGCTTTTCTTTAAAAATCTCGTTTATCTTTTTTTGATTTTCAGGCCCGAGATTTAATTCTCGGAAATTTACATAAACTGGCCTTTTGTCGCCTTTGTTTATATTTTCTTGAGGATAAGTGGCCACGGCCATATTTGTGCCGGCGGCGTTAATAGTTACATCATTTGGGTCAATGGTAATTTCTGACCCATTTTTACTTGAGTACATGAAGCTTTGCATGGTTAGCGTTTTTTTTGTTTATAATAGTGAAAATAATTTAAATGAACATAAATTAATCCTACTATTTGAGCGCTAAGTTGTCAAGAGGGCCGGTGGACAATTATGCTCGCAATTTATGGCATTTTTAATATATCTTGACAAGATATTTATTATGTGCTATTATTAGACTAAGTAGAAAATGAGAAAAAACCAAAACATAAACCCAAAAAAACGAGCAATGAAAAAGTTCATTAAAATTTACTCAGTAATTATTCTGTGTTTCACGGCTTTATCAGTGATTGCCGCACTTATTGATTTCGTGATCAAGGCTGTCAGGGAAGCAACCGAAAGTAAGGTGGTAGTATCTACAATCCCGGTTACCGGGTCTGACATCGAAACCGCTTCTCATTGGCTATCCAATCTCTGGCTCACGCCCGTTGGAATATTTCTTGCATTATCGCTACTTCTATCTTTAATCTGGCTCTATAAGAACATTAAAGATGTAAAAAAAAACATGCAGAAATTAGCCAGTGATTTTCTAGGCTACGAATAAAATTTATTGGCATAACTATGTCAATAAAAACCTCATTATCTATCATGATCATGAGGTTTTTTTATTTATTCCAAATGTATACTTTCTTCCCATTCACCGAGCTTGGCTTTTAAAAGCGGATATTTTTTTAATTCCGGATCATTTATTATGAGTGCGCTGGCTTCGGCCTGGGCCTTTTTTATATTTTCATAGTCGAATAGCGTAGCGATTTGTAGCTCCGGAAAACCGCTCTGGCCGATACCATATAATTCTCCGGCGCCGCGCAATTTTAAATCTATTTTGGCGAGCGAAAAACCGTCATTGTATTTAGTCATGGCTTCTAAGCGTTCAATAGTTTTCGGATTGCTTAATTCTTCATTTGTCGGGAAGAGCAGACAATATGATTGCAGATCGCTTCGCCCAACCCGACCGCGGAATTGGTGCAAAGTTGCGAGACCGAAACGTTCTGCCCCCTCAATTATCATGAGCGTCGCGTTCGGCACATCCACGCCAACCTCAATGACAGAAGTCGAAACAAGAATCTGAATTTTGCCGGCGACAAAGTCGGCCATGATTGCTTCTTTTTCCTTGCTCTTTAATTTGCCGTGCAGCAAGCCAACTTTAAGCTCCGGAAAAATTTCTTTATCAAGTTTGGCGTGCTCAGTTTTTACCGATTTGACTCCTAATTTATCTGATTCATCAATTAGTGGACAAACAACGAAAGCTTGGTGGCCAGCTTTAATCTGCTTGCGGATAAAATCATAGGCGGCTGCGCGTTTCGCTTCGGTAACGAGCGAAGTGATAATTTTTTTTCGGTTGGCGGGCAATTGATTAATTATTGATAAATCCAAATCACCATAAATTGCCAAGGCCAAGGAACGGGGAATTGGCGTGGCGGTCATGGATAAAAAGTGGGGTGTTAATATATTTTCCCGGTTAGTATTGGATTCTTTAGTCGTCTCGGCGGGCAGGAAATCAAGCAGTTTTTGCCTTTGTTTAACGCCAAAACGGTGCTGTTCATCGACAATGACCAGCGCCAAGCGGGGAAATTTAACCGTATCTTGGATTAAGGCCTGGGTACCGATAATAATATCGGCGTTCAACGCTTCGGAACTTTTATGGCTATGAGTTAATAATTCGATTTTAAAATTATAAGCCGAGAGCAGACGCCGGAGAGAATTATAATGCTGCTCGGCAAGAATTTCTGTCGGCACCATTAAGGCCGCCTGCTTTTTATTTAGGACACAATTTAGCATCGCCATTACCGCAACTAAAGTTTTGCCGCTGCCGACGTCGCCTTCAAGCAGACGGCTCATCGGCGCGCCTCCCGCCATATCCTGAAGGATTTCCCAAGCGGCTTTTTTCTGGGCATTGGTTAATTTAAAGGGTAGAGAAGCGACAAAATCTTGGGTCGCTTTTTCCTGGAATTTAAGAGCGGGCGCCCGGCGGCTTTTTAGTTCTTGCTTAATCATCTGCGCTTTGAGTTGCCGCAGAAATAGTTCCGTGAAGCCCAATCTTTTTTGGGCCGCAAAAGCGTCGTCGAGTTTTTGGGGAAAATGGATTTGATGAATCGCGGCGCTTAAGTCGAGCAGGCCCAAGCGTTTTTTTATGTCCGTCGGCAGCCAGTCGGGCACGGACCTCGCTAAATCAATAACCTGTTTGATTAAAGAGCGGATTTGTTTCTGACTCAAAGAAGACGTTAAATGATAATTAGGAATCAGGCCCTTAGTATGAATTAAATCGTCCGAATAAATTTTTTCGTAAAGCGGGGAGACAAAGGCCAGCTGGCCATGGTAATCACTGACGCGCCCTGCCACTGAAATCCGATCGCCGATTTTAAGGGTGCGAGTTAAAAAGGGTTGGTTGAACCAGAGTATTTTTATCGTATCGCCGGCATCACTAATCAAGGCTTCCGTTAAAAACATTTTTCGCTTATGGCTGCGTCGGTTCTGGATAAGCTCGACGGTGCCGATAATATTGGCATTCAGGCCGGCGCTCAAGTCGCTGATGGCTAAGCTTTTTGTGAAATCGTCATAACGAAAAGGGAAATAAAAAAGCAGGTCTTGGGCACTTCTAAGCCCAAGCCGGGCCAGAATTTTAGCGGTGGCTGCACCGACGCGGTGGAGTTCTTCGATTTTAGAATCAAGGCTAATCATATTAAAAGTCTAACAAATCCGGGGCTAAGCCGCAAATGAAGCACAAAAAACCGGAGCCAAATCGGCCCCGGTTTTTTAATGATAAAATATGTGCACCCACCAGGAATCGAACCTGGATTTTAAACTCCGCAAGCTTACGTCCTATCCGTTGAACGATGGGTGCCAACTGCTACTTAGTGTATTATAATTTCAGGAGTTTAGTCAACTGTTCGGATAGGGGCGGATTGGAACGGTCGAGATCTTCGTCCAAATAACGGACCAAAAAATTGCGCACGGTGAGCGCGTCCATGCGGCGCAGGGGGATAGAAAGACGGGGACGGCTCGTAGTTTTAAATTCAAAATAAAGGTTTTTAATACTTTGCTTCGGTTTATAGAGGACGCAGAAATTTTTCAGATCGTCATAGTCATAAAAGTGGGAACCGATTCTGACGCCTTCCGGGCCAATCTCAAAATTAACCATGAGGGGTTCGTGCCTTTCATTCGTGTACATGATAGCGCCGGCAATAATAATGATGAGAACGAAAAGGAAGTTAGAATTATAACCGAGAAAGGCTAAGTGCCAGCGGGTAATCGTAAAAAAAGAGAAGAAAATGCAGATGACTAAAAAGGCTGAGGCAATTAGATACCAATTGCGACTTCTTTGCGGAATACGATATTCCGGCACTTGCCATTGCAAGTATTTTTGGTCTGTTTGAGACATATATTAGTTTGACAAGCAATGCTTAATTTTATATAGTAATTATACCATAAAAAAGAAAAATGGTGGATACCCTGGAGAGGTGGCTGTGGCCGCGCAAAGCGCGGACAAGAGGCGGTCGACCCGCGTAGCGGTTGCTCACGCAGTGAGCAAAAGCGGCGGGTGTTTTACAATCAAAGATTAAAATGGAGAGGTGGCTGAGCGGCTGAAAGCGGCAGGTTGCTAACCTGTTATAGGAGTTTATTCTCCTATCGAGGGTTCGAATCCCTCCTTCTCCGCATATAAAAATACAACCCAAATGGGTTGTATTTTTATATGCGGAAATGAACGGGGATTCGAACAAGCGGCGAGCGAGACAATAGGAGGAGCGTTTGAGCGACGACTATTGGACGAGCGACGATAAGCGCGAGCGTGCGTAGCGCTTAGCGGCCGGTCTGGACAACTGAGCTTTTCGGTAGAAAAGCGAAGGCGGAAATCCCTCCTTCTCCGCATAATAAAAATAACCCAACCTGCGTTGGGTTATTTTTATTAATATTGAGCCCGGGAGGGATTCGAATGCCGGAGCGATGTGCGGAGCGAGCTTTGCGAGCGGACGCACCGCGAGGCCGGGTCGGGGCGCTTAGTGAGCGAAGTTCGCGATTTTAGCGAACGAGCGAGACTTAGCGACCGTGACCGAATCCCTCCCTACCGGCGGATTGACGAAATAACATTAAAAATGCTATTTTTTGTTTATATGAAGAAATTTATTTTAGTAATTAATGGTCCGATCTGTTCTGGCAAAAGTACGGTTAGTGAATTATTATTAAAAAAAATTCCAAATTCATTTCGTATTTCAATGGATAAGATTAAATGGTTTATTGGAAATTATTCAAAAGATAAACATCGCAAAGTAGCGTATCGTTTAACTTTAGAATTAGCGAGAAATGCTTTAAGGGAGGGGTTCTCTTTAATAGTTGACGGTTCCGGACGTTTTGATAAAAATAGTAATAGTGATTATAAAAAATTAGCAAAGGAATGTAAAATTTCTTATATTGAAATCAATATCGAAGCCCCGATTATCATCTTGATTAAAAGATTTAAAGAAAGGGTAGCGCGGGCCAAGGCGGTCAATAGTAATATTTCATGTACTACAGTCAAAAAAATGAAAGAATTTTACAATGGATATTTAGAATATAAAGATAATGATCTTATTACTCTTGATTCTGGTTTAAATAGTCCTGAGCAAATTAGTAATATTATTATAAAATTAATATATCCTAAACAAAAAAATAGAGCTAAAGTATTTTAAAGTTTAGGACCATTCCATCTTCATCCGTCCTTCTCCGCAGTAAGTCAAAAATAAGGTTAAGCCTTATTTTTTGATATTCAAAAGTTCCAAATTTGGGCAGGGCGAAAGCATGAGACTACTTGATTAATCTGCTATTTACTGCTATAATCTGCTATAAGGTGTATATCATTAATTATAAGCAATTTTATGAACGACAATACTCTAAAATTTGATAATCGTATCAAGAACCCAGAACCGCACATTGTGGCGTTTTTGGCCGAAATTGACGGTATTAGGGGCGAGTTTAAATCTGGTTTGCGGATGACACCTCAAGCGATAACTAATCTTAAGAAATCAACCCTAATCACTTCGGCCGGCGCCTCGACTCGTATTGAAGGATCCAAACTAAACGACGAAGAAGTCCAGAAAATTATGCAGGGTTTGGCGGTTTCTCAGTTTGCTGATCGAGATTCACAGGAAGTGCAGGGCTATCTTGAAACCCTGCAAAACGTTTTTGATAGTTACCAGACATTGTCGCTTCGAGAAAGTACTATTCAATCATTACACAATGAACTTCTTAAATATTCTAGCAAAGACGAACGACAGCGAGGTCAGTATAAGAAAAAAGAAAATGCTGTCGGCGTAATGGGCCCGGACGGGCAAGTCGCTAAAATAATATTTGAAACGACTCCGGCTTATCTGACGCCAATAGAAATGCAGGCGCTCGTTGAATGGACAGCGGAAGCTCTTGAGAAGAACCGTTTTCATCCCCTACTCATTATCTCTAACTTTGTTATTGAATTTTTGAAAATTCATCCGTTTGAGGATGGTAACGGACGTCTGGCTCGTGTACTTACTAATCTTCTTTTGCTTCGTCACGGTTATCAGTTTATTCAGTATGTCTCACATGAGCAATTAGTCGAGAAACGAAAAGATGAATATTATATCGCCCTACGTAAATCTCAAGAAACATTTAAAACCGATTATGACACTATTTCCCCTTGGCTTAATTTTTTTCTAGCCGTGATTAAAGAACAAGCGACCATGGCTTTAGTTTATCTTGAAGAAGAAAAAGTTGAAGATACTCTTTCACCTAAACAATATCAAGTTTGGCATTATATCTCCGGCACCCTTGAGGCCAGTCCGAGCGATATTGTAAAAGCCACAGGTGTGCTCATGCCAACCGTGCGCCAAGCATTGGCTCGTCTAATGAAACTCCAAAAAATAAAACCCATCGGCCGCGGGCGGGGAACGAGATATGTAAAGATTAATTAGTTAGTAATGTTTAACTAAAATAAAGGCCGTTGATGACGTTTCAGGCGTATCCCGCCATATTAACTAAAACAATATGATCAGAAAAATCAAACGAAATGACTTGCCGGTATGCGCAGAGATTCTGAAAGATGCTTATAGCAAGCCGCCCTACCAGCCTTTTCCATCGCTGATGATTTTGTCATAATGTTTAAAAATTAGCGTTTTATAGAAATGATTAGAATAATCTACAAAGGGCAAGATAAAGATATCTTAAAGCATAAAGTCTTGAAGGCCTTTAATGACACTTCTAAAGTTTTTAAAGATAACTTGGCCAATGTTACTGTTTATATATTCCCCAGTCGAAAAGAATTTAACCACTACATTGGAGAAGAAACCGAAACTTGGATAATTGCCAACGCGTCCCCTAATAATGAAATTGCTATTTTAAGCCCCGTGGCGCTTAAAAGAGATAGCATCCATAGTAGTCGAGAATTTTTGCCTGTTTTAAAACATGAATTTGCTCATTTATTTGTTAATAAATTAGCGAATGGGAAGACTGTCCCAAAATGGTTGGATGAGGGCCTGGCTCAATATGTTGCTAAACAATATAAAGACGCCGAATATGCCGTTAAGAAAGCGGAAAATGATTTTTGTAAGAAATTAGCTACCAAATCTGACTGGAATAAACGAGTCGACAGGCAAGCCTATCAGGTCGCGGCTTTATTTGTTAACTATTTGATAAATAAATATTCTTTCCAAAAAGTTAAAGAATTATTAACCCTGCTTGATAAGGAGTATTATTATACCAGTTTTAAAAAAGAATTTTTTAAAGTTTATAAAATTAGCTTAAGCGAAGTGGAAAGAGAATTCGTAAAGGGGATAAATAGTCATAACAAGAATAAATAAGTATGGAAAAATATAATAAAATATACTTATCTTCTGGAATTGAGAGCGACACCAAGCCCAGTCAAATTTTAAGTCTTGTTTGGAAGAGCTTTTTGCCAAACAGCAAAATTATTGATTTGGGCTGCGGCCAGGGAATTGACTCTCTATTTTTATCTAAAAATGGTTTTTTTGTTACTGCTATCGATAGTTCAGATGTGGCCATTAATCAAATAAAAACCAAAAAAGACGAATTTAAGCTCGACAATTTAGAATTGATTTGCGGCGATATCAATGATTTTGATATTGAGAAAGATAAATACCAGGTAATAATTTGCCGCAATGTTCTAAACTTTTCAGATAAGGATAGTGTTCTGAAAATATTAAGAAGTTTGCAGGATAATATTCAAAAAGACGCTTACATCATTATCGAAGTTTTTACTAAAAAAGATCCCAGTTTTATCTTAGATAAAAAATTCACCAGCTATTTCGAAGAGCAGGAATTATTGAATATCTTTTCCGGTTATAAGATAGTTTATTATCTGGAAAATACCATACTGGACCCAGGGCACTCCGGATCTCTTAAGCCGCATAAGCATGGAGTGGCCAGGATAATCGCTCAGAAGTAATTTTGCCTATTGTAAATAGTTTGGTTTAAAAAAGTTCGGATATAGCCCCTGATAATCATCATATAAAAATACCCAAATGGGTATTTTTATTTTGTGTCCAAATAGAATTCAAATAGATAAAAACGAGATAAAGGCAGGCCACTATTTTTATGCTCAATTTATTATTGAAAAGCGTATTAAATTATATAGTCGGCAAATAGATTTCATCCTCTTATTAATCAAATAACAATTTATGTATGATAATTATTCCCATAGAAATATCCGCCAGACATATCCATCTTAGCCGGACGGATGTCGAAGCGTTGTTCGGGGTCGGCTATAAGCTTAGACCCTTAAGAGCTATTTCTCAAACCGGTCAGTATGTCGCGATGGAGAAAGTTAGCCTCGAAAATGGCGATAAGCTCATAGAAAATGTTCGAGTCGTCGGTCCGGAGCGCGCGGAAACGCAAGTCGAGCTTGCTCAAACCGATGCGCTTAAGCTCGGCCTTATAGCTCCTTTAGCGCTTTCCGGTGATACGTCTGCGGCGGCGAAGCTAAAAATTATTGGTCCCCAAGGACAAGTGTTTAAGAATTGCGTGATTATACCACAAAGACATATTCATGCCTCCTTGGAGGACGCTGAAAAATATAATCTTCATGATGGCCAGATTGTCTCCGTGAAATGTGGACGGGAGCGCGCGCTTATTTTTGAGCAAGTAATTGTTCGAGTGCGGGCTGATTATGTCTGGAACCTTCATTTAGATACGGACGAAGCTAACGCCGCGGGCCTGCATCCCGGGGAAACAGGAGTTGTAATAATATGAGCTCTTCCGCCGGGCGGAGATGAATTTTTTTATTTTTCCCGCGTAATATACTCACACTTAATTATTAATTAAATTAAATATGGCCAGATATATTGGACCAAAACTACGAAAAAGCCAGGAATTCGGCCTCGCTCCGGCGACCGCCAGTATTCGCCGCCAAGGCCTGAAGCCGAAGCGAAAGTCGGATTACGGTTTAATTCTTGTTGAGAAGCAGAAGCTTAAATTCATTTATGGCATCATGGAGAAGCAAATGCGGCGCTATGCCAAGGAGGCTTTTGCCGGTCAGAAAGATCCGCAAATTGAATTATTGCGTCGGGTAGAGATGAGATTGGATAATATTGTTTTTCGTCTCGGTCTCGCGAGAACCCGAGAGCAGGCGCGGCAGCTCGTGACGCACGGGCATATCTTAGTGGACGGCCGAAAATTAGATATCCCTTCTTATAAATTAAAGAGCGGACAAAACGTTAATCTTAATGCCAAAATTCTTAAAAATAGAATTTTTCGAGAGGCGATTGCCTTGAATCGTAAAAATTCCGAGGTGGCGACCTTTCTATTATTTATGCCCGATGGCGGGCGCTTCTTGGACGAGCCGAGTCCGGCAGAATTACCGAAGAATATCGATATGGCTAAAGTCCTTGAATTTTATCACCGTATCATTTAAGCCTCCGAGCTCAAGAAAACGGGGGTAGTTTTTATGTGGTAGCGTGATATAATGGGTATATGTGGCTATATAAACATAAAAATAATACTATGCGTAAAAAAGTTTCAATGGTGCTTATTCTGGTGCTCATTTTAGGCTTGGCCTACTATGCCTATATTTTAGTAAACAAAAAAGCGCAATTGGCGGAAAGTTTAAATAATGACGAGACTGCTCAAACTGGCCAGCAAAATCAGAATCCGGACCAAACTCAAGATCAAACTCAAAATGAAACCGGCGATATAAACTATAATCCGATTCCTGAGGAATTGCCGAATCTTTACACCAACGATAAAATTGGTTTTTCTTCGCGTTACCCCGACGGTTACACGGTTAAGAGTGATTATAAATATCAAGAGCTCGGTCCGGGGAAAGATATCAGCGGTGTGGCCTTTGTTATTCCCGAGTCATTGGCGAGCGGAACTAATCTATCGGCTGATTCTTATTTTAGTGTCGAAACGATACCGGGCGCGACTGATTGCAGTGCAAATTTATTTTTAGATATGGCGAATGGCCTACCGGCCACGACGACACTTAAGGATGGCTTGGTTTATTCTTTTGCCTCCTCAACCGGCGCGGGCGCGGGTAATCGCTACGAAGAAAGCGTCTATGCTATGCCGGGAACAAATCCTTGTCTCGCTGCTCGCTACTTTATTCATTATGGAGTTTTGGAAAATTATCCGGAAGGCGCCGTTAAAGAATTTGATCGAGTAACAATCAATAAGCAATTCGATGCGATGCTGCTTTCGGTCTCAAGCAATCAATAAAAATATGGCCAAAGCAATTACACTAATTACAGGTGCCTCATCCGGTATCGGCCGTGAATTGTCTTTTGTTTTTGCGGAACATAAACAGGATTTACTTTTAGTGGCGCGTAGTGGAGCGGAACTTAGTAAATTAGCGGAAGAGCTCGCGCTGAAGCATGGAATTACGGCCCTCTATTTGGCTGGCGATTTGCGCGAAATGAAATCGGTTGAAGCGGTTAAGGCGTATTGCGTGGCGCATGATTTATTTGTCGAAAATTTGGTTAATAATGCCGGTTTTGGTGATTTTGGTCCTTTCGCTGATAGTAAAATCGAAAGACAATTAGGCATGATAAATTTAAATATTTCGGCGCTCGTTTATTTGACGCATCTTTTTTTGCCGGCCATGATTGAAAAAGGGAAGGGCCGAATATTAAATGTTGCCTCGACGGCTGCGTTTCAGCCGGGCCCGCTCATGAGCGTTTATTATGCGACTAAGGCCTTCGTACTTCATTTTAGCGAAGCCATCGCGAACGAACTTAAAACAAAAAATATAAGCGTAACCGCGCTTTGCCCCGGGCCGACCGCCAGTAATTTTAAGGCGGTGGCTAATTTAGATGGTAGTCGGTTGATGAAAAATCGAAAATTGCCCACGGCCCGTTCCGTGGCCGAAGACGGCTACCGGGCGCTTATGGCCGGGAAAATTGTTGCTATTTCCGGCTGGAAAAATGCGTTCATGGCTTTTTTGGTTCGTTTTTTCCCGCGCCGTTTGGTTTTAAAAATAGTGAGAAAATTTCAAGAAAATTTTTAATATAAATTTATGGCACACGAAATCGAGGCGGACTACATTGCGGATTGGGGTAATGAGGCGACGCAATGTCGCCATTGCACAAGTTTTTCTCTCGGTGAGGGCCAGTATTATTGCTCAGAAAGTAAAACCGAAGTCCCGCCGAATGGACACTGTGATTTTTTTCAAGCGGTGGATTAATCGCGGAATTAATTCTGTGTTTTAATCATTAATTCTGGGCTCTAATTATATCGCTTAAATTTAAGTATTATGGATTACCGCAAATTCCGTTCGCAGCGCTTCTATGGTCATCTTTTCTCGTTACCTTTTATTTGGTTGCCCCTGGTCGCTATTATTTTTTTAGATGTACTCGTATATTTATACCAAGCGATTTGTTTTCCGATTTATGGTTTAGAGAAAGTTCGGCGCCGCGAGTATATTCAGATTTTTGATCGCGCCCGTCTCGAATATCTTGAGCCCTACGAAAAATTAGGCTGTATGTACTGCGGTTATGCCAACGGATTTTTTCTTTACGCGAAAGAAATCGCCGGGCGGACGGAAAAATATTGGTGCGGTGTCATGCATGAGAATAAGCCCGGCTTTAAAACGCAAGCCAGCCAGGTCGCGCAAAAGTTTGCGCGCTATGGCGATGAAGACGATTTCCGGAAGAAATATGATTAAGTGAGTTTAAATATTTATGCTAAAAATTTATTTGGTACGTCACGGGCAAGACGAGGATAATGCGGCCGGTATTCTTAACGGGCGGCGCGACGGGAAATTAACTTCTTTAGGTGAAGCGCAGGCGGAAAGCCTAGCGGAGCAGATTATCGCTAATCGGTCCGCAGTATCTTATGCGCCCGGAAAGCCTTACTTCTCCTTTGTTTACTGTTCGCCCTTAGAACGTGCGCACCGGACAGCAAAAATAATATGTGAACGTTTAAAATTAGCGCCACCGCAAATTTTACCCGAGTTAGTCGAGCGTGATTTTGGGGTAATGACGGGACGGCGGACAGACGAGATTGAAAAATACTGCGCGCCGGATATATTAATGAGTGAAACTATTAAATATTTTTTATCGCCCGAGGGCGCCGAAACATTCCCCGATTTGTTTAAGCGGGCGGAGGACCTTTTACGAATTATCAGCGAGCGCCACATAGGTATGGGCGAGCGCCAGCCGGACGAAAATGTTTTGCTCGTCACTCACGGCGATATCGGGAAAATGATTTATGCCGCTTATTATAATTTAGAATGGAAATCAGTTTTAACGCAATTTCATTTTGGCAACTCTGATCTTTTGCTTTTGTCTCCCGATTCGCGCGCGGAAGATGCACACGTTTTTAAAACTGAACAATTTAACGCCTGATATCAAAAAAGAGCCAGCCGGCTCTTTTTTCTTTTTCATTATAATATTTATTCAATACAACAATTGACCAGCTTTTTAACCAGCGCGCCGAGGCGACCGGTTAAACCTTTTTTCTCAGTATTTATCGCGTCGTCGTCAATTTTTTTTACCTCACCGAGATCAATTAATTTCATATTTAAGCCCCAAAACAGGGAATAGAGGTCGTAAGATTTTTTAAACATATCGGCGGCGTCCTCTTTTTTGCCGTTACCCTGGGCCTTAGTTCCCACTTCCATCAGGCGATAGCTCGCCGCCAGCAAATGTTTAGAGATACACCAAACCTCGCCCTCATATTCTTTAATGATTTTTTTGAGAAGCGATTTGCGCATTTCGCGCACTTCGCTAAGCAAATCAAAATATTTCGGATTCCCGGTTTTGGCTCCGGTAAAGAAGAAATGTTCTTCGATGCTCACCAGATTCATGATGGCGATGCTTAAATCTTGGTCCGAAGAGAGATCGAGTTCGTGATCTTTTTTCATTTTATCGACCTTATCGATCATCTCGTTTAAACTCATAATATTGTCGGACATATTTTTAAAGATTAATTTTAATTTATCGAATTAACAAATAAAAAGCAAAACTTAAAATCAAAAGCGCGCCGACCGGCCAGACAACTTTTTGAAAAGGGAACTGGGCGTGGCCGCCATTATTTTTTTTGATGTCGCTATACCAGAGGGTGGCGCCCAAAAATCCCAAGCTGCCGACGGCGATACCGAGGACTAATTTATCGATGCCGAAGAGCTTATTCCAAGGGTGCCCGATAATATTTCGGCTCATGAGCGGCCAGATAACCATTAGGTAATAAATAATGGTAATTAAAACATCGCGTAAGTCTTTATTGATAAATTTCCAATTTTTGCCGTTAAGCCAATTAATCGTCCAGGCAATCATGGCGACAATCATACCGCCAATCCAAACACCGGCAATCGTATCGTCAATCCCGAGATATTCGCTTAGCCCCAAGCCGGCGCCGACAGCCACGATGCAGACCGGGCAAATCGCTTTGGCCGGCAGAGCAAAGAAAGCGAGCGCGGGTAGAGAGATGTAAAATAATTTTTTCATTTATTTTAATTTAGTCTGGAAATAATCAATGATCGGCTGGTCGCCAAGAATACAATTTTGGCCGTCATAAAAGAAGGGAACGCCGACGCCGCCCGCCGTATCAAGATTACATTTTTGGGCAGTCGCGATAAGCTCGGCCGCGTTAGTTTGATTGTTATAAACCTCCAGTTCTTGAAAGGGGAGCTTAGCTTTGACATTATTAGCGACGACAAAGTCATTCACAATTTTGCAGTGGGGACAGGTATCACCATAAAATAATGTCGGTTCGGTAGAGGCCCCGGCGACATTACCGGTGCCGGGAGCGACAGTCGCCGGTTTATTGGTTAGGCGGCCCAGCGAGGCGATTATGGCTAAAAACGCTATTATTCCCAGGATTATCAGTAAATTTTTATATTTCTTCATATTAATTTAATTAAGAGTAAAGGTATATAAATAATAGCATAATCGGGCGTTTTGCCCAAACGCGAAAATAGTTTTATTCAAGACCGAACAATCAATGGTTTAGGCCCGCTTATTTATTTTTGTTTGCAGTTCCGCGATAAATTTATCGGTAGCGATTTCACGCGTCTCTTGAGCACCGCGGTCGCGGACGTTTAAGAGCGGGGAATTCATTTCTTTGTCGCCGATAACGAGCATATAGGGTACTTTCTCGTTAACCGCTTTACGGATTTTATTGCCCACGGTTTCATTAGCATCATCGACTTCAACGCGGATACCGGCCGCCTTAAATTCCGCAGCCAGTTTCAGACAGGCGGGAATATGCGCTTCGGCGACAGAAACTAATTTAACTTGGACTGGGGATAGCCAAACAGGGAAAGCGCCAGCATAGTGTTCAATTAAAATTCCCATAAATCTTTCTGGGGAACCGATAATTGCGCGATGGACCATAACTGGTGATTTATCTTTGCCATTTTCATCAGTGTATTTTAAACCGAATCGAACAGGCATGATAAAGTCTAACTGAATCGTTGAAAGTTGCCATTCTCGACCTAAAGAATCTTTTGAGATTAGATCCATTTTTGGTCCATAGATAGCGGCCTCTCCTTCGGCTCTAAAATATTCTATTTTATTTTCAATTAAAATATCTTCTAATAGTTTCTGTGATTTTTCCCAGACCTCCGGTTCGCCTAAATATTTCTCTTGATGATTTGGATCCCAGAGGGATAATCTTATATTGTATTTCATGCCGTAAGTTTCCATTGCTTTTTTAATGGCCGATAAGACATCAACAAATTCTTCTCTAATCTGATCTTCGCGGCAGAAGCTATGGCCATCGTCTTGGCAAAAGCATCTCAGTCTTGTTAGGCCGCTTAATTCGCCCGGTCTTTCATCGCGGTAAAGATTTGCAAAATCAGCGATTCTAATCGGTAAGTCTCGATAGCTTCGAGCTCGGGAAGCAAAAATCTGCGTATGCTGTGGGCAATTCATCGGCTTTAAAAAATATTCTTCCTCTGAATAGTTAGACACTACGCGAAACATATCTTCTTTGTATTTATCGTAATGACCGGAGATTTTGAATAATTCAGCCCTATTCATGTTGGGTGTATGGACTTCTTCGTAACCGATTTCTTTTTGCAATTCGTTAATATGTCGAATAATTTCTCGTCTGACAATAGCGCCCTTAAATGTGTATAAAGGTAAGCCAGATCCGACCAATTGCGAAAAAACAAATAAATCTAATTCTTTCCCTAGTTTGCGGTGGTCGCGCTTTTCCGCTTCGAGCATCATTTTTAAATAAGCATCAAGCTCATCTTTAGTCGCAAAGGCCAGTCCGTAAATACGGGTAAGCATTTTATTTTTTTCATCGCCGCGCCAATAAGCGCCGGCCAATTTATCAAGCTTATAACTCCCCGGCTTGATTTGGTTGGTATTTTCAATATGCGGGCCACGGCAGAGATCGGTAAACTTACCGACGGAATAAAAACTGACCGTTTTTTCGCCTTGTTCTTTGAGTCCCTCGAGTAGTTCCGCTTTATAAATTTCACCGGCCGTCTTGGCCTCTTTTAGCGCGGGTTCAATTTCTTTTTCCGTCCGCTCGAATTTTAAATTCTGCTTGATTAGGAAAGCCATCTTCTTTTCGATGTTTTTTAAATCGGCTTCCGTAATTTTTACTTCGCCGAAATCGATGTCGTAATAAAATCCGTTATCAATCGCCGGCCCAATCGCGAGTTGCGCTTCCGGCCAGAGCTCCTTAATTGCCGTTGCCATGATATGCGCTAAGCTATGGCGCTTTAATTCAATGTTTGCTTCTTCTTTCATATTATTTAAATTATTTATAAATGAATAAAAAAAATCCCCTCCTCGTAAAAACAGAAAAACTGTTTTTACCGGGACGGGACTTTATCTGGCCGAATTAGCGGCTATGTCTCGCGGTTCCACCCGGCTTCCACGCCGATTAGCGACGCGACGCCTCTTTTAAGCCTTAGGTTTGCACTCAAGAAATTAATTTCCTGACCAAGCTTGGTGGGCTTGGCAATCAGCTCTTATTATTTAAGTATAGAGCTTGTTTTTGAATTTGTAAATATCCCCTTAACACGCTGGCGAGAATGGTTAATTAGCCTTTCGCCAAAACCAGGGCGCAAACGCGGCTCGCGCCGGCCGCCCTAAGCGTCCGGGCCGCTTCGTTTAGGGTTGCTCCGGTTGTCACGACGTCATCAATTAAGAGAATCGTGCACCCGTTTAAATCTCGCCCGGTCCAGACAAAAGCGGATTCCATATTTGCTAAACGCTCGCTCTCGCTTAGGCTGGCTTGAGGAACGCCATGGCGCTCTCTTTTTAAATCCAAAGTTAATTCGTAATTAAAATGCGAACTGAATTCACGCGCGATAATTTCGGCTTGATTGAAGCCACGCCAGCGGAGTCGTTTTTTTGAGAGGGGAATTGGAATAACATAATCCGGTTTCCAATTTTCGGAGTTCCAAAACTCAATCAAAAACCGCGTCAGAATAAGTCCGAGCGGTTCTATAAAATTATATTTATATTTGGTGATGAGAAGCCGCCAGAGCGCGTTTTCGTAGTCGCCGGCGATGGCGATATTATCCAGGGCGGGAACTTTTAAATTTATTTTTAACTTTGCTTGATTATTTTTATCATTAAATTTTATCTCGCGGAAGCACCGGTTACAGAGATGCGCGCCTTCGCGGCGACAGTTCAGGCATTCAAGCGGAAACAGGAGGTCGAGCAGAAAATTACGGATGGCGGGCAAAATTTTACTCATGGGCGCTACTTTAACTTAACTTCATAAATCGAGCCGGAAAATTTATCCGTGAAATATAAATTACTTTGGCTGGTATTTACAACAATTTGGGAAATATTATAAGAACCGTTCGGAATGGCAATTAATTTCTTAGTGCCGGTCGTCAAGTCGATTTTATATAAACTGTCCTGCGTTTTATCGGCGAGTTCCGGGAAAAGCCCCGAACCTTTTTCTAAATTATCGGGTACGGCGCAATAAACTTCGGTGTCGCTCGCGAAAGTACATTTGCTGGCCCAAGTTTGGAGATCGATGCTGTGGCGGTTTTCTCCGATCGTGTCGCTCGTCGCATCAACGACCCAAAGTCGCGGATTAAGATTATCGGCGGAATTATAGACGCTGTATAAAAGGTGATTGCCCTCGGTTGACCACTGCGATTCGAAGCCGCGGCCCTCGACAATCGTTGATTGGAAATTTTCGCCGTTTAAGCCGACAAAATAAACTGTTTGGCGATTGAAATCAAGACCTTCGGTATACATGGCGACGATTTGATTATTCGGTGACCAGGAGGGATACATTGTTTTATCGTAATTACCGACCTTCTCAATCGCTTTCGCTTGCGAGCCGTCATCGTTTGAAACAACGAGCCAGCGATTTTCCGGATCAAGCGCTAAGCTTTTCGTGACGAGTTGGCTGCTGTCCGGAGAAAAAGAAAAATCTTCCCAATGAGCGGGCAGGGTCACTTGCTTTTGGGTATTGAAATCGTAAAGGATTTTACTGCCATCCGGGTAGGTTAGGACCGCCTTATTTTTATCGGGTGCCCAGGTCACGCTATCCACGGAATGAAAAACTTTATCGCTCAGCAGAGTTTTATTGCCCTCCGAATCGATACGATAAAATTTACCTTCGTTTTTATCATAAAATTGGACGCCGCCGTTATTGCTTATAGTCGGGTCGAGAGACGGATTTTGGTTGACGACGGTTGTGGCGGTTAAACCGCCGACGGCGATTGAATTGGGCTGGTTTAAGTCCGGCGCGCCGGTCGAACCGGTCGGAGTGGAATTTTGGCCGGGGCTCACAGGGAGACCATCGGTTCCAGTTTGGTTAAGACCGGTGTCACCGCCCAAACCGGCTGAGGGCAGACCGCTAATTACGCCCGGAGTTGTCGTAGCCGTTTCGGTAATCGGGGTAGTTTGGAAAAAAAAGCGCCAGAGCAAATAGCCGAGCACCGCTACTAAAATAAGAAAACCCAGAACTAAAAATAATTTTTTGAAGCGGGCAAAAAAATTCATATTTAAGCTTGTTTAATGTTTCTAAATAATATATAATTAGTATATATCAGAAAATAAGATAATTCAATTAAAACTCCGCAAATTTTATTAAGCGTATGAGCCTAATTTCTTTGGGGGGAGATAATCTTTTTTTAGGAATAGACATTGGCGACTCATCTTTGAAAATGGTTGAGCTGCGCAAACGTAACCGAAAAATTTATCTCTCTAATTACGCCTTCAGCGAAAATGTCAGCGAGGTCAACTTTACGAAGATTGATGACATTAATTATTTAGCGAAGGCAATCGTTAAAGTTAAAAACGAAGCGGGTATAACCGCGACTAAAGTAACGGCTTCTTTACCGACCTTTGCGGTCTTTTCCTCGATTATTAATTTATCCAACGTCGATAAGAAGGGGATAGGCATTGCCGTTAATGAAGAGGCGAAGAAAGTAATTCCGCTGCCGCTTGAAGAAATGATTCTCGATTGGAAAATTATTCCGGACGAAAACGGCCACACGCCGACTAAAGGTAATATGCGAGTTTTTCTGACCGGGTCTCCAAAAAAATTAGTCCGTAAATATATCGATGTTTTTAAAGCGGCTAAACTAAATCTAGTTAGTCTGGAAACAGAAACTTTTTCGCTCGTGCGCTCCTTGGTCGGAAATGATAAGACGACGGTCATGATTGCGGAAATCGGCGCGAACAGTACGGATATTTCTATTGTTAAAGAAAGTATCCCGGTTTTAAATCGGAGCCTCGCGGTTTGTTCTTCAACGGTGACGAAAGCCATCGCCGAGAAATTGGGTATGAGCTTTGCGCAAGCCGAGCAATTTAAATTTGATTTAAGCGTGAGCTTGGCGGCCGATGCGAAGGAAGAACTGCCTCAGCTTATCGGCCGTACCCTGGAACCGATTTTAACTGAAATTCAGTATATGCTTGATTTCTTCCATTCTCAGAACGGCGGGGAAGTAGAAAAGATAATTCTTTCCGGCGGCGGCGCTATGCTTCTGAATTTAGCTGACTATTTCGCCAAGCGATTAAATATTAAAGTTATTATCGGCGATCCCTGGAATCGAGTAAACTGCCCCGAGGAATTAAAACCGGTCTTGTCCGAAGTGGGAGCGAAACTGGCGGTCGCGATTGGACTGGGTATGAGAGAAATTGAGTAAAACCTAAACAGCTCTGAGGTCAGGCGGACACGGCGGCGAGACCAATTATAAGACGGTCAATTTATTTAAAATAGACCCCATGCATTTCTTCCTTTCGAAAAAAGGTAAAAAAGAAGAAACCAAAAAAGAAAGTCTCCAAAATCCAAAGATCTTGGAGGTTAACTTGATCAAAGACGAGGTCAAGATTTCTTTTGATTGGAATAAAAATATCTCCATTATCTTGGTGGTATTCTTCGTCGTTGGTGTTTTTATTGCCGAGCTCTATTTCGGTCTTGATTGGTGGGAGAAACAGGAAACAGCTAAAGCGGAATCGCTGAATGGCGAGATTTCGCAAATTAATGTCGACATCGGTAAGATTAAAGGTACGGCCGACGAAGCTTTAAGCTATAAAGATAAATCGCTTGAGGTAAGCAAGCTTTTAGATAACCATGTTTATTGGAGTAGCTTTTTTAATTGGCTGGAAAAAAATACGCTCAGTACCGTTAAGTTCGATAGCTTTAGCGGGGATACGAAGGGCCACTATACGCTCAGCGCGCGGGCACTCAGCTACGCCGAGGTCAGTTGGCAGACTAAGGCCTTTTTAAGCGATCCGCTGGTTAAGGATGTAAAAGTTTCCGCGGTTAATCTCTCAATTAGTAAAGACAAAACCAAGGCGGCCGACCAAGGTGTCAGTTTCGGACTGGAGTTTGATATCAGTCCCGATATATTCAAAAAATAATTTATGGCCACGAACGATTTAAAAAATAAGAATAGCCAAAATCTTTTTTTGAATAATTATTTTAATATTATGATGGTTGGTGTGGTGATTGTGGTTTTAGCCATCGCCTATTTTATTATCATTAAGCCGAAATACGACGCGACCATGGCCTCCATTAATATCACTATCCAGCAGCAGAAGCGCTTATATACCGAGCAGCTTAAAAAATTAAATAATTTAAAAACAATCGCCGATTTATATAAGAAAATTTCTCCGACTGATTTAAATAAATTTAACGGTGTTTTGCCGGATGATTATGTGCGCGAGCGCCTCTACGGGGAACTCGAAGAAATTGTCGCGACGAACGGCTTCATTCTTAATTCGGTCAGTATCGAACAGGAGCCGGCTATAGACCCGAATAATCCGGCGCCGGTAGAAAATGGTAAACTGGGCAAGGTAAACCTGCAATTATCGATTAGTGCGATTGATTACGCCGGCTTTAAAAATCTACTCCGTTTATTTGAAAGCAATCTCCGGATATTTGATATTACGCGCCTTAGTTTTTCGCCGGGCGGGAATACGGCCAGCCTGGAAATGACCACTTATTACTATAAAAAATAAAAGTTAAAGAGAGATATTAAATATGAAAAAAGCGCATCATTCCATTCTCTATATCGTTATCTTCCTGCTTGTGGCCGGCGGGGTGGCTTTATATTTATGGCGCAACGAGGCGCTGGTTTTTATGAGCGATACGACCGGTCTGAGCCAAGCGGCCAGCACCCCAAAAGTGACGGCGGCGCCAAGTAATAATGCACTCGACATGACGATTTTTACCGCGCCGAAATTTCTATCTTTGAAAAATAATGTCGTTAAATTCGATTTTGATAATATTTGTAAAACCCCGGTCGGACGGGTAGAAAGCGTCGCCACTTCTTCAAACGGTACGCTCGCCACGACCACGAGCATTATAAATTGTATCGTGGGCAATAATTTGCCTTTCCCCTTACCCCTTAAAAAAGAATAAAAATGGATAAAATTGACCAGCTGCTTTCGCTTTTGCAGTCTAAAAACTTAATTCCGGCGGAAAAAATTTCGGAGATAAAAACCGCAATAAAAAAGGATAATACCGATCTGGAGTCTTATCTTGTCCGCCATAATTTAATTGAAGAAGAGAAGCTGACGGCCGTAAAAGCGGAGCTCAACGGCTTGCCTTATTATAGCCTGCTGTCGGAAGAGGTGCCGGAAAATATTTTGAAATTTTTACCGGAAGAAATCGCGAAGACCTATCATATTATCTGTTTCGGGAGGGAAGACAAGAGCATTAAAGTCGGTTTGCTCGAACCGGATATCCGTTCCATGGAAGCGGTTAATTTTTTGGCGGCCGACGAGAAGCTGCAAGTCCAATACTATTTAATTTCCAATTCCAGCTATCAGAAAGTTTTTAAACAATATCAGAAACTTGAAGAGGAAATTTCGACCGCTCTTGAAGTTAAGGCCAAAGAAGAGGGCGAAGAATTAATTGCCGTTAAAGGAGACGATGAGGGTGTTTCCGCGGAAGATATTAATAGTGCTCCGGTCTCCCGTATCGTTTCGGTTATTATCCGCCACGCCGTTGAGGCGCGCGCTTCCGATATTCATATTGAACCCTTCGAAAAAGAAAGCCGCGTGCGCTATCGTATCGACGGTATTTTGCACACCTCTTTGACCTTGCCCAAAAGTATCCATAACGCGATTATCGCGCGTATCAAAGTTTTGGCGAAATTAAAACTGGACGAAACGCGCGTGCCCCAAGACGGCCGCATCCGCTTACTGGTGAGTAATCATGAGGTTGATTTTCGTGTTTCCACTCTGCCTTTAGCCAGTCAGGAGAAAGTCGTGATGAGAATTTTAGATACGGCCAAGGGCGCGCCGACGCTCGAGGGACTGGGATTTAGTAAATTGGCGCTGCGGCGCATCAGTACCGGCATTAAAAAAACGAGCGGTATTTTTCTCGTGACCGGGCCGACCGGTAGTGGTAAAACCACGACTTTATATGCGGTTTTAAATATTTTAAATCAGGATGATGTTAATATTTCGACCCTTGAAGACCCGATTGAATATGAAATGAAGGGAGTTAATCAGTCGCAGATTCGTCCTAAAATCGGCTTTTCTTTTGCGAGCGGCTTGCGCTCTCTTTTGCGCCAAGACCCGAATATTATCATGGTGGGAGAAATTCGCGACGAAGAAACGGCTGAGCTTTCTATCCATGCTTCTTTAACCGGCCATTTAGTGCTTTCTACTTTACATACTAATGATGCTCTCGGCGCGATTTTCCGTCTGCTCGATATGAAAATTGAACGCTTTCTTTTATCCTCAACGCTTCGGACTGTCGTGGCGCAGCGCCTCGCCCGCCGTCTTTGCGATTATTGCAAGCAGCCGGTCGAGTTATCGTCCGACGCCAATCAGGAAATTAAAGATGAATTAAAAACGGCCCCGCTTAATATCGTTAAGGAAGAATTGCCGGAATTTAATACGGCCGAAGACGTTTTTGAAAAATATAAAGTTTATAAAGCGGTCGGCTGTCCGCGCTGCGAAAATACGGGCTACTCGAGCCGAGTCGCGATTATGGAGGTGATTGAAATTAATGAGTCTTTGCAGGAGATGATTAATATCGGCAGTAAAGATTTAAATATTGAAGCCGTTAAAAAAACGGAAGATTTTATTTCGATTAAACAAGACGGTATTATTAAAGTTTTACAAGGACTGACGACGATGGAAGAAATTTTAAGAGTAATTGAGAGTTAAAAAAATATGCCGATTTTTAAATACATTGCGACTGACGGAGAGGGAAAAACAAAAAAAGGACGGACCGTTGGCTTAAGCGATAATGAGGCCACGTTTAAATTGCGCAAAAAAGATTTGACCGTTACTTCAATCGTTAATATCACCGATACTTTTGAAAGTAAATTCCTGATGTTTATCGCGCCGATTAAGGGTAAAGATTTGGTTATCTTTTCCCGTCAGTTTTCCGTGATGATATCCGCTAATGTCCCCGTGGTTGAATCGCTTTTAATCCTGGTTGACCAAACGAATAATATTTCTCTAAAGAACATGCTTTCGGAAATCGCTTTTGAGGTAGACGGGGGCGCCTTTTTATCCGATTCTTTTGCCAAGCGCCCGAAGATTTTCTCTGACTTTTTTGTTAACATCGTCCGTTCCGGCGAGTCCTCGGGAAAATTGGACGAGGTCTTGAATTACCTGGCGGATGAAATGGAAAAAAATTATGATATGGTCGGTAAAATTAAAGGGGCGATGATTTATCCGGTTTTTGTTATGTCGGGGTTATTCGCCGTCGGCGTGGTTTTAATGATTTATGTTATTCCGAATTTAACGACGATACTAACGGAAACGGATATGGAACTGCCGCTCTCGACCCGAATTGTTATCGGGGCTTCTAATTTTCTTAAGAGCTACATCGTATTAATTTTCGTGGCGATAGTTGGACTGGTTCTCTTGGTTCGTCTTTATTTGAAAACGTATAACGGCAAGCGCAATCTTGATCTCGTTAAACTACGTATGCCGATATTTGGCACACTCTTCAAATATATTTATTTGATGCGCTTTACTCGTTCTTTATCCACCCTTTTAAAGGGGGGCGTAACGATTACGCGTTCGCTTGAAATCGTGGCCGACGTGGTCGGGAACGTGATTTATCGGGAACTTATTCTGGAAACTCTGGAATCGATTAATGACGGGAATCCTTTATCAACCGTTATGGAAAACAGCAAAGACGTTCCGAAAATGGTGCCGCAGATGATTGCGGTCGGCGAAAAAACCGGGAAAATAGATTCGGTGCTTGATCGCATCACGACCTTTTATGCGCGCGAAGCTTCTGCCATGCTCGACAATCTAAGTAAGTTAATGGAACCGCTCATTATGGTTATCATGGGTGTCGGCGTCGGAATTATGGTCGCGGCGGTAATTTTACCGATGTATAATATGGCCAATTCTTTCTAAAACGCTTGCGGGCTTTTCGGCGATATGTTATTATATGAATATATAAAATTTTTAATAAATTAATTCAAATTTTTAGTTGCTGTTTTAATAACCGGTATTAAGTCAGAAACTAAATTCTTTGAAGGGAGGTGAGCTATGAAAAAAAATAAACAAGGTTTTACCTTAATCGAATTATTGGTAGTTATCGCCATTATCGGCTTGCTATCAACTTTATCCATCGTGGCCTTAAATCAGGCCAGAGCGAGATCGCGTGATGCGCGGCGCTTAGCGGACGTAAAACAAATCCAAACTGCTTTGGAAATGTATTATAATGATTTGTATAGTTACCCGGCGTCGGCCAGTGTTACACCTGGAAGTCAGATTGCTTCGGGGACTACTATCTACATGGATATTGTTCCGAAACCACCATTACCTGCGGATGGTTCGACCTGTGGTACAACGGTAGCCGACGGCTATACTTATGCAGCACAGACAATCAACGGCATTACCAACGGTAGCTATACCCTAAAGTATTGCTTGGGTGCAGTTACGGGCGGAATTAAAGCGGGTCAACAAGTGGCCACCCCGTCTGGTATCGCTCAATCGGGAAATCTTCAATAATAAGCAAACAAGATTTTTTTAGAAGTTAAAAGAGCTCTCAATTATGGGAGTTCTTTTTTGTTTTATGATATAATAATATTATGGAATTAATCGATTTAAACGCAGAAACCGCGGATAATATTAGCGCCATAAATCGCCTGGCCGGGGGTGAGTTTTTGCAAACCTGGGCCTGGGGAAAACTGGTGGCGGCCGAGGGCGAAATTATCGAGCGCTGGGGCGCCACGGAAAATAATCAAGTGCGCGCTGTTATGACTGTCATCAAAAAACATTTGTTTGGTCCATTTTTTTATTGGTACGCACCGCGCGGTCCAATCGGCGAAAAAATAGCGATTGAATTTCTACTCACTGAATTTAAAAAGAAAAAGACGGGAGCAATTTTTTTGCGCCTTGAGCCTCAAGAATTACCGACGGGCTTAGGTCTAAACCATATTAAAAAAAGCGTGGCTCTGCAGCCGCAAAAAACTTTAATTTTAGATTTAAGTCGCAGTGTGGAGGAATTATTAAAAGCGATGCATCCTAAGACGCGCTATAATATAAAATTAGCCGAGAAAAAAGGAGTCGAAATTGTTTCTGGAACGGCCGCGGATTTTTCTGAATTCTGGCGCCTGCTGACGCTTACCGGCGAGCGCGACGGTTTTCGTTTGCACGGGGCGGCGCATTATCAAAATCTACTAAACGCGCCCGAGTTTATTAAATTATATTTCGCGCGGCACGAGGGAAAAAATATCGCGACCGGCTTATTTAGTTTTTGGGGCGAGCGCGTGACCTATTTACACGGTGCGTCCGATAATGAAGCGCGCAATTTAATGGCGCCTTATCTATTGCAGTGGGAAATAATTAAAGAAGCGCAAAAAGAGGCTTATAAATATTATGATTTTTACGGAATCGATGAAGTAAAATGGCCGGGCGTGACGCGCTTTAAGCTCGGTTTCGGCGGGGAAACGCGTGAATACGCCGGCACCTATGATTATATTTTACGACCGGGAATTTATAATCTATATGAGTTAGGGCGTAAGTTGAGACGAATGATAAAATAAATAAAATAAGTCAGACGGAAAAATAAAAAAGTGAATTAGAGAATTAAAATATGGTGGAAATAAATAATACGACTAAGCATAAAATTAACGCGCCGAAAATAAAAATAATTACGGACGAGTTTTTACGCGTTTATAAAAAAACAAATTGGGAAGTTTCAGTCGCTATCGTCGGGCCGGCGCGGATGCGCCGTCTTAATAACGACTATCGAGGAATTGATAAAACGACGGATGTTTTATCTTTCGGCAGTGATACGGACACAGTCAAAAAATCAGGAATAGCTAAACAGATTAAATATCTTGGAGAGGTGGTCATAAATATTAATGAAACCAAGAAGCCGGCAAAATACTTAGAGGTTTTTAGCGAAAAGAAATCGGCCGACTATATTTTTTATTTTCTGCTTGTCCATGGCCTTCTGCATTTAATCGGCTACAACGACGAGAAGGAAGAGGAGCGTAAAAAGATGCTGATACTGGGAGCCAAGTTTTTAGAAAGATGCTATAATAATAAGGTAATAAATATAAAGTAAAATCGTTTATAGCGCCGTTAATAACACGGTCAACAACCTCGCTAATATCGCCATCAATAATGAGCAAAGGCCGAAGCACAATCAATTTTTCCAAAAATGCCATTTTTATAGTCGGCAGTTTTTTATTTCTTTTTATGGTTTTAAGCGCGCGTCCAGCGCAGGCTGCGACTTCGACACTCCGGGGTATCGGCTGGTGGGGTGATAGCTTACAGGAAGTATATTTTAATTGTTTGGACGATAAAATCGGCGACCGGCTTGATGTGCCGCAGAATTTGAGCGGGAGTGGTCTATATCTGCCGCCCAATGATAAATTTCATTTCTATTCTTTACCCTGCCAAGATTTAGTTCACGGGGTTTATATCGACGGCTTTAATAATTTCGGCGGGCAAGCCTGGAATCCGACCAAGGGATTAATTTCTTTTTCCGGGACAGATGAGCCGCCGGATAGTTGGGGCACGACGAGCGCTCATTGCGTTAATAAATGTAATGCCAGTAATCATTGTTGGGCCTGCTATAATGAAACTGACCAGCGAGTCTATGGTTTCGCTCGAGTCGATAGCGATGGAACTTGGATTCGGCTTGATAGTGCTTTGGTACCACCGGTTAAACTGCAAAATTGCGGAGCGACTTCAGTTTGGACGGACCCGAGTATCCAGCCGGGCGATTTTGTCGGCAACGCTTCGGGCGATGACGGCAATTTAAGTTTTAATTGTAAGGGCGAAGGGGGTTGGGATACTTGCGCGACGCGCAACTATAAAGTTTATATCAGCAATTTAAGTATCGGCAGTTTATCGGCGCCGAATTGGACTTATGATCAGGCTTGTAATTCGACGGCGCTCGGCGCGACTCTAAAATGGTGCCGGCGCAGCGGCACACAAACGGCTTATGAAATAGTCGTTGACGATTCGCCCACTCTGAGCACGAGTACAGCGACTTGCTGGTCGGGTAAAAAATATTCCGACTTTGCTTCGCAATACAATTTGCCAAACTCCGATCCGACTTGCGGTTCGCTTGCTTATAACACGAACTATTATTGGTGGATAAGATTGTACGACGAAACAGATACTCCGACCGGTTGGTATCAATATTACGGCAATAAATCGACGGACACGGATGGCAATCCCGATATTAATCCTTTAACCTTTACGACTTATAAGCATGAATTTCCGACGCCCTACATGGTCTGGTCGCCCTATAATATCATCATTGGCAGTACGACCGCGTTTTCCGCTACTTCGTCGCTATTTTATACGGGTGGGTTTTCAACAGCGACGCCTTGTTATGGCACAAACTGTAGCTATTTATGGTCAACCAGCAACGCGATCGGGGATGTTATTTCGGCATCGACGTCGGCGCTCACGGATATTACTTTTAACTTATCGACGAGCACGACGGTCACTTTAAAATTAACGGATGTAGATAATTATACTTGTTCAATGTCGACGTCCACGCGTATAAATTATGATTTACCAATCTGGCGAGAAATTAAAGCCAAATAAAGAGGGCGCAATCGGCTTCAGGGCGGACGCAAAAACCGGCGCAAAAACCGGCGCTAAAGCCGGTTTCACCCTACTCGAAATGATTACGAGTATTTCTTTAATCGTGATTATCACGGCGCTTTTTATTGCCAATTATAAATCAAGCAATAAGCGCACGGATTTAATGATGACGGCGCAGAAAATGGTTGCCGATATCCACGCGGCGCAAAACAACACGCTCGGTTTGGTTAAATATGGCGACGAGGTTCCGGCCGGCGGTTGGGGTCTTCATTTTGTGGTTAATTCCAATCTCTATACACTTTTTGCCGATTTAAATCGTCCCGCCAGCAATGAGCCGGGGCAGGTTTGGCCGGCTGATACCGGTTATATGGATTATGATCCTGATAGCGAAGGCCTGATTGATTTGGGCGCCCGCGAAATTACTTTGCCGAGTGGGATAGTGATTGATTCGATTCAAACCTGCGATACCGGTACTTGCAGCTATCTCGGGGCCAATGTTACTTTTTTACCGCCCGATCCGCAAACCAATATTTGGTATGGTTATGGGACCTCAACCGTTCTCAGAATAAATTTACTGGAGAAAAATACCGGTGCGAGAAAAACGGTGCGCGTTAATTTTTTAGGATTAGCCGAGGTGCTTGATAATTAATTATTTATAGCTATTAGCCCGATGACAAAAGACGAAAAACAGGGAAGAAGCGATAAGAAAGCTTTTACTTTAATCGAAGTGATTACGGTTCTTTTTATCGTGTCTATCGGTATGATTGGCGTCCTGTCTTTAATCGTCCAAAATATTGCCAGCCAAAGTTTGAATAAAAATACTCTGGTCGCCTATCAATTGGCGCAAGAGGGGATAGAACTCATACGTGAAGTCCGCGATACGAATTGGCGTCAGACGCCGCGTTTAAATTGGCGGACAAATTTAGCGGCTGGTCATTACTATATGGACTATACCGATACGGTCCCGACTCTGGCTTTGACTCCGAACTGCACGGGTTGTATTTTGCCCGACCCTGGTTTTAGCATCGCCAGTATGTACGGTAATCTTTATCTAAGTTCGGACGGCACATATGTGGATAATCCTTTTCCGTCTCCGGCCGCTACTAATTATTACCGGATTATTACGCTCAGTGATTCCGATTCAGGGATGTTGGTGGTTGCTCATATTTATTGGACCGACCATGATCGCGTTTATGAATATTCGCTTGAAACTATGCTTTATGATTGGCTTTAAATATAAACAGAAACAAATTAATTGGGTTAAGCGCTTTGATAGCGGCGCCTTTACTTTGATGGAGGTGATGGTTTCGGTCGCCCTTTTTTCCGTTATTATGCTGTCGATTACCACGATTTTTAAACTGGCGATTGACGGGCAGAGAAGCGCGATTGCGACTCAGAACGTGCAAGAAAGCTTGAAATATTTTTTGGAAGTGACGGCTAAGGAAATGCGCATGGCGCAAAAAAATGAAGGTGTCTGTTTCGGACTTGGGGACGACCAGATATTTAAAGTCGATCATTTGGCGGATGGCACTGATGGTCTGTCTTTTAAAAATTATTACGGCGAGTGCGTTTCTTATACCGTCGCATATGATACGGAAAATGAGGCTGACAATCCCCGTTTCCGCGTGGCACGCCGGAGCGGCTCGGTTGTAAAATATGATTGGATTTCCCCGGCAAAAATTAAAATTGAAGGCCTGCGCTTTTTCCTTAATGACGCGGACCCGACCGCCCAGCCGATGGTGACCATTAGTTTAAAAGCCAATGCGATAGATAGCGCGCAATTTAAGTCCGAGATGACGCTCCAAACCAGCATCACTTCGCGCTATTATAAATAAACATGAAAATATTTTTGTTAAAACATAAAACGAAAACCGGCAGCGCCTTGGCGCTCACCATGTTTATTATTGCCGGCATGCTCGTGGTTGCCATGAGCGGTTCTTATATTATTTTGCTCGGCATTAAAGCGGCCGGTGTCCAATCGCAATCGACCAAGGCGTATTTTGCCGCCGAGGCGGGATCGGAGAAGATTCTCTGGGAGCTGCGCCAAAGGGGCTGGTGGAGTACCGAGAATTCAACAGAGGAAACCGTTTTCGAGGGAACTTTACCCCTGGGCTCGGATTATAAAGTCTATTATACCCACTTTAACCCCATAATTTTTACCTCGATTGGGGAGTTTAACAAGACTAAAAGAAGCGTCGAATTGAGGATGTAAAAGACCGCCGAAAAGAGGCGGTTTTTTCTTGGCAGAAGAATAAGAAAATGGTATAATATTAGCATCGGAAAATTTGAAAAATATTTAATTTTAATGTCCCTTAATCGAGGACGAAAATTCAAAAATTTCACCGCCGCTTTTTTAATTTGCGGGGCTTTTTTATTTACGCTTGCGGCGAAAAATGCCGTTGCGGCCTTTGCCACTTCGACTTACGAGAAGCCTTTTAACGGAACTTTGACCGCGAGCGAATGGAATGATTTATTTAAGGACTTTGCTAATACCTGGACACCGACAAGTTTGGCGGGCCCGGTCGGTATTGCGACAAGTTCACCGGCTGACAACGGAGTCTGGCTTGATGTTAACGGCGCGGTGCGGGCGACCTCTTTTATCGGTCCGATGAGCGGGCTCGTACCGGCAACCAATGTTACTCCGGGTGAGTTTGGGTTTTACGGCTACGGCGGTAATTATTCTTTTGGAGTAACTAATCCCGGGAATGTCGGGATTGGGACGAGCACGCCGACGGAAAGATTGGAGATAAATGGCAAATTAAAAATAGGCAGCAACACCGTGTCCGGAGAAAACGTCACCTTTAATGGAGATACTGCCCCGGGGATGAGAATTCAAAATGCCTATGGTTACATTAGTATTACGCCTTTGAGTTCGAGTTGGGCGCATATTTATACGGACCGCTCCCGGTTTATTTTTGATAAACCGGTTTATTCTTTCGGGGGAACATTCAGCGCATATTCGACAAATGATTTACAGTTACAAACAAACGGGCTAACACGTATTTTTGTTAAACAGACAGACGGCAGTGTCGGCATCGGTACTTCAACGCCTGAAGCGACCCTTGATGTTAATGGTTTAATAAAAATGCGGTCCGCGACTATTACTGCTAACGAGGATGTAATTAACAAGGGTTATTTAGATTCAGCTATTCAACTTGCATCTTCAAGTATTATGTCTCAGGTCGCTACCAGTAGTTTTTGGCAGGGTAGTCTATTTGGAAATGTATGGAACGCCAATACGGGAAATATTGGAATTGGGACGACGAATCCAACTTATGCTCTCGATATAACAGCGGCTGGAACGAGCTATCTTAATATAAATGGAAATGGAGTCGCTCCGGCTAATGGTTATTTTAGAATAAGCAATTCTACGGGAACTATTGGCGCTATGGCCCCTATTTTTAACGGAAAGAGTAATGGGGCAAGTTATCCAGGTCTATGGTTTTTGGGAGATACCACAACAGATACAGGGACAGACCCAATAGTTTTATTTCAAGCAAGACAAAATAATGGCGTTGTAGCAAATAGAACATTATTTGCTTTTGATAATTTTTCAAATTCAAGTGGCGGAACTAGAGTGATGGTAATAAATAAATCCGGCAATGTCGGGATTGGAATTACTAATCCTACATCTAAATTAACTGTTGTCGGTTCTGACACCTGGACGACTAATGGTTGGAAGAAGGCAATTGAGTTACCCGATAACTCTGCTTTAAAACTTGGATCTAGCGGAACAAGATTCGGTCAAGCTGTTACGGGTGGGAAAAAATATGATTTTTATACAACCACAGATATTTCAACCGGTGATTCCGCGCATTATTACTCTATAGTTGATACAACTGGAAATATAAGTTTAGGAAATGTGAATAATAGTGTCTATATATCCTCTTTCGGCAACATTGGTATCGGCACAACCCTTCCTAATGATATTTTTTCTATCGGCAATGCCGGTTCCGCTCCGGCAGGGTCTGGCAATACAGGTCATAACTTTACAAATACATATTTAGCATCAGATGACTATGCTTTAGCTAATTATGGTTTAGTGAAAACGATGATCGGAACAGCTACAAGTGGCGCCGCTCTTTGGGGTGGTTCAACGAGTGGAAATATTTGGAATTTGAATTTAGCCAATAATGTCGGAATTGGGACGACGAATCCCATCGTTAAGTTGGATGTATCCGGAAGTAGTACGGCTGGATTTATTAAAACAGTGATAAGAAATGTTGATGTTACCGACCCCTTAAGCGGTGCAGGTATTACTTTCATACCAACGACGGCTGGC
This sequence comes from Patescibacteria group bacterium, assembly GCA_041650715.1. GTDB lineage: Bacteria > Patescibacteriota > Patescibacteriia > Patescibacteriales > UBA12465 > UBA12465. Next base: position 660,592 of record JBAZKQ010000001.1, on the reverse strand, counting down.
TGGGGCCCAGCCATATATACTGATAGGGGAGCCAAAGGCGTTTCCGGAGGATTGTACTTTGGAACCACGGATGCTTTGGGTGGCACTTCGTTTGATGCTGATAAAATAAGAATGGTTATTAATAACCAAGGAAATGTCGGAATTGGGACGACGGCGGTTGGAGCTTATAGATTATCCGTTACTGGTAACAGTTATTTTTCCGGGACTGTGGGTGTGGTAAATACGCAAATCGGCAGCAATTACGTGGAAGGGTTATCAGCAGTAAGCGGGCTCACTATCAAGGCCTCAAATGCCGCCGGGTTTTTGAGTTTTCAAACGGGAGGAACAAGTGATAGGATGAGAATCGATAGCACGGGCAACGTCGGTATCGGAACCACTGCCCCGAATGATATTTTCTCCATTGGAAACGCCGGCTCCGCTCCGGCTGGCTCAGGAAATACTGGGCACAATTTTACAAACACATATTTAGCATCAGATGACTATGCTTTAGCTAATTATGGTTTAGTGAAAACCATGATTGGTTCGGCCACCAGTACTGTTGCCAGCACCTCTTTGTGGAATGGAACTAAGAACGGAAATATTTGGAATGGAGATTCGGGGGCGGGGAATGTGGGGATTGGATTAACGAATCCAGACTCCCCCCTGCATATTATAGGCTCTGCCCAACCTCTTTTGCATATCCAAAATTCTAACGGGAACAATGGAATAACGGCAGGTATTTTATTTGGCGTTACTGGTGCTATTGGTGATTATCAACAAGCAGGCATATTTTTTGAAAGACTGGGCGGCGCGGCTGAGGGTAGTTTGCATTTTGCCACAAAAAATGGTGGAACTGGTAATGCTACAAAAGCTGATGCCAGAATGACGATTACGGCCGGTGGTAATATCGGGATTGGAACGACAACTCCAGGGGCTAAATTGGACATCACGAGTACTGGCAGCAATAACTTGCGTCTTACATATGATTCGAGTAATTACGTCAAACTATATTCTTCATCGAGTGGATATTTTCATGCAGAGCCCACCAGCGGAATAATGTATATGATGAAACCGGGGGGAGGAACAGCGTCGATATACGTTGGGGGAGATGGCACTACTCATAATAGAACACAATATTCAGGGAATGGAATATCTATACAAGATACATCGTATGTCGCTAAAACTTGGATTACGGGTGTCGGAAATTCTTATTTTAACGGCGGCAACGTCGGTATTGGTACAACCGCCCCTAACGACGCGCTTTCAATCGGCAATGCTGGTTCGGCTCCGGCTGGCTCAGACAATACGGGACATAATTTTACAAACACATACTTAGCATCAGATGATTATGCTTTAGCTAATTATGGTTTAGTGAAAACAATGATCGGCACAGCTACGAGCGGTGCGGCTCTTTGGGGCGGCACAACGGGTGGAAATATTTGGAATTTGAATTTAGCCAATAATGTCGGGATTGGGATAACTAACCCAACCAATACCTTGCATGTGGTTGGTACCGGACGTTTTACGTCTAATGTCTATATCAACGCGGGGGCCATGCTTCAAACCAATAGTATTATGGCTATTTCAGGGAACAACCCCTCCTTGGCTCAAGACATATCCGTGTCCGGAACGGACGCTATTGATCATTCGATAATATCAAGAATTGATGGTAATGATATTTTAAATGTTACGGCTACTGGCGATGGCGCTGGTGGTATAACAAATAAAAGAGTAACTACAACAGGTAATGTCGGGATTGGAACGACTAATCCTGTTTATCCCCTGACTGTTGTAAATACTTCCACAAGCAGCGACAACACTTTGGCTCTTTATTCGACTGGTGGCGCGACTCGTAGCACAAATATAAATTTTAACTCTATTGGCGGCAATGGTTTGTTTCAATTAGATTTTGCTGGAAATATGGTTTTTAGAACTAGTCAGGGAGGCTTGTATTTTGATAATAATGGAACTGGCAATACGTATTTTAGAACTACTTCTGGACAGACACCCAGAATGACGATTTTAAATAATGGCAACGTCGGTATCGGCACAACCGCTCCGAATGACACCCTTTCTATCGGCAACGCTGGCTCGGCTCCAGCAGGATCGGGCAACACGGGCCATAATTTTACAAACACATATTTAGCATCAGACGACTATGCCTTAGCTAATTATGGTTTAGTAAAGACGATGATTGGTTCGGCCACCAGTACTGTTGCCAGCACGTCTTTATGGAATGGCACTAAAAACGGTAATATTTATAACGGTGATGCGGGAGCAGGTAATGTGGGGATTGGAACGACTGCGCCAACGAACACATTATCTATTGGAGGTGCTAATACTGGCTTGAGAATAGATAATGCTGATAGTGGATTGGGACAAGGTGGTAATGGTATTAAATTAGTATCCACAACAGTTGGTAAAGGTGTCGGAGTATCAATGTCTAACGCTTTGATGACGCCCGCAAACGGTTGGCAATTTTTCGCAAAAGGCGGAATTACTGATTTTGTTATAGGTCGTGCGTCACTGCGAGATAATATGATTTTAAGTGGCTCTCAGGCATCGGTATTTTATCCAGGTCCGAATGCGGGTTCGTCTTTTGTCGCTGGTAATTATACCTTAATGGCTTCTGCTGGAACGGATGCAACGTATGTGCCTATCATCGCACGAGGTAACGTAAGCCAAACAGCTAGCTTACAAGAGTGGCAAAATAGTGCTGGAACAGCTTTAACGGTAATAGATAAGAATGGCAACGTTGGAATAGGCACGACAACACCATGGTCCAAACTTGATGTCGCCGGAAACATGAGAATTGCAGGAGTAGGCTCGGGTTTATTTTTTGACACGACCAGCGGCGATCATTCAAATTATATTGCGACCACTAATAATTATTGGTTATCATTTATAAACGCCAGAGGTTCTGCTTCTCGAATGGATTTAGCTACCAATGATATTAGATTTACTTTTGGATCAGATACCGGCTCAGTGATTATAAAGTCTAATGGCAACGTTGGTATCGGCACAACCGTCCCGAATGATGCATTGTCTATCGGCAATGCCGGTTCTGCTCCGGCGGGGTCGGGCAATACGGGCCATAATTTTACAAACACATATTTGGCATCAGATGACTATGCCTTAGCTAATTATGGTTTAGTAAAGACGATGATTGGTTCTGCAACCAGTACTGTTGCCAGTACGTCTTTATGGAACGGAACTAAGAACGGTAATATTTATAACGGTGATGCGGGAGCAGGGAATGTTGGGATTGGAACGACGACCCCAGCCTTTAAATTAGAGGTGGTAGGTACAGTTAATTTGCCCACAAACAACGCAGTCAAATTTAATAATACAAATAATAATAATCCTTGGTACATTTGGAATAATGGCACAAACGCTGCTTCATTGGCGTTCGGTATAGGTGTAGTTAATAATACAAATAATAAAATAATTTTTGATGGTGCTGGCAACGTCGGCATTGGGGCGACTGCACCGGGGGCAAGGTTGTCCGTCCAAGACGCGTCTAACCAAGGTTTAGCTCCCAGCACTGGCAGCCCAACAATTTTTACTGACGCTGGATCAAATTATTATGCAGCCGAATATAAAGGGAACGGAGCTTACACAGGCTTTTACGTGGTTAATAGTAAGGCTGGTGGCACCGGTATCCCCTATGTTCAATATTGGAACACGGTTAATAGCAAGCAGTGGACTACTCAATTAGAAACTGACAATAGTTTTTCGGTGAGAGAAGGAAATGCCGGTGGAACAATAAGAATGACTTACGCTGTTGGTGGGAATGTCGGGATTGGAACAACAACTCCGAATTCTTTATTACATCTTTATTCAAGCGCGCCAAAGTTAATTTTGCAGAGTTCGGGCGGGGCGGGAGCTTATAGCGCAGAAACTGTTGTTAATTATAATGCGGCTGACGCGTTTAATTTACAGTTTAACTATGTCAGTGCCCAACCTTTTTTGCAATTTGATTATCCTCAAGGGGCAAATAGAACAACATTGGGAGTGGCGGGTGGCAGCACAATTCTAAACGGCAACGTCGGTATTGGCACAACCGCCCCTAACGACACACTTTCTATCGGCAATGCCGGTTCAGCGCCGGCTGGTTCGTCGAACACCGGACATAATTTCACAAACACATATTTAGCATCGGACGACTATGCTTTAGCTAATTATGGTTTAGTAAAGACAATGATTGGCTCTGCGACTAGCACCGTGGCGAGCACCTCTTTATGGAACGGAACTAAAAATGGAAATATTTGGAATGGTGACGCCGGGGTGGGGAATGTGGGGATTGGAACAAGTACTCCTGGGGGAAAGTTTCACGTCGCAACCACTGGTGATAACAATTCTTTAGTTGTTAATGGCACTTCCGGTAATGTGTTACTTGGGACAACTACCGATGTAACTGCTTTTGGCGGAGCTAAGCTTCAAGTTCGAGGTGGGGCGAGCGCAGTGTCGACGTGGTCAGGAAGAATTATTGCCGGGGGTAATAGTAGCGTATTTTTAATGGGAGAAATTGATAATCGGGCTGTTTTGGCTGGTCATAATTCTGCCTTATCTGCCTGGAATGATTTATATATTAATCCAGTAAGTAATGCGAATACTTATATAGGTAATTCAGGCACTTGGCCGACGGTTAAGGGCAATACTACTTTGTCTGTTGTTGGCGCTAATGTCGGTATTGGGACGACGAATCCAGTTCAGAAATTAGAAATTAATGGCGATGGAGCAAGGTTAAGATTGTCGACTTTAAGTTCGCCTGCAACTTATTATTTTGATATTCAATCTAATTATAGCGCTTCCGATACTGTTAATTTTTATGGAGTTGGTGGAAATAATATTCTAAAATGGATTTATAATACAAATTCTTTGTTATTACAACCGGCAGGCGGCAAAGTCGGTATCGGTACAACTGCACCGAATGATATTTTTTCAATTGGCAATGCCGGTTCGGCTCCGGCCGGTTCGTCGAACACTGGCCATAACTTTACGAGCACATATTTAAGCTCAGATAATTTTGCCTTGGCTAATTATGGTTTAGTGAAAACGATGATTGGCGACGCCACAAGTAGTTCGGCTCTTTGGGGCGGGGCAACGGGCGGAGCGGTCTGGAATTTAAATAGCGGGAATGTCGGTATCGGCACAAGTACTCCGGGTGAGCTCCTCGATGTAGCGGGAACAGTTCAGGCTTTAAGTTTTAATGGTCCCTTGAACGGAGCGGTGGGTGCTAATAATGTAACGGCTGGCGTCTTCGGAGAAAGTTATATGGGCGGAACCTATAGCTTCGGCGGACTACCAACCCTTCTTGACGGCGGCAGTACAAACAATATTTATTATGCGAGTACGGGCAGTCATACTATTCAAGCGCCACAATTATTTGTTCGTCAGGACGATGCGGAGAGCTCAATATTAAACACAAAAGTTGCTTTAGATATTCATAATGATAATGGCGGACAGAATACTTATTCGACCTTAGCTTTTTCGAGCCGGGAAGCGTCTGGGGCGGGTAATCCGGTGGCCTTGGCCGGTATTTCGGGCTGGAAAATTAGTGCGGGTACGGCAAACGCTTGGTCGCAGGGTGGCTTGAAATTCTGGGTTAAGGACAACGGCACTTTAAATGAAGCGATGACGATTAACCAGGTGGGGAATGTGGGAATTGGAACGAGTAACCCAGCGAGTTTATTAGATTTAGAACTTAATCAAAATGATAGAACGCTCGTGAGAGCGGGAAATTCTAATAGTGGTTCAGTCGCCGAAGCAGGAATCGCTATGTATTCTAATGTAGCGCACTCTTTTATAGCATTATTAAGTAGCGGTCATAGTACTGCATACAATCAAGTTCCAAATTCGTTGCAATTTATAAACTATAATGGCGCGGGATTTAATTTTTTGTCTAACAGTAATAATCCAATATTAAGATTGGAAGATGGCGGCAACGTCGGTATTGGCACAACTAATCCCGGTGCTTTTAAATTAAAAGTGGCGGGCGATGTGGCGATTACTGGCGCTCTATTAACTCAAACCGGATCCGACTTTGCCGAAGAATTTAAAGCCCCAACGGCGCTTGAAGCGGGCACAGTTGTCGTGATGGGCGATGAAGGCTATAAATCAGTTAAGGCCTGCGAAAATAGTTACGATAAGACAGTCGTCGGAATTGTTTCCGACAACCCTTCTATTATCGCCGGTCGCACCGATATTGATAATAAGAATCCGGAGAAAGTTATCGTCGCGATGATGGGAGTTGTTAAAGTTAAGGTGACTGATACTAACGGGAAGATTACGAAGGGTGATTTATTGACAACTTCAGACTTGAAGGGCTACGCCATGCGCGCAAAAAATAATAAACAGGGAACAGTTATCGGTAAAGCTCTGGAAGATTTAAATACAAAGACGGGTGAAATTAAAGTATTGGTCAATTTACAATAAAAAAACACCTCTCCGCGAAGAGAAGTGCTTTTGTTCCGAAATAGGAACCACCACCTGATAACTTTTAATAATATAGCAAATTTAACAGCCAGAGTCAATATTGCGGAGGATAGAGGAGTCGAACCTCATTCCCTTTCGGGAATCGTCCAGTTATCAGGTGGCGATGCTGACCGCAGCACTTTACCCTCCGTCATCCTATCGTAGCAAACCGAAGATGAAGAAAATCTAAAGACCAGCCGCCAGCTAAAGAGCCCCAAAAAATAGAGAAATAAATCAATTTATAAATAGCAAAAATAATATGACAGCGAAAAAGTTTTGGTTAATTATCGGCGTGATTATCGTAATTTCAGGAATATTTTATTTGGTAGTAACGAAAATGAAAACTAAGTCGACACCGGTTACTACACCCGTTGCGACCTCAACGCCCGAGCAGGCGCAAACGCCAGAACCGAATATGCCGGGTACCGGCACAAATGTTAAGGATCAGTTCCGCACTAATGTAGCGGCCGATATTAAAGTTCCGGAAGTAAACGAGAAATTAAGTGCTGAGCAGGCCAAGGTAATCGCCGTTCCGACAGTCGTAACGCCAGCGGCGCCGGGTGTAACCCAGCGCTATCGGAGTTTTAATATTCAAGCTAATGCGGGCGTTTTTACCCCTTCGAGTATAATCGGCAACGTTAACGATACGATGCATATAAATTTCAGTGCCGTCGATAAGGATTATGATATTGTTTTCCCAAGTTATAATATGAAGGGAGTAATCAAAAAAGGTGAAACAAAACCGATGCAATTCCAAGCGTCGCAAGAGGGAAATTTTGTTTTCTATTGCGACTCGTGCGGTGGGCTAAAGAGCGCGGCTACCGGTAGCATTATTATTAAAAAATAGGTAAAATAAAGATATAAAATGCCCCATGTGAAACGGCAAAAAATAAACGTAAAATCACAGGTGATAATGACCGCGCTTTTGTTAGTTGCGGGAATTTTTGTTTTCGCGTATCCATCACAAGCGGCCGTCGGTCTTCAAGTCGGAACTTCAACTTTAATTTTAAATAGCGGCGAGAATTTAATTTTCGGCAATTTGAGCGCTTCAAGTAACGCCGGCGCTAATCTTTTCTTATTGCAAAACGCGAGTCTGCCGAAATTTTTAATCACATCCTCTGGTAACGTAGGCATCGGCGCGAGTGCGGTGAACGATATTTTTTCTATCGGTGACGGGACAAATGCTGCTCCGGCCGGGTCGGATAAAACGGGGCATAATTTCACCAATACATATTTGTCGACGGACGACTATGCTTTAACTAATTATGGTATCGTTAAGTCTTTGATTAGCACGGCGACCGGCTCTATTTTGTCTTTATGGAATGGGACTTTAAACGGTAATATTTGGAACGGCGCAGCGGGAGCAGGGAACGTCGGGATTGGAACAACGACGCCAAACTATAAATTAGTTGTAGCCGGTGATACCTATTTTAAACCGGTTGCCGGTGGAGATTTTAGAATTAATTATGAAGGGGGAGGAATTGAAGTTTCTGGTTTAAAATTGTATACCGGTACCAACCCAATGATATTTCAGAGTAATTATGGAGGGCCAAGTCTATTTTCGTTTAATTATGGCAATACGCCTCGAATGGTTATTAGACAAGATGGCAACGTCGGGATTGGGACGACGAATCCGACAAGTAAATTACATATTTATTCTTCGGGCAATGCTACAGCTTCTTATGTTCAATCAGGTTATACCCCAACAGTTGCGGATAATTCACAGATACGTGGATTATATAATTATTTTTCGTTAGCCGGTGCTAATAATGCTACACATTCAACAGATGCTAATCTACACGCATATTTATCAAACATAAATACGGGAACATTGACCTATTGGTCAGGACTTAGGTCTGAAATTTCAAATGAAAGTAGTGGAACAATAGCTTCAGCTAGAAATAATACTGCATATATTAGAAACATTTCAACAGGTATTATAACTAATGCTTATGGCAATTATGTGGAGACTTTTCTAAATTCTGGTACTGGTTCTATTGGAACAATTTATGGATTATACGTCAATTCGCAAACAGCAGGAGCGACAGACAATTATGCAATTTATACCAACGGCACCACAAAAAGTTATTTCGGAGGCAACGTCGGTGTCGGTACGGCCGTCCCGAATGATATTTTTTCTATAGGCAACGCGGGATCTGCTCCGGCCGGGTCGGATAAAACGGGGCATAATTTCACCAATACATATTTGTCGACGGACGACTACGCTTTAACTAATTACGGTATCGTTAAGTCTTTAATCAGCACGGCAACCGGCTCTATTTTGTCTTTATGGAATGGAACTTTAAACGGTAATATCTGGAACGGCGCAGCGGGGGCGGGGAATGTGGGAATAGGGACGACGACACCGACATATAAGCTAGAAGTTGCTGGCGGAGATATTGGTATTGACGCAGGACAGTATTACAGAATAAAAAGAGGCGGAGATAATGTTTCCATTCCTGTATTAGGCTTTAGCGCTGGAACAAATAATTTAGTATTAAAAACAGGTGGTTCTGGAGACACAAGTAGCTTGAATATAATTAATAGTGCTAGTGTAGGACTAATGACAATATTGAATGGAGGCAATGTTGGGATTGGAACAACGACTCCGACACAAAAAATGGAAATAGGGGGCAATATTTTAATAAATTCAACAAACAAGTATTTATATTTTGGCGATACAAGCGCCGGCATCGGTAGGCCAGTTTCAGGAAGACTTGGTCTTTTCATTGGCAGCGAATATTTGTCAATCTTAACCGGCGGCAACGTCGGCATCGGTACAACCGCTCCGAATGATAAATTTTCCATCGGGAATGCCGGTTCTGCGCCGGCTGGTTCAGGCGCGACCGGGCATAATTATACAAACACATATTTAGCTTCTGACGATTATGCTTTAGCTAACTACGGCTTAGTGAAAACAATGATTGATACGGCGACCAGTAGTTCTGCACTTTGGGGCGGGGCAATCGGAACGGCTATCTGGAGTTTAAATAGTGGGAACGTCGGCGTTGGAACCTCGACACCGACCCAGAAAATGGAAATAGTCGGTACTTTTAAGGCAAGCGCAAGTTCGAGTTCGATCCTGCTCGATGCAAACGGTAATTTCATGATTGGGATATGATGAAGAAAAAACTGACAATCATTCTTGGATTAATTATTATTGCGGCCGGTGCGGCTTATTTTGCCAGTGCTTCCGGGCTTAATTTATTTGGAGGCAATGCTTATCAGGATGATAATGATGGCTTAATTTTAGATCTAAGTTTATCTCAGAATAATTATAATTCCAGTACTAAAGTTTTTTCTGATAACGCCATCGGCAATAATGGTGTTTCGGCTAACGCCGCCAACTTCGTCCCGGATAATTATGGTAAAAGCACAGGCGCGATGAGTTTTAATGGAACGACGGATTATATTAATCAGGGGAATAGCTCTATTTATAATCTACAGGCAGGAGCGACTGTAAGCATTTGGGTAAAAATACCGTCCACATGGTCGGGGAATACGTACCCCAACCTGGTTAGTAAGGGGGCGAGTGCCGGCTGGGATACCGACGGTTGGGGCATCTATGCTTTTTCCAGTAATGTCATTGGTATTGGTATGAGAAACGGCGGAAGCGTCCTCAGCCGCTCTTTTCCCAATACAGTAAAAGATCAATGGACACATATTGTTGCTACCTGGAACGGCACAACAGTGACGCTTTATCAGGATGGAATCTATAAAACGTCTGGCGCGCAAACAATAGTTCCCGCCGTAAACGCGACGAATGTCATTATCGGTCGGGGCCCCGTGTCTCAATATTTTGGAGGTAGTATCGGGGCAGTAAAAATATACAATCGTGCTCTGTCGGCCTCCGAGGTTAAAGCGCTTTATAATTCCTCTAAACCAAAACTAACTGTCGGTTCAACACAAACCGGCCTGGTCGCTTATTGGCCACTCGACGGCGCTAATTTTGATGCGACTTCAAACCGAGTTTCCGATAAAACGCCATATGAAAATAACGGCACAAATTACGGAGCAACTTTGACAACGGATCGGAACGGCAAAGCGGACGGAGCGATGAGTTTTGACGGAAGCAATAGAATTTCAACTAATTTTACCAACCAATTGACGGACTTCACCGTTGCTTTATGGTTTAAAGATGACGGCAATATCCGGGCCTATGAAAGATTGGCCGATAAAAATTTTACTAATTGTTTTTGGTTAGGAAGAAATAGTAGTGTGGCAAATTCATGGGGCGGAGGCATAAAACAAGCCAGCGCTCCATATGGAGTTTTTGTCACCTTGCCAGATGGACAATGGAATCACATCGTTATCATGAGACAAGGTACAACGGAAACAATTATTGGTAACGGCGGACAGGTTATTTCTACTTTAACCGTTCCGGCGACTGCTTGCGATAATTCAAATTTTGGGATAGGCGCTTGGGGGAATGGAACCTCTCCTGCGCAATGGGGAATGGCCGCCATTAGCGATGTTCGCATTTATAACCGCGCCCTTTCTTTAGATGAAGTTAGCGCTCTTTATAATTCTAATAGACCAAAAGTTGTTTCCGATTCTTTGCAGAAAGGTCTGCTCGGCTATTGGCCGCTCGATAGTGATAATTATAGCGCCACCACGGGTAAGGTCGCGGATAAAACACCTTATGAAAATAGTGGAATTAATTATGGCGCAAATTTTACCGAAGACGCCACAACTCTATCCGCAGATAATTTAGAAAATTTAACCTTAAATTATCGCGTCTGGAAAGACGGACAGACGGGTTCTATCGGCACCTTCGCTCTTTACGGAGCTGCAAATAGTCGCGTTATTGCCGCCGACCCTTGGGGTAGAGAAGTTCCGGTTTGGAAGAGTGGCATTACAGGGGGGATATATAATAGTGCGATACCGATTGATAATACAAAACTCTATCGTATGTCTTGGTGGGAAAAAAGAGTGACTAATGCCGGTGCGACCTCGGCACGTTATTATGCGGGGTTAAACGGTTATGGTTCGGTCAGTGGGGTGATAAATTTGGCCGCGGGCACTTATAATACGAATCCTTATTTTTGGAGCACAAATACAGTCCCTTCAGAGGCGCAGTTACCGGTCGGGCAATGGGTTTTAGTGGTTGCTCATGTTTTTCCGTATACTTATACCGGCACGACCCGTCATCCCGATTCCGGAGTTTATAAAACGAGCGGTTTTTTTGCAAATACAACCGTCGATTTTAAGTGGGCACCGGAAACAACTACGGCCAGAGGCAGAACACTTGCTGTCTATCAAGGGAATGATGCAAATATAGTGCATTATACGGTTTACCCTCGCTTTGATGTCGTCGACGGCACTGAACCCTCCGTTCAGGATTTACTCAACGGCTATGATAGCTATGGCAATAATATTAAAATTACTGTGCCGGGGAATAAAGTAAGTTATTCTTTTTGGTACGCCGAGGGGACCAGCAGCGATTGGGTTTATGTCGCCAATTCAAATGGTACATTTTATGTTAACGGACAGCCGGGGACGCCGGCCAAATACCCGATTGCAGTAAGCGGAGATAATGTTTATGTGGGTAGAACGACTATGTCAGATTATTTTTTAGGTTCGATTTCCAGTTTGCGCATTTATGATCGCGCACTTTCCGCCGCCGAAGTTCAGTCGCTGTACGATAAAGGCCGATAGGAAAAATAAAAGTCGGTAGACAAAACAAAAAAATCAATTTTCTGTGATATAATATAGAAGTAAAAAGCGCAATGAAATATCAAGGCAACAAAATAATATTGATGGTAATAATCGGCTCACTGCTGTCTTTTTCAGTTGCCGCAGCGAAGAATTTCACCATTTATAACGCGGCCAATATTAATCAGCCTTATTTTACGGTTAACGGCACGAACGGAAACGTCGGCATCGGCATGACGAATCCAACAGCTCTTTTCCAGATATTAAATAATGGTTGGATTTCCGCGAATAACGCGGCGGGCACAGGCGTTGTTAATATGTTTAAAGTTAACGCCAACGATCAAATCGAGGTCGGCGCGCCGCTTAATATCGGGAGCTTTGAATTTAGTCCGGACTCCGGCTTGGTAACTTTTGTCGATATGCCGGTTACCTCAGCCGCGCTTAATGGTACCCCGGAAGCCTATGTATTTAAATTGGACGGAGAAAATATCATGTCTATTATTGCTCAGTCTAACGGCCTCGGAGGGATAACTAATAAGGGAGTCGGTATTGGGACAACGGCCGTTAATGATATTTTTTCCATCGGCAATGCCGGTGTCGCTCCGGCCGGATCAGCCAACACTGGCCATAACTTTACCAGCACATATTTATCATCCGATGATTATGCTTTGGCTAATTATGGCTTGGTTAAGACAATGATTGGCTCGGCCACCGGATCAATTCTATCTTTATGGGGCGGAACATATGACGGAAATATTTGGAATGGTGCGGCGGGGGCGGGGAATGTGGGGATTGGGACGATAACACCGGCAGCTAAATTGGATGTAGATGCGGGTCAACTTACTGCAGGACAGACAGTTTCAATTATGCGGATTCATGGGGGGTATAATGGTAACTCGGCAACTGTTCCCTCTATTGATTTTATGAATACGGGAACTGCTACAAATTATGCAGCTATACGTTTTCCTACTTCTTCTGGTGGTAGTAATATTGATACAGCATTTTGGACAAAGGGGTCATCATTTTCAGAAGTTATGAGACTTCAGAATGGCAACGTCGGAATTGGGACGACTAATCCTTTGTATACTTTAGATGTTGCCACTAGCACACGTATTGGGACTACAAATAATGGAAAATTGTATATGGGGGGTATCGGTATTTTGGATGGAAATTCAACGACACAGTTTGCAGCCCAGTCTATTGGAAATTTAATTTTAGAAGGTGATAGCGATAACAACTCAAACGCAACATATTCAAATATCATATTCAAAAACAATGCTTCGGAAAAGATGAGAATTGACGATTTAGGCAATGTCGGGATTGGGACGACTAATCCGGGGGCAAAATTAAGTCTTGACGGCACGGGGTTAGCAGCATATTCAACTCTTTTTAATATAAATTTACCAGTTAATGCTATTACCGGATTTAGTTTTAATGACACATCGACAGATAATCGAGGATTGATTACTGCGGATAGTAAAATAGGCTCGACTGGAAATCGAGCAATTTTTGCCTGGCAAGTAGGAAATTTTAATGGCAATTCCGGAGACCAAGGTTGGATAACTCAGACAGTAATGGAAAAAAATAGCAGTAATAGTTATATAGCTCCAAGCCAATGGAAGGGTTGGAAATATATTTATTATGATGGTACGGCTTATAAAACACCTTTTGTCCTGACAAACGCCGGCAACGTTGGCATCGGTACAACCGCTCCGAATGATTTATTGTCCATAGGCAACGCCGGTGCGGCTCCGGCTGGTTCGGGCAGTACAGGTCATAATTTTACGAACACATATTTAAGCTCTGATGATTACGCTTTAGCTAATTATGGTTTAGTGAAAACAATGATCGGAACAGCCACAAGCGGCGCGGCTCTTTGGGGCGGCACAACGGGTGGAAATATTTGGAATTTAAATACAGCCAATAATGTCGGAATTGGGACGACAACACCAATTGCAAAGTTAGATGTAAATGGTAATAGTATTTTTAGAAGTGAACTAAATTCTTCAAATTATTTTAATATTAGAGCTTATGCTGATAATTATAAGACAATGACCCTGTATGTTAATTCTTCAGAGGGGGAGTCTAGAGTTTTAACGGCTCGTGGTAGCACTCTTGGTGGAGCCTTTCAGGCGATGGGCATTGGCCCATCTTCTTGGGTTCATGGCTGGGGCGTTCCAGGAAATATTTTTTTCCGCGGAGATGAAACAATATTGGGTGCTCCAATTTTTGGAGAGGATGGTTTTGCTGGGGGTACACATAAATCTTTAGCTATCGGTACTCCTCAAAGATCACCATCTGTTGGCTGGGGGACCACGGATATTATTGATTTAGGAACTTTTTCTATCGCAGCAAATACTTGGGGAGGGATTCGCCCAGCTCTTAGGTATACAGCGCTTGAACATAATTTTAGAGTTAATAATACGACGGGCTCTGGCAACCCGGGGACAAGCGCTTTATTTATAAAATCGGACGCTAACGTCGGTATCGGCACCACCGTTCCGAATGATATATTTTCTATCGGTAACGCGGGTTCGGCTCCGGCCGGTTCAGGAAACACTGGGCATAATTTTACAAACACATATTTAAGCTCTGATGATTACGCTTTAGCTAACTATGGTTTAGTGAAAACGATGATCGGAACAGCCACAAGCGGTGCGGCTCTTTGGGGCGGATCAACCGGCGGAAATATTTGGAATTTAAATAGCGCCAATAATGTCGGTATCGGAACAACTGCTCCAGGAAATAAATTGGGCGTAGCCGGAGGTATAAGTGCTTACACTCTTACTCTTTCCGATGTAGACGGAAATACTTTTATTAATACCCCAGGCGGAAACATGGCTAATTATTCCGATACCTCCGGAGTATTTGGATACGGAGATAATACTTTAAATATATTAAGTGGCAATGTCGGGATTGGGACGACGAATCCTACCGCCCCTCTATCGGTAGAAGCAAATAGCTATAATATTCTTAGTTTATATAATTCCGGTGTCGGGCAGGGGATGGACTTTGTTCTTTCGGATGAAAATTTATCAGCTGGTTATCCTGGTAGATTGGGTTCATATGGAGTAGGTGGCGGAGAGGCTTTAGTTAAATATGGAGCAACTGATCATGAATGGGGAAGAATACTCTACACGACTGGTGATGGCCTTGATATTTTAGGAAAATTTGGCAACGTCGGCATCGGCACGACCGAGCCAAACGACATATTTTCTATCGGCAATGCTGGCGCAGCTCCTGCTGGGTCGGGCAATACTGGCCATAATTTCACCAGCACATATTTGTCCTCCGATGATTACGCTCTGACCAACGTCGGTTATGTAAACTCCGTGCTCGCAATCGCGACCAGCAGTATTGAGACCTCTATTAGTAATGCTTGGATTAAGGGCGGAAATAATGTTTCCCAAACGGAAACTTTCGGGACCCACACTAATTATCCCATTCCATTTATTGTTAATAATAATGAGGTTATGCGCCTCCAGGCCAACGGCAGTCTCAGCTTGGGCGGAGGAACATCTACCACGGTTCGTTTACACGTTGAAACGCCGCAAGGACCGGTTGCTCTATTTACCAGCAAATTAAACGGTGGACTTTACTCTGGGTATATTGGTAACGGCGCCACCTTCTCCGGCGAAGAATTTGGTTTATATGATTCTTTGAGTGATACCCGTTTAGCGGTTTATGATTATCAAAACTCACTCTTATTATATGGTGGCGCACTCGCAATCGATAATAATTTAAACTATGTCGGTATCGGTACAACCGCTCCGAATGATATATTCTCAATTGGTAATAATGGCGACTCTGCTCCAGGCGGATCATCCAATACCGGGCATAACTTCACGAATACCTATTTAAGTTCGGATGACTATGCTTTGGTTAATTACGGAATGGTCAAAACCTTAATCGACACCGCGACCAGTAGTATTGCTTGGATTAAGGGCGGAAATAATGTCACGCGTACTGAACTTTTCGGTACCCTTACCGACCATCCGCTCCCGTTTATAGTTAACAATACCGAAGTCATGCGTTTACAATCGAACGGCAGCGTCAGTATCGGCGGGGGAGTTTCAACGACTGTCCGCCTCCATGTTGAAACGCCGCAAGGGCCGGTTGCTCTATTTACCAGTAAACTAAACGGCGGACTTTACTCCGGTTATCTCGGTAACGGCGCTACTTTTTCCGGGGAAGAATTCGGTTTATATGATGCTTTAGGCGACACCCGTTTAGCGGTTTATGATTATCAAAATTCTCTCCTATTATATGGTAGCGGTATCACGATTGATAATAGTACGAATTATGTCGGTATCGGTACAACCGCTCCGAATGATATATTCTCGATTGGTAATGGCGGTCTGGCTGCACTCGCTGGCTCTCTCAATACGGGCCATAATTTTACAAGCACTTATTTAAATACGGATGATTACGCACTGGCCAATACCGGTTATGTTAAAAGTTTGATAGCGGCCGCCACGAGCACAATTTCGACGAGCACAGCAGTCACTTCAATTTTCTTGACGAGTTCAAGCTCCGGTGGCAGCTTAACCTATACAGGCGGCTATGTCGGCTACGATGCAGGCAATAAAATTTGTAACGCGGTTTCGACCGGTAGCCATTTCTGCCGGACAGATGAAATTATTTATTTGATTCAGGCTAACGGTTCGGCCGGCTTTAGTTCTATCAATGGCCAGGATGCCTGGATTGCGGATGGGCCCCCAGGATATACAGGGGTTGTCTCGGCGGATGATTGCGGCGGCTGGGTTGATAGCACCAATAGTAAATTAGGACATTTTTGGATATTCGCTTCCGCCGGTGGGGGTCGCGGATCTCTCAGTAGTTGTGATACAATAAAGAAGATAACGTGCTGCAAATAATTAATTTATGAAGACGACGAGTTTCTACATCAGAATATCAGTTATCATTCTCGGCTTGTTTATGGCCGGGTCGTCTTGGGCGGCCACGCCTTATTATGTGAGTGATCCGGCGCTCTGTCCGACTGAGGCCTTTAGCCAAAGCTGCGTCGGCGTCAATAAAGTTTGCGGTGTTAATCCTTCTAATGTCGTTAGTTGTTATGATACCTCAACCTTTAACCCGCCCGCTTCGAGCGCTTTAGTTTCCGGTGGAACGGCAACGACGACAGGCGGCTATTATGTTGATTGCTACGCCTTTGATAGTGCTTCTCCTTATTGTAATAATAATGGCGCCTATAGTTGTTTGCAAAATAATACCTGTAATACTTTGCAAAAAGTCACTAGCTGTACGGCGGCACAATGGGCAAATTCGACCTGCGGCGATTGTAAGGTCGGCTATCATGATTGCGATGGCAATGCGGTTAACGGTTGTTCCGGCGCGACCGAGCATGATGGCGTCGCTTGTACGACGAGTTTGAGCCTACCGGGTACTTACCAGAATTGCGTCTGCGTCGGTACGGTTTTGAAATTAGGGGCCGATTCACTATCGGGCAATAGTGTTATTCAGGGCGGCGCGGCCTCGATGATTTTTGTTAACGGTTTAAACGTCGGTATCGGTACATCTTTACCTAACGATATTTTTTCCATTGGTAACGCGGGCGCGGCTCCGGCCGGCTCCGGTAATACGGGACATAATTTCACGAGCACATATTTAGCATCAGATGACTATGCTTTAGCTAATTATGGTGTAGTCAAAACATTAATTGGTTCGGCCACCAGCACTTTGGCCGCACTTTGGGGCGGAACTTTAAACGGTAATATTTGGAACGGAGCCGCGGGAGCAGGAAATGTGGGGATCGGGACGACGAATCCGACTACAATTCTTGATGTATTTAATAGTGGAGGCAGCTATGCGCTAAATCTTAGTGCGAATAGTGCGACGTCCAGACCAGGCATAAAACAAGTTGCTTTACGACCCGATGTGTCAGGTATTGCATATAATATGTTTGAAGGATATATCGGCAATGTATCGACCAATTTGACTCGTGCCGGCGTGATTGGTGTTTTAGGAAGCGTGGTTCTTGATCCTGCAATCTCAACCGTTAGCTATATGTACTTTGGGGCCGAAACAAACGCTGCCTACAATAATAATACGTTTAGATTGTATCCTAATAAGAACGCCTATTTTGATGGTAATGTTGGCATTGGTAATGCTGGGCCCGTGGCTAAATTACAAGTTAGTGGTGGAAATATATTATTGGATAATAATTATAATTTGCAAATAAAAAATAGCGGGGGAACACCTTTTAATGTCGTAGGTTCTTCGGGCGATACGATATTTTTCAACTCCCCGTCCACCCTTTCATTTTTATCCGCCAGTAGTATAAAAATGTCTATTTTAAGTTCCGGAAATATCGGTATTGGCACGACTGCTCCGAATGATATTTTTTCAATCGGTAACTCAGGCCAAGCTCCGGCTGGTTCAGCGAACACGGGCCATAACTTTACAAGCACATATTTGACGACTGATAATTACGCTTTGACTAATTATGGAATTGTTAAGTCTTTAATTTCTGATGCGACCAGTTCTTTACCGACTGTTACAAATTATTGGAGTGGAACTTTAAACGGTAACATTTGGAATGGCGCGGCGGGAGCAGGGAACGTTGGGATTGGAACGACAACTCCAAGTTTGCCTTTGCATATCTCCGCTAATGCTGGTAGCTTGGCAATGAGTTTAAAAACTTCAGCTGGTTATAATAGCTTGAGCTTCCGTGATGAACTAAACGTAGAAAAAGGTTTTATAAATTATTTTGGCACCGGCTATGTCGCGCAACCGCAAAGAACAAATAGATTTGAGTTCGCCACAAACGGGGCTATCCCAATTGCTTTTGTTGTAAATAATAATTATACAACGCCAGCTTTGTATTTAAAATCAGATGGCAACGTCGGGATTGGGACAATAAATCCAAATACAAAATTAGATATATTAAGCGGAACAGTTAATGCGGCGGCAGATAGTTTAACGGCTCCTACAGCGTCTATTACCGGACCAAATGTGATAGTTGGCGCCGTCTCAGTTAACGCTGGTGTATTAAATATTGCGACTAATGACGCTTTAGGAATTAATATTGGCGGTTCAATAGGTTTTGGTGGAAGATATAACTCTACTTCGCAAGCCGGTTTTGCTGTAATTAAAGGAGCGAAAGAAAGTGCTACTGCAGGAGAGTATGGGGGTTATTTATCATTTAACACCAGAGCGCACGGCACCCAGCTATCAGAAAAAATGAGAATATCAGGAAACGGCAACGTTGGTATCGGCACTTCAAGCCCACAGGCGAAATTACAAGTTGCCGGTTCTTTAGTGGCTAATTATGCAGCGATTAATTTAACCCCGAATGGTGATTTTGAAACGGGGTCTTTAGATGGTTTTACCGGAGCAGGTTTTAATGGGATTGAATCGACGGATAGCAAAGATGGCAAATATTCAGCTTATAGCGATACGAGCCTAACGGTTGGTATGGGCACTGAGTTTATTCCAGTTGATTCGGATGGTTATTTTTATCTTGAGGGTTGGTTTAAGAGCGTCGGCGCATCAGGTTTGAGCACAATTTATTTTGGTACAGCTGCCTATAATTCAGCCAAAGGTGCGTTGTCCGGGAATGGCGGCTCTTATGGTTATTGTGCGGCTTCTGCCGCCGCCGTGCCAAACACTTGGACTAAGTATACCTGTACTTTACACGGTGAAGGAACCGGTACTTACCAATTTCCTGTCGGGACTAAATACATAAAACCATTATTCCTTTTTAATTATCAGGGCGGAACCGGCTATAAAGTTTTAGTTGATGGTGTACGCTATTTTAATGGTAGTGCGGAAGAATATACTCAGGCCGGTAATTTATCAATTTTTTCGAGAGCAGGTCAAGGTAACGTCGGCATCGGAACGCTGACTCCGAACGATAAATTTTCTATTGGTAACGCTGGTTCCGCGCCGGCTGGATCTTCTAACACTGGTCATAATTATACAAACACTTACTTAAGTACTGATGATTATGCTTTGGCTAATTATGGTTTAGTGAAAACAATGATTGGGACGGCGACAGGTTCTATTACGGCTCTATGGGGAGGAACAACGGCCAGTAATATTTGGACTTTAAATGGGGCAAATAATGTCGGGATTGGAGTAACTAATCCGGGGTATAAATTGGAAATAGCCGGCCCGACAGGATCGATAGAACCAACAGGCTTAAAAATTGATGGCTCTAACCCCTCCGGTATTCAAATTCGTATTGGAGACGGCTATAGCGCATCGGTAGGCACGCGATATTCTGGTGCTGATACTTTTTTGGCGGGAAATGCTTATCAGGGCACGCTGGGGGCTGATACGTGGTCGAAAGGTAACACTACTTATTCGTCGGCGGCAATTTTCATGAGCCCAAGCACAGCGTCTACTTCTCCTGCTTTTCAAATTAAATATTCGCCCGCTAGCACCGCTAATGGGGGAATGGCTTCCTTTTTTACCTCTAATTTATTAACTATTCTTGGTAACGGCAACGTCGGGATTGGAACGACCGCTCCTACGTACCCCTTGGATGTGGTTGGCGCCGTTAAAAGTAGCTCACAGTTTATCGTTGGTGCATCCGCTTTTTCCGCAAACACTTTTTATTCTTCCGCTTCAAATTTTACTTTTAGTAGTTGGTATAACTCAGCTGTCAGATATAATATGATGATCCTTGCTAATGGCAACGTCGGGATTGGCACAACTGTGCCAAACGATATCTTTTCTATTGGTAATTCCGGTACCGCTCCGGCTGGTTCCTCGAACACTGGCCATAACTTTACGAGTACATATTTAGCAACCGATGATTATGCCTTAACTAATGTTGGTTACGTAAATTCTTTAATCGCCGCCGCGACCAGTTCACTACCGGCCGGGGGAACGAATTTCTGGGGTGGGACTTTAAACGGTAATATTTGGAACGGCGACGCTGGGGCGGGGAATGTTGGCATTGGGACGACGACACCGGGCTCAGCCTTGACGATAAATTCGGCTACGGCTGGAGATGGCGGAACTAATAATGGCGGAGGCTCCGCTCTTTATGTTAAACAAAATACCGCCTGGACGGGCGCTCAACCGTGGGCCTTATATGTAGACGGCTATACTTATTTAAATGGGTTTAGAATTAATGGGAAGGATACTGCCAGATCTTTATTTCAAACTATAACTACTTATCCTCTTGGTTTTGCAACTTCAGGTGACCAGCCAATAACATTTACTCAGTCTACAAATGTTGAAAGAATGAGAATAGCGGCCGGAGGCAACATCGGGATTGGGACGACAGCGCCAGGTGACAAACTACAAGTCGCAGGAAATATACGGGCAACCCAATTTAGAACGGATGGCGGTTCGTTTTATTATGGAACGACGCTTGAGGTTAACACTTTGTCAAGTACTTTAGGCGGTACAGAAGCACAAATATTGTTTGATGGCCCTGGCAAGACACTAAGTTTCGTAACAAACGGTGCCACACGCGAGTTTATCGATTCATTGGGCAATATCGGTATCGGCACAAATGTTCCTAACGATACATTCTCAATCGGTAATTCCGGCTCCGCTCCGGCTGGATCGGGTAATACTGGCCATAACTATACAAACACATATTTGAGCACAGATGATTATGCTCTTACTAACTACGGAATTGTTCAAACCTTAATCGCCGCCGCGACCAGTTCACTACCGGCCGGGGGAACGAATTTCTGGGGAGGCACTTTTAACGGAAATATTTGGAACGGGACTGCGGGCGCAGGGAATGTTGGTATTGGCACAAGCACCCCGGCTGATAAATTATATGTTCAAGGTAATCTTGGCCTACCTTTATCTTCCTCTACTGAAGGTATAATTAAGATGGGCGGGCAAAGATATATTCATTCTTTTGGAAATACTAATAATATTTTTGTCGGTTATCAGGCCGGTAACACAACTTTGACAACCGCTACCGAAAATACCTTTATCGGAGCTCAGGCGGGTCAGAATCTAACGACTGGTAGTTATAACGTGGCTATTGGCCGCGGCGCCGGTTCAGCCATAACGACCGGAACGATGAATACTTTAATTGGTCGTCAAACTGGTAACCAAATTACGACCGGCAGCAATAATACTTTAGTCGGTCTGGGCGCGGGCGAATCTTGGACCGGCGCCGGTGCGGTCATGATGGGCTATTACGCCGGGCGCTGGAATTCTACGGGAAATAGTAATGTTATTTTGGGCTTTAACTCAAATTATTATGGAAATGCCAATAGCGATACTTTGGCGCTGGGTACTAATTCTCTTGTCAGTACGGTAAACGGTTCTTATAATATTGCCTTGGGGAGCGGTGCAGATTATCTTAGCCCCGGCACCGGTTCTCTCGCTTTGGCCGCCGGGAGTAATCTGGGCGTCGGCCCATATTATTATCGAGTGAGCTTTGTTTTGTCTATTGGGGAAACAAATAGCGGGCACTTAGGAAGCATAAATACGACGTCCGGTAATCAAGCGGTTAATTTGAGTGCAATTCCGACCTACACGGGGCCGTATCTTTGTACAGCTCGAAAAATTTATCGTACTAAGTCAGGCGTTTATGGTAAGGGGCCATATTATTTAGTGGCAACTATTAATGATAATTCAACGACCACCTATTCCGATACGACGGCCGATGCTTCGCTTACAAGCGTTATTGCCGATTCGGCCAATTCAATTGTGGTCGGGTATAACGCAAAGGCTTTAAAGAGTAATCAGATAATCTTAGGTGCGAATCAAAATGATATCTATTTAGGGAAGGGAGTTTATGCTTCGAACCCGGGCACGATTTCTTTATTCGCTACGGGCGGTCTCGGCACAAATAATGCGGGCGCGAATTTAGTCATTGCGGGCGGTCCGGGAACCGGCTCGGCTATCGGTGGCAACATCACTTTTCAAACAGCGGATGCCGGCAGTTCCGGGTCCTTGTTTAACTCACTTTCTGATCGAATGACCATACTAAGCACCGGCAATATCGGCATTGGTACCGCCGTACCGAATGATATATTCTCAATCGGCAACTCGGGCTCCGCTCCAGCCGGTTCAACGAACACCGGTCATAACTTTACGAATACTTATTTAAGCACAGACGATTACGCTTTAGTTAATTACGGCGTAGTGAAGTCATTGATCTCGGGTTCGACCGGCGGTGGTTTAGCGACCTATTCTACTTCAACCGCTTTAACCTATGCCGGCAACGTCGGCAGCTATAGCGCGGCCAATGCTTTATGTGCGGCGACTGTTGCCGATACGCATGTTTGTACTTCTGAAGAAATTTTATATACGGTCAATCAGGGCAGCGGGGCGAGTATTCCGCTCACCTCTACACTCTGGATTAATAATGGTCCGCCGGCCTATACGGCTAATGCCAATGACTGTATCGGGTGGACAAGTAATGTTAGTACTGATTTCGGCGCGGTCTGGAATCGTCCGACCGGGTATGCTGATGGTTTCGGTTCGCTTAACCGCTGTAACGTTGCGCGAAAATTCGCTTGCTGTAAATAAATTTGCTATAATTTTTATATGACGAAGAAATTTTTGCTCGCCATTGTCGTATTCTCCGGGCTGTTCATAGCTACCGGAGTTTTTGCGACCACTTCGCCTAAAGGTTGTATTACCGATACGATGAAAAACGGGGAATTATGCTCCTGGGCGGATGGTGGCAAGTCTTGGTGCGGCAGTAATACGCTTGCCTGTACAATCGAGCCGACGGCCGCATGTCCCTCTAATCCGGCCAATGGTACTTATGCTTTTGACTGTAATATTTGCGGCTGTGCTTTAACTTGTAGTAGCGGATATACGAATTGTAGCGGCGCTTGCGTTTCAAATTGTACGGCCGGATCGAATTGTGCCACTTGCGATACTTGTACGAGCAATTCCTGCACCTCTTGTGTCGCCGGTTATGATTTAATATCCGGTGCTTGCGTTTCCGCGCCGCTCAAAATTTCAAATTTATCAAATGTCAGTGGGTTTATTAAGCAGGTTGTCACTCCTTCTTTAACGCTTGATAGTCTTGGTAATTTAGCACCGACAGGAGATTTACAATTAACTAATAATAAATCGATTGCCTTAACCGGAGTCGGGACGACCTCGCTTTGGTTTGGGAATTATAACGGTGCGACTCCTTTTGCTTATGGCACCGGCGATGTGGTTTCACTCGGAATCGAGGGTGATTTAAAAGCTAATCGTTTATGTTTTCAGGATGACTGTCGAACTGATTGGGCTTCAGTTAGCGGTGGAGCGGGCGGTTGGACACGAACAGCACCCTATTTATATCCGAGTACAATCACGGATAATGTCGGGATTGGAATAACGAATCCGACAAGATTATTGAACGTTAATGGTAGCGCCTTATTTGGTACTACGGTATCGGTATCAACTCCGACGCCATTAAACGTTTCCTTCGGCGGTACTTATGGTTCGAGTGTCGCGGGAAGTGTAAATAACTTAAAGTGGGACATGTTTACCAATGGTTCTACCGGCAATCGATATGGTATCGGCATGTCGCTTAATGTAATGGAATATCAAGCGGGTGTTAATGGCCAGCATGCATTTTTTGTAAATCAGGGAACAGAGGCTATGCGCATTATTGCTTCCGGCAATGTTGGGATCGGGACGACCGTTCCTAACGATAGATTTTCCATTGGCAACTCCGGTTCGGCTCCGGCCGGGTCGGCAAATACCGGACATAATTTTACAAATACATATTTAAGTACGGATAATTACGCTCTGGCAAATTATGGAATCGTTAATACTTTAATCGCAGCCGCAACGAGCTCGCTGCCCGCCGGAGGAACAAATTTTTGGGGAGGTACTAAGAATGTAAATATTTGGAATGGCGATGCCGGAGCGGGAAATGTGGGAATCGGGACAACTGCTCCGATAGATAAGTTACAGGTGGCCGGAAATATTAGAGCGGCCCAATTTAGAACAGAAAGCGGTTCGGTTTATTATGGAACAACGCTTGAGGTTAACACTTTGTCAAGTACTTTAGGCGGTACAGAAGCACAAGTATTATTTGATGGTACAAATAAAACACTTAGTTTTGTAAGCAATGGCGTTACCCGCCAGTTTATTAATTCTTTCGGTAACGTCGGTATCGGCACAACGACACCGGCTTATAAATTGGCTGTCGTCGGGACCAGTTATTTAAATGGTCAAATTACCACCGCTTTATCCGGAGTAGGCAACCGCTGTTTATATGTTGATGCGAGTGGCAATATGTCCGCGAAAACAACGGATTGCGGTACGGCGACCGGGGGCGATGATTTAGGTTCTCATATTGCAACGCAAAATATTCAATTAAGTAATTATTGGTTATCAGGCGATGGCGGCAATGAAGGTGTTTTTGTAAATGCTGCCGGGAGTGTTGGAATTGGCACCACTAGCCCCGCTTATCCATTACATGTTTACAGCTCCGCTAACAGTGTTGTTACAATGATTCAAGGGGTTGGTCATACGCTGGGACTAAAAGCTGCAACGCCTTATGCTGAATTTTTTAATAATTCTGGAATAAGATTAGGTTGGTTCGGATACGGATTAAATGCTACTGATTTATATTTTTCAAATGATGTTGCTGCCAAGCCAATATATTTTTCTACGGATGGTTATGCAAATATAAGAATGACTATATTAGGAACTTCCGGCAACGTTGGTATTGGTACCACCGCTCCTAACGATATTTTCTCTATCGGCAACTCCGGTTCGGCTCCGGCTGGGTCCAGCGCAACTGGCCATAATTATACGAGCACTTATTTAAGTTCTGATGTATATGCGCTTGCTAACTATGGCATCGTTCAAACCTTGATTGCGGCCGCAACGAGCTCGCTGCCCGCCGGAGGAACAAATTTTTGGGGTGGAACTTTAAACAGTAATATTTGGAACGGTGCGGCCGGAGCAGGGAATGTCGGGATTGGGACGACAACACCCGGCAGCAAATTAACGGTTACCGGTGGACAAATAGCTATTCAATCTAACTCCGCGACGTCCAATGACAAAATGCTGAAATTTTTGAATTCATCCGGTCTGGAACGAATGAGCGTCGGTTATGATTCCACAAACGTTGGTTTCCATATTAATAATCGAAGCGGGTCTTCATTATTTTATGTTAGTGAAAGTTTGGGCAACGTCGGCATCGGTACAACGACACCGGCTTATAAATTGGCTGTCGTCGGGACCAGTTATTTAAATGGTCAAATTACCACCGCTTTATCCGGGGTGGGCAATCGCTGTTTATATGTCGATGCGACCGGAAACGTTTCCGCTAAAACGACAGATTGCGGTACGGCAACTGGTGGCGATAATTTAGGCGACCATACGGCCACACAAAATATTTTACTTGGTAATTATTGGTTATCGGGAGACGGCGGTAATGAAGGTGTTTTTGTTAACGCTACCGGGAACGTCGGTATTGGGACATCTCTGCCGGGTGCCTATCGTTTGAATATTGCCGGTGGTGATATTTATGGCGCCGCCAATTTAGCCTTAGCCGGGACAACCGGCATTACTCTCTCTGGTGCCGGTGCTGATTTAGCCTTCTCCGGAACCGGTCCCAACTCTATTACTACCGCTTCGGGTGTTAACCTCGCTTTAATGCCGGGAGGCACGGGTAAAGTTGGTATCGGTACGACCGCTCCTAACGATATTTTCTCTATCGGCAACGCGGGCACCGCTCCGGCCGGCTCATTAAATACCGGGCATAATTATGCGAGCACATATTTGAGTACTGATGACTATGCTCTTGCTAATTATGGAATTGTGAAAACATTAATTGCGGCTGCGACCAGCTCAATGCCCACCGGTAATTATTTACCGCTTACCGGCGGCACAATGCTGGGTGACGTAAATTTTGGTGCCAAAAATATTACTAACTTGAATAATTTGACCGTCACTAAGATTACCGCTACGACAATCGATCCTTTGTATAATATTAATGATGTTAATTATTCTACTTTCGCGCCTTCAATCGCCGGTGGCGTTAAGGAGGAATATGTCGGGAAGGCAGATATTCAGCGTTTTAATGCCAAGACGCGGGAATATGAATATATTATAAATTTTGCGCTTGAAGACGAGGGCAGCGACCTCTGGCTCTGGCATAAAGTTGTTGATTATAATAATGATAATGTCCAAGTATTTATTACCCCGTCGGGTAAATTCGCTAATGTCTATTATGTTATTGAAAATAATAAATTAATTTTCCGCTCAAACGAAGCGGTGGAAATTTCTTATCGTTTAATCGGCAAACGCTACGATTGGCAGAATTGGCCGACGCGAGCGCATGACCAAGCGCAAACGGGAGTTATCGTTAATCGGTAGATGACATAATAAATTAGAGCGATCGTAAAGTCTCTGTATTTTTAAAATTAAATATCCTGACAACTACTTCTAAAACTCGTAAGAGGCATTAAGAATTAATCGGTCGGCGCCGCAAAAAACCGCTAATGCCGGTGACGCTCATGAATTAATTAAATCCGAATTATACATGTTGCCTTGCGGCTTCACGTATAAGACTACTGCATAGTAAACTATGCAATAGCGAAAGAAAATCCTCTCCTTCTCAAGAAGAGGACTCATTGTCATTTAAATGATGGTCGTCCGTAAAGGTTTGACCAGCTTAGGAGTAGTTATCAGGATATTTATAGTTAACAGTTTTTAGTAATTTTAAAATTAAATATCCTGGCGACTACTTCTAAAACTCGAAAGAGGCATTAAGAATTAATCGGTTGATGCCATAAAAAAACCGCTAGTGCCGGTGGCATTTTATGAATTAATTAAATCCGAAAAAACGCAGACTTACGTCCGCGAAAAATCGCAAAGCCTTACGGCCGTGCGAAAAGACTATCACATATTAGATATGTAATAGTCGAAAAGAAAATCTCTCCCTTATCAAGGGAAAGACTCATTGTCATTTAAATGATGGCCGTCCGTTAAGGTTCGGTCAGCTTAGAAGTAGCGACCAGGGTATTTGATTTTTTTTATGTTTAAAGAAATAATTTCCCGTGATAATCTCGAAAAGGCTTATTTGAAATTGGCCGAGCAAATGGATGCAGACGGCCGCGCCGGGCGCTATGCGGGTTATGACGGTTTGAAACAAGGTGATTTAGAGGTTGATCCCGCTAAATTAATTAAGGAAGTGCGCCGCGAAATGATTGCCTTTAAAGAGCTTTCGCCGGCCGTTCTTTTTACGATTCCGAAAAAAAACAATCCCCAGAAAATGCGGGAGATCTATATTTATAATCTCAAGGAAAGAGTCAAAGCGCAGGCGATTTATCAAATAGTTGAACCCTTTTTCGACGCTTATTTTTCCGAGTGGTTATTTTCCTATCGTTCTTCGCACCAAAGTTATTTCGCCGCGCGCAGCGTTGTGCGTCATTATAAAAAATATCATAATCGCGATTTTGCGCTGGTCGCCGATTTAACGGATTACTCCAATTATATCAGCCCCGTATTGCTGCTCAAAAAAATCGAGAAACTGAATTTTGAGGGTGACGTCTATAAACTTTTAAAGCTCTTTATCGGCAATAAAATTATTAAGGACGGCAAAGTCGTTAACCGGGAAGTGGGTATCATTCAGGGCGTCCCGCTCGTCGCTCTATTTAATAATTTATATTTGGATGATTTTGATAAATACTCGGGCCCACGAGCCGACTTTTATCGCCGCGTCGGCGATGATTTAATTATTTTTGATCAAAAAGCGGAACGGCTGCAGCCTTTATATGAGCATTTGGTAATGGCGGCGGGAGAACTGGGTTTAAAAATTAATGAAAAGAAAACCAGACTGGGCCGCGCTAACGATGTTTTTAATTTTTTAGGTTATAATTTTAACGCGGGTGCTATCGGGCTGGAGCCGGGCTTCCTAAAGCAGATGCTGAAGCGCTGGAGTGCACAATTTGATTATTACCGCGTGCATGACGAGCAAAGGAAAAAGGATTTTATCACTAAGTCCTTGAAAAGAGAGCGCAATAATTTATACGAACAGTTTAAGCAAATTGCCGAGCAAAAAAAGTTAGTGACTAAGTCCGAAGAAGTCCGAGCGGTTTCCGAAGCTTTCTTCCATATTTTAACCCGTTATTTTTTTGGTACCTATACCCCTAAAAACCGGCGCCTTCTTAACGAAAAGTTAAAAGGCATCCCCTTAGTCTCGATTTATAAACATTTCTTATCAAGCCAGCATGTCAATCGACTCAAAAAAAATTAGTTTAATGCGCCGCCGCCGTGGCGAGCGCATGGAGAATTCGCCGCTCTGGCCGACGCGCGATGATTTTGCTTTTCTTTTTAGATTCTTTGGCCGCCATAAAAAACTAATTACCCGCGCCTTGGTTTTTTTGCTGGTGCAGGGAATACTGGAAGTTATTTTGATTTTGCTGAGCCATCGTTATTTAAAGAACGGCGGGCAAATTTATGGCCTCATGAGCAATAGCCGGGTTTTCGTTTTTATTGCCGTTGGCGCTCTTATTTATTTATTTGCTTCTTATTTTGCGATCAAATTGGAACGGACGCTGGTTATAAAATTAATTAATAATCTGCGTTTAAAGTGGTTCAAGCTTTCTCTTAATTCTGAAGCGGCGGCGGCGAACCTTGACAGTAAAGGGCTATTATTAGCTAAAATATCGTATCATCTCCCGCTGCTCGCCATGGGATTCACCAATAGTCTGGCGGGATCGCTTCGCTGGCTATTATATTCGCTTATTCTTTTGTTTTTATGTTTTGTTTTCAGTACTCATCTGATAATTTTTTACGTCGCGGGCCTCATTATCAATATAATTATTGCCGGCATCGCTTATTTCATTTCCCGTTATTATGTTTCGCGGGAAACGACTTTTTATTCCAAGATAATTAAATTGGTTGACTTTACTTTATCGGATTGGCAATTTACTAAATATTTCCATCGTGAGCGGGCCACGCTAAATGATTTTAATAATCTCGTCGATCTTGATTCGTATTTCCGGGTGCGCCGCGATATTTGGCTGCGCTTCGGCGCCAGCGTTGTCTTTATTTTGATTATCTTTTTCGGTTGGATTTTTAGCGTTTATGACCAGCAGATTTCTAACTTTATCGCCACGACGGATTCGAACGATAAATTTGCTTTAGTTATTTTCACGGTTTATTTTTCCCGCCTGCTTTATGAAAGTTTGCGTATCGGTCTCTATTCCGTACCGTTTACCTTCGGCCTTTCTTTGTCGGTTCCGAAAAATACGGCACCGGAAATCGGCCGTGACCTGAAACCGCGCTTTAAAGAATTGATTTTTAAGTCCGCGAAAGTAAAATTATTTAAGAAATCGCCTTATTATAAAAATTTACGATTTATTTTTAAGGTCGGGAAGCAGTATTTAATAAGCGGCGCCCGGCGGAGCGGTAAAAGCACGCTCGCCACTCTTTTCTGCGGACGCGGGGAATACGGACGACGGGCCTGGATTATTAAAGCGCGTGACAAACGATATTTTTATAATGATTTTTTTCAGCACTATGCCAGCTTTTATTTTATTGACCCTAAATTTAAAAGCGAACGCACCTTGCTCGAGGTAGTCGCTGGCCGGGAGAAAAGTCGTATTAGCCAAGAAGATTTTGCCAGCATCTCGGCTTTAGTTAACGGCCACCCGGAATTGAAAGAAATATTTTTTGAAAAAGAAGATTGGCGCCTTAAGGCGCATAAATTTACCAAGAGTCCGAAGAATAATCTATTATTGCAAGTCGCTTACTGTTTGGCTAATCGCCCCTATTTCGTCGCGGTGGATAATTATTGGGCGGATTTGCATGACGCCGACTGCGACGCGCTTTTGAACTTGCTGCGAGTTAATTTGCCGACCAGTATTGTCGTTTTCTTCGCGACGGAAGATAGCGGGAAAGATACTTTTAGCGAACACTATGAAATTTAAAAAAACACTTAGAAAAATTATCAAGAAAAAATCAGTTCGGATTACACTGCTCGTCTTTCTGGTTTTAGGACTTTTATTTTTCGTCGCCCAGCTGACCCGGCGCTGGTCCGAGCCGGTGACTAATTATTTAGCGACCAATAATAAACCGGCGCGTATTATCCAATCTAATGAACCGGTTTCTGCTGATCTTCTGTTTAATGACGAACTTGGCACAACAGTTTTTTCCGATCGGATTGAGGCGGAAATAAATCAGGCGCAAAAATCGTTGGAGATTGCGGTCTACTCTTTAAAGTCGCCGCGCATCAGAGACGCGATTTATGCGGCTGCCAAGCGTGGCGTTAAGGTTACCCTGGTTCTTGATTTTCGAAAAAAGGAAGTGCATGACGAAGCTCTGCCCGATATGCCGGCGAACATTAAGCGCTTAGACTTGGGGGAAGAGAAGAGTGGCAAGACCATTTTGATGCATCATAAATTTGCGCTCATCGATCGTGGGGAAGCTAACCAGAAATTAATTTTTGGTTCCTATAATTGGACTGAACTTCAAGAAAAGTATGACCCCAGCTTTATCTTGATTACGAGTAACGCCGAATTTATCAAGAGTTTTGGGCGAGAGTTTGAGCGCTTAGCTAAGGGGGAATCGGGACCGAAAAAACTCAGCGATAAAAAATATAATCCCTGGGATTTAAGCATGACGGCCGGCGGCTCTAATTATGAAGTTTGGTTTGGTCCAGGCGTACCGGGTAATAGTCTAAGCAATCGAATTTATACATTATTGCATAGCGCCAAACAGGAAATCAGAATTATGATTTGGGATTTTACCGATTCTGGTTTGGCGAACGAAATAATCACCCGCGCCCGCGCCGGGGTAAAAGTGACAATAATTACCGATAATCGTAATTTATATAATAAAAGCTCGGTTTTTCAGAATCTAATAGCCGCCAAGCAGAAATATCAATTAAATAATTTAGAGATTATAAGTGACGCGCCGCGTGGCGACGAGGCAAGTGCTTTAGCTTCCAGCTCGGTAGAGAGTCTCGATCCCTTCCTGCATTACCATCTGCTGATTGTGGATAATCAAAAGATTTTTTTCGGAACGAATAATTGGAGCCGGGCCGGCGCCTACAATAACGATGAGTCGGCTCTGGTAACTGACGACCGGAAGATAATTACGAGTTTTAACCAGTCTTTTGACTATAATTATCAGAAGAACCAGCTTCGCTAAAAACGGTGGTGAACCAAGCGGGCTTGCTTAAACTTGTTGCCAATCAAAAGGCGAAATGCTATAATTAGTATATATTAAATTTTATATAACTTCGCAAAAATTAATTTAAAAAAAATCTATGACGCAGAGATTTAAAAACTATCTCCACGACCACAAAAAATTATTAATTTTTTCAGCCATCGGATTTATTCTTCTTTGTTTGGCTGCCCTCACCCCGCTCTTTGTTAAAGCGATGGTCGAGGCTAATGCGGCTCGCGATGCCATCATTCAAGAAAAGAATGTGGCGATTGAGGAGGCGATTATGAATAATGATTACGCTACCTGGAGCAGTCTTGTTACCGATAAAAGTCTCAAGGCAAAGATTACGAGCGACAATTTTTCTCAATTTACAGAAGTTTATCGTCTTTTGCAGCAAGGTAAAGTCGAAGAGGCGAATCTAATCAAAAAGCAATTAAATTTAAAGCAAGATTTTCAAGTATTGACGACTAAAATCAGTGAGATTGATGCCGCTATTATGGCGGGTGATTATCAGGCTTGGCGGAGTATCGTCGGCCAGGGCTGGAAACCGGAGGTCAATGCCGATAATTTTGTGCAATTTGGTGAAACCTATAAGTTAATCGCCCAGGGCAAACTTAAGCAGGCGAATCTTTTACAGCAGAGATTGAATTTAAAAGTAAAGTACGATTATACGTCAAGCCGTTAAATTAATTAAAATATAAATTGTTTAAATCTATGCAAACAAACAAGAAAAAAGTGTTTATTTTGCTTGGAGTTATTGCGGTGGTGGTGATTATCATTATTGTCGCGATTAGCCAAAGCAAGAAAATCCAATTGCCGACTGGGGGGATAACTACTCCTACTCAGGAAGCGAGCAACGCGACAACTTCGCCTGAAGAAATCGCTCCTTCGAAGGATGTCGTTTCAACGGCGACGGCTACTCCGGAAATTATCGCCTCGTCCGTTTCAGTTGCGACTGGAACCAGCTTAGTTACAAAGGAGAATAAAGTTGTGACCCCGGAAGGCACGCCGGTTAAATTGAATGTTATGCCGTCCTCAGCCGATGCCCCTAAAGAATCAGCTCCAATTTCTGCGAGCCAAGTTCCGACCGGTGCTAATACCGTTAAATTATCAGTGAGCGGTGCTGGTTTTGTGCCGAACACCTTTACGGTTAAGGAAGGTCAATTGGTTAACTTTGTTTTAACTTCAACTGATAGCTTTACTCACGTTTTCTTGCCTGATGACACCGCTTTGACTGCGACTGCGCTTGGCGTTGCCGGTGGAGAAACACGCGTTAAGTCCTGGAACGCCCCGAAAAAGGGAACCTATACTTTCCGCTGTGATATTCCTGGACATGCCGCTCGTGGTGAAGTCGGTACAATGATTGTTCAATAATCTCGGTTTTTATAAAATGCCCCGCTCTATAGCGGGGCATTTTCATAAAGTGAGTCTAAGCGCTATAAAGCGGGCTATGCGAAAAACTGTTAAAAATAAATATTTTTTAAATTTAGGCTATTTAATTATTTTTAGTCTTTTTTTAATTGCTGTTTATTATTTGACTATATTTTGCTGCCGGACTTATTTTGCGGCCGCTAATCAAGGTTCGAATTCCGGCTCGATGACTGAACGGATCTTAAGCCGAGAGCAGTCCCAAACCCGCTTATCTGAGCAGGATAATCTCGACGGAGGCGTTCCGTGCTTAAGTTCCGAGATTATTGTGGATGATAAGCCGCAGATATTCAGTTCGTTTTTTGATAGTTTCGCGAGTGATTATTTACTAAATTCAGCGGCGAGCACGCTTTATCGCGATGATTTGGCGGCGGCCGTTTATTTTCCGCCGCGCTATACCTGGGAAGAAGAATCTTCCGGTCAAAGTTTAAAAAATGAAGCGGAGTTAGCTAAAAGTAATTCATTAGCTCAAAATAAAATAAGTGATTTTTTAGAGCCTCTCGTTATTTCTGACCGGCGCTGTCTCGGCGGAAATTGTTTAGAACAAACGGGGAAGCATTTAAGTTATCAGGGGAAGCCTCTCGCTTTGCCCGGTGAAATTAAGGCCGCCGACGTGGTCGCTTTAACGATTGGCGCGCTTGACACCCGCTGGTTGCTTGGACTAACTCTAAAAGAGGGCGACGCTTATCAAGGGAGGGTCTACATTTTTGATGGCAATAAATTTAGTCCGCTTATTTTCGGCGACCAGACCGAAAAAATTAGTTCTCCTTATTTGGGGCAGTTTGGCTTCGGCGGTTCCGATACTGATTATTTAGTAATTTATGGCGCTTATCGCGGTGAGGCCTATCGTTTTCAGGCTGCTACGGTAACGGATATCAGTACTTTTTTTGATTTTCGGGTAATGGCGACCGGTTTTAGGCCGGAAATTATCAAAGCCACTAATGGACGGGTTGTTAATTGGTATATCTATAGCTCGAGCTTGGGTCGTCCGCGGCTCATTAAACTTTGGCAAAATAGTGATGGTAAAATTAGTGGTGAAGCTGATTATCAAAATATCTTTAGTAATTCCGGGGAATCGGCCTCTTTCCGCCTTGTCGCGGCAGCGGCCGATAAGTTCGTCTTGCTGGCCACGATTAGGCAGGACAATATGGAGACGAACCGGGTTTTTACTGATCGTGGTTTTGAGAGTAGAATGCCGGGTGAGTTAATTTATAATGCCATTATTGCCGAACCGGGGATAACTATTAAAAAATTGGCCGCCAGCAAGTTAGGTTCTCCCGATAATCCTTGTTCGGAAGGGAAGCTTTCATTCTCGACGGACAATAATTTTTGGCAAGAGCTGCCGAGCGGACAAAATTTGAACCAAACTTTTAAGGCGACGGTAGAAAATAATTATTTTTTGCGCGTCGACTTTCCGGCGCAAACGGACAGTTTTTATTCCCCCTTTTTAAATGAAGTTTTATTTGATTTCTATTATCAAAAATGATATAATTTTAATAATCAATATTTATTCCTTTTTCTTCTTTTTTGCGGGAATATTAAGCTTATGAATAATAAAAAATTAACTATTTTAATCGCTGTTTTAGTGATTATTTTAGTAGTAATTTTATTCGCTTTTTTAAGTAATAAAAACTGGCTTAAACCGTCCGGCGTCGTAACGCAATCAAATACGGCCGGCGAGAGTAAAGCTACTACTTCTCCGGTAGCGGAAACAAAGACGGCCTCTCTTGAAGGAGTTGATGTCAGCACGATAGTTCCGGTTATACCCGCTACTTTAGGTGAACTGCCCGGGTCTGCCGATGCCCCCCAGCAGGTGGTTGTCGAAACGAGTAATGTTCCGACGAGCGCCATAAAACTTTCGGTTTCTGCGGAAGGATTTAGCCCAAAAGAATTTACCGTTTCGGCCGGTCAGAAGATATCCTTGGCCGTCAGTTCGGTTGATAATAATACTCATGTTTTTATTTTTCCGAACGCATCTTTAATGGGCCTGACAATGATGATTTTAAGTGGTGAAACCAAGCTTATAGAATTTACCGCTCCTGCCGCCGGATCCTATTCTTTCCGTGATGATATTCCGGGCTTTCGCGGAAACACGGGCACGATGATTGTTAAATAGTCCTTCTTCGCCTTTGATTATTTTATGAATTTAGGGCGATGAGGAATAATAATATGAATAATAAAAAATTCCTGCTTATTCCAGCTTCGATTTTATTCCTACTGGTTGTTTTTGCTTTTTCGCAAAACGCTCTTGCGGCTACGCCAAACTTTGTTACCGGCTTAGGAATCGGCAGCGGGTATAAAATAAATTTTGCCGCGAATGCCGATAAAGTAACTTGGACGGCCGGTGTGGGCGGTTCAATCAACGCTACTACCTATACCGGAAATGCCTCAACTTCGAGCTATGCCTTGACTGCCTCTTCGGCATCGACGGCCGGTTCGGCCAGCACCCTTGCCGGTAATGGGAACAATTGTACGACGGGTAATTACCCCCTCGGGATTGATGCTTCCGGCAATGCGGAAACTTGCACTTCGCTTCTCTGGAGTGGCATCAATAATGGTATTATTTATAATGGCGACGCCGGCGCGGGCAATGTCGGCATTGGCACCACTTCGCCCTTAGCGAAATTAGCGGTCGTCGGTACAAGTTATTTTAACGGCCAAATAACCAATTCAACGCTCGCCGGTACCGGTAATCGCTGTTTATATGTTGATGCGACCGGTATCGTCTCGGCAAAAGGAGTTGACTGCGGAACATCTACCGGAGGTGATGATTTAGGTTCTCATATTGCAACCCAAAATATTCAATTAAGTACTCATTGGTTATCGGGAGACGGTGGTAATGAGGGTGTTTATGTTGATTCTACCGGCAATGTCGGTGTTGGGACATCCGTTCCCGGTGCATATCGCCTAAATGTTTCCGGCCCTGCTAAATTTACCAGTTCAGTTAGTTCTGATACTCAATTTTTAGGCCAAGCGGCTGACCTTATTTCTACACCTTCCTTCGCTTGGACCGGAGACCTGACAACCGGCATGTATCATCCGGCCGCAAGTCAAATTGGCTTAACTTTAGGCGGAGTTCAGCGCGCTTTATTTACGGCGACCGCCCTGACTTTAACTGGGCAAACATCTTTGACCGCTTCATCACTCACTACGCTTACTACCGGCGCCGCCTTTAATTGGGGCGGACCGACTTCTTTAACTTTTACTTCTGATAATGCGACTATAAATGGTTCTGATGTGGCGAGCGGAAACCTAACTTTGCAGGGAACAAGTAATGCCACCAGAACTACGAGTTATGTCCTCTTGCAACCGACTGCCGGCAATGTCGGTATCGGTGGCACCGGTGCTCCGAATGATAGTTTTTCAATCGCTAATGTTGGTGCCTATGCTCCGGTCGGTTCAAGCGCGACAGGTCATAATTATACAAGTACATATTTAGGCACCGATGATTACGCCCTGACTAATACAGGGTACGTTAAGACCTTAATTGCGGCCAGTAATCTCTGGGAAGGGACTAAAAACGGCGTTATTTATAACGGTGACGCCGGCGCCGGTAATGTCGGTATCGGCACTACAACTCCGGGCGCCTATAGATTATATGTAAACGGCAATAGTTATATTTTAGGAACTTTAAATGTCTCCAGTACGATAACCGGTTCATCTTTTAGCGGAGCCGGTACCGGGTTAACCGGTACGGCGGCCAGTTTGCGGTCAGGCACAGCCACCGCCTTGGCTGCTAACGGTACTAATTGCGGGGCAGGCTATTATCCTGCGGGTATTGACGCTTCCGGAAATGCTGAAGGCTGTCTTATTCTTCCGGCTGGTGGCAGCGGCACAGTTACCGGTACTGGCACAACTAATTATGTTACAAAATGGGCAAGCTCTACGGGTTTAACCATTAGTTCTATTTTTGATAATGGCACTGGCGTAGGTATTGGCACAACACTCCCTGGCACCTATAAATTAAATGTTGCTGGGATGGCAAATTTTTCCGCGGCAGTGACTGGCGGCAGCTCTGCGAGCTTTCATTCTTTAAATTTGACTACCTATGTTTCCGGTGATAATTATGGCGCCTTGAGTCCTGGAGGAGGAGATACAAGTTTAAAAATTAATGTTGACGCTGGTTGGCCGGCCGTAGAAATCGGATCTTTTATTGATGGTAATATTTCTAATTTGATCGTGAATGGTAAAGTCGGGATAGGTACGACAAACCCAGCCGTGGCGCTTGACGTTTTGGGTGCCGTCAAAACATCAAGATTAGGCAGCTATGGAACTTATAATGCGGCTGAGGTTCAGGGCATTTGGTCAATATCCGAAGCATATCCGATGAGCACAGCTAATGATAATTTTGGTGCGCAATATGGTATGGGCTATGCTTATAGCACCAATGGCGGTGCGCCCTTTCTTAATACTCATCAAATCGTCTTTACAAATAACGGTGCTATCGGCGCGGCTATCGGTTTAGATGGTAAAGCTTATTTTGGCTCCAACGTCGGTATCGGCACAACTGCCACGGGAAGCTATAACTTGAATGTCGCCGGTACTACTTTGCTTAGCAATGACGTAACGCTTAATAAAGCGGGCGGTGCCGTTTTATATATTGCTCCGACTACCTCGGGTAGCGCTACTTTAAGTTTGCTTTCCAATACCGGCGGCTACTCAATTATTAATGCGGATGGAGTGAATGATACTTTAAAAATACAGACCGGCGGAACGGACAAAGTGACAATTACATCGCTGGGTAAAGTTGGGATTGGGACGACGAATCCAGGGGCTGCCTTGCAGGTCATTGGCAGCGTATATGCAAGTACTGCCGTTTCGGCCCCCTATGGCTTTACCTCTAATGATATTATTATGCAGGACGGCTATAATCAGGGGGAAATGGGCGTGTATAGCATGATCGCCGACGAGGTTATATCCGCGCTTAATTTAACAACCGGAACTTATTTTTATGGCAATCGACAATTAAACGTCAAGGGCGCTAACGTCGGTATCGGCACAACGACGCCGGTCAGTAAATTAGAGGTCGTCGGCAATGTACTGGCCACTTCTTATACTTATTCTTCCGATCGTAATTTAAAGAAAAATATTAAAACCTTGGATAATTCCTTGGATAAAATCATGAAACTGCGCGGGGTTTCCTTTAATTGGAAGGCGGACGGCGCTGCAAGTCTCGGTTTAGTCGCTCAGGAAGTAGAGAAAGTTTATCCCGAATTAGTTAGTGGGACTGAAGGCGCAAAGGGCGTTCAGTATGGTAACTTAGTTGCACCTCTGATTGAAGCGGTAAAAGCCCAGCAGAAGGAAATAGATACTCTCGAAGCTAGAATCAAAAAACTGGAACTAAAAAATAAGCTTAAATAACATGAAAAAAGGGCGCTTAATGGTTTTAGTAATTATAGCGCTTTTTTTGCTGCTTGCTATTTTTATTTTTTACAAATTTTTCAGTAATCGTCAAACGCCACCCGCCGGCTACGTGAATCTGATTGAAAATCCTACTGAAATGACAGTCCCATCAGCGACTGTAAATATGCCTAAGCCGATTGAGCTTGAATTCATGACACCGAAAGAAAAGGATAACTTTTCAATTAATACGAGTTCGGTGGATAATATCCAGGTTTTAGCGAGAGATAAGGATGGAAATATCACAAGTTATAAAATAATTAAAAAAGAAAGTGATATTTTGAAAGAATACTAATTTCATGAAAAACTTTTTTAAAAAATCCTATTTAATAAGTATATTAATTATTGTCATAAGCGCTATCGTTTTGCCGGTGCTTGTCTTTTCTTGGGGAGGTGCATGGTTGGATTCTTACTCTATCCCGAGTGGTCAAACAAAGTCAGATGTTATTAGTAGCTATGGTGATAATTGTAAAATAGATAATCATTCCGGCAAGAATTTATTTCTTCCAAACAAGACTAGCCAAGAGTGGTTAAGCGTTCGTAAATTTGCGACGAGTACAAATGGAGTTGATATCTGGTGTTGCGGCGACGGCGCTCAAGGTATTTTTGGAGGAGGCGTT
This sequence comes from Patescibacteria group bacterium, assembly GCA_041650715.1. Classification (GTDB taxonomy): domain Bacteria; phylum Patescibacteriota; class Patescibacteriia; order Patescibacteriales; family UBA12465; genus UBA12465. The sequence goes on along the minus strand of JBAZKQ010000001.1, from coordinate 620,948 downwards.
TGCAATGTAGCTGATAATAATGAAAATTGTACAAATTGCCCGTCTGATTGCGGAGCCTGTACTACCTGTACTTCATTTGTTTACTCTGGCTGGAGCGAATGTTATTTAGGCACACAAACAAGAATTGTTGTCAGTTCTACGCCGGCGACTTGTACGGGTGGTAGCCCGGTTTTAAGTCAGGCTTGTAATTGCGGAACAGTTAGCGGTTGCGACACTGGTTATACTTGTTATAGTGGTAGTACCTTTTATAATACCAATAATTGCTCCGGTTCTTATGTGTATTATTCGATGGTCTGCCACCCGAGTGGCCGGGTTACCTATACTTGCGTCCAGACGTCGGCGGCTTCCTCTCAGACTTACATTCCGACCGGTGGCTGCACTCGCACCGTAGCTTGCGCCACCCCCCCGGGGAATGGGGCGGGTCTAGGTTGTCAGACAGGCTTTACCTGCCTTCATTCGCAGGTTTCAAATTCATCGCCGACTTGTCAGAATCTTGAAGCTTCTCCGGTTGTATGTATTCCGGACGCGTATGTTCATTTGGGATGTAATATGTTAAGTTCCACAAGTTCATATCAACATGAACTTGCAACTGGTTGCACCTACATGCCTTAAAATCAAATAATAACCGAAATACAAAAACCTCTTATGTTTATAAGAGGTTTTTTTGCTTATTAATATAAAAAAAGCCTTCAAGAGTATAGAAGGCTTTGGGAAGAATGCATGAGGGCTTAGTCTTTTATAAGACGAACGCCATTACCGTATTGGGAAAAAATTGTCCCAAACGTGAGTGCCTCGGGATAGAAATTATTTAACATACCGATAAGAGGATCTCCGAGTTTTGTTGCTGACCAAAAGGTTGCGAGCTCGTTTAAGTAGCTAAAATTACCAATACCACCGTTATGCTCATCGCTACTCCTTTGTCCATTCGGCAAAGCGGTAAATCCAGTTTCATTGGTTGCGTCCGCATTTGGACTTGGCCAATGAGCTGTTCCAATTTCCCGGAGTTTTCCGCCGCCAGTGGGCTGTATAACAAAGTCAGCTAAGGCGACTAACTCTTCATAACTTGGTACGTGATATCCTTGAGGAGCTAATTTTTTAGTATCGACGGTAAACCAGTTGTATAGGTGGCCGTATACTTTTCCGTTAGCCGGATCATTCTTGTAGTCGCACCAAGCTCCACTCGTGAGTGTAGCCCAGGTATTACCGTCGGTAACATTTGGTATTTCAGTACCGTCGTTGTAATGATTGACTCTAAGGTTCTCCGTCATCCAGACTTGGTTGCCAATTTTAACGGTCTTATAAACATTCCCGTCAATATCGCTGGCGCTTCCTTCAAAAGTCTTAAAACTTTTGGTTCCGCCGATACTTGTTCCGTAATTATTAACCGCCTTGATGGCGAAATAGTATACGGTACTCTTATTCAGGCCGGAAATAACGGCGCTTGCGCTGTAAGTAATTACGCCTTTAGTCGGGTTCACGCTGATGATTCGGTCAAGATTATTCTCATTTTCTCCGTAGATAAATGAGATTTCAGTCTGACCGTTATCAGTTGTTACGCTGCCGTTGAGGGTAGCGTTGCCAAACTCGATGTTAGTTGCGTCGAGGGTGCTGGCGTTAGTAGTAGCACCGCTGGTCTGAAAAGAGATAGCTTCTCCGTAACTTGTACCAACTTCGTTGGTAGCATAGGCCCTGACGCAGTAGGTTTTACCGGCTTCCAAACTTGTGATTTGGCTGCTGAAAGTAATTGCTACTATTTCAGATGTCTTAGGACCGTTAATTGTTATATTTGAGCTTGAGCCATAAACAAGACCGCAAGCAATAATTTTAGCGTTACCGTCATCCGTCACTCTTCCACCACTAATAACTGAGTTATTAGTTATAGAAGAAACTGGAGAGGTTACAACGCCGGGAAGAGTTTTGTCCTTGTCGCAGGACTGGCATGAAGCAAGAGCTACTGCCAACAGAAGTAATAAAATTAAAGTTTTCACGGTTATGTTTGTTTTTTTTGTTTCTAATTTTTAAAGGTCTTTTTGATAGCCAATTTAGGCTAAATTAACGATGATATCATTATAGCACTTTTTTTAATAAATGTCAATATAGAGAGGCAATGTACTGGTTCGATTTAAATTTCTGGAAAAAATCATTGACCCCGATTTTGATATTTGTTATAATTAATAATATTAAACGTAAATTTTATAAAATATGAAAAAATCATTCGTCGGTCCGCTGATCACAAGCATCATTGTTTTGTTGGTAGCGGCTTTGTTCGTTTACTTTTACATTTCATTAAATCGCATGGACGCGAAAATCACGGCTGTTCAAACCAGTATTGTCGATGACTCGACGAAACTAACTGCCATCGTTAATTTTTTTAACTCTGCCGCCAATGCCACGCCTACTAAATAATAAAATAAATAATAATAAAAACATTATGAGAAGAGAATTTTTATTTCCTCTAATTGTCGGTGTTATCGCGGGTGGATTAATTATGCTTTTTTGGCAATTTAATGCTCGTCTAAATAACGCTGGTAATGCTTTAGTTCAATTGCAAACTGCGAGCGCCCAAAACACGAAGACGGTTAATGATGTTGTTACCTTCATCAACCAAGCGACTGGTGCTAATAAAGCGGCCACGGACACAACTGCTCCGGCCGACACCACTAAATAAGCATTTTTTCTGAGTTTAAAAGCCTTGCCTCTGTCGCCTGACGGAGCGGGGCTTTTATGTTATAATAGAGAAGTATTCTCTTAAATAATTAACGCTAAGGGCGATAAGTATGACTAAAGCGGAGGCAAAAATTCGTTTGGATAAATTGAAGGCGGAAATAGATATTCACCGCTATAATTTTAGCGTCCTCGACAAAGAAAGTATTTCTCCGGCGGCGCTCGATAGTTTAAAGATGGAGCTTTATCGGATTGAGAATGAGTTTCCGGATTTGATTACGTCTGATTCGCCGACGCAGCGCGTAGCGGGTCTGGCTTTATCTAAATTTAAAAAAGCGGTCCACTCGCAACCCATGATTTCTTTATTCGATGCTTTTACTGAAGATGATATGTCGGCTTGGGAAGAGAGAAATAATAATTATTTGAAGCGAAGCTTGCGAGCGGATTACTATTGCGAATTAAAGCTCGACGGCCTGGCGATTAATTTACGTTATGAAAAGGGAATGCTCGTTGCCGGGGCGACGCGCGGTGACGGCAAAGTCGGGGAAGACGTGACCGGCAATATTCGAACGATAAACAGTATTCCGCTTAAGCTTAGAGTGCCAAGCGAAAAAGAATTGAGTGCACTTGGTTTACCAGGTACTGCAACTAAGCAGATATTAAATTTAGTAATTGCTGGTACGATCGAGTTGCGCGGGGAAGCCATTATGAGTAAAAAGGTTTTGGCGGACTTAAATAAAAAATACGTGCGTGAAGGGAAGGCGGAACTCGCGAACGCCCGCAACGGCGTGGCCGGCTCTATTCGGCAATTAAATGCCAAAATAACCGCGGAAAGAAAGTTGGACTTTTATGCCTATGATTTATTATTATTTGATACGGCGGGCGGGCGCCCCTATGAACGTGGGGAAATTATTAGCCGCCGTGATCAAGCCGATGCGCTCGCGCGCTTACTTGGCCTTAAAACTTTAGCTCAAAATCGGATTTGTCGAAATTTAGATGAAGTTTTTTCTTTCTATCGGGACGTCGAGAAAAAACGAGCCGCGCTGCCTTTTGATATTGACGGCACGGTCGTTAAAATTAATGATTTAAAAATGTGGAATACGCTCGGCATCGTCGGCAAGGCGCCGCGCTATATGCAGGCTTATAAATTTTCCGCGGAACAAGCGACGACTAAAGTAAACGATATTGTCTGGCAAGTAGGGCGCACCGGAGCCTTAACGCCGACCGCCGTGCTTGAACCGGTTAAAGTCGGGGGAGCGACTATCGGTCGTTCCACGCTGCATAATTTTGATGAAATTAAGCGCTTGGATCTACGTTTAGGCGATACCGTTATTATCGAGCGTTCCGGCGATGTGATTCCGAAAGTAATTTCAGTTTTGAAAAATTTACGGACGGGCAAGGAAAAGAAAATTAGTCCGCCCGCAGTTTGTCCGATGTGCGGCGGGAAAGTTGAGCGTACGGGTGATGAAGTTGCCTATCGTTGTAAAAACAAAAAATGCTACGCCGTAAATTTACGCCAGATAATCCATTTCGTTTCTAAAGGGGCCGCTGACCTCGAGGGCTTGGGCCCGAAATTAATCGAGCAATTTTTAACTGAAGGCTTAATTAAGGATGCGGCCGACTTGTATAGTATTAAAAAATCCGATTTATTAAGCTTAGATAGATTTGCCGAAAAGAAGGCCGATAATGTAATCGCGATGATTGGGGCGCGCCAAACGCTTGATCTCGCCAAATTTATTTATGGTTTAGGAATTAGGCATGTCGGGGAGGAAACAGCGCAGCTACTCGCCGCAAAATTAAAATCCTTGCTTCCGGGGCAGGGGAAAACTGAAATTATTTCGATTACCGAGTTAATTAAGGCTTTTCAAAAATTAGATTTGGCCGATTTGGAAAATTTAGAGGATGTCGGTCCGATTGTCGCGAGTAGTATTCATAACTTTTGGAGTAATGAACATAGTTTAGAATTATTGAATAAATTTGCTGCCAGCGGGGTTTCTTTAAGTCTCGCCAAACTAAGCGCCAACTCTCAGCTAAACGCCAAATTATCCGGTTCCAGCTTTGTTTTAACCGGTACCATGGCCGGTTTGACACGCGACGAAGCGAAAGATAGAATTAAAGCATTGGGCGGCAAAGTCAATGAAAATGTGAGCCGCGAGACGAGCTATGTCGTGGTTGGTGAAAAACCGGGCTCGAAATATGATAAAGCGAAAAAGTTAGGGGTTAAAATATTAAACGAAGAAGATTTTTTGAAATTGATTCAATAATATATGTCCATAAATCAGGCAGACATCAAACATATCGCCGAGCTCTCCCGTTTAAAGTTGAGCGCGACGGAAGAAACGAAATTCGGCGAACAGCTCGGATCAATTTTGCAATATATTGAAAAATTAAATAAAGTAAACACGAAAAATATTGAGCCGACGGCGCAGGTGAGCGGACTGAGCGATGTGATGCGCAGCGATGACGTTAAAGATTGGGATAGGGAAGAAGTTGCCGCCGCCCTCGCGCAAGGCGAGCTTGAAAACGGACAAGTAAAGGTAAAAAGAGTTTTATGATTTTAAATGAACTTACAATTAAAGAAGCGCGCGCGAAATTAGACGCCGGCGAAATTACGTCTTTAGAACTAACGGACGCCTGTCTCGCGGTTATAAATAAACTTAATCCGGAATTAAATGCCGTTTTGACGATTTGCGAGAGCGAAGCCCGGAGCGAAGCGCGGGCGGCGGATAAAAGAATTAAAGACGGGGAAGATGGCGACTTGCTCGGTATTCCGTATTTATGTAAAGACATCATCATGACCAAGGGAATCCGGACAACAGCCGCTTCCAAGATTTTAGAAAATTATATTGCGCCCTATGACGCGACGGTTATAAAAAAATTAAAAGAGGCCGGCGCGGTCTTGCTCGGAAAAACAAATTTGGACGAATTCGCCCACGGCGCTTCGACGGAAAACTCCGCTTACGGAGTCACGAAAAACCCGCTTGATTTGACCCGGGTTCCGGGCGGTTCTTCGGGTGGCTCGGCAGCGGCCGTGGCAGCCAATATGTGTATTTTTGCTCTTGGCACGGACACAGGCGGCTCAATTAGACAGCCCGCCAGTTTCTGTGGCTTATATGGCCTAAAACCGAGCTATGGGCGCGTTTCACGCTTCGGATTGCTCTCTATGACCTCTTCGACTGATGTGATTGGGCCCCTCGCTAAATCGGCCTATGACGCGGCTTTAATTTTAAAGACAATCGCCGGTCGGGATGATCGCGACGCGACGAGCGCGCCGGAAGCGATTATGGCTTATGAAAAAGAAATAACCGATGCGAAGAGCGGGAAAGAGGGTCAAGCGCTCAAAGGAATAAAAATCGGTTTACCGAAAGAATATTATTTGTCTGAACTTAATCCCGGCATCGCTCTGCGCCTCGAAGAAATGAGCGCGAAATTAAAAGCGGCCGGAGCGGAATTAAAAATCGTGAGCCTGCCTTATACTGAATACGGTATCCCGGTTTATTATTTAATTACGCCGTCGGAAATTAGTTCTAATTTGGCGCGCTTTGACGGTATCGGCTGGGGGCTCGCCAAAAATGAAACGGCCAATTTACAGGAATTTTATAAAACGAATCGCGGCTTCGGCTTCGGGCCGGAAGTGAAGCGCCGGATTCTGCTCGGGACTTACGCGCTGAGTGCCGGCTATTATGATGCTTATTATAAAAAAGCACAGGCCGTGCGCACTTTGATTATTAATGATTTTACCAAAGTATTTTCGGAAGTTGATATCTTATTGACGCCAACCTCACCGCACCCCGCCTTTAAAATCGGCGAGCAGGTTAATGATCCTTTAGCGATGTATATGGAAGATATTTTTGTGACTGGGGCTTCGCTCGCCGGGCTTCCGGCGATGTCTATTCCGGCTGGTTTGGTTAAAACCGAGGAGGGAAATTTGATGCCGGTTGGCGCGCAATTTATCGCACCGCGTCTTGAGGAGGGGAAATTATTTAAAGTGATTGGCGTTTTGGAAAAATAAAAAAAATTAAAATAGAAATAAAATAATATGAAAAAATTTAAAAAATTTATCATCCCCGCGCTGATTATTTTGTTAGTTATTATTTTACTGATAATTTTTCTCCGTCCTAAGCATGTCAGCCTTAACTCCGATGCTAATAAATTGGAAAATTTAGCGGGTGGTTCCGCCCAGGCACAAAGTTATAGCACCTCAAAGGTGCCGGCGTTTAAAAAGGACGATATGATCTTTGGCGATAAAAACGCAGCGCTCAAAATCTTTGTTTACGAAGATAATTCCAGCCTTTATAGCGCGCAACTGGCCGATACGCTTGATAAACTTAATGTTGATTTTCCGGATAAATTGGCGATCATTGTGCGCCCCTTTGTGGCGAAGAAAAATAATTTAGCGGCCGAAAGTGCTTTGGCTATTGAATGCGCCGGCGATCAGGGAAAATGGACCGCGATGAGAGCGCTTTTATTTGCCAAGGCAAAAAATAGTAATGTAAATGAAGCCGAATTCGGCGCCTATGCGACTGAAATCGGTTTAGATCAGAATACTTTTACTGCTTGCTTGACTAATAACGAGAAATCCGCAAAAATAGAGGGGCTAAGCGCCGAAGCCGAAACATATAATGTTCAAGGCGCACCGACAATCTTTATCGGTGATGAGATGATTCTGGGCGCCCGGCCATACGAGGATTATGTCGATTCTAATGGCGATAATATCGAGGGCATGAAGACGGTTGTTGAAAAGAAATTACAATAAACGAAAATGGATAAGGTTCTTCTAAAATATCCGAAAAAGAGTCATCGGAAGCTTATTAAGCTCCCTCGAGAATCGGCCCGTTTAGCTGAATTAATGGGAGCGGAGTTTGGCGATGGAGGAATCGGTAATCCTTGGCAGATGATTATTACTTTAAATGCCGATAAGGATGCGGAATATGCTTTGTATATAGAAAAAATGATAAATAAGCTCTTTGGCTTAGATATAGTGTTTAGAAAAAGAGGTGAAAGGGCTTTGCAGTTGATATCAACAAGCATGTCATTGGTGGATTTTTTGGTCAAGAAGGGCGCAGTGAGAGGTAATAAAATTAAAAAAAATTTTGATATTCCAGATTGGATACGGAGAAATGACAAGTATGAAAAACTATTTGTGAGAGGTCTTGTCGATACGGATGGTTGTTTGTATGTTCATCACCATATAGTTGGCGGGGTTACTTATAAAAATATCGGTTTTTGTTTTGTTAGTTTTTCAAAAAATATTATACATTCGGTTTCGGATATTTTTCGTAAGTTCGCCATAGAACCGCATATTAACAAAAAAGAAAACCAGATAAATTTGTATAAGGAAGAATCGATAATTAAATATTTGAGTATTTTTGGGTCATCAAATCCACGAATTACTAATATATATAAAGAATGGAGAGGTGCGAGAGTGGTTTAATCGGCAGACCTGGAAAGTCTGTGTACCGCAAGGTACCCAGGGTTCGAATCCCTGTCTCTCCGCGTACAAAATAAAACACCCGTTTGGGTGTTTTTTGCATATTCAAAAAGAAGGCTCGAATCGGCAATTTTTATATATTTTTTTAAAATAAAAATATCCAATTTTCTGTCGCTTAGATTAAGATGACTTTCCCCGGCTTAAAAATTCATTGAGGTGCTAACGTTAAATGTTTTTTATTTTTATTAATTTCATTTTAATTTTATCAAAATTTTATGGGAATTTAAGGGTGTTTTTGCTATAATATAAGTGTAAATCAATTTTAAAAATTGGAAAGTTATAAAGAGTCGCTTAAAAGAAGAGGGCAGTCAGTCGGTTACAAATTGTAACCAACTGAAATTTTTAGCTAAAGACGGTAAATATTATTTGAGTGACGCTGGGGATGTCGAAACTATTTTTCGTTTGATTCAATCTATTCCGTCGCCTAAAGCCGAGCCTTTCAAACTTTGGCTGGCAAAAGTCGGTTATGAAAGAGTTCAGGAAATAGCTGACCCGGAAAAAGCCCTAAATCGGTCGAGAGCTTATTGGCAAAAGATGGGCCGAAGCCAACAGTGGATTCAGCAAAGAACGATGGGCTAGGAGATAAGAAATAAGTTAACGGATTTAAGAGTTAAGATAGGATTTTATAATATGAAATTCAAAAAAGAAATTACCAAAGATATCAAAAAACCGCCCGGAAGGCGGAATTTGAATAAAATCAGGCAGACCTAAAGTCTGCAAATATATTATATCAGAATAAGCAGATAGGATCAATCTTTCTTCTTAGATATTAGCAGCTACATTAATCAACCCAACGCTTGAAATCAACGCTTATGGTTTGGAAAAGCGTATTGGGTAATTCTCCCTTGAGAAGACGGAAATATTTACCGTTGCTTGCAGAAATTAAACTGCTATCACTATTTATAATAAGGCCCAGCGAATCGTCATAATTGTCTTCCGCGTCATTATATTCCGCGGCGCTAACCTTTATATATTGCACAAGCGGCTTATTTTTTTGATCACCGCTAATTTTAGTTCCTTTAGTATAATAGAGACGGGAATTATCGGATAAATTAGTTTGGATTTCAGAACTCGGGCCGCTCACTATTATCAAAGCGCCCTGAGAATCGATTATCATTTTTTTGACTGTTAAGGCGGAAGCATCTACCGAGCCGTCCGAATCCTCTCCTTTAACGCTACTGATATTAAAATTATCGACTTTGCCTTTCCAATCAGTTTTACTAGCCTCGCCTTTCATACTTAAACTAAGCGAACTGCCACTAAAATCAGTAAAATGAGCATTGGCATTATTTATAATTAAGCTCGTGCTGGCGATACGGCCATCAACTGATAAGTCAGCATAACCAGTTAGATTAGCCTCTAAACTCGGAGCGGCTGCGTCTGACCAATTAATGACTGAAGTACCCGATGCGGTAATTTTAAGAGCTTGTTTAAATTCGGATGAGATTTCGATATCAGCCGCTTTGACATCCAGACTTTTTAAAGCCGGCGCGTATATTCTGACAATAACTTGCTCAAGGTTGCAACCAAGACAGTAGGCTCGGTTGGTCCTATTTTCATCGATATTTAAATCAATACTATTTTTCTGCAAAGCAATCTGAGCTAAATCGACCGCGCGTCCGCTTATCACTGCGCGGCTGCTCGTACCGGTGCCCGGCTTAATAACGACTTTAAGAGAATTGCCACGCGCGTTGAGATTGCTAAAGTTTTCCAAATCAATAGTTTTAGTAGTTTGTTGAAGGCTGGGATAATTATCTACTTTATATTTTAATTCCGGCACGTAGCGTAAACCCAAGGCGCTAAAAGCGATGCCGGCGATAATCCAGAGTCCGAAAATAAGAGCGGCCAACTGGAAGCTGATTAATTTTTTCCTTTGGATTATTGCCAAGCCGCCGATAATTGCCAAAAAGGACGGCAGGGCTAACGATAAGAAACCGGTGATTAGCAGCCAAACCAAAGGGATGGACGCGCTTAATTCACGTACGGGGATAAAATTAAAACTATAATTGGATTGGGCTTGCAAGAGTAAATATAAACTGCCGATGCCAACCCCAACTAAAACTGATAAGGCCACCAAAATTAAAAGTAAGCCGAAAAACATTCCAATTATCGGCCAGAGAGCCTCCCAAACTTTCTTCAGGGCGAGAAATATTCCGTTAATGATTAGAAGCGGCAGGCTAATAATTTTTCCTAAGGGTGAGCGTTTTTCCCAACGGTTTTTCCAATTGGCTTTTATTTTATTTCCGGTTTTGACTAAGTTTTTAAAGGCGGCTATGGTCGGAGCTTGTCCCTGCATCTCTAATTTTTGGTGGGCGCTTTTAGCTTCCGGCATAACTATCCATAATATGATATAAATCGGCACGGCGCTACCGCCGGCAAATATTAGAGCGCAGAAAATAATTCGAAAAAGAACGGGATCAATATTAAAGTAATTGCCAAGGCCGGCTGCGACGCCGCCGATGACTGCGTTATCAGTATCGCGATAAAGTTTGCGTTTTAATCTTTTGTCATTTTCGTCTTCCGGACTTTGCAAGTCTTCAGGATTCGGATTGCCGACTTCACGGTCAAAATCTTCAACCGTCCCCATTATTTTAATTAGCGACTCGACATCCGCTATAGTAATGACTTCTTTATAAGAATTTAAAGTTAATTTGAGTTTTTCCGCGATGCTATTTTCAATATCAGAAATGACTTCGGCGGAATCGGCGCCGGCGCCGCAGTGGCGTTTAATACTTTCTAAATAGAGGGCCAGTTTTTCGTAAGCTTCTTCCTCGATTTGAAAATTTTGATTATTTAAATTTATTGAGATTGTCTTTTCCATATAATTATTTTTTTAAATTAATGATGGCGAGGGTTAAACTTTTCCATTGTTCTTCGCAGCCTTTTAAAAACTGTTTGCCTTTTTCCGTGAGAGTATAATATTTTCGCGGTGGTCCCGATTTCGATTCTTCCCAGTCGTAGTCTAATAATCCGGCGTTTCTGAGCCGGGAGAGCAGGGGATAAACCGTACCTTCGACAACGGTAAGCTTCGCGTCTTTTAATTGGGAAATAATTTCGTTAGCATAAGTTTTCTTTTTGGCAATTACCAGTAGAATCGCAAACTCTAAAACGCCTTTGCGCATTTGGGCCGCGGCATTTTCCAATGATTTTTTATATTCTTCTTCCATATTTTTCCCATGTTTAATTTATCTTAATACTAATATATCACATACTACCTTTTTATACAAGGTAGCAAAAGGCAAAGATGCCTTTGCGGCTATAATCGACAAAATAATTATTAATAAAAAACCGGATATTTGGTATATCCGGTGGCTTTTTAAATGGCTTTGAAGATTATTTAGGAATAAATTTACCCGTCCCGTCGCAGAACTTGCATAATCCCGAACCGAGACATGATGGGCACAGAGGGTTATATTTGTTATGGACTTCACCGGTTCCGGCACAGACCTTACATATCCCCGTTCCTTTGCAGGCATGGCAAATTTCATTACTATTATAATATTTTGGTCTGTTATTATAATTTTGTAAAAAATTATCCTCGGATGATTGGTACTTGGCAAATATTAGAGTTTGTTCAGAATTGGCCAAGCTAAATTTGTTCCGGTTGAGCCAGGTAAGAGTAAATGCTTCGGGCGACCCATTCGTCGGCGTAAAGGTTACTTGGCTGCCTTCAATTCGGCATTTGCCTGAAGACATCCCTGTCGAATTGTTTGCGAGATCAAGCGTCATAATAATAAAATTTTCATTGCCAAATCCCATTAAAAGGCTGAGAGACGGTAGGAAAGGATTCTGTAATTGCCATTCGCCGCTGGTTGACTGGGCGAAGGTCGAGCCGGCAATCGCTGCGAGCAATAAAAAAAGGCATAAAGTTTTTTTCATGGGATATGTTTTTTTAAAAGTTCTGCGTCAATACTATAACGAATAATGATTTTTTGTCAAATTTTTCATTAATTATTAGTCCGTGTTATTAATTTATCCCCACTACCTTGACAAGCACAGTAGTATGACGTACAATAGAAACATGAAGCTAATAAACAAAAATTATATGAGTGAAAACAAAATTACATCCGACCTCTTGCGCGGTCATACCGATACGATGATTTTAGGTCTTTTGTCGGAAGCTGACCGCTATGGCTACGAGATTGTTAAGCTGATAGCCGAGCGTTCGGGCGGCAAGTATGAGTTGAAAGAGGCCACGATGTACTCCAGCGTCCGGCGCCTGGAAATAGAAGGGAATATCGAATGGTATTGGGGCGATGAATCGCAGGGCGGACGGCGTAAGTATTTTCGGATTACCGCCCGGGGCAAGGCGACCTATGCCCGCAATAAAAGCAATTGGCAGTACGCCAAGCGCGTACTTGATAACTTATTATAAATTAATTTAAATTATATGAATGAGAAATTAAATGATTATTTACAGGGAATCTTTGCTCCCTATGACGGCGTAAAAAGCGTCGCCGAATTAAAGGCTGATTTACTTTCCGACTTGCAGGAACGTTTCCGTGAACTTGTGGCTGCCGGCCAGGATGAAGAAACGGCTTTTGAACTCACTATCGATAGTATCGGCAATATCGAAGAGACGGTGCGGGAATCCGCTGGGCTTACGCGCTCACTTGAGCGGCATCTATTAATAAATTTTAGCGGTGGTAATTTGGTGAAGAGCGACTTTGCGGGAGTGAGCGCGCATAAAGGAAAATTCGAAGCGAGCGCGCTACGCGGATCAAATTTTTCGGGCGCGGATTTAAGCGGCAGCTCTTTCAAAGCCAGCGACCTGCGCGAGGCCAATTTCGACGGCGCTAATTTAACGGACTGTGTCTTAACTACGCTTGATTTGTCGGGGGCAAGTTTTAATAAGGCTATTTTGGTACGCACCGAATTTAGCGTGTCTGAGCTGGCTCGGGCGAAATTTATTGATGTAAAATTTAGTGATCTTAAACTTAATATGCTCGACCTGAGAAAAACGGTTTTGGAAAATTGCTCATTTGACGCCGTAAATTTTAAGTATACCGATCTGCGGGGGAAATGCCTCGACGGCTTAAGTTTCGTCGACGTTAAATTCGATATGTGCTCGCTCAATGAAGCCACGTTCAGGGGCGCAACTCTTAAAAACGTGTCTTTTCATTCGGCCTATACTTGGACTACCTGGTCAAAGAAATATTATCGCGCCATTAAAACCATTTGCTTCGACGGAGCGATGATGGATAAACTGACTTATGCCGGCCTGAAAAGCATGGAAGCCGATTTAGCGAAAGTAATAATTCTTTCCTAATTTATTCTTTTTATGGCAGATTTTATGCAACAATGCTAAAATATATGCATAATTAATAATTTTTTATGTCTATTTATTTATTGCATCCACTACTAAATATTCTTTTTTTTGCGATTCCGCTTGCCCTCTTTGAAATCTCGGTTGAAAAGTCCCATGGTTGGGGCAGCGGCTGGTCGAAAGATAAGTGGTATGCGAAGTCAATTCTTAAGGGAACAAAATTGGGCGACGTGCTGACGAAGGCGACTAAGCTTGAACCGCCTCTAAATTATCATTTGATTCTATCCTATCTTGTTTTTGGCGGGGTTTTTATTCTCGAATATATATTTGGAACGCGCAATATCTTTCTGGTTATCGGTAGTTTTTTTACGACCCTCTTATTCGCCGATCTTACTTGGTTTATCTGCAATTGGTATTTTCATTCCTGGACGGAATTACTCAAGGGGCCAAAGGGAAGTATTTTTTGGCATAAAGATTGGCTTAAAATCGGCCGCGATAAATATTTGCCGACTTCATATTTAACTTGGCTCATCGCCGCTCTTATTTTCTTGGCGCTCGCCAGGATATTCGCTTAATCAAAGTTTTATTTGATCTTTAAACTTTTTTTTCGGCCCGAAGCGTATATATGATTATAAGAAAAATAATTATTGATATATGTTAAAAGCAGGAACGAGCGCCCCAGAAATTGTGGCGCCAGACCAAAACGGAATAACGCATAAATTATCGGATTATCAGGGTAAATGGGTTCTATTGTATTTTTATCCGCGTGATAATACTCCGGGCTGCACCACCGAAGCCTGTGCTTTACGAGACAACTACCCGCATTTCACGAAAACGGAGACGGTTATTTTAGGCGTAAGTACGGACTCGGTGGCGAGCCATGAGAAATTTGTGCAAAAATTCGGTTTGCCCTTTACTTTGCTCTCCGATAACGATAAAAAAATCGTAAAAGCATATGGCGCGAACGGCTTGGTGCGGCGTATTTCATATTTAATCGATCCGGCTGGGAAGATCGCTAAAGTCTATGAAAAAGTGAAGCCGGCCGAACACGCCGAGGAAGTTTTACGCGATGTCGCTATCATGAAGCAATAAGCCGGAGCCAGCGCTCCGATTAATATATAACATAAAAGGCCCATGTCGGGTCTTTTATGTTAATGGCGATATATGTTTTTTGATAATAACTATTTAAGCCGCTTATTTTAAACCGTTGGCGTTAAAATAAGCGGTGTATTCTTTATCGACATTATTAATATGCCAGACCCACCATTCATTTAGAAACTCATTAATGGCAAATAAAGTTTTTTCACTATTTTCTTGATCGTAGCCGACCTTAAGCTCGGCAATTTTTGTGCGGTAATTATTATGCATCTCAATATGTTGGTCTTTTTTCGGGTAGTTATAAAGGTTGAAATAATATTCTTCGGTCGCGAGATGTTGGTCGCAGTAATCCAAGAGCGCATGAAAAATTGGTTCGACGTCAATTTTTTCGAACTTCTTTTCCGAGTACAAGATGAAAAGCTCGTTGATGATAGCAATTAATTTTTTATGCTGCTCGTCAAGCTCCGCCACACCGACGGAAAACTCATCGGTCCAAGTGATAAGGGCCATATTATTTAATTAAATTATTATATCTATATGATAGCATTTTTTGACATAAAATGAAATATTTATTATAGTGTTAGGGTAAAAACAGCGCTCAGGAGAGGTGCCAGAGCGGTCGAATGGAACAGTCTTGAAAACTGTCGTCGGTGCAAGCCGACCGTGGGTTCGAATCCCACCCTCTCCGCGTATAAAATAAAACAGCCAATTTGGCTGTTTTATTTTATACAACAAGGCGATTCGAACAAGCGGCGAGCGAGGCAATAGGAGGAGCGCAAGCTCCGACTATTGGACGAGCGACGATAAGCGCGAGCGAGCGTAGCGCTTAGCGGCCGGTCTGGACAAGTGAGCTTTTCGATAGAAAAGCGAGCGCGGAAATCCCACCCTCTCCGCAAGTACGAAAAACAAGGCGAAAGCCTTGTTTTTTTATAGATAAAAGTAAAAATAATAGGCAAATAAAAAAAAGGGGCTTTCACTCCTTTTTAAAATATAGTTTTAATTAATACCAAATCTTCTTTTGTAATAGCTTTTTTTTCACCATTACGTTTAAAATTTTCTAAGTTGTCGTTTGTATTTCTGACAACTATGTGAAAGTGAAGATGCGGTATTGTTTGGCCGGCAATTTTGCCTTCGTTGATAAACATATTTACCCCTTCTGGTTTAATTGCTGTTTTGATATTGTTAACCGCTAAAGCCATGACTTGCATAATATCAGCCGATTCTTCAATAGATAAATCAGTAATAGAATAAACATGCCTTTTCGGTATAGCTAATAGGTTGAAATCGCTTAGTGGGAAATAATTAGCAAGTAAGACAGTATATTTCGATTCAAGCAAAATCAGGTCTTTATTTAAATTACAAAATACACACACTTTAACCTCCTTTTTTTAAAGTTCGTTAATATTATAGTTGAATAGACATATTATCATAATATAAGTAAATTGTCAATTGCTATTGCATGTGTGTCCCACCCTCTCCGCATATTGACAAAAGTATACCAAGATGGTATATTTTTTTGTTAAATAGATCTTTCAAAAATAAGGTTAAATTGGGTTAATTACCAAGTTTATCTGAACATAGGTAGATTTAGTAATTAATCCAATATTGTTAATCTTAAATAATTGAAATCATGGAAAAAACTAATCGCGGATTTAGGTATTATTGGGGTTTTATTCAATTTATGCTTGTGGTACTTTCGTTTGTAGTCTGTATGGCTTTTTTAAGTCGATGGACACGTGATAAGGCGAGAGCAGAGTCCCTTGAAAATAAATGGCAGGCAAGCTTATTTCTTCCTCATTGCGGTAATTTTGAAGTTGAAACAACCGTGGTTGAAGAAAAAGATGGCGAAATCTTAACAAGCAAAAAATACCTTAAGAATGTAACTTATGCCCAGTTAAGACTTTACCCAACAATTGGATGTGACAGACCCGTGTTGTTTTATTTAACTGATGATTCTCAGCAAATAAATCAGGTGGCGGTTGATGAAGCCAGAATTATCAATAAATGAAAAAATGCATTTCAGAATACTATAGGGAGTCCTTAAACCGGCTTCCTTTTTTTATTTTTCCTTCGGACGTGCGGGTTTTACTGTAATATTATAAAATTCGCGAATTATGCTATAATATTTAGGATGGGGAAAATAATATAATTTAAGCCCGGGGGGCAAGTTTTTCGTATGAATAATAGCAAAAAATTAATACTCAGCGGATTTTTTAGTTTAGTTTTACTCAGTCTAAGTTTATTAGGCACTAATTTTTCCGCGCAGGCGGCCGCTAATTTTAACAATAATCTAAAAATCGGTAATGTTAATTCTGACGTTAAAGCATTACAGAAGTATTTGAATGCTCAGGGCACTCCGGTCGCTTTAAGCGGAGTCGGCGCACCAGGGCAGGAAACTAATTATTTCGGTCCCGCCACTAAAGCGGCCCTGATTAAATTTCAGAAAGCAAATAAAATTTCGCCGGCTTCGGGATTCTTCGGCCCGCTGACACGTGGTTTTATAAATAAGTCGCTGTCTCCAAGCATCACGAATCCAGTCGCGAGTCCGGTTGTAAGTCCAGCCCTTAGCCCCGTTATAAATCCAGTGAGCGGCCAATATTCAATCGGCGGAAATATTACCGGCATTAGCGGCCCGGTTCTTTTGCAAAATAACGGCGGCGACGGAATTACGATTAATAACGGTGATAACAGTAATTTTACTTTTCCGAAGAAATTAAATACTGGGGATAATTATTTAGTGACGGCAATTTCGAAATTAGCCGGTCAGAACTGCTATCTGAACGCCAATTCGGGCGTTGTAAATGGGGCCAATATTGATAATATTAAGATTGCCTGCGGTCAAAATCTATATTTTAATCCTTTTACTTTTGTGCCTTCGAGTGGCCGGCCGCTTATAGTGCCTCCGAAAAACGATGCGCTCTTATCGGTTTCTTTTTCTCCCGCCGCCAGCTTAATTCCGGTTTATTTTCAAAAAGTAGGCGAGAGCGCTACGATTGGGACGCCGGTAACTTTAACGAGTACACCGGCGGCAGATGCCGATATTTATTATACGACCGATGGCTCCGATCCGGGGACCTTAAGCCCGAAATATTCCAGTCCGATTTATGTTAACGCCGACGCAACCATTAAGGCAACCGCTTGGAAAAGCGACTATAGTAATTTTGCTACGGTCTCGTCAAATTATAAAATTAATCAAAGCGCCAAAGGCTTATTTTCTAATCCGCATGGCACAGTGCGCGCCGGCAATAAATTTTTTATCGGCGGACGGACTGATCCGGCGACGATTACGGTTTTTAATAATCCCGATGATTTATCCGATAGTCAAACAGTCACTTTAACCGGTCATGCCAATCTCGAATATCTGATTTATGATTCTGTCCACGATCAACTCTACGCGAGCTGTTATGATGGGGTTGCTTATGTATCTCCGCTTAAAATGACAATCCTCAGAATCAATCCGAATAATATTGCCGATTGGGAGATATTATATAATGGCCCCCTATATACGGGTTGGTCGCCGCCGATTGTGACCGACGGCACCTATATTTATGGTGCGACCTTTAATTATAATCCCGCGCAATTCTTTAAGATTAGAATATCGGACGGGGTTTTAGTCGCGCAGCGCGGTTGGGGAACGGCCCCAAATAAAGTTTATTATCCGCACGCCGCTACTCTGGTAAATTATAGCGGTCGCAGCGAGATGTATGTTTCCAGCGTTTTCGACGCGCCGAATCGATTCGCGAAAGTGAGTCTGACCGACTTAACTTATACCAGCGTTAGCCTGGGAACAAATAGTTATTTAACGGATGATATGGCTTGCCGCTATCTGGATGAAACGGGAGCCATGTGTTATATGGGCACCGATGACGGTTCGGCGACTCCGATGGGCTATAAAGTCGATACGCGTACTATGGCGACCTCAACTTTTGCTTTGGGCGGAGCGAACTCGTATGGCACCTTTGTCAAAGATAATGATTTATATGTCTTAGGAATTAACCATACCA
This sequence comes from Patescibacteria group bacterium, assembly GCA_041650715.1. Taxonomy (GTDB): domain Bacteria; phylum Patescibacteriota; class Patescibacteriia; order Patescibacteriales; family UBA12465; genus UBA12465. The sequence goes on along the minus strand of JBAZKQ010000001.1, from coordinate 602,425 downwards.
TTACCAGATATAAGAACTTTGATACGGCTGCACCCGAAGTTTTTTCAACACCGGACATAACTCCGAATGAGATGTTTTATGCAGCGGACGGGAAAATGTTTATTACCGATTGGAATGCATCTTCCAGCTTGGTTCAATTTGAGCTCACTCCTTAAAATTTAATTGCTCGGGGTGCGTATTAATGGAGTAATCGACAAATATGGACAATATAATTGAAGTCAAAAATTTAGTAAAAAAATTCGGTGATTTTAGTGCCGTTAACGATATCAGCTTCACGATTCCGCGTGGCCAGATTTTCGCTTTTCTCGGGCCGAACGGGGCCGGTAAAAGCACGACCATAAAAATAATGACGACTCTGCTTGCGAAAAGTAGCGGGACCATAAAAATCGCCGGCTATGATATTGAGCATGACCAAAATAAAATTCGTAACTGCTTAGGCATTGTTTTTCAGGATCCGAGCCTTGATGATGAGCTAACGGCTTACGAAAATATGGAAATCCATGCGCGGCTCTACGGGCTTGATCGGTCGGACTTAAAAGAAAAAATAAAAAGTCTGCTCGAATTTGTCGAGCTTTGGGAGCGGCAGGATAAATTCGTCAAAACTTTTTCCGGCGGCATGAAGCGCCGCCTCGAAATTGCGCGCGGATTCTTACATAAGCCGCAGGTTTTATTTTTAGACGAACCGACGCAAGGGCTCGACCCCCAGACACGCAATCATATTTGGTCCTATGTTAAGAAGCTTAATCAGGAACAGGGCCTGACAGTTTTTTTCACGACGCATTATATCGAAGAAGCGGAAAAAAGCGCGGACTATGTCGCGGTGATCGATGCGGGCAAAATTGTCGCCGCGGGTACGCCGGCGGATTTAATTACCCAAACTAAAAAAACAAATTTAGAAGATGCCTTTCTTGAACTGACCGGTCATACGATTCGGGACGAGGAAGTCGGTCCGATGGAAAATATGCGCAATATGGTTAATGCGCGCCGCCGCTAAAGTGTTACGGCGGCCCGGTCTTATTGCGGGCTCTAAATAAAAAATATGCAGACAATATATATCTTGTGGATTCGACAAATTAAACGTTATTATCGCTCGAAGTCGCGCATCGTCGGGGCGCTCGGCCAACCTTTACTTTTTTTGGTGGCGCTCGGCTTCGGCTTCGGACCGGTATTTCAGCAGGCGGGGCAGGGCAATTATTTAGAATTTTTAGCACCGGGGGTCGTCGCGATGAGTATAATTTTCTCGGCGGTTTTTTCCGGCATGGAAATTATTTTTGATCGGCAATTCGGTTTTTTAAAGGAAACTCTGGTGGCGCCGGTTTCGCGCTTTAATATCATGCTTGGCCGCACCTTGGGAGGAGCGACTGTTTCGACGGCGCAGGGCATAATTGTGATTCTCTTGGCGCTCATTTTCGGTTTTCGTTTTTATAGTTTAGCCATGATACCGCTCGCCGTTTTGTTTATGTTTTTAATCGCTTTATTATTTACGGCCATCGGGACGGCCATCGGCTCGGCCCTAAAAGATTTCCAGGGCTTCCAGTTAATCGTGAATTTTTTTATCATGCCTCTCTTTTTTCTTTCCGGCGCTATTTTCCCGCTTTCAAGCGCACCCTCGACTTTAAAAAACATCGCCCTTTTTGATCCCCTAACTTATGGCGTTGACGGCCTGCGCTTTGCTCTCGCCGGTATCGGCCAGTTTAGTCTATTAACGGATTTGGGGGCTTTGCTCGTTTTATCTTTTATTGCTATTTCTGTCGGTGCCTATTCCTTCTCGAAAATTCAGATTTAAAGAGATTTAAATTGAGAGCGATTAGATAGCGATTATATAATGATATGATTTTAGCTGGCCCCTGAGGCCAGCTTTTTCGCTGGGCGCTAAGTCGCCCCGGGCCAGCTTTTTAGCTCTTTTTTTAAATGAAATTATGTGTTATGATAATTTCTTAGTTGGGACTTATTTAATTATTAAAAATTTTGGCTAAAATATATAAAATTTATGAAAGACGTTTATCAAGAGTCGGTTGACATGCACCGCGCCCATCAGGGTAAATTAGCAGTCGTCTCGAAGGTACCGGTAAACAATAAAGCAGATTTAAGTTTGGCTTATACGCCCGGCGTGGCTGAAGTTTGCCGCGTGATTGCCAAAGATAAGAGCCAGACAAGCGCTTTAACGCTCAAAGGGAATACCGTCGCCGTGATTACGGACGGGAGTGCGATTCTCGGTTTAGGCAATCTGGGTGCCGAAGCGGCTCTCCCGGTCATGGAAGGGAAATGTGTGCTTTTTAAAGAATTTGCCGGCGTGGACGCTTTTCCGATTTGCCTCGATACTCAGGACACAGAAGAGATAATCAAAACCGTAAAATATTTAGCGCCGGTATTCGGCGGTATTAATCTTGAAGATATTTCCGCGCCACGCTGTTTTGAAATTGAAGACCGCCTTAAAGCGGAGCTTGATATTCCGGTCATGCATGACGATCAGCACGGGACGGCCACGGTTGTTTTAGCGGGGCTTATTAACGCGCTTAAAGTGCGCGGTTCAAAAAAAGAAGAGGTCGAAATTATAATTAACGGTTCCGGCGCCGCCGGTTCGGCCATAACCAAGCTTTTGTTGGCCTACGGATTTAAAAATATTACGCTCTGCGACCGTACCGGTGCGATTTATACCGGTCGGCCCGACATAACAGACTCGAAAAAAGATTTAGCCGCTATTACTAATCGCCAGCTTAAAAAAGGAAGTCTATCTGAACTGGTTAAAGACGCTGATATCTTTATCGGTGTGAGCGCGCCGGGTATATTAACCGGAGACATGGTTAAGACTATGAAAGCTCAGCCGATAATTTTCGCGTTGGCCAACCCGGTTCCGGAAATCATGCCGGAGGAGGCGAAGGCGGCCGGCGCTTTAATCGTCGCGAGCGGCCGGAGCGATTATCCGAATCAAATTAATAACGTTTTGGTGTTCCCGGGAATATTCCGTGGCGCACTCGATAATAAGATAAAGCAGATAACTGACGCGATGTTAATTAGAGCGGCCGAAAATTTAGCAGCTCTTATTAGCGAACCGACAGCCGACTTGATTTTAGCCGACCCCTTTAATAAGGAAGCGGCCAAAGTCGTGGCGGCGGCGATGTATTAAATAATATAAAAATTCTATGGCAGAGGAAGTAGTCTTAAGATTTGATAACGTCAAATTCGAATATATAAATAAACGTCCGATTCTCGACGAGGCTTGTTTTAGTTTGCGCCGGGGCGCAAAAATGACCTTAATGGGCCAGAACGGCGCCGGCAAAAGCACGATTTTTGGTTTGATAAAAAAAGATTTAGTGCCGAAGGACGGGCAGATATCGGTAATGAACGGTGCGACTATCGGCACGGCGAGTCAGACCGTAGCTCAAGGCGATCTGGAATTAACGGTCGAGGCTTATTTTTCTAAAGCCTTCGCCGAAGTCCCGGGTAATATTAAAAGCCGGATAAACAAAGCGCTCGAAGCGGTTAATTTTTCGATTCCGCTCGACCGCATTGTCGGTAAATTATCCGGCGGTCAGCAGGCGCGCCTCCTCCTCGCCTATTCCTTAATTCAAAACCCGGATATTTTATTATTGGACGAGCCGACGAATAATCTCGATAAGGCCGGGATTGATCATCTTATCACTTTCTTGGTGATGTATGATAAAACAGTTTTGGTTATTTCCCATGATGCCGATTTCTTGAATTGCTTTACCGAAGGGGTTGTCTATTTAAATAATTTTACCCATAAGACGGAAATGTACGTCGGCGATTATTATTCCGTCGTCGAAGAAATATCCCGCCGTGTCGAAAGGGAACAGCGCGAAAATGCCCAGCTCGAAAAGCAGATTAAAGACCGTAAAGAGAAAGTTAATTTCTTCGCTCATAAAGGCGGCAAGATGCGCAAACTCGCCAAGAAATTAAAAGATGAAACCGAAGACCTCGAAGAAAATAAAGTCGAAGTTCGCCAGGAAGATAGAACTATTCGCGACTTCACGATTCCGGTGCAGGACATTACCGGCGATATTGTCGTTTTACATAAATTAAAACTAATCGTTAATCATGAGCCGATTTTAAAAGATATTAATAAAACATTACGTAAGAAAGATCGTCTGCTCGTTATCGGTCCGAACGGAATAGGCAAGAGCACGCTCTTACGCTCGCTTGTTTCCGGTAAACAGGAAGGCCAGACAATTAGCGCGGGTGTGCACGTCGGCTATTATAGCCAAGATTTTTCCACCCTTGATTTTGACGAAAAGGTTTTTGACTCTTTAAAAAATGCTATGGCTGACGGGCTCGATGAACAGGATTTGCGTTCGGTGGCCGCCGGCTTCTTAATTACAGGGGACTTGATGGGACACAAAATCGGAGCGCTCTCCGAAGGCCAGAAAGGGCTACTCTCTTTTGCCCGCCTGGTTTTAATGGCTCCCGGTTTGCTCATTCTTGACGAGCCGACTAATCATATTAATTTCCGTCATATCCCGGTTATCGCTGAGGCGATTAATAAGTATGAAGGTGCCCTAATTATGGTGAGCCATATGCCGGAATTTGTCGCTTCGGTAAAAATTACGGAAGAGCTTGATTTAAGCAAGATAAAATAAAGAGCTTATAATCCATGTATTTTTGTCTATTATTTGATATAATTAAGGAAGATTAATTTTTATCAAATAATAGCTGTATAAATATATGAAAAAAGCCATATTAATGCCGATTATATTGCCGTTTCTGGTTTTAACTTTGAGCGCCTGCACGCCCAAGAAGGTCGATTTTACGCCGGTAAGCGATTCGTCCGTAAGCCCGGCGGTGACTGAGGTCGGAACCATTGATGCGGTTACGAATAAGGCCACGGGTACGGCCAGCGAACCGAATATTACTGATTCGGGCGACGACGGCTTGGTCCGTAATTGCGGAAGCGATAAAACATGTTTAATGAGCTCATTTACGAAATGCCAACCGGCTGAATTTAAGACCAAGGCGAACGGCGGCGACTATATTTTTAGCGTCGTCGGGCCGGCCGGAACTAATTGCTATTATCAGGGTGGTTTTTATAAAGACGGCGTCCTGATTAACTCGGGGATGTCCTGCAGTCTGCCGAAAAGCCTAATCAGCGTCGATATCCTAAACCATTTTCTCGGCCTTGACGGGGCGGCAGACCAAGGAGATCTCAGAGCGCAGCAAGATAATTTGCGCAGCCAATACTGTACCCTAATTTAAGAGAATTCATTTTAAGACTTGATAAATAAAAAAACACCGAAAGGTGTTTTTTTTCCGTTTACGGAAAGTTGTCCGCAGCGGGTAAATAAAAGCGAAGGAAAATGTACTCAAATCAAATCAAGAATAAAGACGAGAACATAAAGGACAATTAAAATTACGAATCCGAGAAAGCCGCCGAAAACTCTTTCCTGACCGATGCGGGTTTGAAAAAATTCAGCAACGACCGGATAATCCTTCGCCAGTTTTTTAAACCAGGCGCGGGAAAATAAATAAATAGTAAATTTTTGGCTCAAGCGTATATAATATAACCAAATATTTTGGTGGTGCTTACGGATTAACCAGTAAATAAAGAAAGCGGCCACGGCGAGAATAATAATCAGGCTTAAGCGTCCGGACCATTTTTTGATAATTATCGCAATAATGTTTCCGGAAAAGTAGCCGAGCAAAACATGGCTAAAGGCCCAGCCGATCGCTCCGGCCAGGTTCCAGGAAAAGAATACCCAAGGCTTGAGGCGAGTAGTACCGGCGACGAAAGGAACGATGGCGCGGGTCGCGCCGATGAAGCGACCCCAAAAAATACTGGGAGCTCCGTATTTATTGAAAAAGTTTTCGCCTTTGGCAATGAGCTCCTCTTTAATAAATTTTTTGCGGCGGAACCAATTGCCGCCCCAGCGGCCGAGGAAATAACCGGAGTAGTCGCCGATGAGAGCCCCGGCAAAGGCAAAGAAAATCACGTCGCCCACATGGAAATAACCCTGGGCGGCCAAGATGCCGGCGATGAATATTAGGGTGCCGCCCGGGAAAATACCGCCGACAAAAGGGACACATTCGGCCAGGGCAATAAACAAAAACAGCCAGTTGCCCAGCCAGCCGAAGCGCCCTAAGATTAAGAGAAAAAAATCTAACTTATGATTCATATATTATTTCTAAGCTATATTATAGCAGATTTTAAGGCAAAGATGCTATAATAAAGAAAAGAAAAATATCATCATAATTAAAATATGAAAATATTAATTGTCGTGACGAGGTCGGAAATGGGCGGAGCGCAGGTTTTTGCGCTTAATTTAGCCCGGGGACTAAAAGCGAGCGGGGAAGAAGTCTTTGTGGCCGGAGGACCGGGCGAATTCTTGCCCGAGTCCTTGGCGGCGGCGAGTATTCCGTTCTATCGCTTCAAAAATCTGGCGCGCAGCTATAATCCCTTTAAAATTTTCAAATTTCTGGCCGAACTTAAGGCTTATGTCGGCGCCGAAAAATTTGATGTTGTGCATTTAAATAGCACCAATACTTTGTTCGGCGTTTGGCGCTTGGCCGCATTAAGACCAAAAGTAAAAATCATTTTTACCGTGCACGGTTTATCTTTTTTAGACGCTAACCACCATACAAATATTTTGCTTAAATCCGCCTACCGCTTATTTTTTAAATCTGCCTGGGAAAAAGTTGAGCGTTTAGTTTTTGTGAGCCGCCTAAACTACGCAAGTGCCCTCAAGCAGGGACTAACGAAAAAAGGCGAAATAATATATAACGGGCTTGATCAGGCGGCGGGTTATTTTTCAGAGCCTGAGGCCGCGCGCGCGTTTCTAAGTGAAAAAAGCGGCATAGATTTGAGTACGAGTTATATTTATGGCTCGATCGGCCGCCTGGCTTATCCGAAGAACTATGAATTTTTGATTAATTCGCATATTGAAATAAAAAAACTGCAGCCGGAAGCGAAGTTAATCCTGATTGGCGAAGGGCCGGAGCGGGCGAAATATGAAACTTTAATTAAATCATATCGCCTGGAAAAAGAAGTTTATCTCTTGGGAGAAATAAAAGACGCCAGTCGCTATCTCAAGGCTTTTGATTTATTCGTGCTGCCCTCTATTTTTGAAGGGATGTCTTTAAGCTTAATGGAAGCGGTTGTGGCCGGAATTCCGGCGCTCGCAAGCCGAGTAGGCGGGAACGAGGAGATAATCGGCGCGGAGAATTGCTTTGCCCTTGATAATCAAGAGGAGTTTTTAGAGAAACTAAAGAGTGTCCATATGCCAAAAAGCGAAGCCAAGCGCTTCGCTTCTGAGGAAATGGTTGAAGAATATAGACGGATATACTTACATTAAGCGGAAAGGGAAGCCAATTTTTTGGTCCAATCTACCAGCGCGACGAGCATTTCCGAAATTTTTGTTTTGGTTTCATCGTCCGTTAATTCGCCGTTCTCATTAGTTTTATTTTGGGCCATAGCGACCATAACTTCCGGCCGATTAAGCGGGTGCATATCAAGGAAGACCATCACTTGGCGCAAATGATATTGCATGCGCGCGGTCGCGACATTGCCGATTGAAGCGCCCATAATCGCCGCCGGCTTACCGGCCCAGGCGCTATCGCCGTAGGGGCGGGAAGCGAGATCAATCGCGTTTTTTAAAACTCCGGGGATGGAATAATTATATTCCGGGCTGGAAAAAAGAATCGCGTCAGCGTTTCTGATTTTATTTTTTAAATCGATGACGGCCGGAGTCGGCTGCATTTCACCGTCTTGGTCAAATAGAGGCAACTTGGCCGGCGAGAAGATTTCAAGCTCTGTGTTCGGCGGCAATAGATTTTGCGCCGCTTTTAGAAGGGCCAGGTTATAGGAATCTTTGCGTAAAGAACCGACAATACCGAGTATTTTTATCGTTTTCATATAGTTTTGGGTTTAAATTGATTAGATAGTATCGTTCCTGCGCATCTTAAAAATCGGCAGCCTCGCTACTAAGAAGTAATACGCAGGAATTTTAGATAAATTTAATGCCAATTTTGACCCTTATTGACCCCTATTGACCTGTTTATCGGCGGGGTTTATACTAAGGGTATTAGTATTAAAGCTTAATTATGAGCCAAGAAATCAAGCCTAATGCCGTTTATACGACGAGTGAGACGGAAGCTCTCCTTAAAATCAGCAATAGCACCCTGAAGCGTATGCTGAAGAAGGGTATTCTTAAAGCCAATAAAGTCGGGAAGCAATATCGCATCTTGGGCTTAGAGATTTTAAAGTTAGTCTCACCTGTCGTCGAGGAGAAGGCGGTGAGTGCGTATTTGAATTTAAAAAATAAAGTAATTGAGAAGACCAGCGATTGGTAAAGCTGGTTTTTTAATAGCATGATTGATGCAAGTTTAAACAAAATAAATCGCCTTGTCCCACAGAAATGGAAGTGGATTTTAGACCATGAGGGTTTTCGTAAGTATTTCAAGAACACGGGGTGGATGTTTTTTGCAAAGATTTTAAGTCTTATTATATCTTTTTTAACTACTGCGTTCATTGCTCGTCGTCTTGGCCCGGAAAATTATGGCCAGTTGAGTTACGCCGTAAGTTTTGTCGGTATATTTTCATTTATTGCAACTCTGGGTCTTGATCAAGTGCTTTTTCGTGATTTGATTAAATATCCGGAAAAGAAAAATATTTTTCTTGGTTCAGCTTTTATAATTAAATTAATTGCCGGTTCATTCACAATAGCGCTATGTTTAGGAGTAGCTCTTTTGTTCAGCCAAAAAGATGTCTCAAGCATTTTAATATTTATTATTTCTTCGACCTTTCTTTTTAATGCCTTCCAGGTTATTAATTATGAATTTCAGGCCAGAGTTAACTCAAAATATCCTTCGCTTGTTTCGCTTTTGGTTGTATTAATTCTGAGCCTTCTCAAAATTCTCGTAATTGTGTCCGGACGGGGGGTAATTTATTTAGCTTTAATTCTTTTGCTTGAGTCCGTTCTTTACGCTGTTTTTTTTATCGTTATTTATAAAACTAAGATAAAAAGCAGCATTTTAGACTGGAAATATGATAAAATTATTGCTCGGAATTTAATCAGAGACTCTTGGCCGATGATTTTTGCCAGTGCCTTTGCTTTGATTTATTCACGCATCGATCAGGTCATGATAAAACAAATGATTGATGCGAGCTCGGTAGGTTTATACGATGCGGCCGTTCGAGTTGCCGAGGCGTGGTACTTTGTCCCTGGAATAATTGTTACCTCGCTTTTTCCAGCTATAATAAATGCCAAAATGGGCTCAAAAGAGCAATATCTTAAAAGATTGCGAAAATTAATGATGCTGTTATTACTTTTGGCTGTGTTTGTCGCTATTCCAATTACTTTTTTAGCACCATTAATAATCAAGATTTTGTATGGGGAAGCTTTCATTGGAAGTATTATAATTTTGAAAATATATATTTGGGCGGGTGTTGGGGTATCAGTTGGAAGTCTCATTAATAGCTATTTAGTAGCCGAAAATTTCAGAAAAATACTTTTTGCGTCGTCTTTTATTGCCATGATTAGTAATGTGATTTTAAATATTGTATTTATTCCGCGTTATGGAATAATTGGGTCGGCCTGGGCGACTTTAATTTCTTATTCACTGGGGCCTATAAGCATATTACTATTTAGTAAAACCAGAAAAAATATTATAAAGATAGTGTTCATTACTTAATATATGATCACAAAATGCATTATAACAACGGCCTCAAATAAATTTTTTCCGTCCCTAATAAATTTAATAGGGTCAATGAAGGTCAATTATCCAGACCATCCACCAATTTACGTTTATGATTTGGGCTTATTATATCTTTTCAAAAAAGAGCTTGAAAGAATGGATAATGTAAAGGTTTTAAAAATACCAAAATTTTGTGAATTTTGGCGGTCATGCTATACATGGAAAACATATATTTTGAACACTCCTCTCGCTGAACAAAACCTATATTTAGATGCAGGCAATCAAGTCCTTAGGCCACTTGATGATTTATTTGTAAAAATTGAGGTTAATGGATATTTAGCAGTTAGCCAAGGAAGAACAGTACATATTGCCGACATTACGCCGAAAGAATATATGGATTTATTTGGAATGAATGAATCAGATTCGGATAGAGAAATAATAACGGCTGGAATTTTTGGTTTTGATCGCAGTAATAAATTAAAAAATATTACAAATATTTTGTACTCGTCCGGAAAGTCAGGTCTATGTTTGGGGTTTTCCCCGACTGAACAATGGAAAAACAAAGGAGTGAACCGCACTGATTTTGTTAGAGAGGCAAAAATGTTTAGACATGACACCACGCTATTAAGTTTAATTTTGATTAAGCATATTAAAGAATTGGTTGTTGAGGATGTAAAATATTTTGATTGTAATAGGCATGAGGATAAGGATCAGTATATTTGGAATTTTCGAATGAATTATAGTAAACTTGAGTTTATCGGGCGTTTTGGCAATAGTAATGAACTGCTAGGTATATTAAGTTATGTTGTAATAGTAATTATGCTGTTTCTAAAAAAAATAAAAAAATTTTTAAAACATTTGAGTTGAATAAATACTATTTAGTGTTATTAAATTTGATAGGAGAATATGGTTTCATTAATTACCTCAATTTATCACTCTGAAAAATATTTGCAAAAATACTTAAAACGAGTAAAAGATTTTTCGTTAAATTTAAAGCGAGAAAATACTGATTTTGAAATAATAGCAATAGCCAATGATCCATCGGAGTTTGAAAAAAAACTTTTGCGTGCTTTTTTGTCTGAAAATAAATACTTCCGTTATTACGAAATAACCAGGGAATCTTTATATGCAACTTGGAATAGAGGAGTGGGCCTTGCCGAAGGAGATATTATTGGTTTTTGGAATGTTGATGACGAACGTTTTTCAAGAGCAATTTTAAGAGGCGTGAAAGCAATCGAAGATGGTAAAGACCTGGTGTATTTCCCATTTATATACAAGCGTTTTGTTAAAATTTTATCGCTGTCTATATTAGTAAAAAGAGTTTTGATTACGCCATCCTTATTCAGCAGGGAAAAATTTAAGAAGGAAATGCAAATTGGTCCATTTTTTATTTTTCGTAAAGAGTTTTTTTATAAAGTTGGGCCCTTCGATGATAGTTTTAAAATAGCCGGAGATTATGAATGGCAAGCTCGGGCTGCTCAGCATTCTGATTTTTATTTGTCGAAAGAAATAGCTGGCGTTTTTACTAACGATGGCAGTGGCTTAAGTGGTCGAAAGGACGAGTTACAGCAAGAGGAAAACTCTATTATAATAAAAAGAAATAATTAAATGAAAATAATAACTCTCATTCCAATAAAAAATGAAGATTGGATTCTCGAGCAGACTCTTGAAAATGTTTGTTCTTTTTCTGACCATGTAATTATTGCGGACCAGCAATCGACTGACCGTTCTCTAGAGATTTGTAAAAAATTTGATAAGGTTAGAGTTGTAATTAATAATAGCGAAGGACATAGTAACTCGGTAAGATGGGCGCTGCTTGACGAGGCAAGAAAAATAGAAGGTAATAATTTTATTTTTTGTATTGACGCCGATGAAATAATATCCCCTAAATTTATTGGAGAAATTAAGACACTTATCTCTAATAATATTTTATTTCCTGGCATGGGGGTTTCTTTTCAGTGGATACAAATTTGGGGATCAATGAAAACGCATAGAGTGGATGGTGTTTGGCGTAATAATATTAAAGTTGCCGGGTTCTATGATGACCGAATGATTGATTATAAGAGAGAATTCGTAATCAATGATCACACATCAAGAATCCCCCAAGTCTCGAAAATATTACACATTGCCAAGTATCCGCTTCTGCATATACAATCGATTTCTTACGAAAGATATATTGTTAAACAGGCGTGGTATCGATGCAATGAGCTCATTGCCTCTCCCACACAAGTAAAAAAAATTAATCATAAATACTCCGTTTCAAATACTGATAAATTACAAATCGAAGATATTAACGAAGAATGGTTGAATGGCGTAAGTGTTGATACTCTTGAATATTCAGAAGAGAAAGACTGGCGTTATGTTGAAATACTTTCCCGGTTTGATAAATATGGAATTACTTTTTTTGAGCCACTGCAAATATGGGACATTAAAAAACTACATGACATGTTTGTTGAAAAAACAGGCAGAAAACCGAAGGCAAAAACGTTTTTTAAAGTAATAGTAATAATTAATAATTTAAAAAATTTAATAATTAATTTCAAAATATGATAAAAAAATTACTATTTAAATTTTTAAACCTTATTTGTTTAGTCACAAAAAAGACGGTTATTTATTATAATAAAAATAAATACAACTCCTTGGGAAAAACAGCAGTCAAAAGCGAATTGGGCTTTTGGTATGTAGGCAATATTTTTGATCAATCTGACATAGCCTACGGAATTGCCAATAATGGCTTTGTTGAACCAGAAGAAACGGATATTGTTAAACAGATTTTGGAAACTAATTTGGTAAAATCAGAGAAGCAGGTTTTCTATGATATTGGTGCGAATACTGGGTACTATGGAATTGTTGCCGCTTGGCTCGGCCGCGGTAATATCAAAGTGCACTCGTTTGAACCCTTAGTTGAGCATATTTCTTGTCTTAATGAATCTGTTCGTTTAAACAGACTGGATGATAGTTTAACGAGCCATTTAATAGCGTTAAGCGATATAAATAAAACTGATATTATTTTTACTGCGGGGTCAGGGACAAGTTTTGATGAAAATTTTTTAGGTGATATTAATGCGCCTAAACGAGAGGTTCAACTGTGCAAGCTTGACGATCTTGTTCTAGAGGAAAAAATTCCTCAACCCGATTTTATAAAAATAGACGTTGAAGGACACGAATTTAAAGTTTTAAATGGCGCATTTAAAGTGATAAGCACCGGTCTCCCCGTTGTATTTATGGAGGTGGCCTATTCGCTTAAAAATATCGGCAGGAAATTTATCAATCAAAATTACGAAGAGACTTTTAAATATTTTGAGGTATTGGGATACTCGACATTTATCGTTGATGGGCCTTGTCTCCGAGAGTATAAATGCGAAGAACATATAGATGGAGTGCGGATGTTTTTGTTTATTCATTCGGTGAAGCATGTTGATCTGTTCGATAAATTAAAATTTTGTAGCTCGGATAATAATTAATTATTTACATACTAATGAAAAAGTTTGTAAAAAAAATATTACCTCGTTTGCCAGTTAGCATCCAAAGATATCTTACTTTGTGTTATGAAAAATGGTATTCATTCAAATCATGGCAAGCTATTAAGAAAGAGGACGTTAATACGAACTTAAAATTAAGCACGGTAAATAAAAAGCCGAGGATTTTATTTTATCATCCATCAGGATTAAGTTTCGGCGGTACAGAAAAATTCCTGCAAATTTTGGCTAAGCACATAAACAAAGATGATTATGAAATATTCTTTATGTATTCGCCAAAACCGCGGAAGGCGACGGGTCTAGAAATACAATTGGATGGCAGAAAACAATATTTAGAAGGTCAGAATATTAAATTAATTCCATTCGATTACTCTTCAATGGATCCCGCTTATCCTTATACTATACACAATGCATCGCCAAGTATTTTTGATATTATAAATAAAGAAAATATTGACCTAATTATTTCAACTGGAAGTGGTTATACTGAATTTCCGTTAAATTTGATTAAGAAAATCCCGATAATAATGTTAAATATTTTTGGTTCGTTCAATGTCCAGAAAAATTTTGTCTATAATTGTTGTATCTCGAATGCGGTCGCAAATAAAATTAGGCCGATAGTTCCTGAAAACAAAATTAGCGTTATGTATATTCCTTCGGAAGGACCCGGTCCTGATTCCCCTGATGCTGGATTAAAATTACGAAAATCATTAGGCATCCAGAAAGAGGATATGGTTTTTGGAAGAATTGGCAGGGGATCGGACGACATATATGATGAAATAGGTATACGTGCATTTCAAAAATTAGGTAGAGAAGTCGGTAACGTACATTATATTATCATGTCGCCTATGCCGGTAATAAAAAAAGTAGTTACCGATGAAAACATACCTAACGTCCACTTTTTGCCTACAAGCGCGAAAGAAGAAGATGTTTGGGCTTTCCATCAATCCATTGATTGCTTAGCTCATTTTCGTAAAGACGGAGAGTCGTGTGGATTAAATATTGCCGAATCAATGCTATGTGCAAAGCCGATCATAACGCATCGTTCTCATATTTGGAATGCGCATTTAGAATATCTTGACCAAAGTTTTAGTCGAGTGGCCGAGCAGGGGAATATTGATCAATATTATTCATTTATGAAAGAATTCACCGATCTAAAAAATAATAATAAACTAATTGAGTTTGGTGAACGAGCAAAAGAAAAAGCGGAAAAAATTTTTTTAATTAAAAATAGTATAAAGGACTTTGAATTGTTAATAAAAAATGCACTAAAATAAAATGTCCCTCCATATAATAACAAAAAAACCAAATAATTATTTTTCTCAAGAGTATTTAAAGCGCATAACGAGAATGATATTAAAAAAGAAGCGCGGGCCGCAAGCCGTGATTGCAAGTTTGGTGCGCGGTCTTGATGAACTAAATTATTCCTTTAAAATTAATACAAGCATCGAAAAAGACGATGTTGTATATGTAAATGAAAGTATTTCTGCTCTTCAATGGGCAATAGAATTGAAACGTAAGGGGAAAATAGGAAGGTTAATAGCCGGTCCAAATTTAGTTGTTTCGCCTGATGAATTCGAATCCTTGGTTTGTTCTTCGGAAATTGATCGATATTTATTACCGAGTGAATGGGTAAAAAATTGGTGGTTATCCTTGAAGCCAGAGTTAGCAACTCGTTTAGAAGTTTGGGCTGCGGGCGCTAAAGACTTTAGCTTATCTTATGAAACAAGAGATTCTATTTTGGTTTATAAGAAAAACATAAACATGGACGTTTTTCAAGCTGTCATTAATAAATTAAAAGAAAAGGGGATTAAATATAGTGTAATCAACTATGGGGAATTTCGTCGTGAAGATTATTTTTCCTTACTTGATAATTGTTCTGCGCTAATATATTTACAGGAATCAGAATCTCAGGGCATTGCACTCGTTGAGGCTTGGGCAAAAAATGTGCCTACGTTTGTTCTCGACAATAAGATTTATAAATTTAAAAACTATTCTTGGGTTGACGAGAAAATAGCCGCTCCATATTTGACATCTGATTGTGGCGCGTTTTTTAAAGACGTAAACGAGCTATCAGAATTATTAGATAGTTTATCAGCGAGCAATAATTATGAACCGCGCAATTATTATTTAAGTAATTTTACTGATAAAATTTGCGCAGAAAACTTTTTAAAAATAATTTCAAAATAGGATTATGAAAAAATCAACTAGGAGAAAATTATTTAAACTTTATCGGATTACGACTGGCTTGCTTTCTTTCCGCGCCCCTGGTTTTTTTAAAGATTATTTTGCTTTTAAATCTCGCGGGAATAAACGTTTTAGTTTATCGCCTCTTGATTTCTACCCGCGTATGGGTGAGAAAACTCCGAATACCGCCTTTGATGCTCATTACGTTTATCACACTTCCTGGGCCGCCCGAAAAGTAAAAGAAATAAATCCAGAGAGACATACCGATATCTCATCAAGTCTTTATTTTTGCGGGCTTGTGTCCGCTTTTGTCCCTGTCGATTTTTACGATTATCGTCCGGCAGAATTTACTTTGTCAGGATTAAATACAGCTTCGGCGGATTTAACAAAATTGTTTTTTCCGGATAGTAGTATCAAATCTCTGTCTTGCATGCATACGATTGAACATGTCGGGCTTGGCCGCTATGGCGACCCGATTGACCCGGAGGGAGATATTACGGCCATTAATGAATTAAAGAGAGTAACCGCGGTCGGTGGCTCGATCCTTTTTGTTGTCCCAGTCGGAGTGCCCCGTATCGAATATAATGCCCATCGTATATATTCATATGAAATGATTGTCGAATATTTTGCCGGCCTGAAGCTAAAAGAATTTTCGTTGATTAATGACTACGGAAAATTTATTACCAATGCCGATCCAAGCCTGGTTAAGGAACAGAAATATGCTTGCGGTTGCTTTTGGTTTATAAAAGAATAATATTTATGTTAATCGTTAAATTACAAGGCGGACTCGGCAATCAATTATTCCAATATGCATTTGGACGCCGTTTGGCGATTATTCGAAACGAAGAGCTATTTCTCGATACGCGCGGCCTGGAAAATAACCGGGTGATTAAGCGCGAATATGGCCTGGCTCCCTTTGCGATAAAAGCGGAATTAGCGCCGAAAGATTTAAGCCTGAAGACGGAATATCCCTTAGGACTAATTTCAAAATTATTAGTTCTCTTTGCGCAAAAGGTTCTGCGAATATTTTATATTGGCTACGAGCCGCAGCTTCTTAAGTCCAAAGCAAAATATTTTTCCGGATTTTTCCAGAGCTATAAATATATTAATCCGATTCGCTCGGAATTATTAAATGAGATTAAGCTCAAAAAAGAGTTAGGCGATAAATATTCTGATTTGCTTCGGGAAATAGCAAACACTAATTCGGTCTCTTTACATGTACGCCGTGGTGATTTTATTTCTGACCCAAAAACGGCGGCCGCCCATCAGGCCTATAGCTTTGATTATTATACTGAGGCGATTAAATTAATTTCTTCTAAATTAAATAATCCCGCCTTTTTTATTTTTTCTGACGATATTAATTGGGTAAAGGAGAATCTAAAGATTAGCTCTTCGGTAATATTTGTTTCCGCTCCGAGCACGCGAGACTTTGAGGAACTGATTTTAATGAGTAAATGCAAACATAATATTATTGCCAATTCGAGTTTTAGTTTCTGGGGCGCTTGGCTTAATCAAAATCCGGATAAAATTGTGATTGCGCCGAAAAAATGGAATAATGTTTATGAAAGCGAATATAAAGATTTACTGCCGCAAGCTTGGCTAAAAATATAATATGGAAATAAAAGTTTCAATCATAATTTGCACTTATAATCGCGCTAACTATATTGCGAAAGCGCTTGATAGTATTCTAATGCAGACTTATCAAAATTATGAAGTCCTGGTAGTTGATGATGCTTCAAGCGATAATACCGAAGAAGTAGTAAAGAAATATTTGCCTCAAGATGCAAGAATAAAATATTTTAAGAATTCTAATAATCTTGGTATCGCGCGCAGCCGAAATAAAGGAGTTGGTTTAGCTCAAGGAGAATATATTGCCATGCTTGATAGTGATGATTATTGGCTTAGCGCGGATAAATTGGCCAAGCAAATTGCCGTACTTGAGTTAGACAAAGCTGTCGGGCTCATCGGTACCGGAATTATTTGTATTGATGAAAATGATAAAGAAATAAAAAAAGATATTTTTGCGGTTGGCGATTATGATATTCGCTCAAGAATTTTAGCGAAAAACCAATTTATGCAGTCCAGTGTAGTCTTCCGTAAAGAGGCCTATAAACTTGCCGGTGGCTACCAAGAAAAATTTATTGTTTGCGAAGATCTTGATCTCTGGCTGGCGATAGGGAATAAATATAAATTTGCGAATTTAATCGAGCCTATGGTTGCGTATCGTCTTCACTCGGGGGGAATTTCAAAATCGAGAAAATTAGAAATAGCTAAAACAACCGACGAGATTATTGATAAGTATAAAAAAAATTACCCGCATTATCTGCGGGCAAAATTTAAGTCCTTACTGCGAATTATCTTTTCCTATTTTTAATTATCTCCCCCCTCGGCTGAGCATCGTCGCCACCGTTTTAAGGGTAATCGCCAAATCTAAATAGAAGGAGCGATGCTTCAGATAAAATAAATCATATTGGAGTTTCTCGAGGCTATCAGCGCGCGACGGCGAATGATAATGGCCGGAAATCTGATCCCAGCCCGTGATGCCCGGCTTAATTAAAAGTCGGGTTTTATAAAAGGGAATTTCGTGCTCAAGTTCGGCGACAATTTTCGGCTGCTCAGGGCGAGGGCCAATAAAGCTCATTTCGCCGAAGATAATATTTAAAACTTGCGGGATTTCATCGAGGCGGCTTTTACGCAGGAAGGAACCGAAATGCGTAACGCGCTTATCGCCTTCCGCCGTTGGTTTACCGTCGTTATTTTCCACGCGCATCGTGCGGAATTTTATCATCCGGAAAATAATTTCATTGCGGCCATAGCGCTCTTGGCTAAAAAATATCGGGCCGCGGCTTTCGAGCTTGATAATAAGCGCGATGAGTGGCCAAAAGGCCAAGGAGGCCAAAAAAATAACGGCGGCTAAAATCAGATCGAGGCTGCGTTTAACAAAATTAAAATAATTTCTTTCGCCTTCCTTTAAATTATCGAGGAACCAACTCGGTCCGATCGCTTCGACCGGCACTTTACCGGTTAAAAGTTCGTAGAAAGCGGGGTAATCGAAGAAGACAAGATTATAGCTTAAGCAGCTAAATAAAGCTTCGCGCATTTTTTCGCTTTGCCCAAAATCGTCGCAGACGACGATAGCGCGGATATTTTTTTCCTTAATACTCTCAACCAGACTCGCCATCTCTTCCGCCGTCTTAAAAATCAGGGCGGTCTGATAGCCGGCGCCGGGGTTATTTTTTAATTCCGTGATTAATATTTCCGTATGGGCGTTAGAACCGATAATCGCCAAATTGCTTTTCGGAATCAAAGGCCGGACCAGGGCTTCGTAAAGGCCGCGCCAGATAAAGAAGAGAACTATGAAAACGAGGATAAAAATAAGTAGGTTCGTTTTGGGCGCGATGCTTGATTGAACGTTTACATAAAAATAGATAACCGAGAGCAGACTGCTCAGGACGGCGGCATTAATAGTCTGGAGAAAAAATTTACGGCCGGTCGCCTTGAGATTGAGATTATAGAGGTCGTTAATATAGAAAATGAGGAGCCAGATAATAAAAATGACAATAAAATGAGGGAGATGCTCGTGAAAGTGGTCGAGCCAGCTGGCTTGCGGGTAGCGGATGACGAGAGTCAGAAAAAGGGCTAAATTGAGGAAAAGCAGGTCGCCGATAAGAAGAATTATTTTTTTAAGGCGGGTTAGCATATTTTTATGAATTTATAATCTAAATATAGCAATATAAGGCGAAAAAATCAATTATTGGGCTTATATTTTTTGGATTATATGCTATAATAAATTTAGACCCTAATAGGGTGGAGCTTAAATTAAATTATGCTCTAATATTAGGTAATAATAATCTAAAATTGAAAAAAATGTCTAAACTAAGCTATCGAATTCTATTAGTTTCCGCAGCCTTTTTAATACTGCCTTTTTTTGCCTCTGCGGCCAGTTGCAGCGAAAATACTATCGTTCAGATCACGGCTCGTGATCCCGACGGCTCCTTTATTCCTAATGCCAGCGTTGATATCTATACGCAAACAGTGGATGCCAACGGCAGCAAAAAACCGGGGACAAGACTGGCGGGGGGAACGACCAGCGCGACTCTGGGAAGCGTAAGCTTAACTTTTAAAAATAGCGCGGCGACTACAGCCCAATATGCTTTACGCATCCGGACGATTGCCAAGGATTCTGCCAGTTTTTGGTTTTTTGACAACACCCTTGATTGTGGAGAAACGGCTGTTATCAATAAGACTTTGAGCGGGCTTTTAGTGTCGCTGCATGAGGCGGATGGCGGGATTTTAGCTAATAGCAACTTTAGTGTTTATACCCAGCTTCATGACGCTAACGGTAATTTGGAAAATGTAAAAAATGAGTTGATGGGTAGTTTTAATTCTGGCACTTCCGGACAAGTAAAAATATATTTACCCCAAGGAAGTTTGCGTGGGATTACCAGCGGGGCCAGCGATTATTATGTTTTTGAGTTTAATCATAATAATATCAAATCCGAAGTTTATAATATTTATGTTAGTGACGGTAGTATTAATAATTATTCAAATTCTTTAAGCATTCTACGGGTTAGATTAAAATATGATTCGGGTGCTTCAACAGTGGGCGCGACCGTAGAAGTTTATAAACAAAAAAGTGGCATTAATAATGAAAATTTATTGGACACTAAGGTTGGCTCTTTTGTGATTGCAGGTAATGGTTACGGTTCAATGGAGGTTTCTCCTGGGCTATATGCCTTACGGGTTAAAGTCGGCTCTGACTATAAATATTTTTGGTCTACCTATGTGTCGAGCGGCAACACGAGTGATTTTTTGCTAAATCTGACTGACGGCAGCAATACTCCTGGGTATACCAGCCCAGATCAAGGTTCAAACGCAAACCTGAGTTCGGTAGCTTGCACGACCGCCTCTAATGTTTATGTGTCTTTAAGTGATTTTTCCGGGCAAAGCGCGCGAGGCTTGAAATTTGAAATTTACGAGCAAAACCAAAATTTTAACGGTTTGCCTATTGTCGGGACTAAGGTCCTTAGTGGCACAACGAATGAATACGGCCAAGCGGTAGTTAGTTTTAAGCCGACTCCTGATAAAAAATATGCTCTAAAGGTCTATGATAAAAAATCCGACCTCGGAGAGTTTTGGTTCTATGACGCCATTCGCTTCGTCTGCGGCTACGACCGGACGATCACGAAAAATATTCCGGCCCTGAAAATTGTCTTACGCGATACAAAGGGAGAATTAAAGCGTAACTATAATTTTTCTCTTTACCTCCAGACTTACGATGCCGATAATAATCCGATTATTGATACTAAAAAATTAATCGCCAATCTCCAGACTGACGCGGGCGGCACTGCACTCGTCTATGTTTCTCCCTATAATACCTATGGCACGCAAACGGGAATTTACGCCATAACCCTGAAAGATGCTAATGGCAACCTGGAAAGCTTTTATAATATTAGAGTTAATTTGGAAAAAGATCTTGAGTTTGAATCCGTGGCCAGCGGTTTAAGCGGCCAATTCCAAGAAGCGGGCGGGCGAATCCTGGCCTCTAAAGTTTTTTATCTCTATGAGCAGAAGGTCAGTAACGGCGTTTATGTTTTGGGCGACAGGTTATTAACCCTTAAAACCGATACGAGCGGGGAATTTCAATTCGAATATCCGGCCGGTAATTACGCCTTAGTGACGCTTGATGCTTTAAATCGCAATGATATTTTTTGGAATGTCGCGATAAACGGGAATAATACTTATCAGAAGTTTACGACGAGTTTAATCAATTTTAATTTAAGCGATCCGCAAGGCAAAGGCGTAAACACCAGCCCCACGATAATTCTTTATTCGCTCGCCGGAAGCAAGGGGACTTATGTGCGTGATAAGCAGCTAACGACCTTAAAGTTAACTAATAACTCAGCCTCTTTGGCGCTCGCGGCCGGACAATACTTGGCTTACTACGCCGGTGCGGGCAACCAATTATTCGGCCAAGCTTTCTATGTTAAGAACGGTTCAAGTTATACCGTTAATGTTATCCTTAATTCGAAATATTTAATTACCAATACAAAATCATTTTCTCTGTCAGGCGCGGATTCTAATATCGCGTCGGGCACTGCGAGTAATGGGAGCGGCAATACAAACTCCGGTTCGACTATCAGTCCCGCCGGCTCCGGTATTAACGCCAGTTTAACCAAGCGGCTCAAGGGTCGAATTCTCCTTCAGGTTCAGGACAAGGGTCAAGCCTGGTATGTTAATCCGAGTGACGGCCGTCGTTATAGTTTAGGTCGTCCTGAAGACGCCTATAATTTGATGCGTCGTTTCGCGCTGGGCGTTTCAAATTCTGATTTTACAGCGATTGAAAACAACCCGCAGGGTTGGAGCCAGCTCGCCGGACGCATACTCCTAAAACCAAATGATTCCGGGCGTGCGTATTATTTTGATCCGGTAAATTTAGAACTATATTATTTGGGCCGTCCGGACGATGCGTATAACATTATGCGCCAGCGCGGTTTAGGGATAACGAATAGTGATTTAACCAAGATTTCTGACGCCGAGTAAGCAGCGTTTAAAATAAAAATTATGGCGAAATCCGCCCCCGAGACAACTGAATATAATTGGCCCGCCATTGGCAATGCCAAAGCGATTGAATTTTTAGATCGCAGTTTGAAAAGCGGAAAAATTGCTCAGACTTATGTTTTTGTCGGTCCGGAAGAATTAGGGAAGTCAACGGTGGCCCTCGCTTTCGCGCGTAATTTACAGGGTGACTATGAAGGTTTTAATAGCGACCTTTATCTGCTTGAGCCTGATGAAGGCAAGAAGGGAATCGGGATTGAGGCCGTCCGTGATTTTATTAAAAGATTACATTTGAGCTCCTTCATGAATTCTTATAAAATCGGCTTGGTAAAAGAAGCGGAATTACTAAGCGAAGAAGCGAAAAGCGCGCTTCTAAAAACGCTCGAAGAACCGCAGGAAAAAGTTATTATTATTTTGCTTGTGAAAAGCGAAGAGGATTTACCGGCGACGGTTTTATCCCGTAGCCAAAAACTCTATTTTTATCCGGTGCCGGCGGCCACGATTTATGATTATCTAATTTCGCATTACGGCGCGAACCGCTCGCTCGCTAAAGAATTGGCCGCCCTGGCTCTGGGTCGGCCGCTCAAAGCCATCCGCTATTTGGAAAATGCGGAGCTCTATAAGGAATATTTGAACGAGGCGGAAAGCTTTTTGAATTTATTTGCCGTTGATACGAATGCCCGTCTAAAAATTCTCGATACTTTATTTATGGATAGGAGTTATAGTCGCCAAGCCACGGAAAGCGCTTTGAATATCTTGCTTTTGGCCGAGGGTCTGCTGCGTGATTTACTTTTACTTAGTTTAGAACAGCGGGACAGAATTCAGCATTTAGTTTTAATTGAGTCTTTAGAAAAAAGCTGGCGTAGTTTTCCGGGTGAGGGCGATGATAAGGTGCGCGCGCTCCTCGAACGTTTGAAATTTATTGCGCAGGGCAAGGAATATTTAGCTGCTAACGTTAATCCGCGCCTGGTACTTGAACAATTGGTAATCAATTTATAATTATAATATTATGTCACAAAAAAAATTAATGCTTGCTTTGGCTCTGGTCGCTACCGCGCTTATTAGCTCTGCCTGTTCAATCTCGACCACGAATACCGGCACGGCCACAAGTGTGGACAGCAGCTTTTTCGGTTCGGCCGATCGGGGGGATACTTGGCGTTCACTCACTAACGTACCGACCGTTACCGGACGGGCCGACTCAATCGCCGAAGTAAGTGTCAACAATTTAATCATGGACCCGGAAGATAGCAAAGCGCTTTATCTCGCGAGTTATGATTATGGCCTATATTATACTTATAATATCGCCAATGGTTGGAATTTTGTTTCCGGTCTGCCGAAAGCGACTATTAATGATATTCAAGTTGATCCGAAAGCCAAGTGTATTCTTTATGCGGCGGTCGCCAATATCGTCTATCGCTCGTCGGACTGTTCTCGTACTTGGACACAAGTTTATTATGACAATAATGCGGGCGTGACCGTTAATACCATCGCTATCGACCACTATAATTCAAGCAATCTTTATATCGGTACCAGTCGCGGCGATATTATTAAAACTATTGATAGCGGCGGCTCCTGGCGTACGATTCAGCGCCTAACTGACGGCGTCACCCGTTTAATAATTTCACCGCTCGATAGCCGTTTAGTTTTTGTCGCGACCGCGACCAATAAAATCTATAGTTTTAAATCCAATACCAATACCAACCCGGCCGATTCCGCCGATCTGGAAGCTAATTTTTTAGTTGACGGCTGGGCCAGTCTAAGCGATACCTTGAAAGATTATGATATCGGCAATAGTTTTAAAGATATCATCGTTAGTAAAAAAGACGGTAAGATTTTCTTGGCGACGCAGAAAGTAATATTGCGTTCGGATGATAACGGCAACTCTTGGGAGAGTATAAAACTTATTCAGTCGGAGAAGGATGCGATTATTAACGCGATTGCGGTTGACCCTCAGGACTCCAATAATCTTTATTATGTCACTAACACCACTTTTTTCCGCTCGAGCGATGCCGGTGCGACCTGGACAACGAAAAAACTGCCGACTAAACGAGCCGGTCGCCGTCTCTTAGTTGATTTTAACAATCCCAATGTGATATATTTAGGGACAAAGAAGATCCAATAATTAATTATTAAAGTAAATAATATGAATGAATTTTTAGAAAATAAACAGAAGGAATTTGCCAGTGCTTTAGATTTTTTTAAGAAAGAAATCGCTTCCTTGCGCACGGGCCGCGCCAATCCGGCGGTGCTTGATAATGTCCAAGTCGAAGCCTATGGCGTTATGAATCCGGTTAATGCGGTCGGCAATATTGCTGTCTCCGATGCCCGAAGTATCGTCATCGTCCCTTGGGACAAAACTGTGGCCAAAGCGATTGAGAAAGCGATTGTCGAAGCGGGCCTTGGCATGGGTGTTACGAATGAAGGCGATAAAATTCGCTTGACGGTACCGGCTCTCACCGAAGAAAATCGGAAGGGTTTAGTTAAGACTTTAAACGAAAAGATGGAGAAAACCCGTATTATTCTTAGGCAGGCACGTGATGGCGTGAAGAGTTCAATTGAAAAAGCCTTTGAAGATAAGGAACTGAGCGAAGATGATAAATTCCGCTTCATGAAAGAACTCGATGAATTTTCCGCCAAGAAAAATGACGAGCTCAAAGAAATCCGCGAACGGAAAGAAGCGGATATTATGGAAATCTAATAATTCCGCGATTAATTAATATTTATGTTCATAACGATAGTAATATTTGTTCTCGTTTTATCAGTTTTGGTTTTAGCGCATGAGGCCGGGCATTTTTTTACGGCTCGGCGTTTCGGCGTTAAGGCCGAAGAATTTGGTTTAGGTTTTCCGCCCCGTGCGCTCGGCACTTATAAAAATAAGCACGGTAAGCGTTTGTGGGTATTCGGAAATAAATCAGTCGAAAGCTTAGAAGAGAATACGGATGAAAATCTTCGTCCCGCCCCGAAAGGGACGATTTATTCGATAAATTGGTTGCCCTTGGGCGGATTCGTAAAAATTAAAGGTGAAAATGGTGAAGGGAAAGATGATAAGGATAGTTTTGCCGCTCAAAAAATTTGGCAGAGAGTTATAATTTTATCAGCGGGCGTAATTATGAACGTGATTCTCGCCTGGCTTTTGTTTTCGGTCGGCTATCTGATTGGTTTGCCCCAATCGACCGATACGGTCGCGAAAAATGCCATTCTTTCCGAGCCGAAAGTGATGGTCGCGCAGGTTATGGCGGGTTCCCCGGCTGAGTCCGCCGGGCTAAAAGAGGGCGACGCTATTTTGCGTATTAATAATGAAACAGTTGCGACGGAGAAAGCTCTACAGGACGCGGTCGCGCAAAACGCTAACCAGGCAGCTACTTTACTCGTTAAGCGTGAGTCGCAGGAACTAAGCTTGACGGTAACCCCGGTTGTTAGTGATGGCGGGCGCGCGACTATCGGCGTCGCAATATATGCGGCCGGTTTAGTTCGTTATCCTTTTTTCTCGGCTTTAATCGAGGGCGCGAAAACCACTGGTTGGATGCTTAAGGAAATCGTCGTCGCTTTTGCCGGTTTATTTCAAAACATATTTACCGGTCATAAGGTCGGCGATCAGTTCGCCGGTCCGGTCGGAATCGCCACGATTACCGGCCAAGCCGCTCGTCTCGGATTCACTTATCTTCTGCAATTTACCGCGCTCTTATCTCTGAATCTGGCCGTCATCAATATTCTGCCTTTACCCGCACTCGACGGCGGACGCATTTTCTTCCTATTAATCGAGAAGATTAAAGGCAAACCGGTGAAGCGCGATATTGAAGCAATTATTCATAATGTCGGCTTCATGCTCCTCATCGCGCTGATTCTGTTTATTACTTACCGAGATATAATTAAGTTGTTTTAATAAACAAATTATATGAATATAAAAATTAAAGCGACGCGTTTAGAATTAACTCCGGCTATCCGCGATTATTTCCAGATGAAAATGGATATGATCGAAAAATATCTGGGCGAAATTAAAGCGCTTAATTGCGAGGTAGAAATTGCCAAGTCGGTCGGCAATCAGAATAAGGGAGAAATTTTCCGCGCGGAAGTTAATCTTGAGGTGCCGCATAAATTATTGCGCGTCGAGAGAACGGAAGAAGATTTATATAAAGCGATTGATAAGGTCAAAGAGCATCTTGAACTTGTTATCAAAAAATATAAAGAGAAACTCATTGATAAAAAAAGAGGGAAGTAGCAAGTCGATACATATAAATGAGTAAATTGTTTTGCAATAAAAAAACCGTCTCTCGCTGGGGATGGTTTTTTAAGCAATTTATTTACACATTCGTCAATATTTATTTTATCCACAGAACGTATTATACTAATGTTAGAGCTAAAGACGGACTTTAGATCTGTTTGTTTTTACACAAAATTAGCCAAAATCAATATGAATATTCTCAGCCTCTTCGGCGACGCCAATGAAAAGATAGTTAAAGCCATGCAACCGACAATCGAAAAGATTGCTGGTTTTGAGCCGGAACTCAAGAATCTCTCAGACGAAGAGCTCAAAGCAAAAACAAGTATCTATAAAGAACGCCTGACAAAAGGCGAAACTCTTGATGAACTTCTGCCCGAAGCCTATGCGACCATGCGTGAAGCCGCCCGCCGGATTTTAAACCAGCGGCATTTTGATGTCCAGCTTGTCGGCGGCATCGTTTTACATCGCGGCCAGATTGCGGAAATGAAAACCGGTGAAGGTAAAACTTTAGTGGCGACACTCCCGCTATACTTAAATGCACTTGAAGGTAAGGGCGTGCACTTGATTACAGTTAACGATTATTTAGCGCGTTTGGGTGCCGGTTGGATGGCGCCGGTATTTTACGCGCTGGGACTCACGACCGGCGTGATTGTTCATGAAAATGCTTTTGTCTATGATCCGGAATATACCGACGAAGAGCAGTACGATGAACGCCTAAAACATTTTAAGAAAATTCCGCGCGTTGACGCTTATAATTGCGACGTGACTTATGGCACGAATAATGAATTCGGCTTCGACTATCTGCGCGATAACATGATTTATACTCTTAATCAGGCTGTCCAGCGCCCGCTCCATTACGCGATTGTCGATGAAATCGACTCGATTTTAATCGATGAAGCACGCACCCCGCTTATTATTAGCGCACCGGCCGAAGAATCGACCGATAAGTATTTTAAATTTGCGCAATTTGTTAAACCTTTAGTTGAAAATGAAGACTATAACGTCGATGAAAAAATGCGCGCCGCGACTTATACCGAAGCCGGCATCAATAAGCTTGAGAAATTTTTAGGCGTCGGCAATATTTATGTTGAAGGCGGTGTTAAGGAAGTCCACCATGCCGACCAGGCTTTAAAAGCCGAGACTTTGTTTACGCGCGATAAAGATTATGTCGTTAAAGATGATGAGATTATTATTGTTGATGAATTTACCGGGCGCTTAATGCCGGGCCGCCGTTATAGTGAGGGTTTGCACCAGGCGATTGAAGCCAAGGAGGGCGTAAAAGTTCAGAAAGAATCGCAAACCATGGCGACCATTACTTTCCAAAATTTATTCCGCTTATATAAAAAATTATCCGGTATGACCGGAACGGCCGCAACCGAAGCGGAGGAATTTCATAAGATATATAATTTGGATACTATCGTTATTCCGACCAATAAGCCGAATGTCCGCAAGGATTTAAACGACTTAATTTATCGTACGGAAATGGACAAGTTTAACGCTGTCATTAAAGACGTTAAAGCGCGCAGCGACAAGGGCCAGCCGGTTTTAATCGGCACGATTTCTATCGAAAAAAATGAAATCTTTGCGGCTTTAATGGAACGTGAAGGACTTCGCCCCCAAATGCTGAACGCGAAGAATCATCAACGGGAAGCGGAAATTATTGCACAAGCCGGACGCAAGGGCGCCATTACTTTGGCGACTAATATGGCCGGTCGTGGCGTTGATATTATTTTAGGCGGTAATCCGCCGCTTGAAGCCGAACAAGCGGAAATTAGAGCGCTTGGTGGCCTACACGTTGTCGGTACCGAGCGTCACGAGTCGCGCCGGATTGATAATCAGTTAAGAGGCCGCGCCGGTCGTCAGGGCGATCCGGGTTCCTCGCAGTTTTATGTTTCAACGGATGATGATTTGATGCGTATTTTTGGCGGCGACCGCATGAAAGGCTTAATGCAAACTTTGAATGTGCCGGCCGATATGCCGATTGAAAATAAGATGATTTCGAAATCAATTGAATCCGCTCAGAAGAAAGTTGAAGGTAATAATTTTGATACGAGAAAGCATTTAGTCGAATACGATGATGTTATTAATAAGCACCGGACCGCGATTTATCGCCGTCGTCGAGAAATTTTAGAAATCGCTGAGGGCAAAGAAATATTAGTCGAGACACCGGTCGCAAAGACCGAAGACGACGAGGAAGTCATTCCGGAAATTGAGACGAACGCCAAAAATAAAACTCTGAGTGCCATTATTAGTAAGATGGTCGCCGAGGAAATTCGGGCGCTCGTAATTTTTCATACCGCGAGCGATGAAAAAGCGGAATGGAACACTAAAGAGATTGACGAAACCTTGCGCACGATTTGGACGCCTTCTGAAGAAATTAAAAATAAATTAGACGAGATTGTGAAGAGCGATAAGACTAAGGACGATATTCGCGAAGCGATGATAAATTATTTGATTACCGAAGCGGACACAGTCTATGCGTCTTTAGCCGATAAATTTAGTTCAGTCGGTATTGCCTTCACGGAAATTGAAAAGGGAATTTTAATTCGCTCTATTGACGAGATGTGGGTTGAGCATTTGGAAACGGTTGATTATCTGCGCCGGGGTATCGGTTTGCGCGGCTACGGCCAACGCGATCCGCTTGTTGAGTATAAGAAGGAAGCGTGGCGCATGTATCAGGAATTAAATGCGCTTATCAATAAAAATGTCGTTTATGCGATTTATAAAACGGCCGATGCTTTATCGATGGCTAATATGCCGGAAATTAAATTATTTGCCGACCAGCCCGCGACTAATTTAGAATTTACTGGCGCCGCCAAGGAAATGCATAAGCAGGCCGAGGCCCGCAACACGGTTGATTTAGTGCATGAAAAAACGAAGGGGGAAGGCGGCGAGAAAGTCGGGCGCAACGATCCGTGCCCTTGTGGGAGCGGTAAAAAATATAAACAATGCCATGGGAAATAGGAATATGAAAACTCTTAAGTTCAGGCAAAGCCTATCGGACGAGATTATCTCTGGAACCAAAACTGCAACTTGGAGAATTTTTGATGATAAAGATTTAAGCGTTGGCGATAAGGTAGCGTTATTAGTTTGGGAATCAAAAGAAAAATTTGCTGAAGCGGAAATTATAAAAGTAAGAGAGAAAAAATTAGCCGACGTTGGTGAAGTCGATTTTATTGGTCATGAAAAATTTGAAAGCAGACAAGATATGCTTGATAATTATAAAACTTTTTATGGTGAAAAAGTTAATTGGGATACTGTTATAAAAATGATTGACTTTAAACTTTTATAAAAAATATGAAGGATTTGGAAAATAAAGTTTACACGCATCTTAAAGCCCGTAACTGGCAGGTGCTGGCTGATAAATCTTTATGGGAGGAAAAAAGTTAAAATAAACATATGGCAACAATTCACAAAAAAATTTGGTTAGGGTTTTATGACGATTTAGCTTCCGGCAGAAAGAAATATGATTTACGCCTTAATGATTTCGCGGTCGCGGCCGGCGATACGATAATATTAGAGGAGTGGGATCAAAATAAGAAAGAATATACCGGACGAACCTTGGAAAAGAAAATTAGTTACGCGCATATTTTTAATATTAACGATTTATATTGGCCGAAAGAAGAGCTCGTCGAAAAGGGAATTGTCGTCATGTCTTTGGAATAAAAATTCTTAAATATAAAGTTATGAAATCAGTCGCTTTATGCGGGAGTAATCGTTTTGCCCCGCAAATGAGAGAATTTGCGAAAAAGCTAAAAGCCTTAGGCGTAGTAGTTTTTGAACCGCATTTATATCGCGCTTCGGGCGGTAACTGGGACGAAATTAAAGATTTTGATAAGAAATTTGTCGCCCTCGGTTTAACGCATGACCATTTCTATAAAATGAGAATGGCGGATGTCGTTTATGTTTATAATGAAGAGGGCTATTCCGGCGTAAGCGTTAGCATGGAAATTGGCTATGCGGTGGCAATGAATAAGCCGATTTACGTTCTCGACGCGAGTGATCCGGAAATTTGCCGCCAAGTACTATTTAGCGGTGTGGTGAAAACGCCGGAAGATTTATTAAATTACCTTAAATAATTTTAAAATAAAATAAATATATGTCTTTCAATAAAATGCCCGATTATCAATCAGACCTGATTAAGGATTTTGAAGCGAGCGGTATGGCGAAGCCTTTAGAAAAAGAAAAAACGCCGCGCAAAACTGTGGCTGATCATATGATCGCCGAGCTCTATAAAAAGATTGAAATTGCGGAAAAAGAGGCATTAGCGAATAAACACACCGTAAACATGGTAAGTATTAAGGGGCTTAGAGACGAAATTAAGGCGCTTGAAGAAAAGGAAAGTAGCGAGCTACCGGAAAGCGAGGGAGATTTTTCCGCTATAGAAAGTGAAAATAAATAATTAAATAAAATATGTCAGATAAAAAAGAAAAAAAAGCTTTTACCCCCCCGACTACCTCCGCTAATCAGCCGGCGCCGGCTAACGCCTTCGTCGCCATGGAAGAAACGATTTTGGATTTTTGGGAGCAGGCGGATGTTTTTAAAAAATCAATCGATAAGAAAGCGCCTAATGGGAGCTTCGTCTTTTTTGAAGGACCGCCGACCGCTAACGGCATGCCGGGTATCCACCACGTTTTAGCGCGCGCTTTTAAAGACGTCATGCCGCGCTTTAAAACCATGAATGGTTTTCGGGTTGAGCGTAAGGCCGGCTGGGATACGCACGGTCTGCCCGTTGAGCTTCAAGTCGAAAAGCAATTGGGCATTTCCGGTAAACCGGACATTGAGAAATATGGGATTAAAGAATTTAATGAAAAATGTAAGGAGAGTGTCTGGGTTTATTTGGATGAATGGCAGAAATTAACGCGCCGCATCGCTTTCTGGGTTGATATGGAACATCCTTATATCACTTATGATAATACTTATATTGAAAGTTTGTGGTGGATATTAAAAGAAATGGATAAGAAAAGCTTGGTCTATAAGGGGCATAAAGTCGTCCCGCATTGTCCGCGTTGCGGCACCGCACTCTCGAGCCACGAAGTCGCGCAAGGCTATAAATTAACGAAAGATAATTCCGTTTATTTAAAATTCAAAGTAACGGTCGGCAACGATTTCGTTAAGCCCGGCGACTTTATTCTCGCCTGGACAACCACGCCTTGGACTTTGCCGGGTAATGTCGCGCTCGCGGTCGGGAAGGATATTGAATACGTCAAAGTATATAGACAAGTTGGCGAAGTCGGTGCTAACTATATTTTAGCAAAAAGTATTTTTGAAAATACGATCGAAGGAATTGGAAAGGAATTTTCAGGAGTAAGATCTATTGCGGCTGGTGAAATTCCGCCGGTTGTAAATTTAATCTCCGAATCCAAAGGTTCTGATTTATTGGATTTAGAATATGAACCCTTATTCGAAATTCCCGCAATTCGTGCCGAGGAAATTAAATCCGGTAAGAAGGCTTATCGCGTCGTGCCGGCCAATTTCGTCACCACTTCCGACGGCACCGGCGTCGTTCATACGGCGGTGATGTACGGGGAAGACGACTATGATTTAGGCGAAGCCGTCGGCTTGCCGAAAGTGCATACTGTTGACGAAGGCGGACTCTTCACGAATGATTTATCGGCTTACGGCCTGAACGCCAAATTCGTTAAAAGCGCAGGCACGGAAAAAATTATTTTAGATTATTTAAAGGAGAATAAAATATTATTTAAAGAAGAAATTTACGAGCACGATTATCCTTTTTGTTGGCGCTGCGATACGCCCCTTTTGTATTATGCGAAAGACTCCTGGTTTATCGCGATGAGCACCTTGAAAGAGGAGCTACTCGAAAATAATAAAACGATTAATTGGATTCCGGAACATATTAAAGAAGGCCGCTTCGGGGAATGGCTTGGTAATGTTAAAGATTGGGCGATTTCGCGCGAACGTTACTGGGGGACACCGCTCCCGATTTGGGAATGCGAGAAATGCCAAAAGCACCGCGTGATCGGCAGTGTTGAAGAACTCGCCGAGCTCAGCGGACAGAAAGTAACAATTAAATCAGATATTCATCGACCGGAAATAGATGCTTATGAAATGACCTGCGCCGACTGCGGCGGGAAAATGAAGCGCGTCAAAGAAGTTTTTGATTGCTGGTTCGACTCCGGCGCTATGCCTTATGCGCAGCATCATTATCCTTTTGAGAATCGCGACTTAATCGACAAGAACGAGCAATTCCCGGCGGAGTTTATTTGCGAAGCGATTGATCAAACCCGAGGTTGGTTTTATACCTTGCTCGCGATTTCGACTACTCTCGGCAAAGGTGCGCCCTATAAAAATGTAATTTGTTTGGGTCATATCAATGATAAATTCGGCAAGAAGATGTCGAAATCAAAAGGCAATATCATTAGCCCTTGGGAAGTGATTTCACAATATGGTGTAGACGCCGTGCGCCAGCATATGTTTACGATCAATCAGCCCGGCGAAGGGAAGCGCTATGATCTTGATGATGTGAAAGATGTCTTCCGAAAAAATATCATGCTGCTCTGGAATGTTTATAAATTCTATGAGATGTACGCGACGTCTGAGAAGAGCGAAGCGGAAAAACCCGAGAGCCAAAACGTTTTGGATCTTTGGATTCTCGCGAAATTCTCAGTCTTAGTTAAGGGGCTCACGACTGATTTAAATACTTACCATATTTATGAGGCCGCGCGCCGCTTGCCGGAATTTATCGACGAGCTTTCGACTTGGTATCTGCGCCGCAGCCGTGATCGCTTTAAGTCGGACGACGAGGCCGATAAGAATAACGCCCTCGCGACGACGCGCTATGTCTTAACGGAACTCGCGAAGTTAATGGCGCCCTTTATGCCTTTCATTGCCGAAAATCTCTGGCAGAAAATGAGTGCTTATAATTTTGAGGATAAAAATGCGTCGGTCCATCTGGAAAAATGGCCGGAGAGTGATGAGACTGATTATACTAAGTTACTGGCCGATATGGAGCTGACGCGGAAAATCGTCGAGCTCGGTCTCGCGAAGCGCGATGAGGCAGGAATTAAGATTCGCCAGATGCTTGCGAAGATTACGGTTAAAGTTAAAACGGAAATCACTCCGGAATATATTGAGTTGCTTAAGGATGAATTGAATGTCGCGGGAGTTGAGTTTATCGAGAGTGCGGAAGATAAAATTGAACTTGAGCTCGACACATTCATTACTCCGGAATTAAAAGAAGAGGGCTTGAAGAGAGAACTGATTCGATTCGTTAATATGCTGCGTAAAGAAGGGAATTTAAATATTAATGATGAAACCAATATTTATCTGGTCGGCGCCGGCGAAGAATTAAAAACGGCTCTCTTAAATAAGAAAGCCGATATTATGAAAGACACGCTGAGTGCGGACATTAATTGCGTGGACGCCATGCCGGAAGTTTTAGTGAGTAAAGAGATTAAGATTGATGACGTAAAGCTCTCATTGGGGTTAATAAAACAGGAGAACCAATTAGGGGAAGAGAAGGCGCCGTCTTAAAGAAAATAAATCAATATTTTTGGAATGTAAAAAAGCCCCTCAGTACATTGGTTGTACCTTGGGGCTTTTGTGACGAGTGGTTAGAGAAAGAAAGAGGTTTAGATTTCTAATTCTAAGATTTATTTGTATTTTTATTCATATAATGCGATCGACCATAAGAGCCCGCGAGTATAAGAATAATAATGATGACAAACATAAAATTTTCTCTTCCTTCAAGTTGGGAAATCCGATTTTCTGCTTTATTTAGATCGCTTTCCGAGAGAGAAAACATGTTGTAGGCATTAGGAGCGAAAATATAATGTTTATTTTCCTTGAATAAATGCCAAACATCGCTTGGAATCATGAGCGCCCTAAGAATGCTATCGTTGATCCCGATATACATTTTTGTTTTCATTGTGCTGACCGGAATATTTTTTGGCCAGCGGAGGGGACTGTCTTTAAATCTCTCAATTTCCAGTTCCTCTAAGGGAGTAATATATGGATAATGGACGGTGTAGCAAATAAGCGTGTCTCCGTTTTTAATAACTACGGAATTTTCGGCGGAAGCTTGGGGAGTAAACATGGCGATAGCGGCAAAGGCAATTAAAAGGGAAATCATGATTTTTTTCATCGGTATGGGTTTTTTAGGTTAGATTCTTTAATTTTTAAAGATCGGCACTGCGATCCTATTTTATTAACATATTTGTTAACCCTTAAATATAGCACATTTTATTAATATTGTCAATATTTATTAATACTCTAAAATATACTATAATAAATTATAATTAAATTTGGCTAATCTTATGATAAAATTTGAATTACTCGCTCCGGCTGGGAATGAACTCAAAATGAAAACTGCCTTCGCCTATGGCGCCGATGCGGTCTATTTAGGTATTCCTGACTTTTCGCTGCGTGTCCGTATTAATGATTTCGACCTCAAGGGAATTAAGGCGGCCGTGAAATATGCCCATGAGCTCAAGAAGAAGGTCTATGTCACAATAAATATTTTTGCTCACAATGAACATCTTAAGAAATTACCGGCCTATTTAAAGGCGATAAAAGCGATGAAGGTTGATGCGCTGATAGTTTCTGACCCGGGAATTATTCATGTTATAAAAAAAGTTTGGCCGAGCGCAGAAATCCATTTATCAACCCAGGCCAATTGCACTAACCTTGAAGCGGTTAAATTTTGGGCTAAGCAGGGTTTGAAACGAATAATTTTAGGCCGTGAAGTAACGCTTAAAGAAATTAAAGAAATTCACAAGGCAGTTCCGAAGATTGAATTGGAATATTTTGTGCATGGTGCGATGTGCATGGCTTATTCCGGGCGCTGCTTTTTATCTAAATTAATGGTCGACCGGAGCGGAAATCTCGGTGATTGCGCTCAGCCCTGCCGCTGGGAGTATGACGTGACTTTAAAAACCGGTAATCATGATGAAGAATTAGAACTAGTTGAAGAAAAACATGGTACCTATTTACTTAACTCTAAAGATTTATGCTTGCTTAAATACCTTAAAGATTTGGCGGCTGCCGGAATCACAAGTTTTAAAATTGAAGGCCGAGCGAAAAGTGTCTATTATCAAGCCACGGTCTGCGGAATTTATCGCCGCGCCCTCGATACAGTTAATAAAAAAACGACGCCCGCTAAATTAAAGACGGAACTTAATTATTTACTTGCCGAGCTTGAGACTAAATTAGTGCATCGCGGCTATACCGCCGGATTTCTTTTGGGAGGCAAGGCGGACCAGAATATTGTTAATTCGCACAATACGAGTGCCTGGGAGTTCTGCGGGCAAGTATTAAAGACAGAATTAACTAAAGACAAAAAAAGGCGCGTTTATTTCCAGGTGCATAATACGATTAAGCTTGGGGATACAGTGGAGATTATTAGGCCAAGTTATGATATAATAAGCATAAAGCTGGCTAATCTTTGGGATGCAAAAAAGGGAACTCCGCTCGCCGAAGCACACGGCGGTGGCGGCAGCCAGACAGCCTTCATTGAACTCGCTAAAGAAGTTGGCAATGTACCAGACCTATCGGTCATTAGAAGAATAAATACTAAATAATATGATCGCCTATCTGCACGGAAAAATAATTAATAAGTCACTTAATTACGCGATTATTGAAGTCGCGAATATTGGCTACCAAGTATTTATCGGTGAGAATTTTTTAAACGAGCTGAAGCTGGGTGAAGATGCAGAAGTCTATACTCATCATCAAGTGCGCGAAGAAGCGAGCGACTTATATGGCTTTAAAACACTCGAGGATTTAGAATTATTTGAATTATTACTAACCGTCTCCGGCGTCGGACCGAAATCCGCCCTCGGCGTACTTTCGATGGCGAGTACGAATGATATTAAGGAAGCGATTATTCGCGGCGACGCTAATCTTTTAACGAAGGTTTCCGGTATCGGCAAGAAAACCGCCGAACGCCTGGTGCTTGAATTAAAAACTAAAGTTTTGCGGACGAGCGGCGGGATGAGCCTTGATGCGACGAGCTTGGCCGGGAGCGATGAAATCGATGCCCTGATGTCGCTCGGCTACTCCTTGAGCGAAGCGCGCGCGGCCTTTAATTTGGTAGATCCGGCGCTCACTGATAGCGGCGAAAGGGTCAAGGCAGCTCTCAAAAAAATGGCCAAAAAGTAGCTTTACAGGAGGCTTTTTTTAAGTTAGGATAATAGAAAAGAGCTCAAAAATTCAACAATTAGAATATATGGCGATTAACGAAAAAAGAACCATAACTAAGCAATCCGTCGATTTTCCGGCCTGGTATCAGGATGTGGTTAAAGAGGCGGAACTCGCTGAGGTTTCGGAAGTACGCGGTTGCGGCATTGTCCGACCTTACGGTTTAAAAATTTGGGAACTGATTAAAGCGGAGTTGAGCCGTCAACTGGAAGCGGACGGCGTGGAAAATGTTTATTTTCCGATTTTTGTCCCGCTCGAAAATTTAGAAGCGGAGAAAGATCACGTTGAAGGCTTTGCGCCCGAACTCGCGATAGTAACTCATGCCGGCGGGGAAGAGCTCGTCAATAAATTAGCGATTCGTCCGACGAGCGAAGCGGCGATGTATAAGACTTATTCTAAATGGATTCAAAGCTATAAAGATTTACCGCTGCGCTTAAACCAATGGGCGAACGTCGTGCGCTGGGAAAAGCGGCCGCGGGCTTTTTTGCGCTGGAGTGAATTTCTCTGGCAGGAAGGCCATACTGTTTTTGCGACTGAAGCCGAAGCGCGTGCGGAAGTTGAAAAAATGCTCGGTATATATAATTCCGTTTATGAATTCATGGCCATCCCGACTTTTAGCGGCCGTAAATCGGAAAGCGAAAAATTCGCCGGCGCCGTTATGACTCTTACTGCTGAAGTAATGGCGAAAGACGGCAAGGCAATTCAAGGTGCAACCAGCCATTATCTGGGAACCAATTTTGCTGAAGTTTTTGATGTTAAATATTTAGGAGCGGACGGAGAATTTCATTTTGGCCACCAAAATAGCTGGGGTTTATCCTGGCGTTCGGTGGGTGCTTTAATTATGGTCCACGGCGACGACAACGGTTTGCGTTTGCCGCCGAATATCGCGCCGGTTCAAATGGTCATCGTGCCGATTTATAAAGACGAGGCGGCGCGTGAACAGGTTTTAAATTATTGTGAAAATATTAAAAAAGAGTGGCAAGATAAATACCGCGTTAAAATCGATGCGCGCGACAGCCAAACTCCCGGTTTTAAATTTAATTATTGGGAAGTGCGCGGCGTGCCGGTGCGGCTCGAAATCGGTTTGAAAGAAGTGGCGGAAAATAAATTGACTATCTTTAGGCGTGATACCGGCACTAAGGAAGTTCTGGCGCAAACCGAATTAGCGAAACGCTTACCGGAGTTAATGACGGAAATTCATCAGAATTTATTTACTCAAGCGACAGAGTTTTCACAAAAAAACATCCACCGCATTGAAAGCTGGGACGAAATTAAGGAGCAAAGTGGCTGGTTTGAAGCGAGCTGGAGTGAAGACGCGGCGACGGAAAAGCAATTGAAAGAAAAATTTGGTATTGTTTCTCGGGTGCTCCTATCGGACAAAGAAGGAGTAAAACCAAAAAATAAAAAATGTTTTATTAGCGGCCAGCCGGCTAAGCACGATTGGCTCTTTGCAAAATGTTATTAATTTTTAGCTACTCTTGATTGTTTCGCCCCCATTATTAATTAAAAGAATCTTTATATATGTTCAATAACCTGCTCGGAAAATTCAGTCATGATTTAGGAATCGACCTCGGTACGCGTAATACCCTGGTTTATGTTGCCGATAAAGGAATTGTTGTTAACGAACCGAGCGTAGTCGCGATCAACAAAAGAACTAATGAAATCCTTGAGGTCGGTGAAGCGGCCAAAAAAATGGTTGGTAAAACGCCGGGCCATATTGAAGCGATCAAGCCGCTTGTGGATGGCGTCATTTCTGATTTTGAAATTACAGAAAAAATGTTGAAGTATTTTATTAATAAAGTGCATAGTGAGAATTTTACTTTAATTTCGCGTCCGCGCGTGGTTATCGGTATTCCGCTTGATTTAACCGAGGTAGAGAAAAAGGCGGTTGAAGATGCGGCGCGATCGGCCGGAGCGCGCAAGGTATATTTAATTGAAGAAGCGATGGCCGCCGCTATCGGCGCTCGCCTGCCGGTAACGGAAGCGACGGCGACCATGATTGTCGATATTGGCGGCGGAACCAGCGAAATCGCCGTTATTTCTCTGGGCGGAGTAGTTACTTGGCGCTCGCTCAAAGCAGCCGGCAATGAATTTGATAATAATATTATTGAGTATATCCGCGAGGAATTTAATATTTTAATCGGTGAACAGCTGGCTGAAAGCATTAAAATCGGAATCGGGTCGGCCGTGCCGCTTGAAGAAGCGAAAGAAATTGAAGTACGCGGGCGCGATCTTTTAACCGGCTTGCCGAAAGCGATCATGATTAGCGACAAGCAAGTTCGAGAGGCGATTAGCCGCACCGTTTTAAAGATTATTGAAACCATAAAAACTATTTTGGAAACGACGCCGCCGGAATTAGTATCCGATATTTATGAACGCGGCCTGTATCTGTCCGGGGGAGGCGCTCTTCTGCGCGGCCTTGATCAAGCCATTTCGGCCGCCGCCAAGATTCCGGTAAAAATTGTGGATGACCCGCTAACTTGCGTCGTGCGTGGCACGGGTTTGCTTTTGGGCAACAAGGAGCTGCTGGAGAAAGTGGTTTTGGCGAATAACCAAGAATAAATTTTTTTCATGAAACGAATTAAAAAAAACAATCTAATTTTAATTTTTCTGGTAGTTTTCGGACTGCTGGTTTTTTTACATGGCATCGGTGCCTTACGCCCGCTCGAAAATGTAATTCTTAATTGGGCCAAGCCGGTTAACGGACAATTCTACCGCTGGGGCAACATGTTTAGCCGATCATATTCTGAGCGTGAAACTCAGGCAGCCCTTTCGGCGCGCGTTTCCGAATTAACGAATGAGGTGGCCGCTCTTACTGTCGCCAATTCCCAGCAGAAAGAAATTCTTAATGAAAATGAAAAACTCCGTAATTTATTAAAATTCGTTAATGACAATAAATATAAATCTGTCTCAGCCGCGGTAATTGCGCGCGAGTCAATCACGGAAGAAACGGAGAACGGCCAGGACCTCATTATTAACAAGGGGACTAATGACGGTGTGGCTATCGGCCAAGGCGTCGTGAGCGAAGAAGGCGTGATTATCGGTAAAGTAATTGAGGCCAAAGAAACCAGCGCGAAAATTTGCCTGACGACCAGTCCGGAGTGCAAGTTAGCGGCCGCTATCCAGAATCAAACGCAGACGCAGGGAATCACCGATGGTGATTTAGGTTTGACGATTAAAATGAGTTATATTCCGCAACTTGAAAAAATTTCGGCTGGCGATACGGTCATCAGTTCCGGGCTTGGCGGCAGCATTCCGCGCGGCCTGGTTATTGGAAAAATAATTGAAGTCCGCAACGAAAGCAATGAGGTTTGGCAAGATGCGACGATTGAGCCGCTCGTTAATTTAAATAATCTGACTGTCGTCGCCGTAATTATTCCTTAAATATGCTGAAGAGAACCGGACAAATTATCAGTGTTTTTCTAATCGTATCTTTTTTGGTTCTGGTTCAGTTTTCTTTTGTGAGCGCCTTGCCCGCGCCCTTTCGCCAATTCAATCTCATTCTGACCGTTTTGATTTTCACCCTATTTTTTATGGATTTCCGCTCGGCCTTGGTGGCCGCGCTCTTGGCCGGTTTTTGGCTCGATGTCTTGTCCTTCTATTCCTTTGGGTTCTATTTGCTAATTATTTTTGCGAGCCTGCTTTTAGCCCAGTGGATTTTGAAAAATTGGTTAACTAATCGTTCGCTCTATGCCTTGTCGGCGCTCCTTATCGTCATTACGGTTTTTTATAATTTTTTAGCGGCCATTGTTTTATACATATTCAGCTCGGATTATACGGCCTTTTTTCTTACCCAGGGAAATTTTTGGATTACTTTGCTATATCAAGCCGGCTGGAGTCTGCTCGCTTCTCTTATTTTCTTTAATTTGGCCGCTCTCGTTTCCCGCCGCATCAAACCCTTCTTTTTGGAAAAGAAATCCTTTATATGATACAATTTCGGCATATCCAATCGCTTTTAATTTTTTAATGAGAATGATATGAAATACGATTTTATTACAATCGGCGGCGCGACCCGCGACATTTCCTTTTTTACTGGTCAAGGAGTGATCATAAACAATAAGAAGGATATTTTGCGTCAGCAGCTCATTGGCTTTGAAATCGGTGCAAAAATTAAAGTTGATAAGTTCTATTATGCCTATGGGGGCGGCGCGACTAATGCGGCTGTTTGCTTGGCCAACTTTGGTTTGAAAACAGCTTGCCTTGCCAATGTGGGCAAAGATGAAAACGGCGCTCTGATAATCCGAAATTTAAACAAACATAAAGTTGAAACTAAATTGATGAAAGTTAGTCCGGCTGAAGCCAGCGGTTCTTCTTTTATTCTTATCGAGCCGAGCGGCGAACGGATAATTTTCGGTTCGCGCGGCGCTAACCGCGAGCTGCAGCTTAAAGCCGATGACCTCAAGGCTCTGAAACAAACGGCTAATATCTACTTAGCCTCTTTGTCCGGCGCGTGGCGCAAAACCTTGGAAAATATTTTTTCGGTGGTCGGCGCGCAGGGGCCAAAAATATACTGGAATCCCGGTTCGAGCCAGTATGTCGGCGGACTAAAAAAATTGGCACCATTTCTTAAAAAGACGACTGTTTTTGCTTTAAATAAGGATGAAGCGACGGAGCTCGTGATGAGCTCGGAAAAACACCGGAAGCTAAATCGCTCCTTTTTAGACAAAGAAGAGAACCTTTTGGCCATCATTAAAAGTTTTGGGCCGGAAATCGTGATGATTACTTTGGGCGGAGACGGCGTTGTCGCTTATGACGGCCAAAAAATTTATCGCCATAAAATAATTAAAGAAAAAAAACGCGTGGATACGACCGGCATCGGCGATGTCTTTAATTCCTCCTTTGCCGCCGGCTATGCGCAGACGGGCAATATTGATTTTGCCTTAAATTTGGGCTTAAAAAATGCGGCCGCTAAAGTTTCCCATCTGGGCGCCCAGAACGGGTTGATTGTTAAAAAATTATTAAAGAAATAAAAATATGATTAAGGGAGTCATAATAAAAGAATTGGCTAAATACGAAGACGAGCGCGGTTATTTGATGGAAATATATCGTCGTGACGAAGTCGATTCGGGCGTGGCGATGTCATACCTGAGCGTAACCTTGCCGGGAATTGTGCGCGGGCCGCACGAGCATGTTTATCAAACTGATTATTTTATTTTTCCGGGAAGCGGCGATTTCAAGCTTTATCTTTGGGATCGGCGCGCCGACTCCGAGACTAAAGGGGAAAAGTTAGAGCTGGTGGTGGGTGCCAGCCATCCTTGCACCGTGATTGTTCCGCCGGGAGTCGTCCACGGCTATAAATGTATTTCCGATAGCCCGGCGACATCGATAAATTTTCCCGATAAATTATATAAGGGAGTCGCCAAGAAAGATGAAATTGATGAAATCCGCTGGGAAAAAATGACCGATAGCCCTTATAAGATCGATTAAATAAATACCAGATGTGTATTTTTTGTAAAATAATTAATCACGAAATTCCGTGTTATCAAGTTTATGAAGATGATCAGGTTTTAGTATTTTTGGATATCAAGCCGGTTAATCCCGGCCACCTTTTAGTCTTACCAAAACAGCACTATGCTAATATTGAAGAAACGCCCGAAGACGTCTTGATAGAGCTCGTAAAAGTTATTAAGAAGATGGGAAAATTGCTTAAAGACAAATTAGGCGTGGCAGGTTATAATGTGACGGAGAACAATGATCCAGTTGCGGGGCAAGGCGTGCCGCATTTACATTTTCACCTTATTCCGCGCCATGAAGGCGATGGCCATGTGACTTGGCCGCAAAGCGATTATGCCGAAGGCGCAGCGGCGCTTATGCTTAAAAAATTAACGAGTTAAGTTTATGAAGATTCTTGTCACCGGCGGCGCCGGTTTTATCGGTTCAAACTTTATCCATTATTGGTTGCGAAATTATCCCGAGGATTCGATCGTGAATCTTGATGTTTTAACTTACGCCGGTAATTTGGAGAATCTGAGCGACGTCGAAAATAATCCGAATTATAAATTTATTAAGGGAGATATTACCGATGAAGAAACGGTTAGCGCGGCAGTCAAGGGAATAGATTTGATTGTTCATTTTGCTGCCGAAAGCCACGTTGATCGTTCGATTAAAGATAGCGCCAATTTTATTAAAACTAATGTCGAGGGAACGCGCGTTTTGCTTGAAGCGGCTAAGAATAATGGTAATATTCGTTTCCATCATATTTCGACCGACGAAGTTTTTGGCTCCTTGGCCATGGACGCGCCAAAATTTACCGAAGCTACTCCTTATGATCCGCGCTCTCCTTATAGCGCTTCGAAAGCGGCCGCCGATCATTTAGTTAGAGCATATTACCATATCCATAAATTACCGATTACTATTTCCAATTGTTCCAATAATTATGGCCCCTACCAGTATCCGGAAAAATTAATTCCGCTCTTTGTCACTAATTTAATTGCCGGGAAGAAAGTACCGGTTTATGGCGCCGGAAAAAATGTGCGGGATTGGATTCATGTCGATGACCATAATCGCGGTGTGGACTTTATCATTAAGAAGGGGAAGATCGGCGAAACTTATTGCCTGGGCGGGAACAGCGAGAAAAGCAATTTAGAAATCACCGACTTAATCCTTGAAATCATGGGCCAGAATAAAGAGATGATCGAGTATGTTTCCGATCGGCTCGGCCATGATCTGCGCTACGCGATTGATTTTACAAAAGCGAAAAGAGAATTAGGCTGGGAACCGCAAATCGATTTTACCGAAGGGATTAAAAATACGGTTGCGTGGTATAAGAATAATATTAATTGGTGGCAAAAATTAAAAAAATAAATATATGAAAAGCAAAAAAATATTCATCGTCGAGGACGATGCCAACATTTTATACGGATTGGAAGCGCAACTGACTGCGGCCGACCATGAAGTCGAGGTGAGCGAAGCGGAAGAAGAAATCGATGAGCTGATGTCGGAAATTAAAGACTTCGATCCCGATTATATTATTTTAGATTTAATTTTGCCTAAAATAGACGGCTTTGACGTGATTAAAAGAATTAAGGCTGACGACGAACTAAGCGAAAAAGAAATTTTTATATTTACGGATTTAAGCGACGAAGATAGCCGCAGCCGCTCGCTTGAGCTCGGCGCCGACTATTTTTTCTTCAAAGAAGAATTCGACACCTTTGAATTTGCCGAAAAAGTTAAAAAAATTATTGCCAATAAGGAAAAAGAGGAGGGGAGCGAAAATGAGGACAGAGACTACGAAGAATAATCGCATATTTGACTAAAACATCGAAAAATACTAAGATGAGTTAGTTGAGTTTTTATTATGTTTATCAAAAGAATCGGGATTGATCTCGGAACAACTTATACGCTTGTCCACCTGCCGAAACGCGGGATTGTTATTAATGAGCCGAGTGTGGTGGCGGTTTCGGTAACTGATAAAAAAATCTTGGCTGTCGGTAACGAGGCTAAGGATATGATTGGGCGTACGCCGGATACGATTACGGCCGTTCGTCCGCTTAAAGACGGCGTGATTGCCGACTATAAAGCGACCGAAGCCATGATTCGTTATTTTATCAATAAAACTTTGGGCGGTATCCGCCTCTTTCGTCCGGAAGTGATGGTCGCCGTGCCGGCGGGCATTTCTTCAACCGAACGTCGGGCCGTAATTGAAGCGACTATCGCGGCGGGCGCGAAGGCGGCTTATATCATTAAAGAACCGGTCGCCGCGGCGATTGGCGCAGATATTCCGATCGGTTCGGCAACCGGCCATATGGTGATTGATATTGGTGGCGGCACGGCGGAAATGGCAGTTATTTCTTTAGGCGGTGTGGTCGCCTCGACTTCCGTTCGGGTGGGCGGCAATAAATTCGACGCCGCGATTTTAGAGTATGTCCGCAAGAAATATAATTTAGCGATCGGAGAAAGAACAGCCGAGGAAATTAAAATCAATATCGGTTCGGCATTATACATGGAGGATAAATTACATATGGAAATCCGGGGCCGCGATATTGTGACCGGTTTGCCGCGCAGTATTACCGTTTCAAGCGATGATGTGACCGAAGCGATTCAGAATGAGCTGGAAGCGATAATTTCCGCGGCCAAAAAAGTTTTGCAAAAAACGCCGCCTGAGTTATCGGCCGATATCATGGATAAAGGAATCGTGCTGACCGGCGGCAGCTCCTTGCTGCGCAATATGGATCAATTAATCGCGCGTACGACCGGTGTGCCGGCTTACGTGGCCGATGACGCCATGCTCTGCGTGGTCAAGGGAACGGGAATTGCTTTAGATAATTTAGATTCATATAAACGTAGTATTTTAGCGACTAAATAATTAAATTCCGGCTCATTTCCCGGAATTTATTTTTGTCTTTATGATTATTGGCATTGATGCCTCGCGCGCCAATCGTGAACGTAAAACCGGTACCGAATGGTATTCATTTTACCTTATTCAAAACTTAGCT
Organism: Patescibacteria group bacterium; assembly: GCA_041650715.1. Lineage (GTDB taxonomy): Bacteria > Patescibacteriota > Patescibacteriia > Patescibacteriales > UBA12465 > UBA12465. The sequence goes on along the minus strand of JBAZKQ010000001.1, from coordinate 557,744 downwards.
CGCATCGACAAAACGAATACCTATTGGTTATATTTGAATACGCCGCCGACCGGCGAACTTCAGGCAGCGGTGAAGGACAATCCTAATTTCATTTTTAAATATTTACATTGGCCCCTCTTTTCCTTTTGGACTCTGGGCCGTCTGTCTCTCGAAATGCTTTGGCACCGACCGGATGTCCTTTTTATTCCGGCCCATACGCTGCCTCTTTTTAGCCCGCGAAAAACGGTGAATACGATTCATGACATCGCTTTCGTGCGCGAGCAAAATTTATATTTTTCAGAGAAAGTTAAAACTCAATTCGTCGGTTCCCGCGGCTTGGTTAATTTTTTAGTTAAGCTTATTACTCTCGGGAAATATCGTTCCGATTCGGTTGATTATCTTTATTGGTCGACTGCCTTCGCGTTGCGCCACGCTAAAAAAATTATTACCGTTTCCGATTTTACGAAACAGGAAATTCTCAGTCTTTATCCAAAGACAAAAATAGAGAAACTGGCGGTAGTTCATAATGGTTATGACCATGATTTATTCCGGCCGCTTCCGGAGAGCAATAAGATGAGCGCCATATTATCTAAATATAATATTGAACGCCCCTTTTTTCTTTATGTCGGCCGTCTGGAAAAAAAGAAGAATACGCCGGCTCTGATTGAGGCTTTGGCACTGATTCGCGAAAATAATCCGGAAATCAAAGAAAAATTAGTTTTGATCGGGAATGCCAGTTTCGGGTTTGATGAAGTTAAATATATTATTGAAGAGTTTAATTTGAATAATGAGGTTTATATTCCGGGCTGGGTAAGCGAAGAGGATCTACCCTATATTTATAATGCGGCCAGTGCCTTTGTCTTTCCGACAAAACACGAAGGTTTCGGCATACCGCTACTGGAATCGCTTGCCTGCGGACTACCGACAATTGCTTCCGATTTACCGGTTTTGCGTGAAGTAGCCGGCGACGCGGTGTATTATTTCGATCAAAATAATAATCGTTCAATCGCCGCTGCCATGGTTAAAATTATTAAGGATGAAGCATTACGGCATGATTTGCGGGCGAAGGGCTTGGCGCAAAGCGATAAATTTAGCTGGCGGAAATGCGCCGAAGAAACCCTGCACGAAATCGAAAATTTATAGTTTTGCGGGGCGCACTTTATGGCTTGGCAGACTGTAAAAATAAAAATAAATATGTTATCATAGAGATGTTATATGAAGAAAATACTAACATCTTTTTTTATACTCTTTCTCGTTCTGGCCGAGCCGGTTTTGGCGAGCATGACGCCTAATGACCCTTATTATAAGAACCAATGGTATTTGGCTAAAATCGGAGCGGATAGCGCCTGGGAAAAAATTTCGGAAAGCCCGGATATGGTTATTGCCGTCATTGATTCCGGTATCGATATTAATCATCCTGATTTGCAGGATAATATTTGGCATAATAATAAAGAGATTGCCGGCAATAAAAAAGATGACGATAAAAATGGTTATACTGATGACCTTAACGGTTGGGATTTTGTAACGGGTGGCCCTGATCCTTCGCCGAAATTTGCCAGTGGCTGGACCGAAGCGGGGATTTCTCACGGTACAATGGTGGCCGGTATTATTGCGGCGCGCGGTAATAATTATCAGGGTGTAGCCGGAGTAACTTGGCGCGCGAAAATTATGCCCTTGCGTGTATTAAATGATCAAGGTGAAGGAAAAATTAGCGATGTGGTGCGCGCGATTGATTATGCGACGAGTAACGGCGCCGATATTATTAATTTAAGTTTTGTAAATTTTAGTTATAGCGAAAGCGTTCAAGAAGCCATTCGTCGCGCCCACGATATGGGGGTAATGATTGTCGCCGCCGCCGGTAACGAACAGTCAGTCGGCGAGGGCTATAATATCGATAAGACGCCGATTTACCCGGCCTGTTACGACGGGCAACTCGGTGAAAATATGGTAATTGGCGTTGTGGCGACGGATGCCCTTGACCAAAAGGCGCGTTTTTCCAGTTATGGTTTTCATTGTGTCGATATCGCCGCTCCCGGCATCAGCTTTTTTAATGCCATTACTCCCGGCAGCGATATCAATAATCCCAATAGTTATTACGACGGTTATTGGTCGGGGACTTCAATGGCGGCCCCTTTGGTTTCCGCTTCCTTGGCGCTGATTGCCCAAGCCAATCCGGAATTAAGTCGGCGGGAAATTGTAAATGTCCTTTTTGCTTCGACCGATAATATTAGTCGGCTTAACCCTGACTATTTGGGCCAATTAGGTAACGGGCGCCTAAACCTTAATAGCGCGATTGAACTGGCTAAAAGCCAATTGTATAGTCGTTTAGGACGTTTAATCGTTATGCCGGTGACCGGTCTTAAAGAAACAAAATTAACGGCGTCTAACGGCGATAAGGTCAGCGATATTAATTGGAGCCAAAAGATTGCCCCGGGCGGAAGTATCGCGACGGGTGATGTAAATGGCGACGGGCAAGATGAAATAGTTATCGGCGCCGCCCCGGGGACCGAGCCTTATGTTATGGTTTTTAATTCCGCCGGTAAATTACTGACTAAATTTTTAGCACAGACTAAAACCTTTCGCGGCGGAATAAACGTAGCGGTTTCCAGTTCGGATAATAATGACCAAGCGGAAATAATTACCGTACCGGCTTCGCGCGGCTCCGGACAAGTAAGAATTTTTAGTGCGACCGGGAAATTGGTCGGCCAGTTTATGGCGACAGATAAATATTATATCGGCGGGCTGAGTGTGTCGGTGGGTGATATTGAGGGTAAAGGGGAAAATAAAATAATTATCGGTTATGGTAGCGGCCATGAGCCGCTCGTTAAAATATTTAATGACGCGGGTAAATTAATCGGGGTCTGGTTTGCTTACGAGAAGCAGTTCCGCGGCGGGGTTAAAGTTGTTGTGGCTAATGTTGATGGCCGCAAAGATCACGATAAAGCGGAAATAATTACGGCGCCGGGTAAGGGCCGGGAAGCTCAGGTCAAAATATTTAGCAATCATGCGGAGCTACTAAAACAATTTCTTGCCTTTAATAAAAATTGGCAAGGTGGCGTTAACTTAACGGCCGGCGATATTGATAATGACGGGATTAATGAAATTGCGCTGGGCGCCAATCCGGGAGCGGCCCCGCATGTCCGTATTTTTGATAATAGCGGTAATCTGCTTGAATCTTTTTACGCCTGGGAGGCGGGCTTTAGCGGTGGCGTTAATCTTGGTATAATAAAAATAAATAATTAAATATGTCTAAACAAGTAATTTTTGATAAAAAAAATGTACTCGTCGCCGGGGGCGCCGGTTTTGTCGGTTCCCATCTTTGCGATGAACTCATAAAAACTTGCAAAGTTATTTGCGTGGATAATTTTGTTTCTGGGAGCGAGCGCAATATTGATCATCTACTTGCGAGCCCGGACTTTGCTTTTATTAACCATGATTTAAGCACGCCGTTGGATCTCGAGGCGCATGCCGATTTAAAAAAATTTAAAATAGAATTTCAGGGAATTCAGGAGATTTATAACCTGGCTTGTCCGATGTCGCCCCGAGCTTTTTTAGCTAATCGCTTGGCAACGCTTTTGGCTAATTCGTATGTCGTAAAAAATTTATTGGATATTGCCGTTAAGTATCAGGCTAAGTTCTTACAATTTTCTTCTTCGGTCGTCTATGGACCGCGGCCTTCGGATGATTCGACTTTAAAAGTGACGGAAAAAGATTTCGGCCGCGTTGATAATTTATCCGAACGGAGCGCGTACGACGAAGGTAAGCGCTTTGCCGAGACAATGGTTACGAATTATCGTTCAATTTATAATATTGATGCCAAGATAATCCGTCTTTTCCGTATCTATGGCCCGCGTATGGAGCAGAATGACGACCAGATGATCCCTGATTTTATCAGTAACGCTTTGGAAAATAAGGAAATTGTTATTCCGGGCGGTCCCGCCTTTTCTTCTTCTTTCTGCTACATTGAAGATGCGCTGGACGCCGTCGCGAAGATAATGACGACCGAACTCCCCGGCCCGATTAATATCGGTTCCGATGTGGATGTGAATTTAACTGCGCTCGTGAACATGATTATTAAGGAAACGGGTTCGAGCTCGACGATTTCTTATGTAGATAGTCCTCTATTTATTTCCGAGTTAGCCCTTCCCGATATTCGTGAAGCCAAGAATAATTTAAATTGGATGCCGGTTGTAACACTGGCGAATGGTTTAAAAAAGACGATTTTTGATATCCAGGCTAATAAGAGACTACAGGGATTGAGTTAGAAATATATTGAAAACATTTTACATTGATAGCATTTACAAAAAGAGCCAGGCGAAATTGCTTGGCTCTTTTTTAAATTAGCTGGCTATTTATTCGCTTTGTTTTGCTTGGGATAGATTTAAAATATTATTTTTTAAATCCATAAAATCACCCGCTCTAAATAGTTTGTCTTGTTCATTTACGATTTCCGGTATGCCGCCGATATTTGATGCCAAAACCGGCAGACCGACGCTGTGTGCTTCGAAGATTGTCGTCGGTGCGTTTTCATAGCATAAGGAGGGGACGACGAGACAGTCGCTCGCCACCATTAAATCTCTAACACCGCCGGCGTCCAGGCGACCGAGGAAGCTAATTCTTTCATTGGCCGCCGCCAAAGCTTTGGCTTCGTCGAGCAGGATACCGTCGCCGACAACGCTAAGCCGGATACTTGCGTCCGTTTCGCAGGCGCTGATAAAAGCTTTTATCAATAAAATAATGCCCTTGTGGCTTTCGATTTGGCCGACAAATAAAAAGTTTTTCATTTTTTGCGCGCTACGAGGGTCCGTTTCGGCCGGCTTGATTTCGCCGGACGCGTCCCTGGCCGGCTGAGTCGCGCTTTCTGTTCCCATATTTCTGATTTCCGTTTCCGAGTCATGGAAAAAACCGCGCTGGCGGTATTGGCCGAGCAGCCAGAAAGAAGGGGAACTAACTTTAGCCGGTGAAGCAAAAAAGGCGCGGGTAAATAATTGATATAATTTAGCGCTTAAATTATCGACAATTTTTTCATGCCCCAATAACATTAATCCCGACGGATAAAGCAATTGAATATCGTGCAGATAATGCTCGTGCCGAATTTTTAATTTTCGGATTATGACCGGGAGATAAAATCCCAGGCCCATAAGATTATGGGTAATAATAAGCTCGGTTTTTTCGGCGAGCAGTACTTTTTTTATGGCGGCGCTGCGGTGAAACGAAAAGAGATTATTAAAGTGCCAAAAAAAGTGAAGATAGGGCGAGCGATCAGCTAAGTTCATGTAGCCGGAAGGGAAATAATATGTTTTAAGACCGTCCTTCGTTATGATTTCGGGCGGAGTCGCCGTGCTTTCATTTTTCGGTTCGGTCGTAATTAAAAAAACTTCATGACCGGCCGCCTTGAGAGCGGCAATCATTTGCTTAACAACACTTTCGGCACCGCCGCGGTTATAGGGATAATAAAGATTATTGGCTAAAGCTATTTTCATCGGATTATAATAAATTTTTTAAAGCGACTTAAATAAATTTTCTAAACGGAGCTTTATTTTGGCGTTATCGTATTTATTTTCGGCGTGGCGGCGGGCAGCGAGCGCCATCAGACGGCGCATTTCTTCGTTTTTAAAAATAAATTCTAATTTATTTTGGAGATCCATTATGCTCCCCGGTTCAATTAATAGTCCTTGCTCGTGGTCGCTAAAGACGCTGCGCACGCCCGGAAGATTAGAAGCGATAACCGGCACGCCGCAGGCAAGCGCTTCAATCAGGACGAGGCCAAAGGCTTCGTTACTATTAATTGAGGGGAGAATAAATAAATCCGCATTCTGAAAAGATCGTATCAGGTCTGTCTCGGATAAATTGCCGGCAAATTCAATCTGGCCGTTGAGTTTTAGCTTCCGCGATAAAGCTTCGTAGTCGGCGCGCAAATTACCGTCGCCGACGATGCGCAAGTGCCACCGGCGGTCGCTGACGACGACCAGCGCGTTCAGCAGGACGCTCACGCCTTTGAAATAGTGCGCCGAATCAAGCCCGCCGACAAAGAGGAGGTTTAGCTTGTCTCGCTTGATGAATTTATCGTTGATGAAATGGACAATTTCTTGAGCGCGAGCAAAAGTTTTATTTTCTAAGGGCCGGTTGATTAATTTCGGTTGGAATTTATTAATATCGACGCCGAAGGGAATTTCCTGAAATTTTTCTTTATGAGCGGCATAATATTTTTTTATTTGGCTGGACTCGATATAGTCTCGGCTCGCTGTCACGATCGTTTCCGCCTGGCCCAGAAGGGAGCGGCGAATAAGCCGGCTCGGCAAGCTTAATAGACGTCCCAGGGGACTGAGGCCGCGGACGTCCATATGATATTGGATAATGAGCTTCGGCCGGCGAAAAAATAATTTAAAAAACCAGACGACTTCCGCCGTCCCGAAAAAGGGGTAATGTAAATAAATATAATCAAATTTTCGCAAACGCCAAAATAATTGCGGCGCAAAAGCGCCGTGCCCGGAGCGGAGCCAGGGATGCAAGTTATCGGGTGTAAAGACCTCGATCTCGTGTTTTTCAGCCAGCATTTGATTGATACGCCAAGCGCTGTTTCCGATGCCACCGGCATAAGGAGGATAGGCGCAGACGATAGTCGCAATTTTCATAATAAGGGGAAGGGGATTATTTTTTTAAAGTGAGGGCTTGATTCAGTGTGCTGATATTCTTTTCCATCTTGGCGATATTAAGACGCATCCGAAAGACTTGGTAGATTAAGGCTAATACGGCAATGTAAACTAAAATATTAATCGCCGTGCCGGAAAAGCCGAGCCAAGCGACGAAAGTATCTATCTGCTTAAGGAAAATAATCGCGCCGAGCGCCAGCACCCAAAATATTAACCAGAGTAAAAATTCATTACCCGTAATTTGCTTTTTCTTTTTTTGGCGAAATAACCGGATAAGAAAGAAAAGAATAACGATAAGCGCTAAGATTTGTTGTAACATATTTAATTGATTAATTTTTGAATTAAGATGTCGCGGATTACTTTGAAGCCGCCGCTGAAGTTCTGGCCGAATTCATGATAGACAACGGTAATCGGCACTTCTTCGACCCGGTTTTTATTTTTAAATAATTGATAGATAATCTCGCTGCAGTGCGCCATCCCGTCATTCTCTATTTTTAAAGCTTGAGCGCTTTCACGGCTCAGGGCGCGGAAACCGCTTTGGGGATCGCTTAAGCGGATATTAAAGAAAACACGATTAGTGAAACGAGCCAGGGGCATAATAATATTTTTCTTCATTTTTGGCAGATTGGACGCCTTGCCCAAGAAGCGAGATCCGAGAACGGCGTCGGCGCGTCCGGCTTGAAGCGGGGCGAGCATTTCCGGGATATCTTCCACTTGGAATTGATCATCAGCATCAAAATGGATAATGATATCGGCGCCTCTAGCCAGAGCTAATTGCGTACCGGTGCGAAGCGCCGCGCCTTGGCCGCGATTGATAATATGGCGGACGAGAACCACTCCCGTCTGGGCAGCTCGAAGCGAGGTCTCGTCGCCCGAAGCGTCATCAACGACAATTATTTCATCAACATAAGGCCGTAATTTTTCAATTACCAGGGCGATGCTTTTTTCTTCATTGTAGGCCGGAATGACGCAGGTGATTTTCATAGCAATCCATTCTTAATTTTCTTTTGGTGATCGAAACTTAGCGGTTCATAACCCTCTTTTAAGGCGAGCCGGCTTAATTTTTCCCAAAAAAGCTTTTTCGGCCCATCGCCCGCCGCCTCGGAAATGAATTTTTTTATTTTCTGGCTCAGAACTAAAACTTCGAAAAGCCCGATCTGGCCGCGCTTGTCGGTTTTAAGAGGGGCGATACGCGAATTTAGAATTAATTTTAAACTATCAAGTTTTAATCTCAAGGGAAGTTTTAATTTTAGGTAGTTTAGCAGTACTTCCCATACCGACTGGGCGCTCATGGTAATAACAGCGAGCCGGCCGGTTGATGCGGCCCGGACCGCCAAATCAAGGTTGGCGCTATCAGTCATTTCGGCAAAAATAATATCAGAGTCGATTGTCAAAACTTTTTCCCAATTGCTTCTTGTTTCCGTCAAAGTATTCAGGCCGTTAATTTTATTTTTTGTGCTCGCGCCCAAGAAATAAAGACTGCGCTCCGGCGTATTTAATTCCGTGATGAGCGAGCTTAAAACGGTACTTTTCCCTTGCTCGGCCGGGGAACTGAGAATAATTAAACCGGAAGGGTGGCGCAAAGCTTTTTGCAGGGATAGCAAATCATTTTTTTGCAGGCCTAATTGTTTTAGTCCGAATTTCTTGTCGTTCTGGGGTATGATATTAATGATTATTTTTTCTCCTTCAGATGTTGGGACGATAGTAAGATAGAAATTGAGTCGATAATTTTTATCCTCAACTTTGCAATATTTTTTGGCGGTCAGCTCATCGGGCGCCAGCGCTAAAATTTCTCTGATCGCCTGGCTCAAATTTTTTTCAATTTTTTTCGGTAAACTAAAGCGGCGCTCCTCTCCGTCCGGGAAGTGGTAGTGCAAGGCGAGGTCCTGAGCCTTGCCCTCGATGATTAGTTTTTTGGCCCCTTCACGCGATGCGTAATTGAAGAGCTTGGCGATGATTTTTTTACTCATAATACAATTATTATAGCTTATTTTATATTATTTTAAAAATGTGTTAGAATAATTATGTTAACCCGCATTTTTACGGGATTTAAGTGTTAGAAAATTATATGGCTTATTCCAACTTTTACGCGCGTTTTTATGGTATTTTCGATAAAATAAAGGCTTCTTTAGGAGCTATTTTCCACTATAAACCGAGCTGGGTCTACCTAAGTTTGATTGTTTTTTGGCAAATTGCCGCTTGGGTGCAAACCAGCCTTATCCGTCAGAAATTAAGTGGCGAAATTTTGGTTCTCCATTATAACGTTGATTTTGGTATTGATCGGATCGGCGATCCGGCGCAAATTTATCTTTTCCCCTTGCTTGGCCTGGGCGTTTTTCTGCTCAGTTTTATCCTTTTGGCAATCTTGTACAAAAATAAAAATTTTAAGGCCCTGGTCATGTATCTTTTAGGTTCGTCCGCCATTTTCGGTCTTTTTTTAAGTATCGCTCTGGTGGCGGTCTATCTAATTAATTTTCGTTAATTTACTATGATGGAATTCTATCTGGTTAAAGTCTTATTTTTTGCGACCTTGGCTTTTATGGTAGCCGCCCTCGCTACCCCGCTTGTCACGCATTTTCTCTATAAATATAAGTTAGGCAAAAAAATTAGAAATAGTGGCAACACTCCGGTATTTAGCGTATTGCATGCCCATAAAGAGGGAACGCCGACCATGGGTGGTATTTTAATCTGGGGGACAGTTTTAATTTTGATTTTACTTTTTTCCGGTTTATCACGCATTTGGCCGGGAAGCCTATTTGATCACTTAAATTTTTTAACCCGCGCGGAAACCTTGCTGCCCCTGGGCGCCTTGGTTATCACGGCTTTAATCGGTTTGTTTGATGATTGGTTAGATGTCCGCGGCAAAGGCGTGCTGGGCGGCGGCGGCTTAAAATTACGCCACCGTATTTTAATATATACACTGATTGCCATCGTCGGCGCCCTGTGGTTTTATTTAAAACTCGATTGGACAGTTTTTCATGTTCCGTTTTTGGGTAATTTTGAAATTGGCGCTTGGTATATTCCAATTTTTATTTTCGTTATTGTTTCTACTTCTTTTTCCGTTAATGAAACCGACGGCCTTGACGGGCTCGCTGGGGGGACCTTGCTTATTGCCTTTATGGCTTTCGGCGTGATCGCTTTTACCTTAGGGCGTTATGATTTGGCGACTTTTTGCGGAGTGATTATTGGTGCTCTTTTGGCTTTTCTTTGGTTTAATATCCCGCCCGCCCGCTTTTATATGGGCGACACCGGAGCGATGAGTTTGGGTGTTACCCTGGGCATTATTGCGATGCTCACTAATAGCGCGCTTTTGCTTATTCCGATTGGTGTAATATTTATTATCGAATCATTATCCGTGATTATCCAAGTTTTATCTAAACGCTGGCGCGGGAAAAAAATATTTTTGTCTTCGCCTATCCATCATCATTATCAAGCCGTAGGCTGGCCGGAAGCGAAAGTAGTTATGCGTTTTTGGGTTATCGGCGGTATTGGCGCGGCCATTGCTTTAATGATATTTCTGCTCGACACCAAATTTTAGAGCTTATAATTTTGTAATATGGCTTTTAAGCGCTTTATCAGTAAAATTAAATCGCCCCAGTCGAGCGAGCATGAGCCCGACAAGAGTTTAATTACGGCGATGTTCGGACTAATCGCTTTCGGGCTGATGATGCTTTTTAGCGCCTCTTCGGTGGTTTCATTTTCGCGCTATGGCAATACTTACCATTATTTTTTTCGGCAGTTTATTTGGGTTATCATTGCTGTGGCCGCATTTTGGTTCGTGTCCCGTTTTGATTATCGCCGCCTGAAAAAATATGCCGTTTTTTTTCTCTTTGCTTCCATTATTCTACTGATTTTAGTTTTTGTGCCGGGTATTCGCGCGACTTACGGAACGGCCCATAGCTGGATAAATGTTTTTGGTTATTCTTTCCAGCCCTCGGAGCTTGTGAAGCTGTCTTTCTTGATTTATTTGGCGACCTGGCTTGAGGCGAAAAAAGGGGAATTAAACAGTTTTTCCAGCGGTATTTTACCTTTTTTGGCGATTTTAGGCGTTATCAGTGTCCTGATGCTTGCCCAGCCCGACTTGGGAACTTTATTCATTATCGCCTTTTCCGCGATGGTTGTTTTTTTTACCGGCGGCGGAAAAGTTACACATATTTTTTTGGTTGTCGTGTCGGCCGCATTATTGCTTTTTATTATGTTGAGTCTAAAGACATCCTACCAAACAGATCGTTTTAAATGTCTGAAGGATCCGAGTTATAGCGCGCAGGATAAATGTTATCAGATTAATCAATCGCTGATAGCCGTCGGCTCCGGCGGCTGGTTCGGGCGCGGTATCGGCCAGAGTCGTCAGAAGTTCATGTATTTGCCGGAAGTCTGGGGCGATTCAATTTTTCCGATCATTGCGGAAGAAATCGGTTTTTTCTTTAGCGCCCTTTTGCTTTTGCTCTATCTTTTTATTTTTTACCGCGGTCTGCTCATTGCGCGCGGTGCGCCTGATTTATACGGCGGGGCGCTCGCCACGGGAATTGTCGTGTGGCTAGCCGTACAAACATTCTTAAATATCGGCGGCATGATTAATTTAATTCCGATGACCGGCGTGCCGCTTCCTTTTATTTCCGCCGGCGGATCAGCCATTTTATCCAATATGATTGCCATGGGCATTCTGGTTAACATTAGTAAGCAGACGCGAAAATCACGCAATCACGCTTAAAATATGGAAAATAAAAAAAGCCACACAATTATCTTATCCGGGGGAGGAACGGGCGGACCGGTCACTCCACTTTTGGCAGTGGCCGCCGAACTGCTTAAAGATGAGGAGAATTTAAATTTAATTTTTGTCGATACCGCAAATAGCCCGGCCCAAGAATTAAGCGCCAAGTTCAAGGAAGGCAAAATAAAATTCATCAGTCTTAATAGCGGGAAATGGCGGCGTTATTTTTCCTGGCGTAATATTTGGGATTTTTTTAAGACGCTGGCCGCCTTTTTTAAGGCTTTAAAAATTTTAAAAAGAGAACAACCCGATTTAGTGATGAGTGCGGGCGGCTTTGTGAGCGTGCCTTTAGTTTGGGCCGCCGCCGCCAGAAAAATACCGATTTTAATCCACCAGCAGGATATTCGCGCCGGCTTAGCCAATCGCTTGATGGCGCCGTTTGCGCGCGTTATTACCGTTACTTTTGAAAAGTCATTAATTGATTACGGACCGCGGGCAGTTTTAACCGGCAACCCGCTTAAGGATATTAGCGGCTACCAGATGAAGGGGGTAGCGACGCGGAACCGTTATGGTTTTAGCCTCGATAAGCCGCTGCTCATGGTTATCGGCGGCGGGACAGGCGCGGCCGCCATTAATAATTTAATCCAGGAGACACTACCAAGTCTACTTAATACTTGTCAACTTGTTCATTTAACCGGGCGCGGCAAGAAATCGGAAACAAGTATTAAAAATGAAGCCTATCAAGCTTTTGAATTTTTACCCCAGGAAGAAGTTCTAAGTTTGATGGCCGCCGCTGACCTCGTTATTTCGCGTTGCGGCTTCGGAGCCTTAACGGAGTTAGCCAGTCTCGGTAAGGCCACAATTTTAATTCCGATGCCTCGGAGCCATCAAGAAGAAAATGCCGCCCTTTTTAAATCTCGCGACGCCGCGCTGGTTCTAAGCCAAATTAATTTGACAGCGGCCGGATTAAGTAAGGCAATTATTGAAACCATCGGTGACACAAAATTAAGGGGAAGTTTGAGCCGCAATATCGCTAAAATTATGAAACCGGACGCCGCCGAGAGTATCGCGGCGATTATCTGGGAAATGCTTAAATAAAATGTCTAAAAATAAAAGTAAAAAAAATATTTATTTGATTGGAGTAAAGGGCGTAGGTATGACTATGCTTGCCCAGTTTTTAGTGAAGAAGGGAAATCGGATTAGCGGTTCGGATAACCCCGAGTCCTTTATGACGGATCGCGTTCTAAAAAAGGAAAAAATAAAAGTATTTTCTCCCTTTGCCCCGCAAAATATTCCCGATAATACGGATTTAATTATTCATTCGCTCGCTTATAGCCCGGAAAATAATAGTGAACTCAGCTATATCAAGAAGAATTCGGCGCGCTTTAAGAATATTCCCGTGATTACTTATTCCGAAGCTTTGGGCCAGGTTTTTAATGAATATTACGGGATTGCGGTTTGCGGCAGCCATGGTAAGACCACGACTTCGGCTTGGCTCGGTTATGTTTTAGCGAAGGCCGGCAAGAAGCCCAATGTGCTCGTCGGTTCGCGCGTACCCCAGTTTAATGGCAGCAGCTTAATCGGCAGCGCTAAATATTTCGTGGCGGAAGTTGATGAATATAAAAATAAATTGCAGTATTGTTCTCCCCAGGGAGTAGTTTTAAATAATATCGAATTTGATCATCCTGATTATTTTAAGAATCAAGCCGCTTATACGAAAGTTTTTGCCGACTTCATTAAAAAAATTCCGGCGGGCGGTTGGCTGGTGATGAATAATCACGACTTTGAGACAAAAAAAATAAAAAAATATTGCCGCGGACGGGTAATGACTTATGATGTAGCCCCGACCGGAGGGACTGTGCCGACTGTAAATTATTTGGCACAAAATTTAAAAATTAAGCGCGGACTGCTTACTTTCACGGTTAATGATTGGGGTGAATTTAAAATTTCTCTTTGGGGCGAACATAATGTTTATAATGCCTTGGCAGTTATCGCGGCGGCACGAACACTCGGCGTCCCGCTTGAAACTATTCGGAAACATTTAGCCGGCTTTAAAGGCACGGAAAGACGGGCGCAAGTTTTGGGGACTTATCGCGGGTCAACAATCATTGACGACTACGCGCATCATCCGACCGAGATTCAAGCGACTCTTGAGGGCGTTCGGGCGCGCTATCCGCGGAAAAATATCATTACTGTCTTCCATCCCCATACCTATACTCGGACTAAAGCGCTCTTTAAAGATTTCGTGACGAGTTTCACGAGAAGCGACGAATTGATTGTGCTCGATATTTATGGCTCGGCCCGCGAAAAGCAAGGCGGTGTCTCGAGTGCTCAGCTTGTTAAGGCAATTGCTAAATATAATTCGGGGCGGGGACTCGAGCAAAAAGTGCGGCATATCGCCACGATTAGCGAAGCGGCTGCTTATTTTCGCGGTAAATTAAATTCATCCGACTTGCTACTACTGATGGGCGCGGGTGATGTCTTTCGTTTGGGAGAAACTTTATTAAAATATGGCCGATGAAATTGATAATCAGGAAGAGGCGAAAAAAGAAACAATTTCTTGGAGTCTTTTTTGGCAGGAACTCTGGAAGATATTAAAGCCTTTCCGGAAGTTTTTTTATACGATTACTCTTTTTATTTCCGCGACCGCCGTCCTGGGCCTGGTCACTCCCTATCTTTTGAAATTACTGATTGACGGTTTAAATGGCTTTAATAAAGAAAGCCTGGTTTTATTAATTAAGCTCATTGTTTTATATTTTGCGGCCAGCCAGCTTGCCTCCGTCCTTGAATATTTTAGCGATCGCCGGATATTGCGCTTGCTCGTCGAAATTGAATATCATTTGGGCATCAAGGCGCAGGAAAAACTCGTTTCGCTTGATTTGGGCTACCACGAGCGGGAAAATACCGGCGCCAAAATCGTTAAGGTTGAACGGGGAATCGATAAAATTTCTCAATTTATCAATAATATTTTTTGGGAGGTAGCACCGACCTTTATTCAATTAGTGCTGACGCTCGGCGCTTTATTCTGGGCGGAGTGGCGCATCGGTTTGTCCTTTTTATTTTTTGCTCCCCTTTATTTAGTCGTTACTTACTACGCCAATAAACGCATGTATCCGGTGCGCAAAGCGATTTATAAAGATTATGAAGTCGCATCCGGAAAAATGGGCCAGGCGATTATTAATATTAATGCCGTCCAGTCATTCGTCCAGGAAAAAAGAGAGCTGAGCGAATTCGATAAGATTAAAATTAAAGTTCGAGAAAATGAAAATAAGCAATTCGGCTGGATGATGAAAATTAGTCTGGGCCGCAGCGCGATTGTCGATATTGGCCGGGCCGTCGTTTTATTTTTAGGGGTTTACTTCGTATATAAAGGAACACTCGGCGTCGGCACTTTGATTTTCGTCTTTACACTGAGTGAGAAAGCCTATATTTCGCTGGATCGCCTTTCGCGTTTTTATGATCGCATGGAGGAAGGCCGCGAAGGCGTCAGCCGACTGCTAAAATTATTTAAAAGCCAGTCTTCAATTATTAATAAGAAGAACGGCCTGAAACCGAAGAAAATTACCGGCGAGATTAAATTCGAAGATGTTTCTTTCTTTTATGGTGATAATTCTAAACCGGCGGTCGAAAATTTAAGTTTTAAAATCAGTTCCGGCTCCTCAGTCGCTTTAGTTGGTCCGTCCGGCGGCGGGAAGACAACGATTGCGCGCTTGCTTTATCGCCATTACGATCCCCAAACAGGGCGCGTGCTCTTGGACGGAAAAGATTTGCGTGATTATGATTTACGGTCGTTTCGAAAATTTTTGGCAATTGTTCCCCAGGAAGTGGAAATTTTTGATCTGAGTGTGAGTGAGAATATTGCCTATGCGAAACCGAGCGCTTCGTTTAAAGAAATTCAAGCCGCCGCGCGTATCGCTAACGCCGAAGAGTTCATTCTTAAACTTGATAAAACTTATGACACCATGGTCGGCGAGCGGGGAATTCGTCTTTCGGGCGGCCAACGCCAGCGCATCGGTATTGCGCGCGCGATACTCGCCAATCCGCGAATTTTAATTTTCGATGAAGCGACCTCGAATTTAGATAGCCAGAGTGAAATATTAATCCAGGACGCAATGGAAAAAATCAGTCACGGTCGAACGATGATAATTATTGCCCATCGTTTAAGCACTATCCGTAAGGCCGATAAGATTATCGTGCTCGAAAACGGACGAGTCGCGGAAACAGGCAGCCATAGCGAGCTCTCGCACTTAACGGGCGGCCTTTACGCGAAACTACTGAAATTACAGGCACTCGGTGAAGTTGACTAAAACCCAGAAAAAATAAGGGATAATTTGATTTTTTCTGGTATTATCCTATAATTAAAGCATGCTTAAAATAGAGAAGAACTTCAATTTAGCCCCTCTCACTACTTTTAAAATCGGCCAAGCAGCCGAATTTTTTGCCGTTATCAAGAGTTTAGCTGATTTACGGGAAGCGATTGAATGGGCAAAAATAAATAAAAAAGTAATTCATATTATCGGTGGCGGATCAAATATCCTAATTTCCGGAAAAGTTAAGGGCCTGGTCTTGAAGAATGAAATTCGCGGAATCGAAATTTTGGCGCGGGAAGATGATTATGCTCTCGTTGAAGCGATGTCGGGTGAGTCTTGGACTAAATTTGTCAGTTATACCGTCAGCCATGATTTTTATGGTTTGGAAAACTTATTTTTGATTTACGGTACGGTCGGTGCGGCCCCGATGCAGAACATTGGCGCTTACGGCGTGGAGCTCAAAGATTATTTTTATCACTTGAAAGCGATTGATTTGAAAACTGGTCACGAAAAAATATTTGCGGCGGCGGATTGTAAGTTCGGCTATCGCGATAGTATTTTTAAGAATAAACTCAAGGGAAAATATTTTATTTACGCGGTGACCATGAAGTTAAAACGAGCGCCAGACTTTAAATTAGATTATGGCTCGATTCGTGAAGAACTTCTAAAAAAGGGGATAAGCGAGCCATATCAAAGTGATATTGTTAAAGTGATTACTGAAATCAGAAACAGTAAATTACCGAATCCTGGCGTATTAGCTAATGCCGGCTCATTTTTTAAGAATGCGGAAATCAGTCGGCGTAAATTTGCCGGGTTATTGAAAAAATATCCGAATATCCCTAATTTCCCGGTTGGAAAAGCCACGGTTAAAATTCCGACCGGCTGGTTAATCGAGCAGGCGGGTTTTAAAGGTAAACAAATAGGTCCGGTTAGTATGTATGAGCACCAGGCACTTATCCTCGTTAATCACGGGGGTGCGACCGCCAAAGACGTGCTGTCCTTGGTTAAAAAAGTAAAAGCAGGCGTCAAAAAGAAATTTGGGATTGAAATAAATGAAGAAGTTAATATAATATAGATATTTAAGAAAACATATGACCTCAAGCGAACTCCGCCAAAAATATTTAGAATTTTTTAAGGCTCATAATCACGCCGTGATTTCGAGTGCGTCTTTGTTACCGGAAAATGACTCGACTTTGCTATTTACTAATTCCGGTATGTTTCCTTTAGTCCCGTATTTACTGGGTGAAAAGCATCCGGCGGGTATTCGCTTGGTCAATAGCCAAAAATGCTTTCGCACGGAAGATATCGATGAGGTCGGCGACCGCCGCCATAATACTTTTTTCGAAATGCTGGGGAATTGGTCGCTCGGTGATTATTTTAAAAAAGAACAGATTACTTGGTTGTTTACGTTTCTATTTGAAGAATTAAAACTTGATCCGAGTAAAATTTATCAAAGTGTGTATGCGGGAAGTGAAGATGGCAAGATTAAGAAAGACGAAGAGACAATAGCGCTGCTAAAGGATTTATTCAAAAAATATGGCGTCAGCTCTGAAGAAGGCCCAACGACGCTCACTAAAGGAGAATTGGGGTCAGGCAAAGAAATCGATTTTAGTAAGGAAAGAATTTTTGCTTATCGCGATAAAAATTGGTGGAAGCGGGGCGATTCAATCGGCGAGCTCGGGGGTTCCGATAGCGAAACCTTTTATGATACTGGCCGGGCGCATGATAAAAAATTCGGTCCTCAGTGCCACGTGAACTGTGATTGCGGACGTTTTTTAGAAATCGGCAATTCTGTTTTTATGCAGTATAAAAAAACGGAAGTGGGTTGGACGGAGCTCGAAACAAGAAATGTTGACTTTGGTGGGGGCCTGGAAAGAATATTAATGGTACTTGAGGCACAAGATAGTATTTACAAAACAGATCTTTTTAATCGCATAATAGCGAAAATAGAAGAGTTGTCGGGTAAAAAATACGAAGATAATACCCGTGATTTTGAAATTGTGGCCGACCATATTAAGGCGGCAACTTTCATTGTCGGTGATGATAAAGGCGTAACGCCGTCTAATACTGATCAAGGTTATGTTGTCCGACGTCTCTTGCGCCGTGCTATTCGCTACGGCCGGCATCTCGGCATCACCGAACCATTATGGTTAAGCCAGGTTTCACAAGTTGTTATTGATGATTATAAAAATTCCTATCCGGAATTAGCGCGGAATCAAAAAAATATTTTTATTGAGTTTGCCAAAGAAGAAGAAAAATTTAACCGCACTCTGGAAAAAGGTTTAATTGAATTTAAAAAACTCGAGACGAAAAATATTAATGGCGCCGAGGCTTTTAATTTATATCAAAGCTATGGTTTTCCTTTGGAGATGACCGAAGAGCTCGCTCAGGAGGAAGGGAAAACAGTTAATCGGGCCGGCTTCGAAGAAGAACTAAAAAAACATCAGGATCTTTCGCGCACCGCTTCCGCCGGTAAATTTAAGGGCGGCTTAGCTGATGCCGGCGAAGAAACGACTAAACTTCATACGGCTGCGCATCTCCTTATTGCTGCTCTACGTCAGGTTCTCGGCACGCACGTTACCCAAAAGGGAAGTAATATCACCGCCGAAAGACTACGTTTAGACTTTGCTCATCCCGAGAAGATGACGCCCGAGCAAATTGCCGAGGTAGAGACCTTGGTTAATGGCGCAATTAAACGTAATTTGGATGTTGTTTGTGAGGAGTTTTCACTCGAAGACGCCAAGAAAAGAGGCGCCATGGGTGTGTTTGATTCGAAATATGGGGAAAAGGTTAAGGTTTATACTGTTTCCTCTCTCGACTCAGAGGGTAAACCCCAGATAGCCGAAGCCTTCTCACAGGAAATCTGCGGTGGCCCGCACGTCGCAAATACGGGTATTTTAGGGCATTTTAAGATTCAAAAGGAAGAGGCCTCAAGTTCAGGAGTAAGGCGCATTAAAGCGGTCTTAATCCGGGATGAGAACTCTTGACAACTTGATTACTTATCCCTATAATAATTTTATTAAGAATATTATTAGAAAAAACTAATTTTTTATAATAGATTTTGATAAAGGGGACAATAAGTCTTTATCAAATTTTTTTGTGTTAATGTCAAAAGACAGGGATAAGACAACTGATAGTACCGATACCCTTAATGCCAAGGATTTTATTGAGATGCAAGGGGAGGTGCTGGAGTTGATGCCAGCCGCTACTTTTCGCGTTAAATTGGAAAATGGCCATGAGATTTCGGCCCACTTATCCGGTAAAATGCGGATGAATAAGATTAGGTTGTTGCCTGGCGATAAAGTAAGAATGCAGATCAGCCCTTATGATTTAACCAAGGGTCGGATCACCTATCGTCTCTAAATTTATAAAATTAAATTTTCCATATGAAAGTAAGAGCCAGCGCTAAAAAAATTTGCAAGGATTGTAAGGTGGTCCGCCGTAAGGGTCGGGTTCATGTTATTTGCAAAAACCCTAAACATAAACAAAGACAGGGGTAATTTATAATATTTATGGCAGTAAGAATCGCGGGAGTAAATATTCCCAATGACAAAAGAGTAGAAATTGCTTTGACTTATATCCACGGTGTGGGCCGAACTCGGTCGAACAAGGTTTTAGCTGAGGCTAAAGTCGATAAGGATATTAGGGTTAAAGACTTAAAAGAAGAGGATGTTAACCGTTTACGTGAAATTATCGAGAAGAAATATACGGTTGAAGGCGATTTGCGCCGTGAAGTCCAAAGCAATATCAAACGTTTGCGTGAAATCGGCTGCTATCGCGGCTTGCGCCATGCTAAACATTTACCGGTCAGAGGTCAGAGAACTAAGACCAATAGCCGTACCGTCCGTGGCAATAAGCGCGTGACAGCGGTGAGCGGTAAATCTAAAGCTGGACTGCAAAAGACCTAATCATTTATAAAAGATTAAAATATGTCTGAAGAAGTAAAAAAAGAGGCTAAGAGCAAAACTGCTGAGGAACCGAAAAAGGTCCCTGCGCCTTCTGTTGAAGTTAAAGAGGAAAAGGAAGAAAAGGAAACCGAAGGTTTTAACTTTGATTCCAGCGATGAGGAATTGCCGGAAGAAATCAAACAGAAATTGGAAAAAAATAAGCAGGCTCGCGCTAAAAAGAAATTAATTAAGAAAAAGAAAAAAAAGACGGCCAAAATCGTGAAAGTCGGCCGGGCTTATATCCAAGCGACCTATAATAACACCATGATTACTTTAACGGATACGAACGGTGATGTTATTTCCTGGGCCAGCGCGGGTTTAGCCGGTTTTAAGGGCGCGAAGAAAGCGACTCCTTACGCCGCGCAAATTATTACTAAAATTGCAGCGCAGAAAGCGAAAGAAGAATACGGTTTGCAAGAGGTGAGCGTATTTGTGTCCGGTGTCGGTACCGGTCGAGAAGCCGCTATTCGTGCTTTAAATGCTAACGGTTTAGATGTAGTCGCCATTAAAGACGTAACTCCGGTTCCGCACAATGGTTGCCGCCCTAAAAAACCGCGTCGCGTATAATCTAAAATAATATGGGAAGAAATATTGATGCTAAATGCAAACAATGCCGTCGCACCGGAGAAAAATTATTTCTCAAGGGCGAAAGATGCTTAGGACCGAAATGCGGCATGGTTAAGCGTAATTATGCTCCTGGTTTTCACGGACCAAAGGGCCGCAAGCGCTTAAGCGATTACGGTTTGCAATTACAAGAAAAACAGAAAGCCAAGAAATATTACGGCATGCTCGAAAAGCAATTCCGTTTGACCTATACTAAGGCCTCCAAGAAAACTGGCGATGCCGGTAAGAATTTCTTGAAAGCCCTGGAAATGCGTTTGGATAATGTGGTTTACCGTATCGGTTGGGCCACATCCCGCGCGCAGGCACGTCAACTAGTCAATCATGGCCACTTTACCGTTAATAGCCGTAAAGCGTCTGTTCCGTCTTTCTCCGTTAAGCTGGGCGAAGTTATCAAAATCAGAAAGAGCAGCCAGACCAGCCCCTTCTTTAGAAATTTGGGAGAAAAAATGAAGAAGGCTGACCGTCCGAGCTGGATAAACTTTGACAACACCGATTTAAGCGCGAAAGTTCTGCATGAACCGAAAGATCTTGATCTGCCGCAGAACATCAATGTTAAAATGATCATTGAGTATTACTCAAAATAAATTAATTGCCGGCGTCCGAATCTTGATTCGGCGTCAGCCGCATTATCTATGCAAAATATTGCTTTACCTAAAAAAATTGATTTCAAAGAAGGTAGCAATCCGAATGAAGGCATCATCACTGTTGAACCTTTATTCCCGGGTTACGGTATGACTTTGGGCAATTCCTTGCGCCGAGTTCTCTTATCGTCACTGCCGGGTGCAGCCGTTATTGGTGCGAAAATTAAAGGCGCCAGCCATGAATTTATGGCTCTACCGCATGTCAAAGAAGATGTCCTGGAAATGATCTTGAATTTAAAACAATTACGTTTACGAGTATATACCGAAGAAGAAGTGCGCTTGGAAATTAAAATCAAGGGCAAAAAAGTTGTCACCGCCGGCGATATCGCTAAAAATAGCCAGGTAGAAATTAAGAACCCTGACCTGGTGATTGCTAATATTACTGACGAAGCCGGAAGTTTAGAAATGGAAATTGTCGTTAAAGAAGGCCGCGGCTATAAGATGCCGGAAGGAGCGAAGAAGGAAAATCGCGAAATCGGCTATATCGAAATTGATTCCATGTTTTCTCCCGTAATTTTAGTTTCAAGCTCAGTCGAGAATACCCGTGTCGGTAAAATGACTAACTGGGATAAATTAGTTTTGAATGTTAAAACTGACGGCACGATTACTCCAGAAGTTGCTTTCAATGAAACTGTAAAGATTTTAGTTGATCAATATAGCTCCTTATTACCGGGTGCCATGGCCGCTAAAGAAGAAGCCATGACTGAGACTCCGGAAATGAGCGTTGAAGTGATTGCGCCCGAAGAAACGGAAGAAGAGAACGAAGATGAACCGGTTGCCAAGAAAGAAAAGAAAGAGAAAAAAGAAAAAAAAGTTAAAGTTAAAAAATAATTAGTAAATTCCGCTAGTATGCGTCACAGAAATAAAAACAAAATTCTTGATAGAAAGAAAGGACCGCGCGAACTCATGTTGCGTAATTTGGCCTCCAGTATTTTATTATACGAGCATGTTAAGACAACCAAGGCGAAGGCCCAGGCTGTCCGCCCTTTGGTGGAGAAATTAATTACCTCTTCTAAAGCTGGTGATTTAAATGCACGCCGCGGCTTAATTAAGGTTCTCTTACAGAAAAACGCCGTTAAAAAAGCGATTGAAGTTTTAGGAGTCCGTTATAAAAATCGTCCGGGTGGTTATACACGGACCACTAAATTAGGTGTTCGCCAAGGTGATGGCGCCGAAATGGTGCAAATTGAATTAGTATAATTATATGAAAAATATCGAGAGAAAATTACATCAACTTGATGCTACGGATTTAAGCGTTGGCCGCTTAGCGACCAAAATTGCTCTGATTTTACGCGGGAAGAATAAGCCGGAATATCAGGCGCATTTAGATTTAGGCGATATCGTTGAAGTAAAAAATATTTCAAAAATGAAATTCACCGGCAAGAAACTTGATCAAAAACAATATCATCATTATTCCGGATATTTAGGCGGTTTGAAGAGCAAGAAGATGTCCGTTGTTTTTGCAAAAGACCCGGGTGATGTTTTACACCGTGCCGTGCGCGAAATGTTACCGCCAACTAAGTTGCGCGTTAATATGTTAAAAAGATTAATCATTAAATAATATGGCTGAAAAAAAGAAACAAGAGATCATGGATACCGACTCGTTTGAAATTATTGTTAATGATAATCCGGATGAGGAAAAAGACTGGGCGAAAAATGAAACCGTTGAATTTTCCGGTAAGTATTTGAAAGCCGTCGGACGCCGCAAGCAGGCGACCGCTCAAGTTCGTCTTTACGAAGGTGGTAAAGGTATCATCATGATTAATGGTAAACGGGCGATTGAATATTTTCCGGGTGAAGGTTTAGGCATCATTGTTCAACCCCTGAAAGCGACCGGCCATTTACGCGACTATAATTTTTCCGTGATTGTTTCCGGTGGTGGCAAGATGGGCCAAATCGATGCGGTGCGCTTAGGCATCGCGCGCGCTGTCTTTACCCTTGACCCGACCACGAAAGAAGCTTTGAAGGTTAATAACTTTTTAACCCGCGATCCGAGACAAGTTGAAAGAAAGAAACCGGGTCTGCGCAAAGCGAGAAAGGCCCCACAGTGGAGCAAACGTTAAAAATTCTATACACTCTATATACGAAGAAACGCCCTATTTACTGGGGCGTTTTTTTGCTATAATTTAAATATATGGAAAACCTCATCAAAAAACTGGAAGAGCTACGGGAACGCTTTTTGAAGACAAAAGCGCTTTTAGATATTGACCGCAAAGTGGTTTCGGAGAAAGAATTAAGACTTAAAATGTCGGCGCCGGATTTCTGGAATGACCGGGAAGCGGCGGTTAAAGTCGGTCAAGAAGTTGAGGAACTCGCCACCGAAATTAAAGAATGGCAAGCCATGGAAACTGAAATTAGTGATGCCGAGGAAATGGCCGCTATGGCGCAGAAAGAAGCGGGCGGAGATTTAACTAATGAATTAGAAAGCAAATACGAAGAACTCGAGAAGAAATTTTCTCATTTAGAGTTCCTGTCGCTTTTCTCGGAAGAATATGACCATGATAACGCCTTGCTCTCCCTACACTCCGGTACGGGCGGCGTAGACGCCCAGGATTGGACGCAAATGCTCGAAAGGATGTATTTGCGCTTCGCAGAAAGGCAGGGCTGGAAAGTGGAAATTCTTGATAGTAATTATGGCAATGAGGCCGGGCTCAAAAGCGTTATGCTCCGTATTGTCGGTCCTTGGGCTTATGGTTATTTAAAGAGTGAAAATGGCGTGCACCGTTTACTGCGCAATTCGCCCTTCAATGCGGATGGTTTACGTCAGACTTCTTTTGCTCTCGCCGAAGTAATTCCGGAAATTAAAGATGAGGCTGCAATTGTACTTAAAGATGAGGATTTGCGCATTGATGTTTTTCGTTCCTCGGGCCCCGGTGGCCAAAGCGTTAATACAACCGATTCGGCGGTCAGGATTGTTCATATTCCGACCGGGATTACAGTTTCTTGCCAGAGTGAGCGCTCGCAACATCAAAACAGGGAAAACGCCTTCCGCATTCTAAAAACTAAGTTGGCTCTTTTGGCGCACGAAGAAAAAGAAGCAGAGAAGCGGAAATTGAAAGGGGAATTAACGAAGGCCGAATGGGGTCGGCAGATTCGCTCCTATTTTCTTTACGGCAACCGTTTAGTTAAGGACCACCGCAGTAATTATGAAACTTCTAACGTCGATGTAGTCCTTGATGGCGATCTGGAGCCTTTTATGGAAGCATATCTGAGGTGGTTGAAGACAAACTAAATCTTTATCTTTTCTTCATCATGAATTCGCTACAATACCACTACTAACAATAGTGGTTTTTTTATGTCCAAATTAAGACAGGCTTTTTATGCTGGGCGTTTATCTCCAGCGAAAATATTTTTAATTATAAATATATTATTTATTGCGGGTGTTTTTATTTTGGGCTTTCAACCGCACGCCTTTTTGGCGCCGCCCGGTTCAGGTGATATTTCTTTCTATAATGGCAAGTCTTTATCGTTTTCCGGACGGGTTTGTGAGGAGGCGGATACCGATTATAAAAGCCGGCGCTTAACGCTATGCGCCCTTGGCAAAACGGGGGGTCTTGTTCTTATTACGACTGATTTATATCCCATTTATGATTATGGCGATTTTATTAAAATAACGGGAACACTTGAAGCTCCGCCCGAGATAGACGGTTTTGATTATGAAAGCTATCTCGCGCGCTACGATATTTATTCGGTGATGTATTATCCCCAAATAAGCACAATTACTGGCGAGCTCAGCGGTTCACAAAATGTTTACCTATCTCTGATGAAATTTAAATGGCGACTTAAGGATCTAATCGATTTAAATTTGCCGGAGCCGGAAGCCGGACTCGCTAATGCGCTGCTCCTCGGCTATCGCCGGACAGTCATGCGCGAAGATTTACAGATTTTTTCGCGAGTGGGCCTAAGCCATATGATTGCGATATCGGGCTCACACATCACGATTTTAAGCGCGATGATTATAAATTTTCTCTTGGCGCTCGGAGTGCGGCGTCGGCGCGCCCTCCTCATCATTTTTGGGTTTTTATTAATTTATCCGCTCATTACCGGTTTGGCCGCCTCGGCAGTACGGTCGGCGATTATGGGCGGTCTCGCTTTTTTAGCCATGTATTATCAGCGCTCTGGATCGCTCATAAAAGCTTTGGTTTTTTCGGCCGCCGCTATGCTAATTTTTAATCCAAAAATTCTGCGGGCCGATATTGGTTTTCAATTATCATTCATGGCGCTCCTCGGAATTATCTATTTATACCCGATTGGCGAGGGAATTACGAAGCGCTTTTTAGAGAAAAGAAAGCTGAAAATAAAAACCAAAAAATTTTTAAAAACAATTTTAGATACGATTAATTTAACTCTAATTTCGCAAATCGTAATTTTGCCGATCGCGCTTATTAATTTTAAGCAATTATCGCTGATTGCGCCGCTCGCGAACGTCCTCGTGCTTTGGACTTTTGCACCGCTTTTAGCGGCGCTCATTGGCGCGCTATTTCTCAGCGCTTTAATTCCGACCCTCAGTTTGTTTTGGTTTTTCCCGGCGTATTTATTATTAAAATTTATCTTCTTCGTTTCTACGCTTTTAGCTGCGTCTACCTGGGCGGCAGTAAATATTAATCACTTTAATTGGTATTTGGGGGCGGGGTATTATGCCATATTAATCCTACTATATCGCAGATTTCGGCATTGACAAGATTAGTTTCTCGTGTTTAAATAAGACGATGCTCAAATTATAGTTGAGTATCGTTCTTTCATAATTATTCACTCGCCATGGTCTTTAAATCAGTAAGACTAGGCATAAACAAAAAAGGAGACCAGTGTATGGACACTAATCAAAAAGTATTATCAACCATGACTGGCTATGAAATCATGGCCACGATTGAAGCCCTGGAAAAGCAGGGCTTGAATGTAAGTAGCTTTAAGCTACTTCGACAAGATAAAAATTTAGCTGAAGAAGTCGCCAATCTAATTTTGTCGAAACAATTCCAGCCCAGAATTGATGATCAGCAATTTTTGTCAATCATGGGTAAGGAAAATTATTTTGGTCCGACTGAATGGTTCCGGCACTTCAATGTTTATTTGGAGATTGAACTGCCGATAAGCATGCACAGGCTGACCCAAATAGCCAATGGAGATTGTCCCTTTGAGAAAGGTAAGAAAGTAAAAGATACGCATTTTCTTTTCTGTTTACCAAAGAAAATTGAAACTTCGACAATTGATCGCTACATGAATATTAATACCTGGCGAAAAATTTTACCGGCTAAAGGTCAACCTAAATTTATTGGTGGGAACACGATACCATCACCTAGTTCTAACAAAGCTCCATGGTACGAAAATCTTGGATTTGCTACTAACCCAAAACACCGCTATGACTGGTTTCTCATGTACAAAGGTATACTCCCTTCATATTTCAGTACTCCGGAAAGACCAATTGAGTCATGGGATCAGTATTTTAGACCAAATACTATAGAATGCATATCAATGCATTTTCAGTATTATGTTAAAAACAAAACATATTTGAATCCCAGTGAGTTCGGTCGTACCTGTGATTTAATGCCAGATAATAATGAGGGTGATTTTGTTGCTGTCGGAAATTTTGATAAAATTGGTTTATCTATTAGCTGGGGTAATATGTACACCGGTTATTTCCTTTCCCGAAAATTAACGTAAAACAAAATATCTAAACTACAAAAATAAAAATTGCATGGAAAAACAAATTTTTCGTAACGATCAGGGCTTAATATTCGGGTTGTCCAAGGTGAGCGATGGCGATATGAAGTTGCATAAGAGTGATAAACACTCCGAGGCCGATATTAACAGGTTAAACTTATTTTTACGCCTGGGGATAGACCCGAAAAAAGTGGTTAGCGTTTTTAGCGCTCATGGTACTAAAATTACCAAGGCCGACTCCAGAAATCAGGGTTGCATAGTCACTAATTCGGATGGCCTGATTACAAATGTCTCGGGGACAACCCTGGCTATTTCAGTGGCTGATTGTGCGCCGCTTTACTTGTTTGACTCTCGTTTGCGCGTTATCGCCTTGCTACATTGCGGATGGCGCGGCACGGCGGCTAAAGTCGTTAAATTAGGCATTGAGAAAATGGCTGATGAATACGGTTCACGCAGTAAAGATATTCAGGCCTTCATCGGTCCACGGATTCGGTCCTGCCATTTCGAAGTAGGTCCTGATGTCGCTGCTAAATTTAATCCGGCAGACGTCGGCAAACGCGACAACAAATATTATGTTAATTTGGGAGGCGCCATTAAACGCCAACTTTTAAG
Organism: Patescibacteria group bacterium; assembly: GCA_041650715.1. GTDB lineage: Bacteria > Patescibacteriota > Patescibacteriia > Patescibacteriales > UBA12465 > UBA12465. The sequence continues at coordinate 530,609 of JBAZKQ010000001.1, read as the reverse complement.
CGCCGGACTGAGTGCTGAGAATATAAAAATTTCTGAGGTCTGCACTTATTGCGGTGAAGAATATTTTTCCCATCGCCGCGATAAACATTCGCGCGTTAAAGCCGGACTGGCATATTTAGGAATGGAATTCTAAATAAAGCTGTCTTGCGAACTTTCAAACCGCCCCCTAATAGGTGCGGTTTTTTTATTGACGATAGTCATTATCCGTAGTAAGATTTAGGTATAATCTAATGAAAAAAGGCGATTTTTAGAGAGATATATATGAAAGCACAAAAAGAAAAAATTAATGAGATTTTGGACCGAGGTGTCGTCGTCCAGGTTTTTCCCGATAAAAAAGAATTTGCCGAAGCCTTGGCGACAAGAAAATTACGCTTTTATATCGGCGCCGACCCGACTTCGACGGCGCTTCATTTGAGCCATGCGAAAAACTACATGTTGCTCGAGGAATTTCGTAAGCTCGGACATGAAGTAATAGTTTTGATTGGCGATTTTACGGCACGCATCGGCGACCCGACCGACAAGGCGACAACGCGCAAGCAGCTCACGCGCGATGAGATTATGGTAAACGTCAAAAGCTGGGTAGAACAGATTAAACCGCTGATGGACTTTAATGATATAGATAATCCGCCGCTTATTAAATATAATCATGACTGGTTGGCGAAATTAACGATGGAGGAAGTAGTTAATCTGGCCTCCAATGTGACGGCGCAGCAAATGCTCGAGCGCGACATGTTCCAAAAACGCTTGGCGGAGAATAAGCCGATATATTTGCATGAATTTATGTATCCGCTGATGCAGGGTTATGATAGCGTCGCGATGGACGTCGACGTTGAGCTTTGCGGGACCGATCAGATTTTTAATGCCCTAATGGGCCGCACTTTGCTCAAGAAACTCAGAAATAAAGATAAATTCGTGGTGGCGGTTAATTTAATGGAAAACCCGAAGACTAAAGAGTTAATGTCGAAGAGCCGCGGTACCGGAATTTTTCTTAATGCCTCCTCGGCCGATATGTTTGCCGGTATAATGGCGCAGCCGGATGAGATGATCGATGTTTTTCTAATCAATAATACCAGAATTCCACTTTCGGAAATTAAAGAAATTATGGGCGCTGCTAATCCGCGGGATGCAAAAATTCGTGCCGCATATGAAGTCACAAAAATTTTCCATGGAGAAAAAGAAGCGCAAGCCGCTCAAGCCGACTTTGTGAGCAAATTTCAGAAAAGGGAAATACCGGAAGATATGGAGGCGTTGCAGTTGGGTGCGGTCAAACTTTCACTTTATGAAATTGTAAAAAAATTAATTCCCGAGACGAGTAATAGCGATATTAAAAGATTATTTGTCCAGGGCGGGATTAAGATTGACGACGCGAGCCATAAAGACACTGAGGAAATTATGAATATTTCCGCCGCCGGCTTAATAATTAAAATCGGAAAAAGACGCTGGTTTAAAGTCACGAAATAAATTCAGAATAAATTTAAAAAAATTTAGAATAAAAAAATAGCCCCTGATTAAGGAGCTATTTTTTATAATTTGGAAAAATTTATTTCTTTTTCGCAACCACTTTTTTCGGAGCGCGCTTGGTACCGGCCTTCTTTACTTTTAAAGCCTTGGTTTCGCCCGCCTTTAAAGCCGGCTTTCTTTTGGCCTTGATTCTTTTCGGCTTGTCTATCGTGCGTAAGCAGGAAGTGCAGAGCTTAACTTTAAAACCCTCAATCGTCTTGCTTTGCAGATTGATATTTTGTCTTTTTAGAGTCTTGATCTTTGAATGGGAGCGGGAAGCGCCTTTAGTTGCGCTGCGGCCACAGAGATCGCATTTTTTAGCCATAGTAATTCTTTGCTTATTTTTATCTTGATAATGGAATTATTCTAACAGCATTTTTAAAATTAATCAAGTTGTGCTAATATAATTACATATGATATACGTTTTTGAGATAATAGTCCTGATTTTTTCGGCGATTATTCATGAATACATGCACGGTTGGATGGCTCTGCGTTTAGGAGACGCGACGGCTAAAGACGCCGGACGCCTGACTTTTAACCCCCTGGCTCACTTAGAGTGGTTCGGTTCCTTTTTCTTGCCCTTAGTCATGGTATTAACCAATATGCCTTTTGTCTTTGGCTGGGCGAAACCGGTCCCTTATAACCCCTATAATTTAAGGGATAGGAAATATGGCGACGCGAAAGTTGCCTTGGCCGGCCCGCTCGGTAACCTGATTATCGCGGTATTTTTTGGTTTATTTCTCAGATTTTTTCATGTTTCCAATCTAACCTTTGTCGCTTTAGTAAGCATGATTGTCTATATCAATTTAGTTCTCATGGTCTTTAATCTGGTCCCGATCCCGCCACTGGACGGTTCAAAAGTACTCGCCGCCTTCTTGCCGGAGCGCATTAAAATCAAATATTTGAACTCCGAGCGCTATGGTTTTATCTTGGTGATTTTATTCGTGATGTTGGCTGGCCAAATCATCATTCCAATCGTTGAATGGCTTTACCGAATTATCACGGGCGCCTAAGCGAGATTTACCGAAAAATACTGGAACGGCCGACCTTGACTTATGTTTTATATTTTGTTAAATTAAATGAGTCATAAAAATTAGTATAAAACCCATCCTGAAAGCTCAGGATTATTTTTAATATATCAACAATAATTATGCCAACGATTAATCAATTAGTTCGCCAGGGTCGTACCAAGATCCCAAAAAGACGAAACGCCCTTGCTCTTCATACCAGCCTTGATTCTTTGCATCGCAAGAAAAAGGATACGGTTAAAGGTGCGCCTTTTAAACAAGGTGTTTGTTTAAAGGTAACGACGACCACTCCGAAAAAGCCAAACTCCGCTTTACGTAAAATTGCGCGTGTCCGTCTTTCGAACGGTATGGAAGTAACTGCCTATATTCCGGGCATGGGCCATAATTTACAAGAACATTCAATCGTTCTGGTCAAAGGCGGAAAAACCAAGGATTTGCCTGGTGTCCGTTATAAAGTTGTCCGCGGCGTATTCGACGCTTCGGGTGTTGAAGCCAGACGTCAGGGTCGTAGTTGCTACGGCGCTAAAAAACCGAAAAAATAATTAAAAAATATATATGAGAGGTAAACCAGCTCCTAAAAGAACAATCGAAGGCGATTCTAAATACAACGATAAGAATATCGCTAAATTTATTAATTACGTCATGGAAAGAGGTAAAAAGTCCGCAGCCGAGAAAATCGTCTATGGATCTTTTGAGATCTTGAAAGAAAAGACGAAGCAGGACCCGAGACATATTTTCAATAAAGCGATCAAGAAAGTTTCTCCGCTCGTTGAAGTCCGCGGTAAGCGCGTCGGTGGTGCGAACTATCAGGTTCCTTTCCAGGTGCGTGGAGAAAGACGCTATTTCTTGGGTTGCAATTGGATTATCGGGGCCGCTAATGACCGTAAGGGTCGTTCGACTGCCGAAAAATTAGCAACTGAGATTTTAGATGCTTCTAATGGCGAAGGTACAGCCGTTAAGAAAAGAGAAGCGGTTCACAAGATGGCTGAAGCCAATAAAGCTTTCGCTCATTTCTCCAGATCAAGAAATTAATTTTTATAATTTAACAACCTCAAATCGAGGGTTATATATATTTTATGTCTCGTGACTATACACTAGAAAATACCAGAAATATCGGAATCATGGCTCATATTGACGCCGGCAAAACTACTTTTACCGAGCGCGTTTTGTTTTATACCGGTAAAAAACACAAGATTGGCGAAGTTCATGAAGGGGCTGCGGAAATGGATTGGATGGAACAAGAGAAGGAAAGAGGGATTACGATTACTTCTGCTGCCACGACTTGTTTTTGGAAACACAATAAAATCAATATTATCGATACTCCAGGCCACGTTGACTTTACGGTTGAGGTAGAACGCTCTTTGCGTGTTCTTGACGGTGCGGTGGCTGTTTTTGACGGTCAGGCGGGCGTTGAGCCGCAATCTGAGACAGTTTGGCGCCAAGCCGATAAATACCAAGTACCGCGCCTTTGTTTTGTAAATAAAATGGATAAAATGGGAGCGGATTTTTATATGAGTTTAAACTCTATCCGCACGCGTTTAAACCAGAAGGCGGTTGCCCTGCAACTCCCGATTGGCGCAGAAAGTAATTTATCCGGCGTGATTGATGTTCTAGAAAAGAAAGCCTTTACTTTCTCCGGGTTTAACGGCGTCGATGTCAAAGAAATCGAAATTCCGGAAGACATGAAAGCGAAGGTTGAAGAATATCATAATGAATTAGTGGAAAAGGCCGTGGAATGTGATGAACAGACCATGGAAAAATATTTAAGCGGTCAAGAAATCAGTTTGGAAGAATTGAAAGCGGCTATCAGAAAAGGGGTTATCGCCAATGCGCTTTACCCGGTTTTATGCGGTACTGCTCTTCAGAATATCGGCGTGCAATTAGTACTCGACGCGGTTAATGATTATTTACCGTCTCCTTTAGACGTACCGGAAATTGATTCGACTGATGTTCGCGATAGCGAGAAGAAATATCCGCTGCGCGCTGACGACTCGAAACCTTTTGTCGGCTTAGCTTTCAAAATTGCGACTGATCCTTTTGTCGGTAAACTTTGTTTCGTCCGTGTATATCAAGGCGTTTTAACCGCTGGCTCATATATCGTTAATTCTTCTAAAGGAACTAAGGAAAGAGTCGGTCGTTTAGTGCGTATGCATGCTAATCACCGTGAAGAAATTAAAGAAATTTACGCAGGTGATATTGCGGCCGTTATCGGTTTAAAGAATACGACCACCGGCAATACGCTCTGTGATGAAAATAACGAAGTATTACTCGAATCTATTACTTTCCCGGAACCGGTTATTAAGATTGCCGTTGAACCGAAGACTAAGGCCGACCAAGAAAAGATGGGTGTCGCCTTGCAGCGTTTGGCCGAAGAAGATCCGACCTTCCGCGTAGAAACTGATGCGGAAACCAATCAAGTTTTAATCTCCGGTATGGGCGAGCTTCATTTGGAAATTATCGTTGATCGTATGCGCCGTGAATTCGGTGTGGAAGCTAACGTCGGTAATCCTCAGGTATCCTATCGCGAAACTATTACTAAAATTGCTGAAGCGGAATATAAGTATGCGAAGCAATCCGGCGGACGCGGCCAATATGGTCATTGTTCCTTACGGGTTGAACCGCTCGAATCGGGCAAGGGAATTGAATTTGCCGATGAAGTTAAGGGTGGTGTTATTCCGAAAGAATATATTCCGGCGATTGAAAAAGGTTTCAAAGAAGCGGTGCTCAGTGGTACTGTGGCCGGTTACCCGATGGTTGATGTAAAAGCAGCCGTATTCTACGGTTCCTATCATGAAGTCGACTCTTCGGAAATCGCCTTTAAACTCGCGGCTATTCACGCGTTTAGAGATGCTTGTCAAAAAGCCGGGGCGATTTTACTTGAACCGATTATGAAAGTTGAAGTGACTACTCCGGAAGAATATATGGGCAACATTATTGGCGACTTAAGTTCCAAGCGCGGTCAAATTGAAGAAATGTCCGACCGGGCTAACCTAAAAGTTGTTAAAGCCAAAGTCCCGCTCGCCGAAATGTTCGGCTACTCGACTTCCTTACGTTCTATGTCTCAGGGTCGCGCCAATTATGTTATGGAATTTTCTCATTATTCCGAAGTACCGAAAAATATTTTAGAAGCGATTAAAGAAAAGCAGGGTAAATAAAAAAAGCTAAATAAAAATATGTTTCCTGAACAATTAAAAAAAATCCTTAATTTGATCAAGAAAACCGGCGACCGGGTAGTCGTTTTTGATGCCCAAGCGAACGAATCATATGTGATCATGGATTTTGCCCGTTATGAAGGAATGCTTAGTGGGGAGGGAGGAGCGGTAGCCGTGCCAGAAACAGCTCCGGAAGCAAAGCCCAGCGAGACCGAAAAAACTGAAATAAAAGCCGAAAATTTGGATTTAGCACCAGAAAAGGAAAATTTGACAGAAGAAGATTTAACTGATAAAATAAATCGCGAAATCTCATTGTGGAAAAATCGAGATAATTCCCCCTATCCGGCCGAGGAAGACAAGCCGAAAAAGGCTTGGACTATCCCTACCCAGGTCAAGGATAAGGCGCAGGAAATTGAGTAATGTAAGTGAAATTTTAATAATAAAAAATAATTAATTTAGTTCGGCTGGTTTCCTTATAGGAAAGAAACCCTGTGAAAAACGGGGGCCTAACAACAAAAACATGGCTGTAGAAAAATTTGAAAGAACTAAGCCCCATGTTAACGTCGGTACTATTGGCCACGTTGACCACGGGAAAACCACTTTAACCGCCGCGATGTTGGCTGTTTTTGCCGCTAAGGGCATGAAAGCATCCCACAAGAGCGTTAACGAAATTGACTCCGCTCCGGAAGAAAAAGCTCGTGGTATTACTATTGCCACTGCTCACGTTGAATATGAGTCAGACAAGCGCCACTATGCGCACGTTGATTGCCCAGGCCATGCCGATTATGTTAAGAACATGATCACTGGTGCCGCGCAAATGGACGGTGCTATCTTGGTGGTAGCTGCCACTGATGGCCCTATGCCGCAGACCAGAGAACACATCTTATTGGCTCGTCAGGTAGGCGTACCGTATATCGTTGTTTTCTTAAACAAATGCGATATGGTCGAAGATAAGGAATTAATCGACCTCGTCGAAGAAGAAATCCGCGACTTATTAAAGAAATATGAATTCCCAGGTGATACTACCCCGATTATTCGTGGTTCTGCCCTTAAGGCTTTAGAGAACCCGACTGGTCCTGACGCTGAACCGTTAATGAAATTAATGGAAGCTTTAGACAACTACATCCCGGAACCTAATCGCGATGTTGATAAACCTTACTTAATGCCGATTGAAGATATCTTCTCAATTGAAGGTCGTGGTACTGTTGTTACTGGTCGTATTGAAAGAGGTTCCGTTAAGATTGGCGATGAAGTTGAAATCGTCGGTTTAATGGACACCAAGAAAACCACCGTTACCGGTATCGAAATGTTTAATAAACAATTAGATTCAGGTATGGCTGGCGATAACGCGGGTATCTTACTCCGCGGTACTAAAAAAACTGAAGTTGAACGCGGCCAGGTTTTATGCAAACCGGGTTCAATCACTCCGCACACTGAATTCAGCGGTGAAGTTTATATCTTATCTAAAGAAGAAGGTGGTCGTCATAAACCGTTTTTCAACGGCTATAAACCACAATTCTACTTTAAAACCACTGATGTTACCGGCGATATTACATTACCAGCCGGAACTGAAATGGTTATGCCAGGCGACACAATTAATTTAAACATTAAATTAATTGCTCCGATCGCTTTGGAAGATAAACAAAAATTCACAATCCGTGAAGGCGGCCGCACTGTTGGTGCCGGCGTTGTAACTAAGATTTTGAAATAAGTTCATACTTTGCCCCGTTCTTTCCGAATTAAAAAGGACGGGGCTGTAGTGTTAATTTAAGAATTTAATTATGCCCGAAAACAAAAAAGAAGCGAACGAATTCAAGCAAAGGATCAGAATTAAGATCAAGGCTTTTGATCATAAAATAATTGATCAATCAACCAAGACTATCGTGGAAACGATTGAACGGAGTGATGCCCAATTCTTTGGCCCGATTCCACTGCCGACAGAAATTCGTAAATATACGGTTAATCGTTCAACTTTTGTCCATAAAGATGCTCGTGACCAATATGAAATGCGTATCCATAAGCGCATGATTGATATCATTGACCCGACCGCAAAAACGATCGAGGATTTGACTAATCTGAACCTACCGGCTGGGGTTGACGTGGAAATTAAAATGTAGTAGTATTACAAAGTAATATATTGTTGGCTAATAATCGAATAAATAACTCTGTTTATAAAGAAAGTGTTTAAGCGAAAGTTAGCCAAAACTAGGAGGTAAATCAGCGCACAAAAAATAAATCAAATAAATAACGAGTAGGGTTATTTTTGTAGTTTTTTTTGAAGCTGGTTTTAAGCCAGTTTTTTGTTTAAAAAATGTAGACCAATATGAAATTCATTTTAGGAAAAAAGATGAGCATGACTCAAGTTTGGCAGGACGATAAGGTTATCGCCGTTACCCCGGTTATGGCCGGCCCTTGCGTAATCGCTCAAGTTAAAACTAAGGATAAGGATGGCTATCAAGCGGTTCAAGTCGCTTTTGGTGACCGCAAGGCCAAGAATATTAATAAACCCCAATTAGGTCATGTCAAAAAATTAGGCATCAAACCGGCTCACTTACGTGAATTCCGCGTCGACGATTCAAGCGCTTTTAAAGCGGGCGATGTTATTAGCGCGGGTACTTTTGCGGTCGGTGATGTCATTAATGTGACTGGTACTTCTAAGGGTAAAGGTTTTGCCGGCGTCGTAAAACGCCACCACTTCCATGGTTTCAGAAAAACTCATGGTAATAAGGATCAGGAAAGAATGCCTGGTTCAATCGGTCCGAAAGGTCCGGCTCACGTTTTCAAAGGAATGAGAATGGCGGGTCGCATGGGTGGCGAAAGAGTAACCACTACTAATTTGGAAGTTATTTCTGTCGATGCTGATACTAATACAATTTTTGTAAAAGGTGCCGTTCCAGGTGCGCTTAATGGTTTAGTCATGATTTCTGGCCGCGGCGATATCCAATTAAATTTAAAAATTGAAAAAACTCCAGAAGTAGAAGCGGAAGTAGTTGAAACTCCGGCTGAAGAAACTCCGGTTGTTGAAGCTCCAGCTTCTATCGAAACTCCAGCAGAAGAAGTTAAAACTGAAGAAGTTAAGGTTGAAGAAGTTAAGGTTGAAGAAGTTAAGGCTGAAGAGCCAAAAGCGTAAAAAGTAATAAGTAATTGATTATCATATGTCATTAAAGATAAAAGTTTATAACCAGTCAGTCGAAGCCGTTAAGGATTTAGAGTTAGCGGATAAGATTTTCGGGGTTAAAGCCAATAATGAATTATTGCATCAGGCGGTTATCGCGCAGATGGCTAATGCCCGTCAGGTTTTAGCTAATACCAAAGATCGCAGTGAAGTTTCCGGCGGCGGTAAAAAACCTTGGAAACAAAAGGGAACAGGACGCGCTCGTGCCGGTTCCAGCCGTTCTCCGATTTGGATTGGCGGCGGTGTCACTTTTGGTCCGACCAAAGATCGCAATTTTAAGAAAAAGATTAACCAAAAAATGAAGCAGAAAGCTTTGTTCATGGCTTTATCCGATAAATTCTCAACCAACTCTTTAGTAATTATTGATAATTTAGAATTTCCTGAATTCAAAACCAAGAAATTTAATACCCTGTTAACTACCGTCGAAAAAACAGTTTTAAATAACGAAAGACGCAATATTTTAGTAATTAACGAAGCGACCGAAGAAAAAGCCAAATATTCCGGCCGCAATCTAACCGGCGTCAGAATTATTAATTTAGAAAATATCAACTTAGTTGATTTATTGAATTATAAGAATTTATTATTAACGGAAAATGTCGTTAAAGTTCTGACCGAACGTTATAATAAATAATTAATGCAGAAAAATATGGCAATGTTTGGCAATAAAAAAACCGAGGCAAAGGAAATAAAAGAGACAAAGTCCGCCCCGAAGAAAGAAAAAACAACATCCGCTACTCCGGCTGCGACCAGCATGCAGGATTTATATAATGAAAGCGCTGTTAAAACTGTTAAAAGCGGTGCGAAAACTGTTAAGGTCGCTGTAGTGAGTGATGCTTATCGCATTTTAGTAAAACCGCTGGTTACCGAAAAGGCAACAAACTTGGGTGAGCACAACAAATACGTGTTTGTAGTTGCGCTCAAAGCGAATAAAATCCAAGTGGCCAAGGCGATTGAAGCTCTTTACGGCGTTAAACCAGTCAAGGTAAATATTTCTAACGTCAGCGGCAAGAAAGTGGCTCGCGGAAAAATCCGCGGCGTACGCAGCGATTGGCGCAAAGCGGTAGTTACTTTGCCGGCTGGCCAAACTATTAAAATTTACGAAGGCGTTTAATTTTGATCACATTTATTTGAATTAATATGGGTATTAAAAAAGTAAAAGCAAATACACCGGGAAGACGTGAAGCGACTTTTGACGATTTCAAGGATTTAACCAAATCAACTCCCGAAAAGAGATTGGTTGTTATCCGCAAAAGAATGGGTGGTCGTAATTCCCAAGGTAAAATTACTGTCCGTCATCGTGGCGGCGGTGCAAAACGTTTTATCCGTTTAGTTGATTTTAAACGTGACAAATATAATGTTCCGGCGACCGTAGCGTCAATTGAATACGATCCGAATCGCGGCGCTCGTTTAGCGCTCCTAAATTATGCTGATGGTGAAAAGAGATATATTATCGCCCCGGTTGATTTAAAGGTTGGCGATAAGATCATGAGTTCACGCGAACTGATTGAACTTAAAACCGGAAATGCCGTTAGCGTTCAGTTTATTCCGGCCGGTATGCCTGTTTCCGCCGTTGAACTCGAACCGGGTCAAGGCGCAAAAATCGCGCGTGGTGCCGGTAACGTCGTTTATGTCATGGGTGTCGAAGGTAAATATGCTCAGTTAAAAATGCCCTCAGGCGAAATCAGAAAGATCAAAAAAGAATGTCTGTGTACGATTGGCCAGGCGAGTAATCCTGATAAACGTCACATTTCCTTGGGTAAGGCGGGTCGTAGCCGTCACCTCGGTATTCGTCCGACTGTCCGCGGTACTGCTATGAATCCGGTTGATCATCCACATGGTGGTGGTGAAGGTAAGCAGTCTATCGGTTTGAAACATCCGAAGACGCCATGGGGCAAGCCAGCCTTGGGCGTTAAGACCAGACGTAAGCATTCGAGCGATCGCTTAATTATGAAGCGCCGCGCAAAGAGAAAATAATTTGTAATTAGTAATAATAAAGATATATGTCCAGAAGTTCAAAAAAGGGACCATACATAAACCTCCGCTTGATCAATAAGATCAAGGATCTTAAACCGGGCGATAAAACCGTCTTAAAAGTTTGGGATCGAGCTGCGACTATTACTCCGGAAATGGTTGGTTTTACTTTGGGTGTCCATAACGGCAAGACTCATATCCCGGTTTACGTCGTCGAAAATATGGTCGGTCATCGTTTGGGCGAATTTTCGCAGACCCGTAAATTTGTCGGTCATGGCGGTAAGATGGCCAAATCACAAGCTGCTGATAAAAAATAATTTGTATATATATGGAAGTAAAAGCCAGTTTAAAACATTTAAGAATGTCTCCGCGCAAGGCGCGTTTGGTGATTGATGTTGTCCGCTCCATGCCGGTAACCACGGCTTTGGATCAACTTAAATTCATCAACAAGAAAGCGACTGATCCGGTGGCCTCATTAATCCGTTCTGCGATTGCTAACGGTGTTAATACTTATAGTTTAGAAGCAGACAATTTATATATTAAAGAAATCCGCTCCGATGAAGGCGTGATGTTAAAACGTTGGATGCCGCGGGCTCATGGCCGCGCGACTTCTATCCGTAAACGTGGCTGCCATCTAACTTTAGTGCTCGCAGAAATTAAAGAAAGCGGCAAGAAAGAAAAGAAAGTTTTGAAAACGGCCGATCCGGTCAAACTCGAAAAATTAGTCGCCGACAGCGCTCAAACCGCCAAAGTCACTAAAGCGAAGAAAGAATCGAAAGTGAAGAGTGCGGCGACAGCCGAGAAGGGTACGGAAATTATCGACCCACGCATGGAAGGCCATCACACCCACGCCAAGAACGAAGGTGGCAAAGGTTTCTCAAGCAAGATGTTTAGACGCAAGTCAGGATAATAAATATATAAGGGTTATTTAATTGACTATTAATACATATGGGTAAAAAAGTAAATCCAAAAATTCTACGCATGGGCATCACCAAGACTTGGGCCTCTGTTTGGTTTGAGAGCGGCGAGAAATATATTCAAAATGTTCGTCAGGACGTTCTGGTTCGCAAATACATGATTCGCGAATTTAAAGAAGCGGGCATCGATAAGGTTGAAATTATCCGCAGTCTCAATAAAATTGAAATCACTGTTTCGACAGCCAAGCCGGGTTTAATTATCGGCCGCGGTGGTAACGGTGTTGAAGAATTAAAAGCTAAATTACATACCAAGTTTTTAAAGAATTTCCGCATGGGTGAAATCGCTTTGAATATCAAAGAGGCGAACCGACCGAATTTAAGTTCCCAGATTATGGTGCAGTCGATGATTATGGATATGGAAAAGAGAATGCCTTTCCGTAAAGTCATGAAGCAGGCGATTGGCCGCGCTGAGCGCGCCGGAGCGATGGGTGTAAAAGTAGTTGTTTCCGGACGTTTAAACGGTGCAGAAATTGCCCGCCGGGAAAAACTAGTGACCGGCAAAGTTCCGCTACAGACGCTTCGCGCCGATATCGATTACGCTCGTGGCGCCGCTCATACTACTTATGGTGCGATTGGAATCAAAGTTTGGATTTATAAAGGTGAAGTATTTGAAAAAGAAACGCAAAAAGGCGAAGTGATTGCCAACTAAAATATATAAAATAAAGTCTGTTATATGTTAATGCCAAAGAAAACTAAATGGAGAAAAGATCAGAAACGGCGCCGTGGCGGTAAAGCCAGCCGTAATTTGAATATCAGTTTCGGTAGCTATGGTTTGAAAGCGATGAGCGCTTGCTGGGTATCTTCTCGCCAAATTGAAGCGGCTCGCCGCGTCATGACTAAATATGTCAAAAAAGGCGGTCGTATTTGGATTCGCATTTTTCCGGATAAACCAGTCACTGCTCATGGCGGTGAAATCCCGATGGGTAAAGGTAAAGGTGCCGTTGACTATTACGTCGCGATCATCAAACCGGGTATGATTATGTTTGAAATGGAGGGGCTCGATAAGGCCACCGCGAAGAAAGCGATGGAATCAGCCGGCTATAAATTACCGGTGAAGACCCAATTTATTAGCAAGGAGTAATTAAAAGTGCCGAATAAAAATAATATGGAATTTAAAGAATTAAAAACCAAAGATAAAAAAGAACTGCAAAACTTATTAGCTGTGAACCGGGAGAAATTACGGGAATTACGTTTTAAGGATTCTAATAAGCAGTTGAAAAATATCCGCGAAATCCGCGTGGTGCGAAATCTTATCGCCCAGATTTTAACGTTATCAAATAAACAAGAATAATATGCCCGCTAAAAAAATTGAAACAACCGCAAGCGTTAAACCCGCGACTATCGTTAAGAAATTTAACGGCGTAGTGGTCAGCGACAAAAACGATAAGACTATCGTGGTTAAAGTTGAAACGGTCAAAGTTCATCCGAAGTATAAAAAGCGTTATGTTGTCAGCCAGAAATATAAAGTCCATGACGAAAAGAATGAGCATAAGATCGGCGATAAAGTTATTTTTATCGAATGCCGCCCGCTCAGTCGCGATAAACGTTGGCGTGTTCTTAAGTAATAACTCTAGATTGAAGATACAAATATATGATACAAGTTCAAACTTATTTAAAAGTAGCTGATAATTCCGGTGCCAAAGAAATTATGTGCATCCGTGTTTTAGGCGGTTATAAGAAACGCTACGCTCATGTCGGCGATATTATTGTCGCGGCTGTGAAAAGCGCTGTCCCTCACGCGGCTGTTAAAAAAAGCGACGTGGTCAAGGCGGTAGTTGTGCGCACCCGTAAAGAAATTCGCCGCGCCGATGGTTCTTATGTCCGTTTCAGCGATAACGCCGCGGTTATAATTACCGACGCGGAAAAGAAAGACCCGAAAGGAACTCGTATCTTCGGTCCGGTGGCGCGTGAAGTGAGAAAGGCCGGTTTCGTTAAAATCGCGTCGCTCGCTCCTGAGGTTTTGTAAATTATACGATAAAGAAAAATATGAATATCAAAAAGAACGACAAAGTCCAAATATTGGCCGGCAAAGATAAGGGTAAAACCGGAAAGGTTTTGCAAGTTTCACCGACCCAGGGCCGCGTGAGCGTTGAAGGCTTAAATTTATTAATCAAACATTTACGTCCGAATCGTAGTAATGAAAAGGGGCAGAGAATCGAATTCCCGGCTTTCATCAATGTATCTAACGTTGCGCTCGTCTGTCCGAAATGTGGCAAGACCACTAAGATTGGCCATAAGACCATTAAGACGGAAGACGGCAAAGCGAAGAAATTTCGGGTTTGTAAAAAATGCCAGGAAACAATCGAGTAATAATTATATTATATGAGATTAAAAGAGAAATATAAAAAAGAAATAGCCAAGACCCTATCGGAGAAATTCGGTTATAAGAATGAATTTCTTGTACCGCAACTCACCAAGGTTGTTTTAAACGTTGGTTTCGGTCACCACGCCAAAGAAAAGGAATTCATGGCGAGCGTGGAAAAGGGCTTAACGAGAATCAGCGGCCAAAAGCCGGTTTTTACCGAAGCTAAAAAATCAATTTCCGCTTTCAAAATCAGAGAAGGACTTACTATCGGCGCCAAAGTAACTTTACGCGGTGCTCGGATGTATGATTTTACCGATAAATTAGTGAACATTACTTTCCCGCGCGTCCGCGATTTCCGCGGTATCAGTGAAAAATCGGTTGATCGCAATGGCAACATGACAGTCGGTTTTAAAGAACATGTCGCTTTCCCGGAAATTCACGTGGAAGATGTCGACAATGTATTCGGTTTGGAAATTTGTTTGGCGTCTACCGCCAAAACCAAGGCAGAAGGTTTGGAACTGTTCCGCGCGCTTGGTTTCCCGTTTAAAAAAGACAGCAAATAATTTAAATATCTATGGCAAGAACTGCATTAATTGTAAAAGCAAAAAGAAAACCAAAGTTTTCGACGCGTAAGATAAATCGCTGCTGGCGTTGCGGCCGTAATCACGGCTTTATGGGCGATTTTAAATTATGCCGTATTTGTTTCCGGGAATTAGCGGACAACGGTGATTTACCGGGTATTACAAAATCCAGCTGGTAATAAGTTATTAAGTATTTACTAAAAATATGATGGATCCCATCGCAGACATGTTCACAAGAATTAGAAACGCTTCCGCCGTTAAGAAAACGGAAGTCGTTATGCCGATTTCTAAAATCAAACTGGAAGTAGCCAAAATTTTGGAGGCTGAAGGTTGGGTAAAGAATTTCTCGGTAATAGCGGGCGGCTTGGAAGGCAAGCATAATAATTTTGATGAACTGAAAATTCAATTGAGATACCGCAAGAACGGTAAGCCTCAAATCGGCTCTATTAAGAGAATCAGCCGACCCGGTTTACGTATTTATGTGGGCAAGGATGAAATTCCGACCGTTTTGAATAATTACGGGATGGCTATTCTTTCGACCTCGAAAGGCCTAATGACCAATAAAGAAGCTAAAAAGCAGCATATCGGCGGCGAAGTATTAGGTGAAATTTATTAATCAATAAGAATATTTTATATGTCACGTTTAGGAAAATTGCCAATTAAAATCCCCGCGGGCGTCCAGGTAACGGTTAATGCCAGCGAAACTCTTTTCAAGGGACCGAAAGGTGAATTGAAAGTTGCCGCCAACCCAATGGTTGAAGTTAAGGTTGTGGGTGACGAAGTTATTGTTGCTCCTTATGATCGCGCGGCGAAAAATGCCAGTGCGATGTGGGGACTCGTTTGGAGTTTGACTCGCAATTGCGTTATCGGCGTGAGCGAAGGTTTTGTGAAGAAACTGGAAATCAACGGCGTCGGTTATCGCGCAACCTCTGTTCCGGGCCAATTGAATATGGCGCTCGGCTTTTCTCATCCGGTTGAATTTAAATTACCGGCCACAATCACTGCGACAGTCGAAGGCAATGTTATTACTTTAAGCGGCGCGGATAAGGCTTTAGTCGGTGAAACGGCTGCCCAGATTCGCAAAATCAGAAAACCGGAACCGTACAAGGGAAAGGGAATTAAATATTCAGATGAAATTATCAGACGTAAGGCCGGTAAAGCCGCGTCAAAAGGTAAATAATTTTCTTATCAACAAAGATTTAATTATATGGATAAAAATAAGGCCAAGACTCAGAAAAATATTCGTCGCCACGCTCGGGTTCGTTCCACTATTTCCGGAACGCCAGAGGTGCCACGTTTAAGCGTTTTTCGCTCAAACCGCGGGATGTTTTTGCAATTGATTGATGATTTAGGCGGCAAGACTTTAGCGAGCGCTTCAACTTTAGAGTTAAAGAAGAAGGCCGCGAAGATTGATTTAGGCCGAGAATTAGGCGGACTGATCGCCAGCAAAGCGAAAGCTTTAAATATTGTTAAGGTCGTATTTGATCGCAGCTCCTATAAATACCATGGCCGCGTTAAAGCGGTAGCGGAAGGAGCGCGTGAAGGCGGTCTGCAATTTTAAATTATATAAATATGTCTGAAATTAAAACAACAACAACCGAAAATAAAGCGAAAGCAGTCGCAACCGGAGCAGCCGCCACAGTGGCGACCGATATCTACGGTGGCGCTAAACGTCCTGGCGCCGGTGGTGCCGGTGGTGCCGGTGGCTATCGCGGTGGAGCCAGACGCGGCGATCGTCGCGATGATCGACCGAAGGATGATATGGAACAGCGCATTCTTGAGGTTGCTCGCGTAACTCGTGTTATGGCCGGCGGCAAAAGAATGAATTTTCGCGCTTGCGTTGCCATTGGCGACAAGAAAGGTAATGTCGGTGTTGGACTCGGCAAAGGAGCTGATGTCACGATGGCCGTTAATAAAGCGGTTAATCGCGCCAAAAAAACTATGGTTAACGTGCCGATGGTAAACGAAACTATTCCTCATGAAATAAATTTGAAAATGGGTGCAGCGCGTTTGATGTTTAAACCGGCCAAAAAAGGACGCGGTGTTATCTCCGGCGGTGTCGCTCGTATTATTTTAGAATTAGCCGGCGTCAAAAATGTTACCAGTAAAGCCCTGGGCTCAAAAAATAAAATCAATAATGCGCGTTGCACGATTGAAGCCCTGCGCCGTTTACGCCGTCCGGAAGTTAAGGATGAAAATAAAAAAGAAAAAACTAATAAAGACGAGGCGAAAGAAGAAAAAAAATAATATTTTTTAATTGAATCAATATGTTATCACTTAATACTATTAAAAAAGCCAAGGGCTCTTCCCAGAAGAATAAGCGGGTCGGTCGCGGCAACGCGTCAGGCCACGGTACTTATAGTACCCGCGGTTTGAAAGGGCAGAAATCACGTTCTGGTGTTACCGGCTTGAAACGTTTGGGTATGAAGAAGCAATTGCTCTCGATCCCGAAGGTTCGCGGTTTTAAATCACATCGCCCGAAAAACCAAGTAGTAAGTGTTAAAGCGATTAACAATAATTTTAAAGATAACGAAATTGTTAACCCGACAACTTTGTTCGAAAAGAAGTTAATCAGCTCGGCCGAATTGCCGGTTAAAATTTTAGGTAAGGAGAAATTAACCGTTAAGGTTACTTTCGAAAAAGTTGGTTCGAGCGCACCGGTCAAAGGCCAAATTAAATAAATTTTGAACATATGTTCGACAAATTAGAACAAATTTGGAAAGCCAAGGATTTAAGAAATAATATCCTCTTTGTTTTGGGGATGCTGGTTGTCTTTCGTCTGGCTGCACATATTCCGATTCCGGGTGTTAATGCGGTCGCTCTGAAAAATTTATTCGCCAATAATCAGATTTTGGGAATGATGAATTTATTCTCCGGCGGCGGTATGGAAACTTTTTCCATCGTCATGATGGGTGTCGCCCCCTATATTACCTCTTCCATTATTTTTCAGCTTTTAGGCATGATTGTGCCGTCAATTGAAGAAATGCAGAAAGAAGAAGCCGGTCAGCAAAAAATTAATATGTGGACTCGTTGGTTGACTGTGCCGCTCGCGGCCATGCAGGCCTACGGCATGATTACGCTACTCCGCCGCGGTTCGGCCGGTATTTTAGGGCCGGTTGCTCCCTTTGATTTTGCTGTTATTATCATTACTATCAGCGCCGGGACTATTTTCTTGATGTGGATTGGTGAACTTATTTCCGAAAAGAAAATCGGTAACGGTATTTCACTTTTAATTTTTGCCGGTATTGTTTCCGGTTTACCGAAGGTTGTTCAACAGATTTTTATTACCTTTGATTCGACGCAATTATTTATGCTTTTGGGCTTTGTCGTTATTGGTGTTATTACGGTTATCGGCGTTGTTATCATTAACGAAGGACAGCGCAATATTCCGGTGCAGTATGCGCGGCAAATTAGAGGCAATCGCACCTTCGGCGGTACCAGCACGCATTTACCTTTACGCGTCAATATGGCTGGCGTTATCCCGATTATCTTCGCGATTTCGATTGTGCTATTTCCGTCCATGATTGCCCAGTTTTTAATTCATGCGAAAACCGCTTGGATTGCTAACGCCGCTGCCTCGACTATTCAGTTGTTTAATAATCAATTATTTTACGGAATTATTTATTTCCTTTTGGTTTTTGCTTTTACTTATTTTTATACCGAAGTTATTTTCCATCCTTCCCAAATCGCAGAAAATTTACAGAAGCAGGGTGGATTTATTCCTGGTATCCGCCCGGGCAAAACTACCAGCGATTATTTAGCTAATACAACTCATAAAATTATCCTGGTCGGCGCTTTGTTCTTGGGTTTAATTGCGGTCTTACCATTGATTATGCGCTATTTTACCGGCGTCCAAGCTTTCTCGGTTGGCGGTACCAGTCTCTTAATCGTTGTTTCCGTGGTTATTGATACGGTTAAACAGATTGAATCTCAGCTCACTATGCGTGAGTATGACGGTCTCTAAACTAAAAAAGCTCTGATATTAAGGCTCAATCCAGGCGGGTTGAGCCTTTTGTTTTGTGCCTGTTTATGTTATATTTAGCTTATAATCACTTAATTTAAATTTATGGACCTTAAAGATATAACCGAAGACTTAAAAGGACAGAATGATTATCATCTTGATCAGCGCTTTGATCGCTTGATGCGCACCAACCCGAATTATAAGAATTTGGACAGCGAAAATCGAGAGCTTATCATGGATTTGATTAAGAAGTACAAGCAGAAATTAATCGATCACGCCTATCCCTCAAGCCTGACAATTCGCCATGATCTCCACCACCTCTATCAGAATCGTCTTAAACTCGGTTTAACTTATAATGATTTGGACCAAATCAAGGAACTCCTGGAAAGTTTTAAGAAATAAAATTATGAGTTTAAATAATATTAGTGGCGGCAGCAATTTTAGTTTGGGGAAATTCCGCCAAAATCTTGGGTCCGCGACTAAATTCGGCGCTTTAAAGAATTTGCGCACCCCGATTAGTAAGATCATTGAGACCAGTAGCGCTGCCATTAAGGGCGGCCGCTTTAAGGCCGCTGACGCCATGCGTCGTCTGCAGTCAGAATCCGGTCAGAGTTCGGTTAAGCTTAATTATGAAGCAAAGCGTGATGTGAGGCGCATTTTTGACCGCCTTGAAGCGACCCCGGCGCAGAACGAGAAAGCGGAACCGGAAAAAATATCGCGGCGGGAAATGCTTGATCGCGCATTAAAGAAGAAGACTCAAGTCGGTAAGCCGACTATGCCCGGCAAGCCGACCATGGGTGCTAAGCCAGAGATGGGCGCTAAGCCGCATATTAATCGCGGCGATTCAGACTTTAATCAGAATCAAGTGAAAGATAATCGGGCCAGTGCGATTGAAGAACGTCTCACAACCGGAACTGGCGTCTCCGGTCCGAGCGGCCCTTCTAATCAACCCGTACCGAACCAGTCTGCACCGGTTCCGCCGGTGACTTCAGCCATTCATCACGAAACAATAAATTTAAATTAAAATCATTATGTTTTTTACATTCCTCACCATCATTCTCGGGCTCTGCTTATTCGAAATTATTTCCAGTGTTGATAATGCGGTCGTTAATGCCCATATTTTAAAAACCATGCCGGAGAAATACCGGAAGATTTTTTTATTCTGGGGACTCCTCTTCGCCGTTTTTGTGGTGCGCGGTCTTTTGCCTTTTGTGATTGTTTGGATTGCGAATCCCAGCCTGGGGATTTGGCAGGTTGTCACCGCGACTTTTTCCAATTCGCCGGAAATTAAGGCTTATATTGAACATTCCAAGCCCCTATTACTGCTCGGCGGTGGGATTTATCTGTTTTTGGTTTTCTTGGCTTGGCTGTTTTTGGAAGAGAAGAAATACGCTTTTTTAGTTGAGGGTTTTATCCACCGGCAGGGTGCTTGGTTTTATGCGCTTGCTTCGCTTATTACCACGGGCGTCGTCTATTTTTCTCTGCAAAAAGATCCGATTTTGGCGCTCGCGGCTACTATCGGCGTATCGGCCTTTTTTATTACGGATGGTTTTAAAAAGAATGCGGAAACACAGGAGAAGAAATTGATGGATCCGGCGATGGGCGCTTGGAGTAAAATTTTATATCTGGAAGTATTAGATGCCTCTTTTTCGATTGACGGCGTTATCGGCGCTTTCGCTTTTACCGTTTCCGTCCCCTTGATTATTTTAGGCAACGGTCTCGGTGCCTTCGTCGTCCGTGAATTTACGGTGCGCGGCATTGATCTGATTTCTAAATATGAATTTTTGAAAAATGGCGCGATGTATGCGATTGGCGTACTGGGCGCGATTATGGTTTTAGAAAGTTTTGGCCATGAATTTCCGTTCTGGTTGGCCCCGCTTAATATGTTCCTACTTCTCGGTATTTTCCTGTTTCTGTCCGTACGGTCGAATAAATCTTTAAAGAAGACGAGCGCTTAGTTATTAATTAAAATTATTATGGTTTATATAAAAACAAAGGAAGAGATTCGGATAATCAAAGAAGGCGGCGCGCGTTTGGGCGCTATTTTGGCGCGCCTGGCCAAGGAAGTGAAGCCGGGACTACAGACGGCAGCCTTGGAAGAATTGGCGGATAAATTAATTCGAGAAATCGGCGGTCGGCCGGCTTTTAAAAATTATCCCATGGGGGGCGGAATATTTTTTCCGTCGACGCTTTGTATTTCGATAAATAACGAAGTTGTTCACGGCTCGTCTTTACCGAACCGGGAAGTTAAAGACGGTGATATCGTCGATATTGATATCGGCATGGAATGGCCGATGACGAGCGAGCTCAGAGAAAAATTTAAGGCGCCCATAAATAAACACTCTAAAGGCGGCGGCTTTTATACCGATATGTGTACGACTGTACCGGCCGGACGTATTAATAAAGAAACAAAAAAACTCCTACAAGTTTCTGAGGAATGTCTTTACCGCGGGATAAAAATGGTTAAACCGGGGAATACGATTAATGATATCGCGCGAGCGGTGCAGACTCATGCCGAAAGCCATGGCTATGGCGTAGTACGCGATTTGGTCGGGCACGGCGTCGGCTACTTCTCACACGAAGGACCGGATGTTTTTAATTTTGAAATCAATGAAGACGCTTTGGAGAATATGGTGCTTAGGGTCGGAATGGTAATCGCGATTGAACCGATGATTAATGCCGGCGGCTGGCGGGTTAAAATTGCCCGCAACGGTTATACGGTTATAACCGCCGATAATTCTTTGAGCGCGCATTTTGAACATACGATCGCGGTCACGGAGAAGGGCTACGAAATTTTAACGAAATAGAGCAAATTAACGGAATAGTGCAAATTAACGAAATAGTTACGCTTATTAATTAGCTCTCGCACTCATAATTATATGGAGTCAAAAAAATATATCGGTGTTGATTGGGGTGAAAAGCGAATTGGCTTGGCTCTCGCTGACGAGGAGACTTCTTTGGCTTTGCCGTTTAAAACCGTAGCCAGTCTTAACGAGCTCTTGGCCGTGATTGAAGAAGAAGAAATTGACGTGGTTGTTATCGGTAGTCCGAAAAAAATGAGCGGGGCAGCGGCCAATAATCCGGCTTGGCTTGATTTTGTGGAAAAACTAAGGGAAAAAAGCGGGAAAACGGTTGAATTATTAGACGAACGCCTAAGTTCGCTCGCGGCTGATGCGCTCAGCGGCGAAAAAAAAGATAAGGCGGAACGCGATGAAATCGCCGCCACGATAATTTTGCAAGACTATTTGGATAGTAATTAATACTTTTTTCACAGGAGCCAAGGAAATCTTTTTTTTCGCTTCGGTAATTTCTGTGGAAAAAATAAGCTAAAGCCTATTTTTTCTCTACGAAATTACAGGCGCTCCAAAAAAGTTTCCTTGTCTCCTTTTTTCCCCAGAAATCATCGAAGCGAAGAAGGTATGTCCCTATCTTTATTATCATTATGGATGAAACCAAACATTCACAGGCAATTATTCTTAATCGCTCCGCTTACCGCGAGAGCGATTCTTTAGTTACGGTCTATACGCGCGATTTCGGCAAGTTTTCGCTGGTTGCGCGCGGCACTAAGAAAATTAAATCAAAATTAGCCGGACACTTAGAACCGATGAGTTTGGCCGATATTTTAATAATCAAAGGACGAGGTTTTGATTATGTGGGGAGCGCCATAACAAAAAATGCTTATTTAAATATTAAAGATAATTTAAATAAAATATTTTTTGCCGGGCGCGCTTTGCGCTGGTTTAGCCGCTTAGTACGCGACGCGCAGCCGGATGAACGTCTTTTTCTCTTACTTAGCCGCTGGCTCGAAGTTTTAGATAATTATCCAGACGCCGAGTTCTCCCCAGAGAGCGGGGAACTTTATTTTGCTTTTTTTGCTCTTAAATTAATGACTGAACTCGGCTATAAACCGGAAATGTATGAATGTCTAAATTGCCGCCAACCCGTCAAAGCAGGTCTTAATTATTTCAACTTAAAAAACGGCGGGATAATTTGCGGCGCTTGTCTGGAGAAAGAAAGAACAACCGAAGGCGTTAGTGTGGCTGAATTATTGACAATATCAGATAATTGTATTAAATTAATGCGCTTTATTTTAGACAATAAATTAGATCTGGCCAAAAAGCTAAAATTAGACAAGAAGATAATAAAAGAATTGTCAATTTTAACGCAGAATTTCCTGAATTTTCATTGCTAAAAAGCTCATAATCGGTTAAAATTGAAGTAGTTAAATAAGTAAATTTTTATAAAATCCGGCTCCGCCAAGGAGAACGGAGCTAATTTAGTTATATGCCAAGAATTAAAATTACCGAAGCCAAAAAACAAGGCCAGGGCGAAGTGACCGTTACCGGTTGGGTGCGGAATTTACGCCTGCATAAGGGCCTGGTGTTTATCGATCTCGTCGATATCAGCGGTTTAATCCAAGTTGTTTTTGTGTCGAATAGTGACGGCAATAACGATAATTTTAATTTAGCGGAAAAATTGAATCTGGAGAGCGTGATTGAAGTAACTGGAACTCTACAGGCGAAACCGATGAAAAAAAACGATCCGAACCCGGTTCAAGATTTTGAATTAGCGGCAACGGGCGTCACTCTAATTTCACTTGCTGAAGAGGAATTACCGATCCCGGTTTTAGCTAAAGCGGATAATGAAGCGAATTTAGATAATCGTCTTGATTGGCGCTGGCTTGATTTACGCCGTGAAGAGAATCAAATGATTTTTAAAGTCTGGTCTAAGCTCGAAGAAGGTTTCCGCGAATATTTTTCCAAAAATGATTTTCTCCAAATTAATACCCCCTGCCTCATGAGCACCTCATCTGAAACCGGTTCGGAAGTTTTTGAAGTTAAATATTTTGATCGTAAAGCCTATCTTTCTCAGTCTCCTCAGTTTTACAAGCAGATGGCGATTGCATCGGGCTTTGAAAAAGTATTTTGCTGCGGTCCGGTTTTCCGCGCGGAATTATCTTTTACCACGCGCCATGTCACTGAATTCACGGGTTGGGATTTTGAAATGGCTTATATTAAATCACATGCCGATTTAATGGATACAGAAGAGGGCTTGCTTGTCTCCGGTTTTCAAAAAGTTAAAACAGATTTAGGGCTTGATATTGAAGTGCCGGCACAGCCTTTCCCGCGCATTACTCTCGCGGAAGCGAAACAGAAATTAGCGGCGAAGGGAATTAAGAGCGAAAAGGATTGGGATTTCTCAACCGAAGAAGAAAAAGAATTAGGCCTAATTATCAAAGAGGAAATGAATCATGACTTTGTTTTCGTCACCGATTATCCGATTGCCGCGCGCCCTTTTTATCATATGCGCCATGAGGATAATAATAATCTGACGAAGAGTTTCGATCTGCTTTATCGCGGCCTCGAAATTACGACGGGCTCACAGCGCGAACACCGCGTTGAAGTCCTCGAAAAACAGGCGATTGAAAAAGGCATGAATTTAGAAGAATTAAAAGATTATATTAATTTCTTCCGCTATGGCTGCCCAAATCACGGCGGTATCGGTATGGGCCCGGGCCGAATCGTGATGAAGCTCATGGGACTCGGTAGTATTAAGGAAGCTTGCTTCTTACCGCGCGACGTTAAGCGCTTGAATCCATAAGTTAAACCATAATGAGAAAGCGCAATTAACTTCGGGGAAAAATTAATTAAATTTATATGTCTAAAATAATTATCAAATCATTATATCGCGATACGAAAGAATATTTAGGTAAAAATATTCTCGTTTCCGGTTGGGTGCGGACTTCACGGAGCTCTAAAGATTTCGGTTTTATTGAATTAAACGATGGATCATTCTTTAAGGGTTTACAAATTGTTTTTGCATCTGATTTAAGTAATTTTTCCGAAGTAGAAAAAATTACGATTGGTTCATCACTCGAAATTGAAGGCGAACTCGTTGAGTCTCCCGCGGCCGGGCAAGCTTTTGAATTAAAAGCGACAACCATAAATATTATTCAACGCGCCGCCGAAGATTATCCTCTTCAGAAGAAAAAACATAGTTTTGAATTTCTGCGCACGATTGCGCATTTGCGCGGACGTAGCAATACTTTTTCGGCTGTCTTTCGTTTACGCTCAACTTTAAGTTTCGCCATTCACAAATTTTTTCAAGAACAAGGTTTTACTTATATTCAAACTCCAGTTATCTCGACAAGCGATGCTGAAGGCGCCGGTGAAATGTTTCAGGTAACAACCCTGGATTTAAAAAATGTACCAAAAGATGATAAAGGAGAAATAAATTATAAAGAAGATTTCTTTGGTAAGAAAACGGGGCTGACTGTGAGTGGTCAGCTTAATGCCGAGGCGCTCGTGATGGGGCTTGATAAGGTTTATACTTTCGGGCCGGCTTTTCGTGCGGAAAATTCCTATACGACCCGGCACGCTTCCGAGTTTTGGATGATGGAACCGGAAATGGCTTTCGCCGATTTGAATGATGATATGGACATGGAAGAGAAAATGATTAAATATTTAATTTCCTATGTCCTCAAAGAACTGCCGGAAGAAATGGAATTTTTCAATAAATTTATTGATCCGACTTTGCTTGAGCGTTTAACTAAATTAATTAATTCCGAGTTCCGCCGCATGACTTATACGGAAGGCATTGAGATTTTAGAAAAGTCCGGCAAGAAATTTGAGTATCCGGTAAAATGGGGAATTGATTTACAAACTGAACACGAGCGTTATCTCTGCGAAGAGGTAGTCGGCGGTCCGGTATTCTTAACCGATTATCCGAAAGACATCAAAGCTTTTTATATGCGCATGAACGATGACGGAAAAACCGTCGCCGCGGTTGACTTGCTCGTTCCCGGTATCGGTGAAATTATCGGTGGCTCGCAGCGCGAAGAACGGCTTGATATGCTTGAGAAAAGAATGGATGAGATGGGCCTCAAAAAAGAAGACTATGCTTGGTATCTTGATTTACGTAAATACGGTTCGGTAAAACACGCGGGATATGGCTTGGGATTTGAGCGCTTAATCATGTATTTATCCGGCATGGCCAATATTCGCGACGTCATTCCTTTCCCACGTACACCGAAGAATGCGGAATTCTAAATCAAATTATACTTTCTCCGCTTCGGTAATTTCTGGGGAAAAAATAAGCTAAAGCATATTTTTTCTTGACGAAATTACAGGCGCTCCAAAAGTATAATTTAATTTAAATTGATATCGTAATTAATAACAATTATTATATGACTAACAAACAAAACGCGAAGTACGCTTTTTACTATCTGCTTTCGCTCGTCGCTTTAATCTTCATGGCGATTTCTGTCGGCCTAATCGCTTTCGGCATTATCGACAAGACCGTACCGGACGCTTTGAATTCATATGTCGGCAACTCTGACGGCCAGTTGAAGTTTGCAATTTCCGCGCTGATTATCGCGGCGCCTATTTTCTATTTTCTTTCCGGCTTAATCTTCAAGGGTCTGCGCAAAAACGAAATCGATAAAGACTCCGGTGTCCGCCGCTGGTTAACTTATTTAATTATTTTAGTATCCTCATTTATTATTCTTGGCGTTTTTATCGGCATCATTAATAATTTCTTATCGGGCGAACTGACGAGCCGTTTCGTTCTTAAGGCGGCCTCCATCTTTGTTTTAGCAGCCGCTGTATTTTCCTTTTATTTCTACGACATCAAGCGTGAGGACATGAGCCGCAAGGATTTAACTACACGTTTATTTTTCTATATTTCCTTGGCGCTCGTTATCGCCGCTTTTATTTCCGCTTTTTTCTTTGTTGAATCTCCGAAAACGGCCCGCGCCCGACGCTTAGACCAAATTGTCGTTAATAATATTTCGAGTCTCGAAAGTGGAGTTAATACCTATTATGACCGCTACCAAAAATTACCGGATTCAATCGACCAACTCACGAGCGAGAATAATTTTTATCTTGATCCCGGCGCTTTATCTGACCCGGAAACAAAAACACCGATCGTTTATGAAAAATTAAATGATAAAGATTTTCAGTTCTGCGCGACTTTTCGGACCGATAGTTTGCAAAGCGATAACGGCCGCGGTCAAGTGACCTATAGTATGCCGGTTAATCCAAGCAGCCAATATCACGGCACCGGTTACCAGTGTTTGCGAGGTAATCTCTGGAATGTAATTAAAGCCGACGCGACTATGAAAACGCCGTCAGCGGCTCCAATTGTTCAGTAATTATGATTGAATTTACCCAAGAAAAATTTTCCGGACCTCTCGGTTTGCTCCTGTCTCTCATCGAGTCGGAGGAAATGGATATCACGGAAATTAATTTGGCGAAAATCGCCGATGAATATGTTAACTATATCCGCGGCGCGGAAGCGATTGATGCCGACGAGATGGCGGATTTTTTAGTCGTGGCTGCTAAATTATTATTCATTAAATCCAAAGCGCTACTCCCTTATTTATATACGGCCGAAGACGCGCAAGAGGTCGACGATTTAGAGAAGCAGCTGCGCATGTATAAAGAATTCGTGGCGGCCAGCCAAAAGATAAAGGAGACTATCGCCGCGAAAAATTTTCTCTATCTCCCGCCGATGCTAAAAAATCGCCGCCAGCAATTTAATTTGCCGGTTTTTGCCGCCCCGCTAAAAGTAAATGCAGTCATGATGCGGGATATTTTTGTACGTCTGCTCGCGAATCTCGAAAAACATCAGGAAGAAAAATTGCCGGAAACACGTCTGGAACCAAAAATAAACATTGAAGATCGCATCATTTTAATCAAGAAAATGATTTTCGATAAAGTTAGAATAAATTTTTCCAAGTTCATTGCCACGGCCCAGAATAAAACTGAAGTGATTGTTTGTTTCCTGGCCGTGCTCGAGCTCGCCAAACAAAAAGAATTAATGTTCGAGCAAGATGAGCTCTTCAGCGAAATTCATATTAGCCGCTACCAAGCTGACGCGGCAGCAGAGTAAATAAATATTTATATGTCATTAAAGTCACAACTTGAATCATTACTATTCGTCGCGATTAAGCCGCTCGCCGTAAAGGAGCTGGCCGTTTTAACGAACGCGAAGACGAAAGAAGTTGAAGCGGCGCTCGCCGAACTCGAAGCGGATTACGGTGCCGGGGAGCGGGGTTTCAGTATCATTAAAAACAATAATCAATATCAACTGACAACGGCAGCCGGAAACTCGGCGCTTGTTCAGGAATTTTTAAAGGATGAAACGAGCGGGGAATTATCCCAGCCGAGTCTTGAAGCGCTCACGATTATTGCCTATCGCGGTCCGATTGGAAAGCTTGAGCTCGAAAAAATTCGCGGCGTTAATTGCAGTCTCATTATTCGCAATTTACTTTTGCGCGGTCTGATTGAAGAAAAATACGATAAGACGAGAGACGAAAATTTTTATACCGTAACGCATGATTTCGTTCGTTTCTTGGGTCTGGGCAGTGTCGGTGATTTACCGGATTATTCTAAACTGAAAGCGGATGAAACCGTTAATACGACGATTGAAATGGTTTTAGAAACAGAAACTAATTAAGTAAAAATTAAATGTGGCATTTGTTATTAAATATATTAGTTACCATTCTTTTGCTGCGCTCCGACACGGGCGCACAGCTTTCT
The DNA here is from genome assembly GCA_041650715.1 of Patescibacteria group bacterium. Classification (GTDB taxonomy): domain Bacteria; phylum Patescibacteriota; class Patescibacteriia; order Patescibacteriales; family UBA12465; genus UBA12465. Next base: position 502,417 of record JBAZKQ010000001.1, on the reverse strand, counting down.
GTTAGCGGTCCGGTTTTAAGTCTTAATCCGCTCGCCACAGTTTTGAATTTACCGGCGGACAAAGGCGCAGTACTATCGGCGACCGGGCGCGACTTCTTTTACACAAAAAATGCCGATGAACCTCAGGCGATTGCCAGCATTACGAAACTAATGACGGCTCTGGTATTCATCGAACATAATCCGGGCTGGGACACGACTTATACGATTACGGCCGCCGACCAAGTCCAAGGCGGAGTTTTAAATCTTTGGCCGGGAGACGAAGTGACGATTAAACAGCTTTTTAAAACCAGTTTAATTGCTTCCGATAACGGTGCGACCTTAGCGCTTGTGCATGCGAGCGGACTAAGCGAGCCAGAGTTTGTCAAAAAAATGAATGAGAAAGCACTCGCGCTCGGACTAAAGAAAACCAGCTTTGTCGATCCGGTCGGCCTCGGCGAAAATAATGTTTCAACGGCGCGCGAAGTCGCGCTGCTCGCGAAAGCGGCTCTCGACGTTCCTGAAATTAGCACCGCGACGGAAACCAAAGATTTCAAATTTACGACGGTTGCCGGACGAGAAAAATTAATTGAATCCACTGATTATTTATTATTTGATTCTGCGGAAAATCCTTTCATTATCATGGGCGGGAAAACTGGATTCACTGATAGCGCCGGTTATTGCTTTGTCGGCCGCTTCAAAGGCGCTGACGGTCGGGAAGTGATCTCAGCAGTCCTAAATAGTTCCGGCAAGAATGAGCGTTTCCGGGAAAGCAAAGACTTGGTCAATTGGGTTTTTAATAATTATGAGTGGCGTCCTTAAGGCGCTGATAAGATTTTGACAATAATTAAATTATGCCCCATTTAAATCGTTTATATTTTCAGTTTCGCAATTTTCTCGCCATGCGTTTTCCCAAAGCTTATTGTCTTTGTGATTCGCGTAAGGGCGCGGTAAAATTTTTTATCGCCGGTTCCTCAGCCAGTATCACCGATCTTGTTCTTTTATTTATTTTCCATGGTGTTTTAAAATGGCCCTTGGTTTTTTCCACGAGTTTGGCCTTCATCGTTTCCTTCGTCGTTAGTTTCACGCTCCAGAAATTCTGGACCTTCCGCAATTTCAGTCAGGAGAAAGCGGCCCATCAATTTGTTCTCTATATTCTTAACGCTTTTATCGGTTTGAATTTAAACGGTGTCTTCATGCATCTGCTCGTTAATCGTTTCGGCATCTGGTACTTGCTCGCGCAGGTTGCGGTCAATCTTGCCATCGGTTTCTATAATTATATAATTTATAAATCCATAATCTTTAAACTCGGAAAAAATGAAATTAAGCACGAACAAAAAATTGTTGGGACAAGCGCCGGAGATGTGGCTTAGAGCCGCCGGTTATACTTTTATTCCAGAGCGTGAAGACGGCCAAGCGAGTTTCGCCCGGCGTTTGATGCGCGACTTTTATCCGCGCTTCCATATTTATTTTACTGTGCAAAAGACGGCGAGTGGAGAAGAAATCGTTACTTTTAATTTACATTTAGATCAGAAACGACCGGGCTATGCCGGCCAAGCGCGCCATAACGCGGAGTACGACGGGGAAGTTGTGGAACGAGAAATGGCCCGCCTTAAAGCGTTACTCCTGCCGGATTTTTTAATTTAAATACCTATGGGACAGTCCGAAGAAATAAAATCTAAATTGGATATCGTCGAAGTGATTCGCGAATACACGCCGGTGAAAGCCGTCGGTGCGAACTTTCAGGCGCTTTGCCCTTTTCATAACGAGAAGACGCCGTCTTTTGTGATTTCGCCGGATAAGCAGATTTGGCATTGCTTTGGCTGTGGCCGGGGCGGCGATGTTTTTGCTTTTGTAATGGAAAAAGAAGGCTTGGGTTTTATGGAAACATTGCGTCTCTTGGCGCCGAAAGCGGGCGTGGTTTTGAAATATGAAAATGCGGAAACTTATTCGCAACGGAATCGTCTGCTTGATGTGCTTGAGCTCGCCGGAAAGTATTATGCGCATTTACTCGGGACGAAGAGTGGGGAAGCCGCGCGCGCTTATTTAGTTGGCCGTGACCTGAAAGAAGAAACTTTGCGCGAGTGGCAGCTCGGTTATAGTGCCGACGCCTGGAGTAATTTATATGATTTTTTAAAAGCCCGACCCCTGGTCGGCAAAAAATATACGGACGAAGAAATTAGTGCGGCTGGCCTCAGTATTAAGAAAGAAGGTACGGGTACGCGGGGGAGCGGCTATTATGACCGTTTCCGGGATCGCATTATGTTCCCGATTTGGGACGTCAATAATAACTTAATTGCTTTTACCGCGCGTATTAATCCGGCGAAGGAAAAGACCGAAAAAATGGGCAAATATATTAATAGTCCCCAGACTGCGGTTTATGATAAAAGCCGGGTCCTATTTGCCTTAAATAAGGCGAAAACCGCGATTAGGCAAGAAGACCTGGCAATCGTGGTTGAAGGCCAAATGGACGCCATTTCTTGCCATCAGCACGGCTTTAATAACGTGGTTGCCTCTTCGGGAACAGCGCTAACGACCGAGCAAGTTGCCCTTATTAAAAGATTTACGAATAATGTCGCTTTGGCCTTTGATATGGATAAAGCGGGACAGATGGCGGCTGACCGAGGAATCCGCGAAGTGCTCGCGCAAGAGTTAAATTTAAAAATTATCACTTTGCCTAACGGCAAGGATCCGGATGAATGTCTGCGCAATAACCCCGATGATTTTAAACTGGCAGTCGAAAGTGCCCAACCGATGCTTGAATATTATTTTCAAAAAGTAAGCGCCGATTTAGATTTGGAAATACTGGATAATAAAACAAAGGTGCGCGATAGCATGTTTATCATGATTGATTTGGTCCATAACCAAACCGAGCAGGGTTATTGGTTAAAAAAAATCAGTGAGGAACTCGGATTTTCTGAAGGCGACAGCCGCGAGGAATTTCTCGCCTGGCAAAAAAAACTGAAAAGAACGCCGGCCGCAGCGAGCCGAAAAGAAGAAGCTAAAAGCGAATATCATTCCCGCGAAGATCGGCTCAGCGAATTATTGCTGGCGCTCCTCGTTAAGTTCAGCGACCATATCGGCTACTGTGCGAGTAATCTGGAGCCGGAAAATTTAAGTGGAAATGGTGCCGCCGGGTTTTACAAGAACCTGATAATCTATTATAATAAGACTGCTTCTTTAGAATATGTTTCCTTCCGGAATTATTTAGAGGAACAGGGTGAAAGCGCAGAAAAATTACTCGATAAATTAATCCTTCTGGGGGAGAAGGATTTTTATAGCTTTGATGCCGTCAGCGCGAAAGCGGAAATCATTAAGATCATGGTTGATTTGAAAAAGTACGGTTGCCAGAAGAAAATTAAAAAACTCGAAAAATTAATCGCCGCGGCGGAAAAAGAAGAACGCCAGGCGGATTTGGAAATACTAATGGCAGAACTCATGAATTTGACCGACGAGATTAAAAAAATTAATTTAGGTTAAAAATTTATATGGCTAAGCCAGCGCCAAAAAAAATTAAAAAATCTACAAAGAAAACAAAAATGACGACCCTGAAAACTAAGCCGAAAGCGAAGGTCTCTAAACCGTTGAAAAAAGCGGTTGTTTTGCGTAAGAGTGCGCCGAAAAAGACGGAGAAGAAAGCACCGAAGACCAAGTTGAAATTGCTTAAGGTTGTAAAACACGTCAAAGAAGAAGCGCGCGTGGTCGCGAAACCTTCCGACGCCGCGATGCAGCGCTTAATCGATAAGGGACGTCTGCGCGGTTTCATTACCGAAACTGAGCTTTTATATTTATTTCCGGAAGTGGAAGAATACGTCTATGACTATGACGTCTTTTTGGGTGATTTGCAGAAGAACGGGATTCGGATTGCGGAAGATTCCGGCCGAATTTTAGATATGGCGGAAAAGAAAGCGAATGAACCGGCTTTAACCGGGCGAGCCCTCGCGCATCAGAACGCGATGAATATTGATTTATCAAAATTAAGTGCTGACTCGATTCAGATGTATTTGAAGGAGATCGGGAAAGTCGCCTTACTGACCGGCGACGAGGAAGTTGAACTCGCGAAACGAAAAGAGAAGGGTGATAAAGAAGCGGAGAAGAGAATTATTGAAGCGAATTTACGTTTGGTTGTTTCGATTGCGAAGAAATTTGCCGGCGCGAAAGGCATGAGTCTTTTGGATTTAATTCAGGAAGGCAATATCGGTTTATTCCGCGCTGTCGAAAAATTTGAATATCGCAAGGGCTATAAATTTTCAACTTATGCGACTTGGTGGATTCGCCAAGCGATTACGCGCGCTTTAGCCGATCAGTCGCGCACCATTCGTATTCCGGTCCATATGGTCGAAACAATCAATAAATTCCAACAGGTGCAGAGAAACTTAATTCAGGAATTAGGACGGGAACCTTTGGCCGATGAAATTGCAGCGGAGATGGGCGAAGAAATTGAGAAGGTCCGTTATATTATGAAAATTTCTCAGGATACCATCTCGCTCGAAACAACTATCGGCGACGACGAAGAAGATTCGACTCTTGAAGATTTTATCGAAGACGTAAAAAACGTAACGCCGGACAGGGCAGCCGCTTTACAGCTTTTGAGGGACTATGTAAAAAATATTGTGGCGCAGCTTTCACCGCGCGAACAAAAAATATTAGAAATGCGTTTTGGACTCGTTGATGGCGTCGCTCATACCTTAGAAGAGGTTGGTCAGGAATTTGAAGTTACCCGCGAACGTATCCGCCAGATCGAATCCAAAGCCCTCGAGAAGATTCGGAAGTTTAAGGGACTCGAGAAATTGAGAGATTATTAAAAAATTGAAGAATTTAAAATCATCAGGAGCCAAAATAAAAAATATAAAATAAGACCGCCAGAAGAGGCGGTTTTATTTTTGCGGAATGATGATTTTACTTTTGGGTTATATAGGGCTGATAATTATTTGTGAATTTTATCGTCTCCGGTTCGACGGAGATGATTTTTTTATTTTCAATTTTTACATAAAGAATTAAGCCGCTCCTCGTTTCAGGCGAAAAGTTCTGGTCGAAGACAAAATTACCTAAACTATAAGCGACAGTAACGCCATTAATTTCACTAATTTCTTGAGGGACATGCGGGTGATGGCCGACGATTAAATCTGCCCCGGCCGCAACGGCTTCAGCCGCAATTTTCTGTTGATGCTGATTAGAATGAGTTTGATATTCTTGGCCCCAATGGAAAGAAACGATAACTAAATCTGATTTAGCTTTTGCCGCCTTAATATCTTTTACCATTTGCGCCTCGTCAAGATAGCTGAGACCAGCCCGATTATCCGTCGCCGCTTGGCTTTTAGGCACTAAGTCGGTATAGGCGAGAAGCGTCGTTTTAATACCGTTTATTTCCATAAGTGCGCCCGCGCGTGCTTCGCTAAAGTTAAACCCGCCGCCCGTATAATCGAGGTCGGCGTTTTTTAAATTATTTAGGGTATCGCTAAACGCGGCTAACTTATAATCAAAGGCATGGTTATTCGCAACGGAGAGAACGCTAAAGCCGGAATCCTTTAATCCCGACAGGACAAGCGGGTCGGCGCGGAAAGGGTAAGGGGCACCGGCTGATTCACCCCGAGTTGAAACCGGTGCTTCTAAATTTCCGAATAATAAATCGGCGCCGGCTAAATCAGTTTTTATTTTTTCATAAGGAAAATTAAAATCTTGGCGCTTAGCCATGAGTTCGCCGATATAACGCGAGAGCATAATATCACCGACAAAAATAAATTCGGCATTGCCATATTTTTTGTCCGGGCTTAAGTTTTCATCCGTCGTTGTTGCAGCACCAGTCATTGCAGCACCAGTCATTTGTGTTTCCGCTTTATAAGCGACCGTTAGATAGCTGGTTGAAGAGTCGACTGGTTCGGTCGTATAGTCCTGAGAATTTTTATGTTCTAAGATATTCGGTTCAGTCTTAAAAAATTCGGTTTGCAAACGGGTTTGAATATATAGAGCGGCACTCGAATCAAGATTGGCTGGTTGGCCGAGATCTAAAGACTGGGGCGCATCTCCGCTCATAATCATCGCGATTGATTCCGTATCTTCGCGCGCGGCTTGTGCCGGACTCAAATAATGCGAAAAATCAGTGCTTTGAATTATTAAAGAATCGTCCGGCAAATTTTTTTCCAAGACGCTAATTATTTGATCAAGTTTATCTTGAGAAGTTGTCGGCTTAAAAGTGAGGGCGATAATTTTGGCGTTCGGGAAATAATATTTAATAAAAGGGAGCTCGGCCTGCAGGCCATGTTCGCGATAGAAAAAATCACCCTCGCCGACAAAGGGCAGTTTCTTTAATTCACCGGCAATTTTTTTATCACTCGCGACTATGCCAAATACAGTCGCGAAATCACGTTCGCTGACGGAAACTTCTGATTTTCCGGCCGAAAAATGATCCGGGCTAAGGAGAACGATAGTTGAATGTTTTCCGGATGAAGCATAAGCATAGGCAGAAGCAATCATGTCTTTAGCGAGCAAATGATGAGGCACGATGAGACCGCTGACCGTATCTAAAGACGGTGCAGTTTTATTTTGTTTAATAGCGGACAGGAAAAAAGAGGACTCGGTATATTGCGCGCTAATCGGCTCTTTTGAATCTGATAAATCTGAGGCAACACGAAAATCTGGCCTTTCCTTAATTAATAAAAGAGCAGTTAAGATTGTCGTCAGGGCAAAAAATGCCACGATAATGAAAAAGACTTTTCTTATTTTCATGTTGCAAGATTTAATTGAAAGAGAGTTCTATTTAACGAGAATAGAGTCGTACCAAAAATTCTTGGCTGGTAAAAGACTATTATCCTTATAAACGCGATTGCGCCAATTTTCATCCGTTAAGCGCGTGCCAATTGGATCCGTCAGTTCGTAATGATTATAAACTAAACCGGCGACGACGCGCGGGGCATTTTCGTTACCGACAATCGCGAGCATTAAATAGGGCTTGGCAGTTGCTTCGTAAAGAATTTGTCCGCTGACCATATCGGTATGGATATCGGCAATTAATGCGGTTTGGCCGGAAGTTTCTGTCGGGTCGACCGCTTCAAAAGGCTGGGCCATAAAAGCTAATTTAGTCGTGCGCAAAGTTTCATAGTCGTCGTCGCTAATCGCTTGGCCGCGCAACTCAGCCTCGGCAATCTTTGTATATAAGGCGGAGATTTTTTTGAATTGTCCTAAACGTTCCATTGCGCTTTGATTAGTAAATAGATTATTGGCGGTATAGAGCGTTTCGGTGCGCTCAATTAATTTATTGAATCTATTCAAGAACTCGAGATTCGGTTCCACGAATCCCTTAACAATAGGCGGGAGCGGTTGATCTTCGCCACCGGCACCGAGTTCCGCATAACTTTGTTTCGCGTAGAGCAGGGTATCGTGCTTGAGTTCGGCGTATGAGCCGAGGAAAGTTTGAATCTGCTTATCGAGAAATGAGCGGGACTGCATATAAAGCGGATAATTCACGCCGTAATTATGGGTGAGCGCGCCGAGCACATAAAGCCAGGAGCTGCCTAAAGATTGATACCAGTCTGATTCAGGGACTGTTTTGAGGGCAGTTTTTTTCAGCTCAAGTTTTGTCGTGAACCCGGCTACTTCAGCGGCGTTAAAGCCAATCGTTTCCAGGAATTTAGCGACATAAGTTTCCGCGCGTAAATCGCCGAGAACGGCGGGGACAAATAGAGCCGAAGGCATTGAAGGCAATTTAACTTCAGTTTTTTCTTGTCCGGCGGTGAGATCGTTTAAAATAGAAGCGTCGAAAGAAAATTTCTGGCCGAAGACGCGGAAAGATAGGGACTGATTAAGTAGACTCGCTTTATCGCGCGCTGCGATATTTTCGTCGATTATAACATCGGATAATATTTTTGGTTTTCGGAGCTTATCAAGATTGGCCTTTAATTTCGCAATATTGTCGGCTGAAGTCAGGGCGGCGTCAGAATTAGTATTCGCACCGAGTTGGCTCGCTTCATAAGCCTGCCACTCCGGATAAGTCAGGTCGTCGCTTTGGCCGGCATAGAAATCGGTAATAGTGGTAATTTTCTGCCAGGAGTCGAGCGGCGCGGCCGCGCCATTTTTCAGCGCCATTTGTTTCACGAGTAAATTAGTATCGGCGATGGCCAAATCGCTATGGAGTAAATAACTACTCCGGCCCAGATACATCATCGTGCGGAAGTAGGCGCGTAAAGTCGAATTCTTCGCGTAGTGGCTGCGGGGCGTAAATTGCGTGTAGTCAGTTTTGATTTGTTCGTCGTATTGCTTAAAGAGCGGGGAAGCGCCGATATTTTTGGCGGCATAGATTTCAGTGAGATCAGATTTAATCGCGTTAATTAGTTCCGGCGTTAGGTCGCTGGAATATTTAGTTAAAAGGAGATTAGCATTAGCGAGCGAGTCAATCGTTTTGTCCGCTTCGCTATATTTCACTTCTTCGTCCGGACTATTAAAATAGCTTGGCTTGGCCGCGTTTTTATTTTCAAACAATACTTGGGCCAAAACGATTTGGGCCTCAAGATTTTGATAGCGGGTTTTAATTTCGCCTTGGCTATCTTTAACGGCCGTGGCGAGATTAGCGTGAAGACCGGTTAGGAAATCACCCAAGGCTTGGCTTAGTTCATGCTGCTCCAATTCTTCTAAGGTTAATTCAAAATATTTATGGTAAGCATGAAGAACCGTATCGGGCGTTACGAGTACGCTGTCTTCCGGCTTACGATTATAAATAGAGCCGCCGCCCATCCGATCAGAGTCGACAAGCCATTGGTCAAAGTTCAGGCCGGACTTAAAGAAGGGTACGGAGTCATAGTTTATGAGGAGAAAGCGGTTTTTATCCAGGTATTTTTCTTGAGCCGGGGAAAGAGTGAGGCCATATTTAGCTTTAATTGCCTCATAATTAGGCACCTGAGCGAGAGGCGTGGCGTTTTCCTGATAAGTCGGAGTAAAGCCGATATTGGGCTCATTTAGCGCTTCTGTGGTTGAGGTAGCGCCTTGGCTTGATTGATTAGATTCGATCGGCGTCGGCGTGTATTTATGAGGCCGTAATATTAAGAATAGGCCGGCCGCGACGACAATAATAATGAGGGCATAAAGGGAAAAGAGTCTTTTTTTAGGCATATTATTATATTTTAGGACCCCGAATATGGGTCAATACCAGCCTATTATAACAGAAAATGGACGGAATATAAAGAAAATAAGGAGAGTTTGACATAATCCTCATATTTGCTAAAATAACGTTATATTCCCAGGTAGCGCAGCGGTAGCGCAGTTGGCTGTGAACACGTAGTTCTAAACGCAGCTCTGCTGAGTAATCAGCACCGAAAACGAGGTGAATTGTCTGGAAGCCTAAATCCATATGGATATGGTAATCAGCAGCCAAGCCATGGAGGTCATGGAAGGTTCAGAGACTATCCTGAAAGGGAGTAGGTCCATCGCAAGATGGCCCGAAGCGCCTCGCATCCTTAATTTAAGGATGATGATATAGTCCACCCCATTAAGAAATTAGTGGATAAGTGTAACCAATTGGTCGTCGGTTCGAATCCGACCCTGGGAGCAAGCAAAAAATAAGCTAATGTTAGCTTATTTTTTTGTGTTGACAAATATAAATTTTCTTTGACTTTGTGGTTTTAAAATTGTAAAATTAAATAATAAAGATTATGGATGCTGATTATTATAACCTAATTATTATTTAGGATGAAGAAAAAAAAATCGCAAACTAAAAAGCCAATGGTGTTAGACCTTTTTGCCGGAGTCGGAGGTTTTTCTGAAGGTTTTATTTTATCCGGATGTGATATTGTGGCGCATATTGAAATGGATAAAGAGGCTTGCGAGACGATTCGAACGAGAATGGTTTATCATGCTTTAAGAAAGAAAGGAAAACTAGAGGAGTATAAAAAATATCTGTTAGGAGAAAAAACTAGGGAAGAAATAGTTAGCAAATATAAATTAAATAAAGAGATAGATTCTGTTATTCAGGAAAAAATAAGTCGTGACAATTATGCTCAGTTAATTGGTGAAGTAAAAGAAAGACTTAACGGTGCCGATTTAGATATTATTATTGGTGGGCCGCCTTGTCAGGCGTATTCACATATTGGGAGAGGGTCGGACAGGAAACACATGAAACGCGATCCTAGAAAATTTCTATATCAGTATTATGTGGAATTTTTAAAGGCTCTTAAACCGAAGGTTTTTATTTTCGAAAATGTTCCCGGTCTATTAAGTTCTGGTAAGGGAATGTATTTGAATAGTATGCGTCTAGCGATGAAAGCTGCCGGTTACAACACCGAATTTAGCATATTGAATGCCGCTGAATATGGCGTTCCTCAGGAACGAAGAAGGGTTATTCTTATAGGTTGGAATTCCAAGGCTAATTTAAAATCATATCCAGTTTTTGACAAAGTAGACAGAAACTATAAAGTTAGTGATTTTTTATTAGATCTACCAAAATTAAAGTCCGGAGAAGGTTCTGTCGCGACTAAGTTTAAAAGTAAATCTAAGATATTAGATAAGTTGGGTATTACAAATAATTTCGGAGTTTTGCTGGGTCATGCTGCGCGACCAAATAACAAACAAGACCTGACTATCTACAAGATGGCGGTTAAGGAGAAGAATAATGGTCATAATATAAAATATAATGAACTGCCAAATAAATTAAAGACTCACAAGAACCAGACGGGATTTTTAGATAGGTTTAAAGTTGTTGATGGTGCTGCGGCCAGCAGTCATACTGTTATAGCGCACATATCAAAAGATGGACATTATTATATACATCCAGATGCTGAGCAGAATAGATCGCTAACAGTTAGAGAGGCGGCTCGTCTTCAGACATTTCCTGATGATTTTATATTTGAAGGAAGTAGATCTGCTCAATACAAACAAATTGGAAATGCGGTACCGCCTATGCTATCGTCGTTGATTGCTAATAAATTAATTAAATTTTTTTAATATGCCGGACAGAGAAAAAATTAGCAATTTTCGATTTACATTTAATGGTAATATAATTACTGAGCTAGGCGAGGAATCAATATCAAATCCTAATGTCGCCGTAGCAGAATTAATAAAAAACGCCTATGACGCTGATAGTACTACTGTGGGCGTTGATTTTTTAGACAAAGAAAAACATAACGCATCTATTAAAATAAGCGATGACGGTATTGGGATGGGATTATCTGATATTAAAGATCGATTCATGGATATAGGATCGCCACATAAAAAGACGATTACAAAAACAGATATTTATCACAGGGTCCCAGTAGGCGCGAAGGGTATAGGCAGATTTGCTTCTCATAGCCTGGGACATAAAATGATTTTGTCTACAAAATCGAAACTGGAAAAAAATGGGTATGAGCTAGAATTCGATTGGAGTAAATTTTCTGATAGCAGTAAGGCAACTGATATTGATATTGAGACATGGAAAATGGCGAAAAACAAAGTGCCTCACGGTACGTCTTTAGAGATAAAAGAATTAAAAGGCAGTTGGAACGATAAAGATAAAATAAAGTCATTGTTACGAGATTTAAATTTGTTAATTTCCCCGATTGATCCTCCTAAAAAGTTTAAAATAAAAGAGAATATAGGCGATAAAAGTGTTGATTTACCAAAAATTAAGAAGGATTTTTTTGATAAATCGGCTTATTCATTTAAAGTAAGCCTAACAAAGAAAAAAATTTTTAGCTTCGAGTTTTTTAAACTCGGTAAATTAATTAAGAAAGAAAAAAAGGAATTAAGTAAGGGGCTGTCGTGTGGTGATGCTAAATTTGAATTATATTTTTATTATAAAACACCAGATAGCTGGAAAAGAAATACTGGCGCGGAGATTGTTAGCAAGGATTTAGAATATATTCGCTCAGTGTTAAATGAATATGGTGGAATAAAATTATATCGTGACCATTTTAGAGTTAAGCCATACGGAGATAAAGAGGCAGATTGGATAGGGCTAGATCAATGGTCTAGAAATGCTTCCGATATACCTGGAAATACTCAAATTTTTAGCACTGTATCAATAAACAAAGCTAACAATCCTCAAATTGAAGATACTACTACCAGAGAGGGCGTCATAAATAATTCAGAGTATTATGATTTGATTGATTTTGTTACAACTGCCATCAGAGAATTTGTTGTGTTACGAAATGCTCAAGAAAAAGGGCGAGTTAAAGGTCATGCTAGGAAGAGCAAAATTAAAACAATAAAAGTTCAGAAATCAAAAGTTACTACAAGTAATCGTCCTGATAAATCAACGCAACTTATTGATGTAAAAACTGGATTCCCTAGTACTCATTATAACCAAATTGTTTACGAAGCAAATGAGTGTCATGAAAAGAACTACCCTAATGCATCTTTTTGGATGTGCAGAAAGATAATAGAAAACTTAGTTACTCATATCTTGGAGAAAAAATATCCAAAACAGCCAGATTTATGGTTTAATACAGGTCAAGGCAGGACGTTGAATTTCTCTCATTTGATAGCAAATTTGTATGATAACCGTACTAATTTTACTTCACCTGGCGTGAAGGATAAAATAGAAACGTTTAATACAGATGTTTCTATATTTCGTAAGGCCGTGAATTCTTCAGTGCATAACAATCATGATTATTTAACCGATAAGGATGAATTGAAGAAATTTAAGATAAATAAAATTATTCAAACCTTGGTAGACATATATCTAAAGTCTTAGGGTTTTTATAGTATTAAATTTTCAAAAAATAGAAATAATATGAATAAAAAACCCACAAAAATTAATTTAACCTCTGACGACTTACTTTTTGAGAAGTCTTTGAATTTACAAAAATATATTGAGGAGCTAAGTTCACAGTCAATTAATTTGTCCGATAAGTTTTCTTTCACCTGGGCCGGCAAAAGCAATGCTATTAAAAGCGTTTTAATTCCTAGCAGGTTAACTCTTAATCCTAAGCCGGAAGAAAGTATTAAATGGGATGAGTCTGAGAACCTTTTTATTGAAGGAGATAATCTCGAGGTTTTAAAACTTTTGCAGAAAGCATATTTTGAAAAGGTAAAAATGATTTATATTGATCCGCCCTACAATACCGGTCACGATTTTGTATACAATGATGATTTTAGTTCACCGCTTGATAATTATCTTAAACAAACAGGTCAAAAGACCGAATCTGGAGAGAGCACAACAACTAACAAAGAAACTAACGGACGCTATCACAGCGACTGGCTCTCCATGATGTATCCTCGTCTAAAATTAGCTTGGAACCTTTTGCGCGAGGATGGCGTTATTTTTGTATCAATTGATGATAATGAAGTTCATCATTTAAGAATGTTAATGGATGAGATTTTTGGGGAAGAAAATTTTATAGGAACAATTACTTGGGAAAAAAGGACTAAGGCACAAAACACCGAGACGGCACGAGAACAATTTCAATCAAAAACAGAGTATGTTTTGAGTTACAAAAAACTGAATGAAAAGATGAGGTTTAATCTCGAGATAACCGGTCAGAAGGTTTATGATAAAAACGATGACAAGGGGTGGTATCGATTAAAAGTTGTCGAAGAAATGTCTGCCATAGGCATGAGAGGAAGACAGTCAATGATTTATCCAATTCTTGGAGTTTCTCCTAGAGATGGTTTTCAGTGGAAAGTTGGAGTTGATACTGTGCAATTCTTTCAAGAACGAGGAGATGTAGAAGTGATTGACGGCAAGGCATACTTCAGAATAAGACCTGATGATGAAAACCTTGAAAGGTTTAGTCCTTTTTGGTCCCATTTTTTTGATAAAGATACTTATGGGACTGCTGAAACGGGTAAATCAGAATTGACAGAAGTTTTAGGCACGGATGTTCATGAATTTGAGACCGTAAAGCCTGTAGCTTTGATACAAAAACTTATTTTTCATACTACAAAAAATAACCAAAATGATATTATTCTTGATTTTTTTGCTGGATCAGGTACGACCGCTCATGCTGTTTTAGCACAGAACGAACTGGATGGTGGCAATCGTAAGTTTATTACTGTGCAGTTGCCCGAAAAAATAGACACAGATACTCTAGGCTATAAGTATGGTTTTAAAACAATTCTAGATATCACTAAAACTAGAATTAAAAATGTTATTAATGGCTATGGTAAAAATCCAAAACCTATTAATTCAGGTTTTAAGTTTTTTATACTTTCCGAATCAAACTACCCTGAAAATACTTTTGTTTTTAATCCTCAAAAGTCATCCGAAGAGAATCAACAAGCATTTATTACCTATTTGGATAAAGCAAAACAAAGCCAATTGTTTGATAAGGAAAATGATATTAGTATCATCTATGAGAATATCGTAAAAGAGGGTTTGTCGCTGAATAGTAAGGTTGATAAAATTTTACTTGGTAAGAATAATGTTTATCAAATTACCGATGGTGAACAGCATTTTTTTGTTTGTCTTGAAAGAAAACTTACCCCAGAAACCGTAAAAGCGCTTACTGATAAATTGTATAAAGATAAATTATTTATCTGTCTTGAGGGCGCTTTGGACGACACGATGGCTGCTAATTTAGCGCTTAACCTTGATCTGAAAACCATTTAATAATTATGAAATTTAAGTTTGACCCAAACCAAGAATTCCAATTACAAGCCATCAACTCAGTAGTTGATTGTTTTGATGGGCAAGAAAAAACTACAGAACAGACTATAGCTGGAGCTGGTTTATTTGGTATTTATCCAAATCTAATGACTTTATCAGATGACGATATATTAAAAAACATTCAGAATTGTCAAAAAGCGCAAAATTTAGCAATCTCAGGTGGGGATAAACTTTTAACCGAAGATGGTTTTGCTTTACTTACTGAAGAAGGATCACCTATCGGTCTTGAAGCGAATGTTAAAGACATCTCAATTGAGATGGAAACCGGTACGGGTAAGACTTATGTTTATTTGCGAACTATCTTTGAGCTTAATCAAAAGTATGGCTGGAAGAAGTTTATTATTTTAGTACCTTCCGTTGCTATCCGCGAGGGTGTTATTAAAACCCTCAAAATTACCGAAGATCACTTCAAAGAATTGTATGCAAATACCCCTTTTAGATTTTATGAATACAAATCAAAGAATATATCTCAAGTTCGTCATTTTGCTGATAGCAGTGTGATTAATATCATGGTCATGACAGTTGGAGCGTTTAATAAAGATGCTAATGTTCTTTATGGTGTCCGGGACCAAATGCAAGGCGAACAACCAATCGAGTTTATTAAAAAGACTAATCCAATCCTTATTCTTGATGAGCCTCAAAATATGGAGGGTGAAGCAACAAAGAAAGCTCTTGAAAATTTCAATGCATTATTCCGTTTGCGTTATTCTGCTACTCATAAAAATCTATATAACCTTGTTCATCAGCTTACCCCATATGACGCTTACCAGTTAGGTCTTGTTAAAAAAATAGAGGTTTTCTCTGTAACGGATGACGATAGTGGTAGCTCTACTCCTCATATGGTTTTTGTTGAAGCGAAACCAGCAAAAACCGCCAGTGGCATTAAAGCAAAAGCTGAACTCGCATTTGCAGATGGTGATGGTAATAGAAAAATTAAGGCGATTAATTTAAAAAAAGGAGATGATCTTGTAAATATAACTAATAACAAGGCTTATAGCGGATATGTGGTTTCGAATATAGATGCTGATGCGCCTGAGTTTGGCTCTGAGGGTAAAGTACATTTTACCAATGGGTTTATTCTTTCTAGAGGGACTGCAATTAATCAAAATAAGGAAGATATATGGCGAAGACAAATTTCTGAGACTATCCGACTTCACATTGAGAAAAAACAAAAATATAAAGACTCTGATATTAAAGTGCTTAGTCTTTTCTTTATTGATAAAGTTGCAAACTATGCCGGCGCTGATGGATTAATTCGTAAGATATTTACAGAAGAATTATCAAAAGTAAAAGACACGTTTACGCTAGGGCAGAATTCCACTGATTCACTTCATACCGGATATTTTGCGAAAAAGAAGGATGGTAGTTTTGTTGAACAAGAATCAGCTATTGAGAAAAATGATGAAGCCTATGAGCTTATCATGAAGGATAAGGAACGTCTTTTGTCTTTTTCTGAGCCTGTCGAGTTTATTTTCTCCCATTCAGCACTCCGAGAGGGTTGGGATAATCCTAATGTGTTTAATATCTGTACTTTAAACGAAACAACTTCAACCATGAAGAAGCGGCAAGAGATTGGTCGCGGCATGCGTCTTTGCGTCAATCAAGACGGTGATCGTATTTTTGATAGGCACATTAACTTACTTTCAGTTATCGCCAATATAAGTTATGCCGACTACGTCGCAAGTTTGCAGGCAGAATTCCAAGAAGATGGTATTTATAAGACACCTCAGTTGCCTTACAATGCAAAACAGCGCAGCAAGATCGTACTTAAGCCCGGTTTTCAAAAAGATGAAAACTTTAAGGAATTGTGGGACCGTATTTCAAAAAAGACTCGTTACTTAGTAAAAGTAAACACGGAATCACTAATTACTAATTCCGCAAAGGCTGTTTCTGAGATTCGACTACAAAAGCCCCACATTCGCGTTGAGCGTGCTGGTATCAATATATCCGTGGAAGGAGTTAAATCTCTTGCTCTGGGGTCCGAATCAGGCGAAATAGTGGCCACACAAAGCAGAACGATTGACTGTATCTCCGAAATTAAGACACAAACTCGTCTTACTCGGGCTACTGTTGCCGATATAGTGCTTAAAGCAAATAATTGGGAGGCCTTCTTCAATAATCCTGATCGTTTCATTGTTGAGGCAAGTAAAATTATTAAACAGGAACTTGTAAAGACCTATGTTGAGCAAGTGAGCTATGAAGTAATTTCTGATTCTTATAAAGTAGAGGAATTTAAAACGCTTGAAAGCTATAAGGATTCTACCTTGCCAGTTACTAGGTCTATTTACGATGCCATTGTTCATGATTCTGATGTAGAAATGAATTTTGCCCTAGACCTTGAACATGATGAACAAATTAAGTTGTTTATTAAGATGCCTAATTGGTATAAGGTTGAGACTCCTGTTGGAAGTTATAATCCTGATTGGGCTATAGTTACAGCTAAGCGTGACCTAAGAGGAAACGAAAGTGAAAAGGTGTATTTTGTGATTGAAACTAAGGGTGACATTGATAATTTACGTCCAACAGAAAAAGCGAAAATAGAATCCGCTAAAAAGCATTTTGAAGTTATAAAGGTTAATTATAAGGAGATTGATAACTATCAGTCTTTTATAGATATTTATTCAAAATAAACTATGAATAAGGAAAACTTGGAAAATAATTTAAGTGTAATACATGAATGGATAAGATCCGCTGACCAAAAGTCAAGTATTTGGCTTGCTTTTCAGGGTGTCTGTTTAACTATAATTATTTCCAGCACTGACTTTGAAAAATTTGTTTCATATATTAAAAATGTAAGCTGCTTCGATATCGTTATATTGATATTAGTATTAATACTGTGTTTTTATAGTGTATTAAAAACAATTTTTTCGATTTTACCGACAGTTAAAGTTAGCACGGGTAAAGAGTCTATGATTTATTTTGGCTCAATCGCAAAAAACAGTTTAAAAAAGTATAAAGAAAAAATGATCGCTTATGACGATGATGATTATAAAGATGATTTGCTAGATCAGATATATATTTCTTCTTTAATAGTGAATAAAAAATTAAAATTTTTTTCAGAGTCTGTGTCAATTTTTATTTTGTCATTTATAATTATTTTCATTTTTTTTCTTGTAAAAATTTTTTAGCATATGAGTAATAAGGCCGATATAGAAAAAGCTGTTGATGATTTTTTTGATGGTAACTATGAAATAACTCAAGGCACTGTTGTGCCTGATGTTGGAGATTTGGAATTTGGTAAAAAAGGTAGGGAGATGGAATTGGCGATGTTGTTTATTGATATTAGAGAGTCTACAAAAATTGTGGACGGTTTCAGGAGAACTACTGCCGCAAAAATGTATAAATCGTTTTTATATGGAGTTGCAAAAATTGCAAAGTTTAATAATGGAGAATTGAGAAGCTTTAACGGTGACGGTGTTTTAATTGTTTTTAGCGGAGGGTCAAAAAGAACTAATGCAGCAAAAGCAGCTATGCAAATGAGCTGGTTTTGTTTAAAAGTTTTAAAGCCTAAATTAGATACCTATTTTAGTAATAATAATCAATTGAGTGATCTAGAATTTGATTTCGGGATAGGAATAGAGGTCGGAAAAGTTTTAATAGTAAGGGGCGGTATTAGAGGTGAAAATAACAATGATTTAGTTTGGGTTGGTAATGCCACTAATTATGCGGTGAAACTGTCATCTCTTTCTGAAGGTCAATATCATATTTATATAGGCGAGGATGTTTATAAAGACATGAATGAATCTAGTAAATTTGGAGGTGATCCGAAAACTGATATGTGGGAGAAAAGAATTTGGACATCAAAAGATAATAAGGTCGTTTATAGAACTAGTTGGACGTGGTCGTTAACTTAATTTTGCTTAGTTTATCCAGGCTTATCTTGATCGCCGGATATATATTAAATAATTCCGTAAATATGTAATCTGCGGAGCCCCGCTGTATTACATACTTAAGTTAGTAAACTTGCCGTTAATGCTTATTTTTGCTATACTACTAACATAATTAACAACCCTACTTCGCGCTAAGGATAAAGGCGCCATTTATTTCTTCCGCTATAAGCGGATAGGCAAGCTGGGAAATCTGCGGCAAGCCAGATGAAATAAATGACTAATCGTTAAGGCGGTTGGGAGATTTCAACTATAGAGATATTTATATCTTTTGGTGAAATCTCTTAGCCGCTTTTTTTGTGGTTAAGCTAGTAAGGAGGTGATAAATATGAAAAATATCGAAAACAAAATGAAAGAAAAGAGTTCGGAAATCTATTGGCAGATTAACGAGATTTGCGACAATCTGCTTTACATGGCGAAAGAATTACCGCGCCTTAGTCTCGCCCCGAAAGCTTTAATGGAAATAAATGCTATAATAGGAGAGTATTTTAGAGGCATAGATTTTATTCGGAGCCAGGCACTAGAAGTCTGTGAAGAATTCGCGCTCTTTATATTCGATCCGGGAGTAACGAGATATAAAGTTGCTAATGAGCATATTGGCATTAGACTGGGAAGAATAACCGGAGTATTGTCTGACCAGTCAAGCCATCTAAATGCCTTTATAACTTCAATGGTAAGTAGGCCGGAAGAAATAAATGGTGCAGCCCCAGTTCTATTTTATGAATCGGGCGGAAATATGTTAAGAAACAAGAAGAACATAATTAATGCTGCCAACTTCATTATTAATCATTTAAGCGAATACGAATATGAAATTAAGTCCAAGAATACAAAAAGCAGTTAATTTAGCGAGCCGTCTGCATCTCGGGCAGACGCGCAAGGGTGATGATGATTTGCCCTATATCAGCCACCCCTTCTCGGTTGCCTGGATATTGAGTAATTATACCGAAGACGAAGATATAATCATTGGTGGCCTGCTCCATGACGTTCTGGAGGACGTTAAAGGTTACTACTACGAAGACCTTAAACGAGATTTTGGCGAAAAGGTGGCCGAGATTGTTCAGGGGGTAAGTGAGGATAAAGATCCTAACGTTGAAAGTGATGAAAAGGCAACTTGGGAGGCAAGAAAGCAAAAATATTTAGACGGACTTTATGATGATAGTGAGGAATCGTTAATAGTTTGCGCAGCCGACAAAATTCATAATCTTCAGTCAATGATTAACGCTTACAGGGAAAAGGGCGAAGAGCTTTGGGCACATTTTAACTCCCCGAAAGAGAAGAAGCTCTGGTTATATGAGGAAATATTTAAGGTCCTAAAAGCGAAATTGGATAATCCGATAGTCGATGAGCTCGGTCATGTATATCAACAAGCAGAGAAGACTTTGTTATAATTATTTCGGCGCGAGTGTTATAATTAAATATAGATAATAACTTCTGTTAAAAACACGTATGAGCAAATTCAAATTAAATAATGGCGACTCGGTCATGGTTATTTCTCCTTCGGGGTCGCTAAAAACGGATTCGGCAGTCTTTAATCTGGCCAGAGTTAATTTCGAAAAATACTTTGGGCTTAGTATTAAATACGCTAAGAACTCTGGTAAGGTTAATTTATACGGGACATCTTCTTTGCAGGACAGACTTAATGATTTACATAATGCCTTTAAAGATAAGAGTATAAAGGCAATTATTTGTTTGACCGGCGGCTATAATTCAAATGATTTATTGAGCCACATTGATTGGAAAATTATCAAGAACAATCCAAAACCGATAATCGGTTCCTCGGACATCACGGTTTTACTGAACGCCATTTATCGCCAGACGGGGATGACGACATATTTCGGTCCGAATTATTTTAAGTTTGGTATGAAGATGGGTTTAGATTACACCTTGGAATATTTTGAGAAAGCACTTTTCTCGTCCGAAAAATATATAATTTCTCCAAGCAAAAAATGGAGTGATGATAAATGGTACCATGACCAGGAAAATCGGACTTTCTATACTAATAAGGGATATAAAATAATTAACGAAGGCAAGGCGAGCGGAACAATAATCGGCGGTAACCTGTGTTCTTTAAATTTACTGCAGGGGACAGTGTTTATGCCAAGTTTAAAAAATTCGATATTGTTAATTGAAGATGATGATTTGGCGGGCGAAGATTGTTTCGGTGAGTTCTGCCGCAATCTTCAGTCAGTATTGCATTTGCCGGATTCTAAACATATAAAAGGAATAATTGTTGGCCGTTTTCCGCTTAAATGCGAGATGGATCTGAAAAAAATTAAATACATTATTAATTCAAGAACTGAATTAAGAAATATTCCTGTTTTAGCCAATGTTGATTTTGGGCACACCGATCCGATGTTGACCTTGCCCATTGGCGGGAAATTAGAAATGAATTTAAGGAAAAATACATCTATCCTTAAAGTAATTATATGTTAGAAAAATTCAAGTATTTAAATACGGTTGGGGAGTTATTAAAAGATATCGGCAAGTGTTCCGACGCCCCAGAGACGAAGGGGGTATATGTCGTTGTATATAAGAAAAGTGGAATGCCTGACTTCAAGGATCCGGGCAGTGGTCCTGAGCCATGGCGCAAGAGAATAACAAATGTCTCAGTTGAAAAGCTTATTTCTAAATGGGTAACGTTTAAAGATGGCGAAGAACAGATTATATATATTGGTAAGGCGGGTGGTGATTGTACGGGCGCAAACCTAAGAGGAAGAATAAAGCAATATATTTTATTTGGGTTAGGGCATAACATTGCACATTATGGTGGTAGATATATATGGCAAATAGCTAATCCCGGGGACATGGGAGTTTATTGGAAAGAGGATGATGAGCCATCTGAAACGGAAAGAAAATTACTTAAATATTTTAAACACGGCCATGAAGGGAAATTGCCTTTCGCAAATTTAATTGGGGGTAATGTAACAGGAATAAGCAAAATTATAAGTAATTCAATATTTACACGTGGTCTCGTTTTACCTAAAAACTCAGTCCACGGGCTTTGCCACTGGAAAAGAGTCGAAAAATTTGGCTTAAAGATTGCTAAGGAAAATGCAGCCGATAAAAATGTTATTTCCTTGTTTGCTTACTTACATGATGCCAGAAGGGAAAATGAAGATGATGATCCTGACCATGGAGTGCGGGCAGCTGTTTTATTAAAGGAACTAGTCGAAGCTAAATTAGTAAGTTTAACGCCAAGGCAGTTTGAGCAACTCATTAAGGCCTTGAGCCTACATAATAAACACAACGCTGAAAGTGATGATATAACGATTCAAACATGCTGGGACGCGGATAGGCTTGATCTATGGCGCTATGGTTTCGTGCCTAATCCTAAGTTAATGTTTACCGATTACGGCAAAAGTAAGAAAATGATTGAATATGCTAAGAAATTAAATCGAATTTAAGTTTGCGTCCCCTTAAACTCGGAATTTTAAAAATAAGTTTATTAAATAAAATATCAATTCTAACGTTATTAAATTTAGTTAATATGACCCCAATTTATCTAAACCAAGCGGAAGGCATTAGGCCACCGATGATTACTGAAAAAATCAGTCGCCGCTCTGCGCTTAATAATTCTAAAATACTTGAAAAAGAAATCAGAAAAATTTTAGGGGCTACTCCTAATGACTTTTTAGCTTTTTCGCAAAATATTACGACCTCGCTTATTAATGTTCTTTTGCCGATATTAAATAAGACTAATTACGAGATATATATTTGTTCACACGAAATAAGATGGTTCAAGACCCTTTTTAAAATTGGGACTTTGCCAACTCACGAAACTACTTATCCCAACTACGCCAGGCAAGAAGAAGTCGCATTTATCAAAAGGAAAATTAATATTATTGATCCCGCTGATTTGATTAATAATCCAGCCAAAAAAATAGGCAGGAAGGATGCTATTATAATATTTTCCCATGTTTCGCGCTTAACTGGTGAAATTATTGCCAGTCAGAAACTGTATAGAGAAATTAAGAAAATTAATCCAAATAATATCATTATAGTTGACGGCGCCCAGGCTATTGGGGCCATGCCGGTTAAAGCTAAAAGTCTCTCGGATGTATATATCGGGACCAGTTCAAAGTTTATTGGCGCTGAACCACTCGTTGCTTTCTGTTGGGTTAGTAAAGCGTTAATTAATAATTTTTTAATAAATGTTTGGAGCATTGATCCAATTAAATTTTGCCGTGAAGTTTATTCATCTATTTCTGCTCTAAAAAAGCTCATTATTAATCCTAAAATAACAAGCAAGCACAGGAATGAGTTAAAGCTATTTTTAAAAACTAAAAACCTTTCAGTTTTAGAAGAAAAAGCCCAGGCGCCACATATCGCTATTATCCCCTGGAAGAGAAGCTTGGTAGAGAAAAAAATCAATGATTTACGTAAATCAGGGTATATAATTTCCTCCAATATCGGTTATAGTATTAAGGAGCCTGAAATATCAGGGCTCAGAGTATCACTAACGCCGCAAACGACCGCCGAGCAACTAAAACAACTTGTTACTCTTTTATAAAATAAAAAAGCGATACCGGTTAGAGTATCGCTGGGAACACTTAATTAAACATTTTGAATATTGAGAGCTGTGAATTTACTTCGCAGCTCTTTTAGTTCTTCTATAGTCGGAAGATTGGCGTTGGCTAGTTGGTACTCTTCTGAGGCTTCTCCGAACAATTGGATGAAGTAGGGAAGATAGGGACTCTTTCTGGCTGTACCCCAGTCGACATAGTTGAAGGTAGACTGATTGAACAGGGGATGTTGGGTTGCCCAATTTGGACTGACTACGACCGGATTACTGTACTTTGTTTGCCATAATGAAATGACATTAAGTTGCTCTGAGCGGTTTCTTTGAGTTTCGCCCAAACCCCAAAGTATGGACAAACCATGTTTTAGACCAAGACTACTGACAAAGGAAACTGCTTTTTCGGTTCTTTCGAGCCAGGAGTTTTTCTTGTCACTATTTTTACTCATTTGAGTAGCCATATCCTCATTTATCGTTTCCATGCCGGTGTAGATATAAACCAAGCCAAGTTTCTTCAGCCTTATTATCGCTTCTTGAATTTTTGGATTGAGTAAATTATCTACTGTGAATTGACCGCCAAAGATGATATCAAGTGGTCTCTCTTCGAGCAGATTAGCCAACTCGTTAAGATGTCTCGGTAGTCCCATGAGAAGAATAGAATCTTCGACGAAAGCGCTCATAGAAACGTTTTGTTCGCTGGCATCTTTCAGTTGCTGGTAGAGTCTGCGAGCCGGGCTACCTGATTGAATAATGGGACCATTAATTCTTGATCCCTCCGAGCAGAAGAAACAATTGCACAAGCATCCTTTTCCCATATCACTGTAAACGTGAGCGGTAAATTCTTTTCCGAAAACAGGGAATTGCGAATTAACGCCGAAGAGCGAAACAGGAGAAGTTAAGGAGCTGTAATCAAGAGACTTGTTTTGGCTTTTCAGTGTTTGGATTTTTCCTTGGTCAATCCAGGAAAGGAGGAAATTTCCGCGAAGGGTTTTGAAGTATTCTTGATAGACTGAGAAGTTTTGAATATTACGCCCGCAGAGGACATCGTCACCAATAACATCGCCAATCTTTTGAATTACCTCCTCGCCATCGCCAGAAACAACTAAATCAAATACCTGAGGGATATCACCTTGCTGCATTAGTAATGCGGGTGAACCGGGATGGTGATTAATCTCACCTTGGGAAAAGTACACAGTCTCAATAGCATGCTTGCCGCCGAGAACTATAAATACATTATTTCCCAGTTTTTGCTTAGCAATCTTAGCTAATTCGATAGCTCCTGGAAAGGGAAGAGTCATGGATCCAATAAATAGAATCTGTGGTTTTACTGAAATTAATTTATAAGTAAACACAGATTTTTCTTCATCGAAATAATTCATCAGAAATACTGAATCTTCAAGCAGATGTCTCTGAGACCAATTAGATTGCGACCAGATACTTGCCCCAGAAAGTGCGTCTCTCGCTCCAAGCCTGACAGCATTCTGGAGGCTAAAGGGCGTTCGACTATCAAGAGCATAGCTACTGGATATGTTCCCGGACGAAACCCATTGAGGTGCGGACACCGCCATAAAACGTAAAGTAAAATCTTTGTGATTATTATTTTTACTTTCTGTTATACGGATTGGTTGCGGTAATACATACTCGATTAATTGGAATTTTACCGTCATATCCCTTTTGGGGAAATGAGAATACATTGGTGCACCGTCTTCCGAATTTGGATTAAAATATCCCGGAAGGCGTATGCCGACTCGGCAAGAGTCAACGTCGTAAAAGCGGATATTTTTTTCGCTTCGAATCGATATTGCCTCTTTGCCTGGCAGTTGTACACACATACAAGCCGAAGTACCTAAATCCGCTCTATCTAATCCCTTAACTTCGATATACTTTCGCGAGAAAGTAAAAGAGAAGTTAATTAAGAGCAAGGCAAAAATAGTTACGAAGGCCAAAAAAATGCGGAAAAAGGGGTTTATTTTTTTCATTTCAGATGGATTTTATAGAGTTGGTAAAGGACTAAATTCCTCTAAATATAACATATTTTAAATAAAAAGTCAATAATAAGTCAATAATAGGGGGCAATGTGCTTAAATATAGCCAAATTTTGGCATATTGGCTGGAAAACTGCCATATGTGTGTGCACATTACCTTTCTCTATTGACAATTTAATAAATATATGATATAGTTTCTTTATTGATAAAATAGTTAATCGACCTTTAAAAATAGCAGTATGGAAATTTTTGAAAAAATGCCAACATTTTTATGCAATGGAGAGGAGCTTCCTTTAGATCAAATTTCGAAAAAGAAAGTAACCTCCGTAACCATAAATTATCTGTCCGCTCCGCAGAGAGTAAAAGTGGCTGGAATCATGGGCCTGCTTGGTAAGAGTAAAACTGTCCAAGAAGAAAAAGAGTTAATAATTAACGATGAAAAGGGGATTATTATCTATTTTGTTCATGGGCAGACCGTGATTACAATCCGCTTCTGGGATGAAAAAGAATGGAATAATATTGTAGATTATGATCAAGAAACGTTATTTAAGAATTACGTCATGACTTTGGTTGCGCCTTATCTATTAAACTTTCATATTGGAAACTTGAAAAGTTTAAGTTGGAATTAACGAACAAAATTAATTTGACCCTGGAACTAATATAGTTTCAGGGTTTTTTAATTGTCCAAACTAGCCGTTCTTCTTTTATTTTTACCAATAATTGGGCTATAATATTATTATATAAAATTAATAGGACTATTATGATTATCATTACCGGGGCTAGTGATGGTTTAGGATTACAACTCACCAAGCTTTATAAAGAATCGGGGAAAACGGTTGTAAATATATCGCGCCGTAAATCGGAGTTTGCTTCGCTTAATCTTCTTTGCGATTTAGCAAATGAATCAGAAATAAAAAAGACCGTGCAGGAAATATTAAAAATTGACGAAAAAATAGAGGCGCTTATTAATTGTGCTGCTGTGATGTCCGTACAAAAGCTCGGGGAAATTACCGGCGCCGAATTTGATCGCCTCATGTCCGTCAATGTTAAAGCGGCCATACTACTGGTCTCCAATTTAATTGAAAGAATAAAAACAGACGAAGCCGATATTGTTAATGTGGCGTCGACGGTTGGCTTCAAGGGTTATACTGATCAGGCAATTTATGGCGCGTCTAAATGGGCAATGCGTGGTTTTAGCGCTAATTTGCAGCTTGAATTAAAGGGAACTAAATCGAGAGTAATAAGTTTTTGCCCAGGTGGTTTTAAGACAAAGTTATTTGCCAAGGCAACGGGGGTAGACAATACTGGAGACGGCAGTGGCTGGATGAAAGCTGAGGATGTGGCTTTAGCCTTAAAACAGACGCTAGATTTACCGAAAAATATGGAGGTGAGTGAGGTAATCATTAATCGTAAATAAAAATATGAGTGTAAAAATTACCTATTTTGTTCACGGCACTACGACTGACAACGAAAGAAATATTTCTTCCGGTTGGTCTGATGTTGGGCTTTCTGAAAAAGGTATTAAACAGTCAATTGATTTAATCGATCAAATTAAAGATCGGCATTTTGATGTCGTATTTTGTTCAGATTTAAAACGAGCGGTGCAATCAGCCGAACTGACATTCAAAGATAAAATAGAAATTATTTCTGATAAAAGATTAAGAGAGTGCAATTACGGCAAGTTTAATGGCAGTTCTTCGGATATTGTTGAGCCAATGCAAGAGAAAAATATTATCGACAGATTTCCTGAAGGCGAGTCCTATGAAGATGTTAGAGAAAGACTGCAAAGTTTTATTGGTTTTCTAAAAGAAAATTATGATGATAAGTCTATCGCTATTGTTGCGCATAAGGCGCCACAATTAGCTTTAGATGTATTATTAAAAAATAAAACATGGGAACAGGCTTTTGCTGATGATTGGCGAAAGATCAAAGCTTGGAAACCCGGGTGGGATTATGTTATAAACTAAGAATTATGATAAATCTAAAAGACTTAAGTAAATTTTTGGTACTAGCTAAAAAATCTACTTAATAAAAAAAACAAGCTCGCCAGGCTCGTTTTTTTATGCACTCATTAAATTATAAAGCATAGTCCAGGAACTTCTGATAATTCGCATACTCTGGCATTCGAATATACCAAGCACTAAAAATACCCATACATTTTATTGGTTTACATTTTGGCCAGGATATAAAAGATTTTCGGCTGGGCAGAGAATAGCCAAAAAAAACTAAAATTCAGAGTTTAAAATCTTATCTATTATTAGCCGCATTCTTTCTAACCTCATCTACTACTCGCTACAATCATAAGATAGACTAATATTAGTCTATTTTTTTATTGCAAAAGCTATAATAAATTACATTTTAAAAATAGGCGACCTTAAAGTGACAAATTTACATTTAAATTCGTAATAATAAAGTAGTTTGTGACCATTTCCGGACTATATCGAGGGCCTTTCAGACCGGTTTCGTAAAACAAATCAAAAGTAAATATAAATATATATGGCAAAATACGGACCAAAGGCAAAAAATAAAATAACTAAAGTAATGAAAGAATATGAGCGTGGGGAATTAAAAAGCGGGAGCACTGGTCGGGTTGTAAAAAGTCGTCAGCAGGCGGTCGCTATCGGTATTTCCGAGGCAAGGCAAAAAGGCTATAAAGTCCCGCCAGTGAAAAACAAAAAAGTTAATATAAAAAAAGATAATTAAATAATTATAAATATATGTGGACAATTGCGATAATTTTGATTGCTCTCTGGTTATTGGGCGTAATTACTTCCTATACTTTGGGCGGCTTCATCCATATTTTATTAGTTATCGCCCTCATTGTTATCATCGTGCACCTAATCCAGGGGAAAAAAGTAGTTTAAATAATTAAGTAAAATTTATATGAAAAATATTACACCCAATCTTTGGTTTGACGGTAAGGCCAAAGAGGCAGTCGATTTTTATATTTCAGTATTTCCGAACAGTAAAGTTATCTCAACAGTCTATTATCCAAAGAGTGCCGCGGAAGGTTTGGCTGATTTTCAACTTAATCTGGCGGGCAAGGTCTTATCGATAGATTTTGAACTAAGTGGTAATCGCTTCACGGCCATTAACGCTGGCCCCGAGTTTAAGTTCAATGAATCGGTTTCCTTTTTAATCCCCTGCGATAACCAGAAAGAAATTGATTACTACTGGGAAAAACTGTCTGCAGTACCGGAATCAGAACAGTGCGGCTGGCTCAAAGATAAATATGGGCTGAGTTGGCAGGTGGTACCTAAGAATATGGAAGAATTAATGAAGCGTCCCGATGCTTTTGCCAAGCTGATGAAGACGAAAAAGATTGTTATTGAAGATTTCTCTTTATAAAAAAAACGAGCCAGTCAGGCTCGTTTTTGTGTATACACTCATTAAATTATAAAGCGTATTCCAGGAATTTCTGATAATTTGCATACTCCGGCATTCGAATATACCAGGTACCAAAATTATTCTGGATATTTTGGTGATGTTGACTATGCTCCTCTTGAGAATTGAAAAGCTGAAGATTTTTAATTCTATTATCTGCTTTGTCGCCGTTGATGTGATGGACTACTTGGCCGGGGCGCATTTCGTGTTTAAGGATATATTCCTCCATTATCCAGCGGTGGACAGAAATAAGGGTGCCGCTAAAGTAAACGTAGCCCTTCATTTTATAGGTTTCCGTCTTAGCCAAGATATCGAAGATTTCCTTTTCTTTTTCCAGGGTATCGTAAAGCTCCGAGTATTGAATATGATAATGATTCGCAAAACAAGCGTCACTTAGATCGACGCTAAATTGAATTAAGCTATTTTTTCGGCCGGGCAGAGAATAGCCAAAAACAATTGAGGAAATAGCGATTAAGAATAAAATAGTAAGCATAAATTTAATTAACTGGGCAGTATAACAGTATTTATTAGTTTTGTCAATGGCTGTAATCGACTAAATTAATACCCTTTTATCCAGATATTGACAATTATCATATTATATGATATTATGGTGTCATTCCTAATGGTTGGAATTATGGGGCAAAGAAAATACCCTTAATGGCTGCGAAGCAATCAAATCCGCGTTCTTGCGGCGGTCGTAAGAATAGTCCCGTATGGTACTGGGACTCAAAAATGGTACTTTAACAAATGAAAACATCATCAAGTAAGTTAGTTTTGTGGTTCCAGTCGTTAACCTGGGCCGGGTTTATTAAAAGTTGTACTGACCTATTTTATCGGATCATGCAGCGTCTCAACATTTCTAACAAAAAGAAAGTAGAGATTAGCGCCGAAGTTCCCGTAGAAATTAGCCCCAAGCCTCTCGTTTTGGACGTTCCCGTTAATGAGACAAAAGAGGAAAAAATTATTTCTGTCGATCCGGGAGACTTTATTGTTGATGAAAAGGAAAGCAATCTTTTTTACAATATTAAAAACAGGAGTTTCAGCATCAGGGTTCTCAAAGGCCGCTCCAACAGAAAAGAAAGAGATAAGGATCAACTAATCTTCGCCACTTCATTACCGCACATGTTTAGTGCCTTTACACTAAAGGCGATGCAAAATTACGTTCCGCAATTGACGGATCTGGATTTCAGTAAATCACATGAATTATTGATTACCAAATCAGCCGCCAGTAAGTTTGATGATTTGCAGGATTCAATACTGAGATTTATTTTTCTCCGTCTGAACAGGGAATACAAATGGCTTTTTGAACAACAGACCGTTATAGTTGAGTTGGTACCAAATCGACATGTCTTGACGTTCAACCTAAAGGTACAAACTATAAAGCATTTAGATCTGGGAAGAGCACTTTTCGAAATTAATGGTATTTCCACTCAAATGGCCGGCGAACCCTTTCCCTTATGTATGGATCATAAAAATACATATGATTTTAATCTTGAAAAGGGAAAAGCATTCAGCTGGGATGAATTGCTTCCGGAAATTAAAGAAGTTTTTGTAAGTCATTTTCCCGCTGGTGTAAAATTCACCGGTAATGTGATGAATTGAAACATTATTACAACAAAGAGCCCTATCGAAAGAAGGGCTCTTTTTATGATTTTAGTTTCGAATTAGACACGATGACTCTATTGACAAATAATGTATCTTGTGGTATAGTTATTTATAGTATAAATTCATAAGTCGAACCTTAAAATCCGTTATATCATGAAAATTAGTAATCTTTTGAATGAACTTGCGAAAAGTTATGTCAATCTAAACAAGACCTTGTCTATGTGTTACCTCGCTGACAGCTATGAAATGTTTGTCGAAAATATGATTGTTGGCGAAAATTTGTATTCAGGCCGTATGTTATTTGAGGCCTGTTATGAGGCAAATGAAAATAAGGTAAACCTGATTGATGCTCAAAAGGAATTGTTAATCTCCAATGGTGAGATATTGTGTGTTCAACTGGGTGATATATATTTTGTCCCCGGCCAAAGTGATAGCATACTTTTTAGCAAAGATCTTGAACTGCTCAAAAAAAGTTATTGGGCAATTAAAGGGGTCGACTATAAATTGGTACAACCCGGCAGTGAACCTATTGTGTCCGGAATGACTAAAAAGGCAATCCCGGGACACGTCGATGATGGCGGTGCTGACTTCAGTAGCCCTTTCCAGTTTGGGCGTCGCTTAAAAAGAGATGTCTGAACAAAAACATGCTTTCAAGTTAACCCTACGAAAAAACCTAACAGTTTATCGTAGGGTTTTTTCTTTATGTGAACCTGGCAGCTATGGAAATTAACATACGTATGCGCAAATTACCAACTACTATTGACAAAACCAATACCCCATGGCATTATTCTTAATTACCTTAACAATCATATAGTATAAACCATAAATCAGAAGAACAATGAAACATCTAATCTGGCTGATGATTTTCGCCGTTGAAGTCTTATTTCTTACGTTTATCGACATTGATATTTGGCAAAAAACGCCAAAAGATTACAGTGATTTTGTTAAGTGCATTGCGCTTGGTGCATTTGCGATAGTGGCAGTATTTGCTTTCATCTATCATATGGGCAAATATTTAAAAAAACAAAGTTACAAAAATTTACATTATTAAAATGATTCGGCAGCACAAAAGGCATCCTCTAAACATGCCTTTTTTTATTTGTCTGGGCAAATTTTTTAAATAATAAAGTTATCCACCCCCTGGTTTGAAATGCTCTAATTAGGGGTGTAAACTTTAAGTAGCCGATAAATGGGCTATTTAGGAATGAAAATACATAAATCATAAACATATGGAAGAACAATGGTACACAATAACCGGGGACATCGACACGAATATAGCGCAAAATCTAATCGTGTGGGTTAATAATGCTCTCTATAGTTCTAATATAAAAAGACTAAAGATTATTATTTCTTCTGGGGGAGGAGATATTGACTCGGCTATTAGAATCTACTCTTATCTAAAAGCCCTGCCTATTGAGATTGAAATGATTGCTTTTAGTCAGATCGACTCCGCGGCTAATGTTATTTTTTCGGCCGGCAGCAAAAGAATTGCAATAAACGGTTGTCGTTTTTTGCTCCATGAAGGCATATTTACAAGTGGGCACAAAACCGCCACCCTGCATAATCACGATGAAGCTTTAATTACATTTAAAGAATTGTTAAAAAAGAGCATAAGCATTATTTCTCAGGAGACGGGGAAGACCGAAGCTGAGATTGGAAATCTTATGCAAAATAGTACTTTTTTAACAACGGAGGAAGCGAAAGCGCTTGGCTTAGTAACTGAAATTTTAGAAAAGATGCCGCTCGCAAAACAAACAATTTGAAATATTTAACTTTAATAAAAAAACGAGTCAGTCAGGCTCGTTTTTGTTTAAGCACTCATTAAATTATAAAGCATATTCCGAAGATCCCGATAACAGAGGATTTGACAAAACTAATACACTGTGGTATTATTTTTTATTACCTTAACAATTATTATTAACCTTAAAATAGGAGGAAATAACGTGATTAGAGAAAAATTTAGTGTCGAAACGGAAATTAAAAAGATCCAATGTGTTTTCAGGGGCATTAAAAATGACTGGAAAGACAAAAAAGACCTATCGGTTGAATTTCGTCATTTTGAAGATGTTGCTCCAGCTGGCGAAACAATTGATGGTTACATGAATGATCAATTGTTTGGAAACTATTTTAGCGATTTCACACTTTTTGCAGCTACAATTCACACTGACCGTATCGCCTTCTGGCTTGCAATTGCCGAAGATGATAATTCTGCCAAGTTAAAAACAAGTTATCATTTTTATTTTAAAGATCATGAAAAGAACAAATCTAAACTTGGTCTGCGTATTGGTGACGAAATTGAATTGTGGGATGCCCGTGAAGTAATCTGGAAAATATATGATTTTTTTGATAGCGACGCGGATGTCCGTTCGGATGCCGAAAAAAGTCTGCAGATACTCCTGAATTTGAAAGTTTAAATAACTAATGTTTATCAATAACCCTGGAACTAATAAAGTTTCGGGGTTTTTTATTTGTCTCGATTAATCTTAATAACGGGAACATATTTTAAAACCCTAAAAACATATCGTTCGAAAGACAATCCTAAAATTAGCTAATGTTATTCCATTTTTATTTGCTTCTTGACTAATGAAAATTTGTATCATAAAATGATTGCATAATTTATGTGCGAATAATCTTTTTTTCACACGTTTAAGATATACATTCTTAAATTAGAAAAATATATTAGCCGCCAAAAAGATTGAATAACGCTTATATTAGGCGTTATTTCTTTGTAAATAATAATTAATCAAATTATGATTCATAGAACTAAACTTGTAGTTTTTTTTGTATTATTATCGTTTTTTTTAATATTGACCAGCTCACCTCTAACGGCTGAGGCCGCTAAAAATAGAGCAAAATGTTCTCTTAACCTTAGCTCGACTCCATCGAGCACGAGTCTACAGGCGGGGGGTAGCGTCACTTATCGCTATTCTCTGAAAAACGTCGGCACGACTTCTTGCGCGGGCGCAGGCGTTTCTATATATTACGCGGCTAACGAAGATTACGTCGCTTCCAGTCCGGCGCCGACCGCCTCGGACTATTATTGGTTCGTAGGTAATATGGCTCGCAACCAGGTTTATTCATTTTCCGTAACTATTAAAAACAATTCGAATGCAGGTGACCAGATGTTCGGTGAAGCTTGCGCTTCCGCGACAGGCGCCAAAGATTCTTGCGTAAGCAAGGCAGTTACTTTAATATCGGCAAACGCAATCGAGCCGGTCGTTCCTGTGGTTGAAATAGATCCGATTGCTCCTGTTAGCACGACCACTCTTCCGCTTGTAGCGGCTGGAGATACCCAAGCTTGGATTTATCCGGGTGAACCGGCTTGTTCAAGCACCAAGGAATATACTGACGGCCGAAATATCGATACGCTCAAGCCGGAATACTATACTGTGCAAAGCACAGGCGCACTTCGCCAGTTAACGGTAAGTAGCGATGGCTGTAATGCCTATAGTCCTGCTAATGCGGCCGACATTAAGGCTCATTCCAATCATCAATACGTAACTGTCTCAGGGAGCATTGCGAATTTTCGTAAGCTTTTAGCTTCTTCAGCCCTCAGAACCTCTGCCATTAATACCTTAACTGATTTTACTGTCGCATCTGGTTTTAGCGGCGTGGAAATTGACTGGGAAAATTTTTCCGATTGGACCGCTACTGATTACGCGAATTATCGTAATTTTACAACGGCCCTCCAGGCCAGCCTGCACGCTCAGGGAAAATTATTAATGATTGATGCGCCAGCTATTAGCGATCCGACTTATCAGAGTTATTTTTTGTTTAAGTATGAAGATTTTACAGCCATCGATTATATCGCGATCATGGCTTACGACTACCAATATGATTTTGGCGTCGGGGAGCCGGTTGCGCCGGAGGCCTGGGTAGCGAAGGTTGTTAAT
Source organism: Patescibacteria group bacterium (assembly GCA_041650715.1). Taxonomy (GTDB): domain Bacteria; phylum Patescibacteriota; class Patescibacteriia; order Patescibacteriales; family UBA12465; genus UBA12465. The sequence continues at coordinate 468,599 of JBAZKQ010000001.1, read as the reverse complement.
TGGGCGAAAGCGCGTTTAGATATAAATAGAATAATTGTCGGTATTCCGGCCTATGGCTATCATGGCACGCTGGGAAGCTATAATCCGATAATTGATACCTATAGCCAGTCAATGACCTATCCTGGCTTCTCTACGCGGACGCTAAGCGCGGACGGGGAAGAAACTTGGCAGGTCGGGAACACCTATTATTCTGTCCAAGCGGCCTCAACGCTTGATCGTAAAAAGGCCTTAATTGAAGCTATGGGCATAAAAAATGTTTCCGTTTGGCACATAGGCGGGAATTTATGGTTTTCTCGTTAAGAGCCAAATAAAATGCTGCACTTAGCTTAAGTATTGATAAATTAGCGAAAATTAACAAACGAGCGGGTAAAACCGCTCGTTTTTCTTTAGGTCTGTTTTTCTGAAAAATTACCGAAAAAAAATATTGCGAAATGCGTATATATTTAGTTAGGCGTTAGCGCACGTAAATTGATAATTTAGCCCCTTTTCAGAATGGAGAGGGGCTTTCCTGGTTTTAATATAGAATTTACCGGGGTACTTAAAAATATTATATGCATAAAAATATTCCAAAATTTATAGATAGCCTGCTTATTTTTCTGACTTTCCTCCTCTTGCTGATCCTTTTTTATAGTTATTTTTTTCCTGAGATTACCGTTACCGCTTATCGCTTGGTGACTATATTTTTGAGTGTGATAATTCTCTCTAACTTGGCGGCCAAGCTTTTAGAGAATTACTTTAAACATATTAAATCATAAATATATGTTTAAAAAATTTATTGTCTATTTTTTCCTTTATATCTTAACAGTCGGAATTATTCTGTCGGTTTACTTTTTGGCACCGAACGAGAACTATAATTTTCCTTTCTTGCGCTTTATTATCGTCAGCTTTGCGACTATTCTCCTCATCAAATACTTTATCTACATGGTCATTAGCCCCTGGTATGATGCGGTGCTCGCCTATCGTAAACGCAAGATGCTAAAAACCGGAGGCTTTAAGGAAAAGGTAAGCGTGTTGGTGCCGGCGCGCAACGAGGAAACGGGCGTCCTGCTAACTATTCGGGCGCTACTCGAGAGTACTTATAAAAATCTGGAAATAATCGTAATCGATAATGCTTCGACTGATAATACCTATGATAATGTTAAAGCTTTAATTAAAGACTATGAAAATTCGATTGAAGGAAGCTCGGAAAATAATATTAAGATTGTTTGTCTGAAAGAAAAGACCCCGGGCAAGGGGCACGCTTTAAACAAGGGAATTTCCCGAGCGAAGGGAGAAATTATTATCTCAATCGACGCCGATTGCTTTGTGCCGCCGGACACCATCGAGAATTTTGTTAATCATTTTCAAGACCCCAAGGTAATGGCCGCGGTCGGTAATGTAAAAATCGGCAATACGCAAACTATCTTGGGCGTAGTCCAGTATTTGGAATTTCTTTTTTCTTTTTATTTTAAGAAATGTGATTCGATTCTCGGATCAATTTATATTATCGGCGGTGCGGCCGGAGCTTTTCGGAAAAGTATATTTAAGGAAATCGGTGGCTATAGCGTGACCAATATTACCGAAGACATCGATCTGACTTTCCGCATCCAGTATGCCGGTTTTAAAATCGTCTACGCTGAAGATGCCGTTGTCTACACCGAAGGGGCATCTGACCTAAAAAGCCTGATGAAGCAGCGCTTAAGATGGAAACGGGGCCGGCTCCAAACCTTTATGGATTACCAGCCGATGTTCTTTAGCACCAATAAAATTCATAAGAAATTTCTTTCCTGGTTTATTCTTCCTTTGGCGATTTTTGGTGATATGCAGTTATTCATGGAGTTATTTTTTATCATCTTTGTTTATATTTATTCCTATCTGACTAATGATTATTCTTCTTTCCTCTCGGGAATTATTGTCGTGACCTCGATGTTCATGGTCCAGATCTTGTTTGACCGCCGCGTCAAAAAGCGGGCCCGCTTACTGATATTGGCGCCGATCGGCTGGCTCTTATTTTATGCCAGCACCTTCGTCGAGTTTAGCGCCCTGATAAAAACCTTCATGAGTTATCTAAAGAAAGAAGAGGTAGAATGGCAAGTCTGGAAAAGGGAGGGCGTCTTTGCGGAGGAACCTAAAGAACAAATTATTCTTTCTCGCGACGAAATGATTCTTTCCAAAGAAGATGTCTTTCTTTCTAAAGATAATTTAAATTTAATGAAATAATAATATGTCAAAATCAATATATATTGTCTCATTCGGTTTTGGAGCCCTGATTTTAGGGGGTCTTTTCCTTTATCGCTTGGCCCTAAATCGACCAGTATTTACACCGTCGACGCAAAATTCGACCGGGCAAACTTCAATAGTTCAAACTCCGGTAGCTCAAACTCCAATAACTAAAAATCAGGTAGCGCAGAATACGCTTGTGCAAAAGCCGCTTGCGCAGAATACGCTTGTGCAAAAGCCGCCGGCCATAAAAGCAGCAGCTTCAAGTCCGCCAAAGGCAAATTTAACGCCAAGTGTCGCCCCAAAAAAGACAATCTCAACGGCCGCCATGGCGAACCTTACCTCAAGCAGCAAAGTTATCGCGACGGCCCCGGCCGCTCCGTCATTTAAGTCCACGGAATTAATGGCTTGGATTTATCCGGGCGGGCAGAGTTGCAGCGCCAAGACGGAGTATAGCGACGGGCGAAAAATCAAGATCCTGAAAGCGGAGTATTTTAAGCTTGGTGATAGCGGGCAACTTATTTTAATACCGGAGAATAAAGGGGCATGTAACGGCTATTCAGCGGCCAATGTGTCCAGTCTTAAAAAATATTCTCAGGAGCAATACGCGACCGTATCATCGGCTGATGCGAGTGTTATGGATCAATTTCTCACGGCTGCACTTCAAGACAATACTGATATAAAAACCTTGGTTGATTTTACCGTTAATAATAATATCACCGGTATTGAACTTGATTTTGAAGACTTCGGCGGCTGGTCGGCACCGACTTATTTAAAGTATAAGCAATTTATCACGAAATTAGGGAACGCTCTGCATGCCCAAAAGAAGAAATTAATCGTGGACGGTCCGGCCACTTCGAATGCGGTTGAAGAGGCTTGGTATGTTTGGCGCTATGCCGATTTTAATGCTTTGCCCGTTGATCGCTTGGTAGTCATGACTTATGACTATCAGTATGACCAGGGCTCCGGAGAGCCGATCGCGCCCATCTCCTGGCTACAGAACACCATTAAATGGACCCTGGGAAGATTTCCCAATAAGGCGAAGCTTTCGGTCGGAATTCCTGCCTACGGCTATAAAGGAACTATTGGCACGCAGAAGTTTACGCTCATGACTTATGAGCAGATAAAAAAAGAGCCGGGATTTTCCACAGCACAAAGGGATCCAAACTCGTTTGAGATGACTTGGCGGAACGGTAATAATGTTTATTTTTATCAGGACGGAGTTAGTATGACTAAGAAGTTGCAAGTTATTCAAGCCGCCGGCATCTCTTCCGTTTCCGTCTGGCATCTGGGAGGGAATTTATGGTTTAAATAAAAATAGCAAACCAATAAATAAAAAGGGAAGCGCCTTTTTTATTTCCCGCTAATAATAGCATTCTCAAAAAAATCAACAAAATTATTACTTTTAAAATATAGATCTTTTAGTTTGATTTGAAGCGGGACTAAATCATGATACTGATGATTCAAGGGGAATAGGTCTTTTTTTAAAAGCCAGGGCCAAAAAATAATAAAGTCTTTATCAAGCCCCAGCAAACACCAGGAAAATATTTCAGAGTATTGCCATTTCTTTTTATTTGGCCATTTTCGAGAAATATTATTGTTTTCCAACATTGTCCAAAAATGAGAGAGGACTATTTCATGAGCTGTCATCCTTCTTTGGACATCAGCATTTATAGACCAACGACGAGCAACGATATTGCCGCCCCAGCTACTAATACCTTCGCGATAAGCGCTTATAATACAATAATATTTTTTATATTTCCAAGCTTGTCCGGTCTTGGTGGATACTAATTTAAAAAAATCATCATTCATTTTATCCCAGGATTTCTGATAATCCAGGGCGGAACTTTTTAAATAAGCCGATATTCTTTTATATTTATTATTCACTAAAATGCTAACCGCCTTTTTCAAGGAGAGTTTTTTATTTTGCAAAACATCAGCTAATTCTTCAATATCGATGCGTAATAGCTCGGCTAATTCTGGTTTATTCTTTTTCGCGTCACGGGGAATAATATCAAGAATCATTGCCTCGTCGTACTTCTTATCTATTTTAAAAATAAGTCTCATTATAGATGTATTTATGAATAATTATATAATTATTTCATGTTTTAGGCCGCTTGGCGCACGGCTGGGGCGGGAGTTTGCAGCTTTTCCTTAATTCTGTCTCTCTCAATTTCGTCATCGGACATAAAATAGCGATAAACCAAAGAATCGATATCTGCTCCTTGTCCACGCTTGGCCAGTATTTTTAGCGAACCGGTCCCAAAAATATTTTCTATTTCCCGGCAATTTTCAAGTCCGCCTCGTAAAAATTCTTGTTTTAGCGATTGCCAAAGTTTTTCCGGGTCCGAACCTCCCTTAAAGGCGCCCCTTTTTATTAGTGAATTAACAAAAGCACCTTCGGCACTTATGTTTCTAAAAAAATTACTTTTAGCCATTTGCGCCCGAGATGAATTAATACTTAGACTGGGCAAATTGGCTAATAATTCGCTGCGGTGCTTATTCAAAATTTCTACGGCTAAATTTTCGGCTATGCCATTGGCAAAACCAGTCGTGGCGTTTTCGTTCTGCGAAATAGCACCTCCTGTTTGCTGTAAATTACGATCTGCCAAGAAATGCTTGATCATACCATGCAATAAATCATGGTACTGCTCCGAAGAAGTCGTTCTCTTTATAATTATCTCTTGGTTCTGGCCAAAACAAATTCCAGCGGCCAGCAAGGCTTCGCGCGCTACTGCGTCAGGTTTAATTTTTTCAAAATCATCCCGGCGGTATATCTTGATGCTCTCCGGGGCGACCGGGCTAAAGCTTAAATTCAAAGCTCGCAGCTCGTCCTCTAAGTAATCATTAAATTGATTAATGGCATATTTATCTTCGAGATTAGGCTCAACCGGTTTTAATTTCTCAAGTTGGCCCTCGGATGTGTCCGGACTATCTATTTGTTTGGCAAAAATATTTTCGCTGTTCATAGATAATTAATTTAAAAATTAAATATTTAAAGCTTTTATATTGTATTGTGTCTAAATATTAGCATTATTTTGGCCTAAATTCAATTTATAAGTGGGGGAATCACTCTATTTATATGTCAGTGCCAGCCTTAGTTATTGACACAAACGCGTATACGTTATATATTAATAAGTTGTATGATCTTTAAAAATTTGGCTTTTTAGGTCTTTGCCAGACTTTCTAAGCCTTTATACCAATTCTCTAAATTTACTAACCAAGAAACCAAAAAAAGCAGAACTATGCAAGAAAGAAAGAATGCCACGTTGATTATTCTACACCACACAGGCGATGCCCGAATGCTACGGGAAATCGAGGGTTCAAATTCAACTTATCAGACAAGCGCTCGCGAAAGCGCTCGTCCCTGCGTCGTCACCAGGGCCATGCCAGACCTATTGGAGCAGGAACTCCGCGAAATTGGAGTGACGGTTGATGACCCTTCTATCATCGACCAAGTAGCGAGAAAGCATGCCATTGCCTTGGCAAAAAGACCGGGTGGTCGTTTGGCCTATGATGACCAACACGATCTCGGCCTCTGCCAAATAATTGACTAGGTGAGCGTCAAACGCCTAATTGATTAAAATTTTCATGATTAAAGCCGTCACACCAGTGGCGGCTCTTTAATTGACACAAGCACGATTATGTTATATATTAAAAAATTACCAGACCTTTAATAAACAAAATATAAATCAAAACAAAAGCAATGAAAAAGCAGTCAGAATTGAGTTATGCCGATAGTCAGGGCAATGTCATTGAGTTTTATCCGGTGGAAATGAAAGCAGAGGATAAAGAGCAAATGTTCGCTTTTCGCGTTATAAATAATGAAAAATTGACCCGGGAAGTTCTGGCGTACACAAAGCGTCATACCGTAAACAGACGTTCAATTTATCCTCGCGTTTTGGCCGTCGCCAATATAATAAAAAATAATTTACAGAACCAATAACACAAAAACAAAATACCATGAAGGATGAACTATTTTTTAAACGGGTTAAAATATTTGGCCGCTTATTATTAATCATTGGGGTAGCTGCGTTCCTTTGGTCTTTGACTAAAGAATATATTGAAAGCGATGAATTAGAAATTATCTATTGGATAATAATAACATCGCTCGGCAGCGGAATATTCCTACTTATCTATGCTCAAAGGCGCCACAAAAGTATATGGAACGATCTTACTTTCGGGGAACAGGCCGAAATATTAGCTCAAGATCTCGCCTCGGGAAAACGGGAATGGTGTCTAAATGAATTTAGGGATAAAGTAAACGATAAAATGTCCTATTATTTTGCACCCCTCAAAAAGAATAATCTGAACGAATTCGGTCGTGCTCGGCACATTGAAACGGATCGGAAACATATCGATAAGATGATAAATACGGGGGAGCTCGCCAACATCGAAATGGCGAAGCTAATTATTCAATATTTTGATGTCTTACAAACAGATATCTAAAGTCAAAGGAGGGTTCGCTAAGACCTTCCTTTTTTAATAAATATGTTTGTAACAAAAAATAGGCCCCCATGACCTATTTTTTTTGCTATAAAACTATATACTCTAACCCAAACCGTTATTTATTGCTCCGTACCATTTTTACTATCCAGATCAAAACAATGGCGCCAAGTAAGGCAACCAGGAAACTATAGAGATTAAAACTGCTGACTCCGCTTTGGCCGATAGCGCTCATAATCCAACCGCCAATAACCGCGCCCAGAACGCCGACGACAATATTCAAGACAATGCCTTGTTGCGCATCGGTCTTCATAATTAAAGACGCAATCCAACCTACCAGGCCACCAAATATTATCCAAAGAATGATTCCCATATATTTATGTATTACTTGTTGTTAGTATGTTTTTCGGCTTCTTTCTCGTGTTCGGCGGCCGCTTCTTTATTAGCTTCCGCTGCTTTCTCCTCCGCTTCGCGCGCTGACTTTTCTTCTTCTAAAACTTTTTCATCTTTTAAATCTTTGTCGTTTGTCATATGTTTATTGTAATTTAATTAGTATCGACCAATTTAATTAAAAATATTATGGTCGACAATTATAAAATAATACGCAAAATTAATAAATTATTTTTCCTCGGCATTCAGTTTCGCCGCTGCCTCCGAGGTCGAGACAGTTTTGCTCATAAAGAACATCTTAACAATCGCCGAAGCGATTAAGCCATAAACCAAAATTGCCAGTAGCGTGGTCCACTCAAATACGCTGCCGCCAACCCGATTAACGCGGAAAACATTAAGGAAGGGTGCCGCGAAAGGATAGCTGACATTATAGATAAAACTACTGAAACCGGCTTGAGGGTTGGCCCCCAGCAGTTTTAAGATGAAACGAAAGGCGAGGAGCGCTTCGAGTAGTCCTAAAATATACCAGACAATTTGGGTGCCCCGGTATAAAGGTTTAGTTGAGGGTGAGTTATATGAATTCATATGATTATTATTTATTTTGTAAATAATTTTTTAAACCAGCCTAAGACACTAAAAGTTTTTTCTTGAGTAGCGATATGCTCTTCGAGCAGCGCTTTTTTAAATTCAAGATCATTTATTTGCGCATTAAGTCCGACTATTCCGGCGTCATCCATGGTGATACTGAGCAGGGATTTTAATTGGGCAAGATTGCTATTAGTCACAATTAGCTCTGTTTTAACAGCCTTAAGATTCTTTTCGCTCGGACCAAATAGAAAGGTTTCTAAGGTACTTCTGTTGTCCGCTGCAATTAAGGCCGAAGCGCTGGCACTCGGCGTTTCCCGGTTTACCGAGGCATCGCCCACTTGAACCATAGAACTGCTGCCCGATTTTTCCGCTACGCCAACTTCAAATTGACGTGCCCCAACCGTAGAAACGGCAGAGGCGAAGATAAACACGGTGATAATGCCAATTATTAATTTATTTTTCATAAATTTATTGATCTATTATTTAAGTTTATTAATTTCTTTTTCTAACTTTTTAATATATTCTTCTAATTTTTCGGTTCGCTTCGTGAGTTTATCTTCGAGGTTTTTTGTATGGCCAGATAGGGTTTCGGCAATGAGCATCATTTCCGTAATGTCCTCAATTGCGAGCAGAATAATAGAAGGGAAGACTTTGGTTGCTTTATCATCTTCATTAAAATGAATTTGGCGGGCGTTAAGAATCATGATTTTATTGCCAATTATCGGAAAATTATGTGAAACTTCAAAGCCTTTAAAAAAGGTATTTTTGGGCAGGATATTTTCCAGCAGTTTGCGTAAACTCGGAATATCCCATTGCCCGTTTCCGAGCTCATAGATGATCTTATTTTCCGTATCCTTTTGTTCGACTTGAAACATGTGGTAGAAAGGGTCGTTAGCTGCTAATACTTTAAAGTCTTTATTGAGAATTAATATCGGCTCCCGGATAACATCAACTACGGTTTTAATATAGGTCCAACTATCTTGCCAAGCTTTCTCAAAAAAATGTTCATAGGAAATTGCCTTATTTGGTTTTTTAGTTGTTTTTTTTATTGTTTTCATATTAATAAGCCGTGGCAAATCAGAAATCATTACAAAAAATCGCTCAAGAAATTCATCCTGAGCGATTCCTGAATAGCAAGTGATTACTGGTCTTATTGAACAATAATAGTTCCGGTCATACTACTTTGGTTAAGGGAATAATAATTATAGGTGCCGACAACATTAAACATCCGGCTATAGGTTTTTCCGGGAGCGATTTCGCCAAAGTTGAAGTTATTAAGCGAAGTTACTGTGTGGGATGTATTTTCGTTATTTGTCCAGGTAACCATCGCGCCTTTTTTCACTGTTAAAACCTTGGGGCTAAATGTCGAGTCATTGATACTAATGTTCCAGTTTTCTTGGATCGCCATTTTATTCAAATCAACATTGGTAATCCCGAGGCTGAGACTGCGCATTAAGGCGAGAGCTTGACTCGGTGTGCCTAAATAATGCATTTTTAAATCAACTGGATTTACATAATAAGCTTCGCCATGCGACTGAACTTTAAGTAAAATTAATCCCGATAGTCTCATGGGAGCGGTGCCGTTATATGAATCGAAATCAGAGTTGGAAATACCCAGGCCTAATTGTTGCATGATACTAAAGGCATCAAGCGGTTGGCCGAGAAAATACCGCTGTTGATTAATCGGATTAACATACCAGGTCTCGCCGTTAGCTTGAACGGCGATTAAGATGCGGCCACTCAGTTTTGTGCCCATATCCTCAGATAGTTTCGTACTCATACCCTCAGCTTTCGTAGCAGCCGGCAAGGCAGAAATACCCAGTGCGATCATAATCGCGAGAGACGCCAGCAAAAAAATTTTTTTCATATGATTATTATTTATATTAAGATTTACTCTCTATTTTAATTAGAAATCAAGCATGGCTTAATAATAAGGTCGACCCCTCGATATTATTAGGCGATTTAATTAATTTAAAGTAGAGAGGGCTACTTTGTATTAAATAAGCCGTTGCAGCCACAAATACATTACGACTATCCGGTGACTATCTATTATGGTGATATAGAGCTATACTTAAGGCCCAAGTAAATGGGCTGATTAATTAATAGTTGTAATAAGTTTGTAATTAATTAGACATTAGAAAAGACGATTTAATACCTTGAAATATGAATATTTGGGCCCGAGAAGATGTATTGCTGTAATAATTACGTAATATATTAGAAGCTATTACGGCTTATTAAAATGAGCAATGATATGACGCCAAAACAGGAAACAAAACAAAGAGCGATAATGACCGTAGCTCACGAAAACTACGGAAAAAAGCTTAGTTTATACGCCTTGTTTAGGGTGCAAAGTAAGGCCACGAGTGAAGATCTTGTCCAGGATACTTTTCGAAAAACCTGGTCCTATCTTGTCAGGGGAGGGAAAATAGATATTATGAAGAGCTTTCTTTACCATATTCTTAAAAATTTGATTATCGATGAATACCGAAAACGGAAAACAAGCTCACTCGATGAGTTAATGGCAAATGGACTTCAGCCGAGTGAAGATAATTCTGATCGTTTAGTGAATATGCTTGACGGTAAGCGAGCGATGATTTTGATTGCGCAACTTCCGGAAAAATATCAAAAAGTCATGAAAATGCGCTATGTCCAAGAGCTCACCCTTAAAGAGATGGCGCTTATTACCGGGCAATCAAAGGAAACAATTGCCGTCCAATTGCATCGCGGACTCGAAAAATTAAAAATATTATATAGTCCTCCAACCAATAATTTATCGCCGCCCTCTCAGCTACCGCCGATAAATAATAAAGATAATTAAATTCAGTTTGCGCTGGGTTTTTTTGTGCGCATTTTTTATAGATTGACAAAATAGGAGAATTATTGTAGCATTTTTATAGAGTTAAGCTACGGCTTGCTTAATGCTTGAGCAATGAAGGACTTTTCCTTTGGGCGGTCACGCTGGTTACGGCCAACGGGCGGCAGATTACTGGAAAATATCCGGAGCTTGAGTGACACGCGCGTGTCGGGGTTCTATCATAAAACTAAGGTTTTATGAAAAGAGCCCCCTTTTTTTATTTATTTTGACCAGCTCGTCCATCCACCTCATAATTAGTATTTTGGGTTTCGAAGAAGTTCACGAGCTCGAGGGTGTCGGTTGCCGTCGCCATCCATTTCGCCGGGTTGCTCACATTGTAATGCGCCTTGAAGCCTAATTCTTCCAAACGGCGGTCAGCCACATATTGCACATATTGATTAACGTAGTCGGCATTTAAACCTAAGATGCCGCGCGGAAACATGTCTTGATTATAACTTGTTTCGAGATTAACTCCGTCGATAATTATGCCCTGCAGTTCTTGGCTAAATTCCGGTGTCACGATATCCGGATTTTCTTCTAAAATCGTGAGAATTAAATTAATGCCGAATTTAAGATGCAAACTTTCGTCGCGCACGACCCAATCGATTAAGGATCCAAAATTTTTCAGCTGATTTCTCTGGCGAAAACTGAGCGCGACCATAAAACCGCTATAGAACCAAATTCCTTCCATGACAATATTATAGGCGATTAAATTACGTACAAAATCTTTCTTACCTTCGGTTGTTTCGATATTTAAGCTCGTCTCATTCATTCTCAGTAAAAATTGAGCGATCCAATCTTCCTTGGCTTTAATGGACGGAGTTTCGAGATGCTGCTGGAAGACGGTTTCACGGTCAAGCGGGAAAGTTTCTAAAACATATTCAAAAGCCATACAATGGTTAGCCTCTTCCCACATTTGTTTCGCCAGGTATAAATGGGCTTCGGGCGCTTTTAAATAGGGGTATACGCCAAGAGCCAAAGTTCGGTTGACGATTAATTCAGCCGGATTAAAGAAACTCATGAGAAAGCCGACGGCGTGCCTTTCGTCTTCCGTCATTTTTTTCCAATCGCCCAAATCTTCGCCGAGCGCGATTTCGTGCGGAAACCAAGTATTAGCGACCGCTTGATTATATAATTCATATGCCCAGGGATATTTAATGGGCCGGAGTTGCATATCCTCATTGAGAGGTTTTCCTAATATCATATATTTATTGTTAATAATTAATTTATTTATTTTTAATCTCTTTATCGTTTGTTTCTTATTGGCAACTGTCGCAAAGCAAGCGTTCCTGCGGATCAGTCGGACAAGCGAGTATCGGGGCAACAGTCGCTGCTTTTTCGCTCATTGTCTCCGCTTTATCGGCCAAGAGCGCACCAAAACCTTTACGGCCCATAGAATCAGCCTTATTAACTTTCACCGTGCTTTGTTCAGCCGTGTGGCGGGGTTTCATGTGTAGGTAATAGGTAGTTTTGAGTCCGCTTTCCCAAGCTTTAATATAAATACTCATGATTTCATTAGTATCGCGCGTGCTTAAATACATATTGCGGCTAATCGCCTGGTCAACCCATTTTTGGGCGCGGGCGGCCACATTAATAAAAGAATCGGAATTCACAGAGAAGGAATCTTTATAAATATTTTTAATGTTTTCTGGAATTTCTGTAATCGCGCTTAGGTCTCCTTGGTCAACCAGTATCTGCTCCTTGGTCGTTTCCCAAAGATCTAAACGCTTTAAAGCCTTAACGAGATTGAAGTTAAGCGCTAAATATTTACCCGATAAAGTATTGCGGCTAAATATTTGTGCGAAGCGGGGATCGATTCCGGTTGAGGTGCCGGCAATTAAGCCGATATTGGCGGTCGGGGCAATCGCGAGCAGGGTTGAATTGCGCATTCCCGTTTTGGCTAAGGGGCGAATCTTTTCCCAGTCAAGTTTTTTATCTCGGCTAACCTGTAAAATTTCTCCCCGGTCTTTATCAAGTTTGGCTAAAGTGTCGAAGGGCAGAAATCCTTGCGACCAAGCCGAACCCGCGAAGTTAGCATAACTGCCTTTTTCTTGCGCTAATTTGCAGCTCGTTAAAATAGCGTGGTAGCTAATGAATTCCATTATTTCATCGGTCAGCGCTGCTGCCTCTGGGCTATCATAAGCCAGATCAAGCTGCTCAAAGAGATCGGCCAGACCCATTACGCCCATCCCAAGCGCGCGGTTATTTTTATCAAAATTAATCGCTTCCGGAATAGGCGGCTGATTAATATCAACCAGATTATCTAATTGGCGCACTCCGAGAATAACACTGTCTTCAAGCCGTGCCCAATCAATTTTAGCGTTGCTTAAATGCTGAGCCAGATTAATAGATAATAAATTACAGACAGCGACGTTATCCTTATTCGCTGGGAGCGTAATTTCCGTGCAGAGATTAGAGCTATAAATTGTGCCGGTATTATTATTTAGGGCGCGCGTATTAATCGTATCTTTCCAGGTTATCCAGGGGTGAGATGTTCCTTGGAGGGAAGTTATAATATTACGGAATTGTTCATCGGCTTTTATTTTTCGGAATACTCTCATTTTACCCGCTTCAGCAAGTGCAATATATTCGCCGTAGCGCTTACTAAAAGCCTCACCGTAGAGTTCGATTAAGCCCGGCGTTTCTTGGGGGTCAAATAAATACCACCAATCCTTGGCTTTAACCCGTTTCATAAATTCATCTGAAAGCCAAACCGCTGTATCGGCCGTTCGCGTGCGGCGATAATCATCACCGGCGTTTTGTTTTAAGTCGAGGAATTCCGGAAAATCAATATGCCAGTTTTCCATATAGAAGCACAGCGCCCCCATTTTTTTACCGGCGCGGGAAATCGCGCGAATCGTGGAGTCAATAATATTCAAGAAGGGAATCGGTCCGGAAGAGAAAGTATTATTGGTATTAATGGGAGAACCGTTGGCGCGGAGTTTTGTGACCGAGAGTCCGATACCGCCGGTCGCCTTGGATAGCTTCATGACATCGGAAACGGTCTTGCCGATATGGCCGATATTATCTTCCATATCAAGAATAAAACAATTGCTCAGGCGCGGCGAGAAGAGTCCGGCGTTGATATTGGTTGATCCGCCCGCGACGTACTCAAGACGCGACATCTTATTATAAAACTTAATCGCCATTTCGGTCGCTTCCTTCTCATTAAACGCCATACCCATCGCCACGCGCATCCAAAAGTATTGGGGCGTTTCTTGGAGCTCCTGAGAGGTCCCCTTAACCAGATAGCGATATTTCATCGTCGAGAGTCCGGTATAAGTAATGAGACTATCACGCTCTAAATCAATGGTGTCGGCCAGTTTTTCTAAATCAAAAACTGCTAAATTCGGGGAGAGGAATTTAGACACAATGCCGTCATTAATGTATTTAATAAATTGTGTGCGATGTAGTTCTTTTAGCGCCGCCGAATCGTTAAAGTCGCCGAGCACTTCTTTGTAGATTAGTTTTAAGAGAAGGCGAGCGGCAATAATATCGAAGTCGGGATCGTCTTTTATATTTTGGACAGCGGTCGCGATAATAGCTTGATCAAGCTCTTTAGTACTGATTCCGTTATAGAGAGTTAATTGCGTTTCGGTGGCGATTTGCGTAACTTTGGCCGCCGGGTTTTCTAAACCCGCACAAGCGACGGATAGAGCCTGGTTGATTTTATTGGCATCGAATATTTGGACGCTGCCGTCCAATTTGGTGACTGATAGTAACATAAAGTTTTTAAAGAAATACTAAAGCGATATTTAAATATTTCTGTATATAGTGTATTAATTATATTTATTATACCATATATAGTATTTGGCGACAATATCTTAAAACCCTAATAAAAAACTGGCTCATCGCCAGTTCTTTATTTATTTCTTTATATTTTTATTTATTTGCCGGCCAGAAAGGGAGCGGCCACGTATTGCCTTGTGGATAATTCTCGGTCCAGAAGCAAGAGTGCGTCGCCTTTTCCTCCGATTAATTTTATTTTATCGATTAATTCTTGGGCATTGGCCTCTTCTTCAACCTGTTCATCGATATACCATTTTAAGAGTGATTGTACGGCGTAGTCTTTTTCCGTCAAGGCGGTTTCGTAGAGATTGTTAATAGAGGCGGTAATATGTTTTTCGTGGTCAAGAGTCATCTCGAAAATCGTTAAAACATCCTTAAATTTATTTTCCGGTTTTAAGATTTCCGTGAGTTCAACGTCGGCGCCGCGGCTCAGGAGATGGTTGAAAAAGCCCATGGCATGATCATTTTCTTCTTTCACTTGGACGCGCATCCAGTTCGCGAAGCCCTTTAAGTTCTGGGCCTCGAAATAGGCGGCCATCGACAGATATAAATAGGAAGAGAATAATTCTTCGTTTATTTGCTTATTGATGGCGGTAATTGTGTTTGGATTCATATACTTTTATGATTATTATTTAATACTGTTCTGATATTATACGCAAAATTTAGAATTTTTGATAGACGCAGGCCATCGCGTCTTAATTGACAAATAGTGGCTGAAATGCTAAAGTTTCTTATTGGTTGGAATCAATCCTTGCATTAATCGCTGGGCAATCGAAGCCCTGGCATAGATAAACATAAGTAGTATATATAAACATAAAAAAAAGTAATCATGGCAAAAAAAGCATTCAGTGAAACCTTTCATGACTTTGAAACAAAGTCCGAAATATCAAGGGTAACCGACTTTATCAATCGCAATGAGTTGTCACCGGCTGACTATCAATTAGTCCCGATTAGTAAGGGGGTAGATTCTAGTGGCACCTCTATCGGCAATAAGCTGGTGTGTATCTATCATGCTGAGAGAAAGCTTAGTTAAGTAATGAATCCATTTATCGCAGCCCGGAATTACAATCCGGGCTTTTTTTTATTTCTCTTTACAAGTGAACGTATGTTCACTATAATATAGAAATAAGATTAAGCCTTTAAATTTTTTATAAAATTTATGCAGGAAAAGTATAAAAGCCAAATCGTGCGTTTTTATCGCCGTAATCGGCGCATGCCGAATTATGCCGAGATTATGACTATTCTTGGTTTTAAATCTAAGAATGCGGTTTTTAAATTGGTCAATAAATTAATCGAGGAAAATTTTTTAAGCAAAGATACGAAGGGAAGATTAATTCCGAAAAATTTATACGGCGAATTAAAAGTGCTCGGACAAGTTGAGGCCGGCTTTCCGTCGCCCGCCGAAGAGGAGCTGGCGGACACCATGAGTATGGATGATTATTTGATTAAAAATAAAGAAGCGACCTATATGCTCAAGGTCAGCGGCGAATCCATGAAGGATGCCGGGATTTTGCCGGGTGATATGGTTTTGGTCGACCGCAGTCAGACGGCGGTCGCGGGTGATATCGTGATTGCGGAAGTCGATAATAAATGGACGATAAAATATTTACGTAAAGATGGCAAAGGCGTCTATCTCGAACCGGCTAATATAAAATTTCCTTTAATTTATCCCCAAGAAGAATTAAAAATTGCGGCGGTCGTTAAAGCCGTTATTAGAAAATATTAATCTAAAATTATGCCTCTGAGTTTAGCGTCATTTCCGCAAGCGATTCTGCACGTGGACGGTGATTGTTTTTTTGCGTCTTGCGAAGTGGCGCGGCGGCCGGAATTAAAAGGGAGGCCGGTCGTAACTGGGCTCGAACGGGGAATCGTTTCCTCCTTAACTTACGAGGCGAAAGCGCGCGGCGTTAGGCGAGCCATGTCTTTAAAAGAAGTGAAACGGATTTGCCCGGATGTGGTTTTTTTACCCTCGGATTATGAAACTTATAGCCTTTATTCTTTACGCATGTATAGCATTGTGCGGCGCTTTACGCCTGAGGTAGAAGAATATAGCATTGATGAGTGTTTCGCTGATTTAACGGGCCTTCAGAGGCCTTTAAATATGTCTTATGAGCAGATGGCAGGAAAGATTAAGGACGCTTTAGATAGCGAATTAGGATTTACCTTCTCGGTTGGACTCGCGCCGACTAAAGTGCTCGCTAAACTGGGTTCAAAATGGAAAAAGCCGTCCGGACTAACAATTATTCCCGGGCAGGATATTCATTTATTTTTGGAGAAGACAAGTATTGATAAGATTTGGGGTATTGGCCCGCAAACAACTGCCTACTTAAATAAATATGGGATTAATACGGCCTTAGAGTTTGCGGAAAAAGATGAAATGTGGATAAAAAGAAATCTAACTAAACCCCACCAGGAAATTTGGCAAGAATTAAGAGGGCAAATGGTCTATCGAGTTGACCCAGGAAAAAAGAATGCTTACCAATCCGTCAGTAAAACCAAAACTTTTACACCGCCTTCGACGGACCGGGAATATATCTTTAGTCAGCTTTCGAAAAACGTGGAAAACGCCTGTATTAAATTGCGCCGCTACCAGTTAGCGGCCGCTAAGATATTTTTTTTCTTGAAGACGCAGGATTTTCATTACCAGGGATATGAAGTTAAACTTATCCGGCCGACGGATAATCCGATTGAAATTATTAAAATGATTGATCAGTATTTTGCTTCCGTTTTTGTATCAGGAAGATTATTTCGTGCCTCCGGCATCGTCATGATGGATTTAAAAGAAAATACTTCTCGCCAGGCCGATTTATTTAATGAAGTTTTAACGGCCGAAAAAATTTCGAAAATATTCGGGAGCGTGGACGGCATATCAAGACGCTACGGCAAGCATACTTTATTCCTCGGTTCCAGTTTTTCCGCCATGACTAAGGCGCAGCATGGCGGCGAGAGGCAAAGGGCGACGGAAAGAAAAGGGGATTTATTTAAAGGTGAAACCATGCGCAAGCGCTTGGCGATTCCATATTTGGGAGGGGTGGTATAGGGCTAAAAATAGCAAAATTATTAGAATATTATTGACAAATATTTACTAATATGCTATATTTTATCGTTAAGATCTTTGAAAATTAAATAAATAAATAACGGAATATTCACCAAATAAACTCTTAAATAATGGAAACCGAAATTCAGATTGAAAAAATTATCGCAAAGCTAAATGGAAAGGCTATAATTTCCTATGCTTATCTTCTGATCGCAATCGCCTTGGTTGCTGCTACTCTCATCCCGGCTCAATATACGGGGTCAATTTACTATTTGCAAACAACTACTACTGGGTATAGCTCTGAAACATCAATTGGCTGGCCGGCAACATTCTTATGGATGGCCGCTGTTATGTATCTCGGTCACTTTATTTATGGGGCAATATATTTTCCGCTTAAATACAAGAGACTGCTAAAAAACAAATACAGTCCGGAAATCGACGATTCGGATAATGACAATTCATTTTATCGCGGCGTTATTCCCGCCATTATTGTTGGCATCATCTATATATATTTTATAAAGGAAGATGCTAATCTTTTGGAGTCAGGGCGCGCTTATGAATACTGGATTGCACTCGTTGCCTGGATTATTGTCAACGTAATTTTAACACTAAGCACGACTACCGAGTTTATGTTTAATAACGCTTCGTTCCGCATCGACCAGATGGTACTGGCACCTTGGCAATACGAAGAACCAAAAAAAGGTGAGCATGACTATATTGATGTCTACTACTGTTCACCCGTTGGAGTAGATGAAAAATCCTGGAAAAGCCTTGTAGCCGTTGCCTATGCTAAGTATTTGTCTGAGCACAAAAAAGAGGATGAGGAAAACTATCAAGACGAGGAGGACAAAGAAAAAATTGATCAGTTTTCTCAGCTGATAGCCAACAAAGCTAGTCGCTAAAAAAATTTAAAAAAAGTGAAATTCAAAGGAGGTACCCACCTCCTTTTTTTATTTTAGATTAAAATTTTCTTTACCTATAAAATTAATTTTCCAGAAGTTTTTGTCCATATTTTTCAATAAAATACCGAACAGGATAGGTGAGATCCTTTTGTAGGGCCTCATCAAGAGAAAGCCAGACTGGCTTTATGCCTTCGTCGTTAATTTTTATATTAGCGACTGCACTAATTTTTACGGTATAAAGATGCCATTTATGATAATCAGCACCGCGCCGGCAACCGTCACCTTTAATATTTTCCTCTACAAAAAGATTAAGAGCGGATACATTTATCCCCGCCTCTTCTTTGAGCTCTCTTTTGGCGGCTGTCTCAAAGTCTTCGCCGACGTCTAAATGTCCTGCCGGTATCGTGAAAGCAAACGGATAAATAATCCGTTCGAAAAATAAAGCTTGCCCGAGTTGATTAAAAACAAAAACGCCTACGCTTTCGTGCCAATATTCTTTGGTTTCTTTGTCTATCCACCAGATAATTTTCGGGTCAATAACAATAAGCCGGGGAGATTTAGTGCCGCAGCTTTTGCAGAGATAAAAAGTTTTTTCATTTTCAAAAATTCGTTCAATATTTTCAGAATGGCATTTTTGGCAATATTGATGATATTTACCGTCTGATGCTAAAGGAAAATCTATTTTCATAATATTTGCTTATTAATTGTCTTCGATAAGACGATTTTTAGTGTCTATAGTTATTATATCATAATTCATCATCCGCCAATAAACTTCTATAATTACTGCTTTTAGGCTATAATTAATCCATAATTAAGGCTCGGCTAATTTTAATTCATATGAAAAACTGGCGCATAAAATATTTAAGCTATCTTAAGAATAAAAAGTATTTCTTGAGAGTAGCGCTATCTTTTCTGTTTTTACTCATCGGCGTGGCGATGACCTACTTCGCGATTATCTACGCGACCGAGAGCGCGAGCGCCTCGGTAACTGATGTTATTTTGAGCAATCTCCCTGTGCTTGATGTGGCCAATATTTTCGTTTATGGGCCGGTGATATTTTGGGTGATCGTCGGTATTTATTTTATTTTTTTAGAGCCGAAAAAGCTACCCTTTACCCTTAATAGTATTGCCGCTTTTCTTTTTATCCGCTCCTTCTTTATTAGCATGACACATATCGGCCCCTTTCCGGATCAGAATTTAATAATCAGCACGGGGTTTTTTAGCGTTTTTACAACCGGGAAAGATTTGTTTTTCTCGAGCCATACCGGTTTGCCCTTTCTTATGACTCTATTATTTTGGGATGTTAAATATTTAAGAGCTTTTTGTTTAGTGTCTTCGCTATTTTTCGGGGCGGTCGTTTTGCTCGGCCATATGCATTACTCAATCGATGTTTTTGCCGCTTTCTTTATTACCTATACGATTCTGCAAATCGCGAAATATATATTTCCGAAAGATTATGATATTTTCCGCTATGGACTCAATGAACATAATAATTAACAGGATTAAATAATTTAAATTGAATTCAATGGTTTTCCCACCAGAGCTCGCAACTTATATAATTGGACACGGCTATGTAGCTGTTTTTTCTTTAATTTTTTTGCAGGAGCTGGGCATGCCTAATCCGGTCCCGAATGAAGTCATTCTGCTTTTTGCCGGCTATCTCGCTTCGACCGGAGAGCTAAGTTTTCCACTTATTCTTTTGGCCGGGGTTTCAGCTGACATTATTGGCACCTCCGTTCTATACGGAGTTTTTTATTATTTTGGTGAGCGTATTTTGCGTCATGCCCCGCGTTGGTTGCCGGTAGCCAAAATCGAGCGTTTAAAAATACGCGTGGCCAAAGGCGGTGCCTGGGGAGTATTTCTCGGACGCCTGCTGCCTTATTTGCGCGGTTATGCCTCGGTAGCGGCCGGCTTATTAAAAATTCCGCCGCCTAAATTTTTTGTCTCAGTTGTTCTATCAGCGATACTTTGGAGCGGGGGTTATGTTTTAGCTGGTCGCTTACTCGGTCCCGAATGGACAAAATTTATCGCCTACTTTAGTTTTTGGCAGGTTTTGGCCATTGTCGCCCTAATCATAATTTTAGTTTTTTATATTATTCCGTATCTGCGTCGAAAATTTAATAATAAGGCAAAGCCATTAAATTAAGATTATGAAAATTGCCTATTTTCTCGGGACACTAAAAAAAGAAGACGGGGTGACGCGTGTTCTTTTGGCGCTTATTCGCGAAGCACAAGCCCGGGGAAATGAAACGATAATTATAACCGGACTGGCGGAAGAAGACGAAAAAACTTTAGTGGTGCCGATTATTACCGTTCCCGCCATGGTTTTTCCCCTCTACAAAGAATATAAATTACCTTATCCGGGCATGCGCGGTTTTGCACGGAAGTTAGATGAGTTTAGGCCGGACATTATTCATGTGCATAGCCCGGATACTTTAGCCTGGGCGGCGGTGAAATACGCCAAGAAAAGAAATATTCCGATTGTCGCGACTTATCATACAGATTTCGCGCGTTATCTCAAATATTATCACCTAAGTTTTTTGCGGCCGTTCATCTGGTTAATATTTCGTCGCCTCTATAATAAAATGAGATTAGTCAGTACGCCCTCGAAGTCTGTTAGTGCTGAACTTGAAAGCCGTGGTATTAAAAATGTTCATACTATTCCCTGGGGAGTTGATACTGCTAAATTTAATCCGAGTTTTCGCTCCAGCGAGTGGCGCCGAAATATTATCTCCAAAGAAAATAATTCCGGCAGAGAAAAATCAATTATTTTATATGCCGGGCGAATAACTTGGGAAAAGGAATTACGTTCTTTGGCGGCCACGTATAATTTATTGCGCGAGAGCCGCTCTGATTTTGAAATGGTTTTAGCCGGTGATGGGCCGGCGCGGAGGGAACTCGAAACACTAATGCCTGGCGCGATTTTTTTAGGTCATCTTGAGGGAGAAAGTTTATCAGAAGCTTTCGCCTCCAGCGATATTTTTTTATTTCCATCGGCGACCGAAACATTCGGTAACGTAAGTCTGGAAGCGCTTGCCTCTGGTTTGGTTCCGATCCTGGCTGACGCCGGCGGATCGCGCGGGCTTGTTATTAGCGGCGAGAACGGTTTGCTCGCGGCAGCGGGTAAGAGCGCCGATTTTTATTCTAAAGTCTGCCTGCTCCTCGACAATAAAAAAATGCAGTCTGAACTGCAAATTAACGCACTAAAATCCGCCAAAAATTATACTTGGCAAAAAGTAGAAGAAAAATTTAATGAATTATATGTCGAAATTATAAGAGGTCTATAATTGGACCTTTCATCTCGGCCGCTTAGGCAAGTTTATTAGCCAATCCTTTTTTAAGGCTCTCGGTAATTTTGAGAGCTTTTTTATATTGGCCATTTCGCGCTGCGTTGCGCGCCATCACGAAATTGTTAAAAGTGGCCTGGTCAATGATGCTATTTATTTTATTGTTTTGTCCCACCAATTTAACCCAGGTTCCGTAATCATTGTTTTCGAAGGCGTTGAGAATTTTTGCTTGTTTTTCCGCAGAAAGTTTTGAATTTTCTTTGGCTAATACGTTTATATCCGACTCAGGAGCATCGGCGCTGGCCACGCCTATATTCGTTACACAACTCGCGCTCAAGCCGGTGCTGAGAATTATCGTTATGATAGCAATATTTATTGCTACCTTTTTGTATTTATTCATATTTGATAATCGCTTAATTTTATTAGGCACGCTTATCCCATATCTCATTGAATTTGTTTGAGTTATATCTATCTGAAGAATATTACGCAAATAGGAATATTTTCTTTTAATAAAAAACAGGCTTTTTTAGGGCCTGTAGAGAATTTCTATATTTTTGATATTTTAGAGTAAATACCAATCTTCACCCTGGTAGATTTTTGCCAGTTTAAAGCGAGGCATATTTTTTTTCTGCGATGCCCAGGTGGACTGGATATCATTTGGTGTGAGAATGATTATCGGTATTTGCACGCGGTCTTTTTCGGAAAAAATATCGGCGCAAACTGAGCCGTAGCAGGGAATCGCAAGGTATTTTTCTTGGTTTTTGCGGGGGCTGAAGTACTGCGATTTTTTCCAGAATTCAAACATGCATAAAATAAAAGCTTCACGTAGCGTAATTCCGCCCTGGTCAACGACAGCTGGTTTGTACTGTAAATCATAGGAAAAACGATAAATTTCTCCTAAGTCTTCGGTGACATACTTTTCTTTGTAAGTTAGAATGTAGTCGGAAGTATTAGAGCGCAAATTATACTGAAGAAGTCTTTTGGTCTGTACGCCATAATTAAGGCCGATTGGTTCAGAGCGGCGCAAGCCGAGATCGCGTATTTGCCCGGCGAGATTACCATTGCGATATATTTCCCATAAATCAAAGAGCTTGTCATCGCTAATACATAATTCTTTAGGAAAATACATAAAATTGTCAGTAACGGTAAAGCGCGGTTCGTAGGCTTTGAGACTTATCTCAAGATTAAAAACTTCTTGATAAAAAGCCGTAATTGCTTCAAGTTGGCATTGCCAGGGATTGAGATAGTCCTGCCCCTTGACGAAGAGCTTGAATTGGAAGATCGACTTGGCTCCACTTAAGAGTTGAATTTTTAATTCGTCCAGTAAGCCGTCGTAATCTTTCGGTACATTTACCAAGAATTGGCCGCTCCAAGCATCTATATTCTGCAGAAAGGCGGCTAATTGCTTTGGGTTAATTGTTCGATTCCATTTTTTCAGGAAATCAAATAATACCCCGGAAACATCCTTGTGCCCCGGAATATTGCCGATAATGAGTTTGTTTCTCATGGTATCAGTTTTTAAGGTTCGTAAATATGTTAACTATGCTCAGACATTATGATATTTTGAACAATTTGTCAATAAAGACTTCTGAATTCGTTAGTAGATTGACAAATGTTTAATATAATGATACATTAATTTATTGATTAGAACTTTAAAAATACATTGATAAATTAATCTATTAATTAATAAAATACCAAAACTCCAAAATTACTGAAAAATGACGAAAACACAAATTATTGAAGGTTATCTCATTCAAAAAATGAGAAATAGGCTAACAAGTCTATTAAAAAGAATTCAGAAGCTATCCGGTGGCCAAATGTTTACTGTCGCTGGTCAGGCAACCGTAGCAAACGATCTGTCAAAAATTTTACTTAAACCTTTTCGGGGAAGCGTCATGTATGAATTTTCCATCGGTCAGTATAATATTTTGCTGGTCGTCATTATTCCCGGGAAACAGGAATATCCGCGGATAATTCTGACGACCTGCCTTAACAAGCAGGTTATAAGCATCAGGCAAAGAGAAATCGAATACGAAAGAACGCAAGAATTTACTTACAACTTTCAGGATTTGCAGGTAATTTTTAAGCAGATCATGTCGGGCCTTGGAAACTATGATCTTTACCACGATTATGATTACCCGGGTGAAGCGCGAGTTCATTCATTGTATTCGATTCTGCTGCAGGAGCGCTCCGAAAAAGAAAAAAAAGAACTACCCGCTTGGGGCAGTGAATTTATTCGGCACGCACGTAAACTTGTGGCCGCAGGTGGTCCCGAATCTCTGGATAAAATAATCCGGAAAGAGATCGCTCGACTGCAACCGCTCCTCATCGCTGAGGCAGTTCCATTATTACGTGCTGATGGACGGAAATTAATGGCGGCGGCCGAAGCCACAAAAATTGCTCTAAGCCCCCGGGCGAAAAGCAAAAAAACAAAATAAAATAAAAAACACGCTTGAGAAGCCAAACATAGTTTGGCTTTTTTTATTTATTAATTATTTACCGGTGCGCCGACTTTATAATTCAAGAAAAATGATTCTGGAATATCATCGACATTCTTCGCCCAGGCCAAGCCATAATATTTAACGGCAATGGCCGGTGTCGTCATTAAGCGCAGAGATCCGTTATGATCAACGGCGTACACGCGCGAGTCGATCTGGGTTTTTAATAATTTAATGCCGGGGCGGTAGGTAACATTTCCGCCCAGAACGATTTTACTCATTTCTTCAAGGCTAATGGTTTTTACGGTCGAAAAATCTTTATACCAGGATGAATAAGTTTGAGCGTTAGGAAAGACATAGCGTTTACCGTCCGCGCCGCAATAATAGACTGAAGATATTTCCGGGATACGGATGAGCGAACCCGATTCACAAAAAGTGGTGCTCGTGGCAACAGCGAGCAGCCCCTTGTCGGCGTTAATAGTTGGACTTGTCGCGCTGGCTCCTTTGGCATCATAGCCGTTGATTTTAAGAGCGATATTAAGGAAAGGATAGGGGTCAATTGCCGTGTCGTCTGGGAGGCGAATTTCAAAATGGAGATGAGAACCGACCGATTCGGCGTTGCCGGAATCGCCGACATAAGCTATTACCTGGCCTTGAGTTACTGTCACGCCGGCTTGAATTCCGGGCGCGTAGGCATTT
Organism: Patescibacteria group bacterium; assembly: GCA_041650715.1. Classification (GTDB taxonomy): domain Bacteria; phylum Patescibacteriota; class Patescibacteriia; order Patescibacteriales; family UBA12465; genus UBA12465. The sequence continues at coordinate 443,970 of JBAZKQ010000001.1, read as the reverse complement.
TGGGCTCCGCCTTTGCCGTCATCGGTCCCCGGAGTGTCGTTATTGATATGGATATAATTGTATTTATAGCCATCATCACCGGCAATTGAAAGCATATAGCCGTAGCTCGGCTCGGTCATAGGGGCAAAAGTAACCCGACCGCCACGCGCGGCCAGAATCGGGGTCATTTTTGGGGCCATTAAATCATTGCCTTCGTGAGTATGACCAGTGCGCGGGTCGCTAAAGTCGTCCGAGAAGCTGGCCCCGCCCTGAACCGGGAAAATAATATCCGGCGAACCGGTTGGAGTGATAGTGGGCGTGTCATGCCAGTTAAAATCAAAGTAAGATTGTGCATTTACGAGCGCGGGCGAAAATAGGGTCGCGGCGATAAGCAAATACAGAACAATTTTGTTTTTCATATATTTTTATGTTTGGGTGTCAAGCATAGCATTATTAAGGCTAAATAGATATGGAAGGATATATTTTTACGACCCTGGGGTTGACAACAGCAAAATATGATGGTAGATTTTTTACAAATTAACAACACGATAATGCTTTATTAATCCGTCATAAATCCTCCAAAACGAGTAAGATGAAAAAATTATCAAGAACGACCCAAATCCCGCCCCGGGAAATAGTAAGGTGGTTTAAAAAGGGAACCCTGCTATTAACGCGCAAACTTTCTCTACTTAATGAACTCGGTGCCTGTTGCCAAAACGGTGATGACCCTCAAAAGGAAGGAGAAAAATTTTTATTAAAGACTCTAAAAGACCGGGGTAAAAAAATGCGGATGCAAGCTTATTATAACTTGGCTAATCAGCCGAATGATAAGCATTTCGAAGTCTTGGCTCAGTTCAGAACTGAACCCAGAAATACCTGTTTACTGACGAGAATTGATCGCCTTTTGGATGGTCAAGATATCGCCTAAAAAGTTCCGGGTTAAAAAGCAAAACAAAACAAAAGCGAGACTTATCATCTCGCTATTTTTTTAATAAATAAGGCCACCTTTAGGGGCGGCCTTTTGTGTTTTTAGATTACTGGAGTTTTTTATTTTTTTTTCGGAAAGGAACGCCATATTTTTTCATAACGGCTTTAATTTCGTCGACTGTCTTCTTTCCCATATTTCGATAGTTAAGTAATTCGTCAACATAGAAATCGGACAGATCGCCGAGATAGGTGACGTCATCAATCGCCCGTAGACAGTTTAGCGCTCGAGTGGATAAGTCTAAGTCAACGATGAGAAGGCGGGCGGCTTCAGATGGCGGAAGCGGTTCGGCATTACCATTAGGCTTCACCGGGATAAGCGATATCACCTTTTCCCAGGTAAGGGGAATAGCGAGAATAAGTTCAAGGCGATGCGCGTTTTTGGCGCGCCTGATGGCCGCATGGAATTTTTGATTTACGCGTTGCGAGCTCAGACCATCTTCAGCTGCAATTTGCGATAAACTCAACTTCTCGCAATTAATTCCAAAATACTTTTTCAATAATTTTACCTCTTTCGGCGGTAAGGTCGGAAAAAAAATATTTTCAATTTTTTCGACAATAGCGTCGGGCAGGATCGGCAGGATAAAGGGACGAATTAAATTGCCTAAATTATTCAGCAATTGGTTGATAGTCGCTTCTTGCCAGGCCTTTAGGGTTGGAAAATAATGAAGTTCAATTGTGCCGTTGGCCAAATCTTTAAGATGGCTGCGCCAAATTTTTACCGCAAGATCATCGGGATAGCTAATTCCCGGGTTTAAGTAATTAAGCAAGTCACAGTAGCCGATTGGAATTTCCGGGCCAAACTCGAAACGCAGGAATTTCAAGAGTGGTCGCTCGGCATACTCTAAAACGTTAATAATTCTTTCGCTCTCCAGAACTTTATCAAGAATTGTTTCCAGGATTTGTTTATCAACTTTAGTTAATGAAATCCAGGGTTGCGTAGATCGGCCGATTTTAAGATGTGTCAGTAGGGCAAGCATTCGGGGAATTGCATGGTTTGTTGCCTGCATAGCCATTGTAAATTCCCGGTTGTTTTGTAATCGTTGTACGTAATTATAAACCGTCGCTGAGCTTATTTGAAAATACTCTTCGATTACTCTGGCCGGCATGCCCATTTTTAGAAGCGATAGGAGCGCTTCTTTGTTTTCCTGGTAAAGTCTGTCGTCATTCATGGTACATTAATTTTGGAGTTAGTATTGTGTGGCTAATATTGATTGTGTTTTTAAAGATCGATTAATTTCTCGAAAGAAAACAGTTATTTCCTGAAAGAAAACATTAGCATAATATTGTAGAAGCGTCAATGATAGATTGTCATTCAGGCACTTATCAAGACGCACTAAATTTGCTAAAATACAATTATAATTTTAGGGCTCATGGCCGTTTAATTTTAATCATAATTTTATGAAGAAGCCGTTATTTTTAGTCATAATTCTAAGCCTATTTCTGCTTAGCGCCTGCAGTTTGAAAAACCCCCTGCCGAAGAAGGAGGGAAATGAGATTAATGGTCCAGTCGCCTGCACCATGGAAGCGAAAATTTGTCCGGATGGGTCAGCGGTCGGACGCTCGGGACCGAATTGTGAATTTGCGCCGTGTCCAAGCGAAGCAACGACGAGCCCGAATGAGCTTAAGCCCAGTGTTAGTCTCTATTTTGGCAATTCTAATTTTAATCCGAATGCAGCCGATTGTGCCGCCGTTTATCCGCGCGAGCACCTTATTGCCGGAACGGATAGTAATCCCAACCTGGCTTTGCAGGAATTATTTAAGGGTCCCAGCGCTGACGATAAGGCTCAGGGTTATTATTCATGGTTTTCCGAAGCGACCGTAGATATTTTAAATAATGTGGTGGTAGAAAATGGAACGGCGAAAGTTGATTTAAAAGATATTAGATTGCTAATCCCTAATGCCAGCACCAGCTGTGGGAGCGCTCAGCTTTTAGCCGAAATGACGACGACGCTAAAGCAATTCTCTGATATAAAAACGGTTGTTTTTAGCATTAATGGCGACGCGGCGACTTTTTATGAGTGGCTTCAGCTCGCTGCCCCGAGCGAATAAAAAACTCAAACTTAGCGCTTTTAATTTAGGGGTGCATATGATAAAATGAATCAGTCGATAGATTGTCGGGTTCAAATAATTTTCGCTTTCTTATAATTTATTTAAAAAATATGAAAAAAAGTTACGTTTTCTTGGCGAGCTTATTAACGCTCGCGGTCGCGGCGATAGTTATTGTCGCCTTAGTCATGGCCAATAAAGTTAATAATCCTGACCGCTTCTCGGTTGTTGGCTCGGGCACAGTTTATGCGAAAGCCGATATCGCTAATATCCAAGTGGGTTTAAAAACGGAGGCGAAAAAAACCGCAGCCGAAGCTACCTTGGAGAACACGAATAAAATGAACGAAATCGTGGCTGAATTAAAGAAGCTGGGCATTGAAGATAAGGACATGCAAACGGCTGACTATAATCTAAGCCCGGTTTATAACTATACGAATGATAAAGGCCAAGTTTTGGTCGGTTATCAGGTTACCCAGACTTTAACTTTAAAAATTAGAGATTTAACTAAGATCGGCGACGTGATTGCCAAAACTACTGAAAAAGGTGCTAATCAAGTCGGTAACATTAATTTTACAATTGATGATGAGTTTGCTTTAAAGAATCAGGCGAGAGAACTCGCGATTCAAAAAGCACAAGAGAAGGCGGCTTTAATCGCGAAACAATCCGGCATGAAATTAGGAGAAGTAAAGAGCGTTTATGAAAATGCCGACCCGACACCGCCGATTGCCTTCGGTTATACGAACGCTAAAATTGAATTACAGGACAGCAGCGCCGGCGCGATTGCAGCCCCAAGTATCCAATCCGGCCAAAATGAAATTAAGGTCGAAGTAACGCTGGTCTACGAAGTAAAATAGTTATGGTCGATATAAGTAAAGAAAATATTTTAGCGGTATTTTCCGAGAATGAAAACAAAATCGCGCTTTTATATTTAGCTTATGCCGATAAGTTTCCCGCCCAAGCCAAGCTTTGGGACGGTTTAGCGAAAGACGAAAAAAGACATGCCGCTCTCTTGGCTGATTTAGACAGGCACTATGGTCATGATTATGATGAGTGGCAAATATCGGACAATGCGCCTTTTATACTTGCGTATGTCGGTCAATTTGTCGACGATTGCCTTGATGAGGCCAGCAAGATTGATATTACTTTTAAGGAAGCGCTTAATAATTCCTTAAGTTTAGAGCAGTCAATGATTGAAAAAAATAATTTTAATATTTTTTCAACAAAAATTAAAGCAATTAATGAAGTTCTTCATAAGTTAAATCGAGAAACCGATGGCCATCGCTTGCGCCTTCTCAAGTTTATTGAAGACAGGGCTTAAAAGCTAAATAATAGAAATGAATAAAAATACCTGGTTGACTAAATTGAAACGGACCGTAACTGCTTTTTGGCCGGTGGCAAAAAATAGACAGGGCGAATGCCACAATTGTGGGAAATGTTGTTATTTGCCGACCCGTTGTCCCTTTTTGCAAGATAGTGCGGATGGTAAAAGTTATTGCACGGTTTATAATATGAGATCGCTTAATTGTCGCAAATATCCGCGGACGGAAAAAGAATGCCTAACCAAAGCGACTTGCGGCTATTCTTTTGAGTAATTGTCCGGATTATTTTCCGAGTTTAGGCAATTTTAATAATTTTATATTCGCGTTCGCGTTCGCCAATTTTAACCTTAACGCAGTCACCGACGCGGTGGCCGAGTAGAGCCGCGCCGATCGGCGAATTATGAGAAATAACTCCGGCCGTCGGATCAGTTTCCGTACCGCCCAGAATTGTATAAGTTTTTTCTTGACCGTCAATTTCAACGGTCACACGATGCCCAAGTCCCAGGACTTGGGTATTTTTGTTGGGTTGAAAAATCACGGCATTTTTGAGTTGATATTCTAAATCAAGAATTCTTTGGTTAATTCCGCGCAAACGACTCTTGGCGAATTGATAGCCGGCGTTTTCGGAAAAATCACCCATTTCAGCGAGGTGTTTCACTTCAGTCGATTCCCGCGGGCGCACGACATTTAGCAGGTGCGCCAATTCATTTTTGAGTTCGATAAATTTAAGCTCGGTCAAATATGGATCCGGCTTGGGTTTTATATAAGTTTCTTTTTTGCGGTGGGGAACTTGCATATAATTAATCTGGCTTCAGTATATGGTAATTTTAGTCGCTAGTCAAAGATAGTCGCGAATATTATTGCAAAATTTTATTAAAGAGTTTAAGATAAAAATATAATAATTCTTTAACAAATAACAAATTAACGCACTAGTATTAACTCAAAAAGAGACGGAATGTCTAAAGGGAAAACTTTTGAAGTAGAAAGAGAAATCAAGAGTATCGTATTCGTTGACACTAACGTTATCGTTTGTCCCGAGGCGGTGGACAAATTACGTAAAGGTGGCAATTTACTATGCATCAGCTTAACCAGCATTAAAGAGTTGGATAAGCTGAAATGCCATCGTAAGATTTCGCTCGCCGTTCGCGAAACAATTCGTAAGATCGACTCATTGCTGTCGGTCAATGATCCTAATTTGTTGATTATCAGGCAGATGAATTTTGAAGGGCTCGATTTAGATAAAAAGAACCCCGATCATAAAATCATTGCTAGTCTCAATTACGTCTTGCATCAATTCAGGCTTAAGCTCGAACCGTTTAAGTCTTATGAGAAAATTAAGATGCTTAGCAATGATAATCTTTTCAGGATATTAGCTCGTGGCATCGACAATGAAAATAAAATAATTGTCGAGCCCTATCTTACCAATATTCGAGCTCTAAACAATGACAACTCAAGTAAGAAGAAGAGCCATCGTTCATTCTATCGTCGTGAGCATTTAAAAATTGCCAATCAGTAGAAAAATTGTAAATCAAAAAGATACAAAAAAGGTCGAGCAAACTCGACCTCTTTTTTTTAAATAAGTAGAGGAAATTAGATATAGGGAAAATTAGATATCCGATTTAGTAAAAACATGAGCCACGCTTTCCGCGTAACCGGCCGAGGAAATTTCAATGAAATCAGCCTTGCCGCGCAGGGATATAATATCGGCGGCGCCGACATAAGTCATGCCCGAAGCAAGACCGCCGAGATAGCGGTGGATAATTTTGGCCATCGGTCCGCGGCTGGGGACTAAAGTCGCTTCACCTTCAACGTGGACATCTTCGTCAATTTTTTGGCCATCCATTTCCAATTTTTTTATTGTCGCCAGGAAACTGGCCATCCCGCGATATTCTTTAAATTTTTGGCCGTCTTTGATGACAAAGTCGCCCGGGGTTTCATCCGTACCGGCAAACATCGCGCCGCTCATAATCGTATCCGCACCCGCGCCGATGGCTTTAGTCAAATCGCCCGGGCATTTAATTCCGCCATCCGCAATAACCGGCACGCGTCCCTGGGTCGCTTCATAAACGTCCATAATAGCCGTTATTTGGGGAACACCGGCACCAGTCATGATTCTGGTCGTGCAAGCCGAACCGGGGCCGATACCGACCTTGATTCCGTCCGCCTTTTTACTGATAAAATATTCGGCCGCGTCTTTCGTGGCAACATTGCCGACAATCACATCAATTGCCGGATAATTAAGTTTTATAAAATCTAAAGTTTTTCCGGTGCGTTTCGAGTGGCCGTGCGCGACATCAAGCACGACAATATTTACGCCGACGGCACTTAGGGCTACCATACGTTCTTCATAATCTTTAACGCCGATAGCGGCCGCGGCCAGTAATTTTTGGTCCTTAACTTTCTTGACTTCATTCGCCTGGTCGGAAACGCTCAGAAAACGATGGATAACGCCGAGACCGCCCAAGCGGCCCAGGGCAATCGCCATCTCGCTTTCGCAGATTGTATCCATATTCGCGGCCAGAATCGGAATATCAAGTTTATAGTTTTTGGTAACCTGCGTTTCGAATTTTACTTCCCGGCGGGAAATAATTTTATTGTATTTCGGGGAAATTAGTACGTCGTTAAAGGAATACCCCCGTCCGATTATTCTGGCCATAAATTTTGATTTTTAGATTTATTTATTAGCACCCTTATAACTATATATCGCATCTCGCGCCTTGTCTATTGTCGGGCGATCCGCTTCGAAGAAAAAGGCGAATATCCGCGTATATATGTTTATCAAGCTTAAAAAGCTAATTTTATATATAAAATTTATGGAAGAAAACAAAATTGAAAATGGACCAGTCGTGTCAGGCGGAGCAGCTATGCCTGAGGCTAAGCATTCTCATTCCGGTCATCACGGTGAGCACCATTTGCACCATGAGGGGCATTCGGGGCACCATGGTCATGGCATGGGCTGCCACGGGCATCACTGCGCTCATATGGGTTACCATTTAATTAAGGCGATTGTAGTATTTTTTGTGGTTATTCTCTTGCTCTGTATTGGCGCGGCCATGGGAGCAAGACATGGTTCTCGTTATAATAATTTTGATCGTTATGGCAATGGCGGCAGTTGCGGTTTTCGCACGGAAATGCCGATTCGCGGTTCTAATGATGGGCGCTACTTTATGATGGGGAATGCGCAGGCTGTTCCGACTCAAGGTGTGCAGTATATCGAGGTTCAGTCCACTACTGGCGGCGTTCCGACTACAGTGACGAAACCGAGCGCTCCGGCGACGGGCGGCACGACTACTCAGAAAGCTCCAGTTAAATAAAAAATAGCCTCACAAATTAAGAGAAGAAATTAAGAAATTGAAAAAGACTCGCGTTTAAGCGAGTCTTTTGTTATTTCGTTCGAGGCAGAAAAAATAGGAGTGAAGCGCCGAGCAGAAATATCCCTGAGGCCAGCCAGGCGATATTAATTGAATAGCTATTGGCCAAGAAACCGCTAACGAGTAAGCCGATTAAACTTCCCACTTTATTTATCATCGAATCGAGAGACAAAACCGTCGCCCGCGTTTCCGATAATAATTGATCATTAAAGAAGTTTTGCTTTAGGGGTTTGAAAGCGCCACGGGTTAATTCGTGAAGAAGAAAGAAAATCAAAGTGGACACAAAGCCGCTAATTTGCGTGATAACAATAATGAGGATGGCGGTGGCGACTTGAGTAATGGCCAATGATTTTTTTTCATTCTTGAAAAAACGCTGGCTATACTTCGAAAGATTTCCGCCCCAAGCTTGGGCGAGGGCGATACCGATAAATATCCAGCCGAGGTACTTAGTTTCGAGATGATAACTTTTTTGGAAAACAATCGTCCATTGCATGTTTAAAGCTTGGATCGCGAGAGCGAGAATTGCGCCGAGCACCATGAAGCTAATAATTTGCTTATTGCCGAAACCATGGCGCCAAGCAATTTTTATTTGTTCGGTAAAACCCGGGGCCGCTTTTTGGCTATGAACAAGTTGCTTGGGCTCGCGCAGGCCGAAGGAATAAATACCAACGGCTATTGAAAGCGCGGCCGCAATTAGCCAGGGCCAGGCCAAATTATAGTTACCGACGTATGAGCCGATTAGGCTGCCGATGATTACTCCGGCCGAGCTCCAATAAGTTTCCTGGCGGAAAAGCTTTTCTTTAAGTTCATATTGGCCTGCCGCCTTTAAGGAATCGACCACCCAGGCCTCAAGAGCGCCTGAAGCAAAAGTTTTCCCCAGTCCGGCAATTACCTCGGCAAGAATAAAGAGCCAAAAGGAATCAGCGATGAAATAAGTTAAAGTGGCGCCGGCCAGTAGAAAGCAGCTTATGGTAATTGAGCGATTGCGTCCGAATTTATCGGCGAATGATCCGGTTGGCATTTCCATAAGGATAATGGTGGCCATGAAGAAGGAATTAATCACATTAATTTGCCAAAGATTCATCGCCCGGTTAACCAGGAAGGGAATATAGGTCGCGAAAGTGAAGGATGAAGCAAGCATGATTAAAAAGGACAAAATTAAATAATTGCGGGTGATTGAGTGCGTTTTGTTTAGTTTGAGATTTTTCATATTGGTCTCCTTTCTATTTTTATAAAAAAATCCCGGCGGTGTTTCCGTCGGGATTCAAGCGATTTGTTGATTATATTATTTTATGGTCTTGGTATTAGTAAGAAATTGGGGGTAATAAATTGGTTAATGATAAATAATAAACAAAAAGTAGAAATCCCGACGCTGCGGTCGACTAAGCCAATAAAAGCAAAAGCGCCGCCGTTATTATACGGGGTCATTTTTGTCGTTGATTTCTGTAAATGATTATTATTCATATATTTCGTTATCTAATAATACGTAAAAATTACTGAAACGTTACATTTTGCTCAGTTTTTGCGCTTAATCCATTGTTTATTTGTGAATTTTGTGCTAAAATTAAAGCATAATATAGAAGGGAATAAAAATGCTAATTTATTATAACATTAGCTAAATTTTAATATAAATAAAGAAAAAATAACAAAAAAAACTATGAAAAAAGTTCTCTTAATTATTTTAGGTGTCGTGATTATCGTCGGTGCCTGGTTTTGGACCTCGTATAATAAGCTGGTAACCGCAAGCGAACAGGTGGACAATCAATGGGCGCAAGTTGAGGTGCAATATCAAAGACGCTTTGATTTAATTCCGAATTTAGTGGAGTCAGTTAAAGGCGCGATGGGCCAAGAAACTAAAGTTTTTGGCGACTTGGCGGCCGCCCGTGCTAATTATAGCGGAGCGACTACAGTTAACGCCAAAGCCGAAGCGGCGACGCAAGTTGAAGGCGCCTTAGGACGCTTAATCGCTATCATGGAAAATTATCCGCAGCTCAAATCAATCGACACGGTTCAGACTTTAATGGCGCAGCTTGAAGGTACGGAAAATCGTGTGAGCGTGGAACGAAGCCGCTTTAACGATGAAGTGAAAGCCTATAATATCCTGATTAAACGTTTCCCGATGAATGTTATTTCCTCAATGTATAATTATTCTGAAAAAGCATACTTCCAAGTAGCTCCGGCCGCGACCGAAGCGCCTAAGGTTGATTTGCAATTAAACTAATTACTTATCAATGAAACTACGTTTTGTTCTAATCTTTAGCATTATTGTTGTTTTATCGGCCGCTTTCTCGGCGGCGGCTTATTATAATCCGGGAAAACCGGCTGGTTTTGTTAATGATTATGCAGGTTTGCTGACGGCGGACCAGGCGGCAAGCTTGAACGCAAAATTAATTCAGTTCAATACTGAATCGACTAATGAAATTGCCGTGGTCACCATTCCGAGTCTGCAAGGCGATACGATCGAAAATTTTGCCAATAAATTATTTACGGATTGGGGTATTGGTAAAGCAAAAACTGACAACGGCGTTTTATTGCTTATTTCTTCGGGTGACCACCTGATGCGAATTGAAGTCGGTTATGGACTCGAGGGCGCTTTGCCCGACGCAACGAGCTATCAAATTATTAACAAAACTCTGAAGCCGGCCTTTCAAGCGAATGATTATAATGGCGGTATAAATACGGCTGTCGATCAAATTATGGCCGCGACCAAGGGGGAATATCAAGCACCGGCGAGTACTGCATCGCCCGCGCTTAGCGCGTTTAAATCTTCTGGTTTGGATTTAAATGCGCTTCTTTTTCTCGTCTTCATTCTTTTTGGCGTCTTGAATGCGCTATGGCGTCATTTAGCTAAAAGCCGCGCTTGGTGGGAAGGAGGCCTGATTGGTATCGGTATCGGCTTATTAATCACGGTCATATTTTTTCGGACACTTTTAAATTTCATTTTTATTCCCGTCGGCATCGGTTTTTTCGGGCTGGTTATGGATTACCTGGTTTCGCGTGTTTTACCGAAGCCAAAAACGCCTAAAGTCGGCCGCGGTGGTAATAATTTCTGGTTTTTCGGCGGTCCCGGCGGTAAAGGCGGCGGTTTCGGGGGTGGTGGTTTCGGTGGATTTGGCGGCGGCGGCGGTTTCGGGGGCGGCTCTTCCGGGGGTGGTGGCGCCAGCGGCTCGTGGTAAAATCGGGATCGCGTTAGTAGAATACTAAATATATGTTAGATATCACAATTCTCACTATCGGAAAAATAAAAGATAAATCATACGCGCATTTGGCGGCAGAGTATTTGAAGCGCTTAAGGCCTTACGCGCGTATTAAAATGGTTGAGCTTGAAGCAGTCGCTTTTTCGGAAAAAATGCGGGATAAAGCCAAAGACTATGAAGGGGAAAAAATTGAAAATTATTTAAGCAAGCAAACGGAAGCGATTATGTATTTGCTCGCGGAAAGAGGCTTGGAGATGCCTTCGCCCGAATTTGCTTATTGGCTCGAAAAGAAAACGCCTTTAATTCTGGTGGTCGGCGGTGCGCTCGGTTTTAGCGAAGCGCTTTATCAGAAATATCCATCCTTATCCTTATCCGCTTTGACTTTTCCGCATGAGCTCGCCCGTGTTGTTCTGCTCGAGCAAATTTACCGAGCAGCCACGATTCTGGGTCAAAAAAATTATCATTATTAGACATTAAATTTAAACATAAAATTTAGCCATAAAATATTTTAAAAATATGAAAAAATCGTTTAAAGGCGTGGTGCGCGTGTGGCACACCGAATGGAAAAAGAATCGGGTTTATTTTTGGTTCTTTTTTGTTTTGCTGGCCGCCTTTGCTTTTACACTTGTCTGGACGCGTCTCATGATTTTTGAAGCTTTACGTCAAAACCTGGTAGTTTCCGCCGGGCTTAAGGTAGAGAATGAGAGACGGGTTGGGGTCAGACCCGCGAACCCGGTGACTCGGGAGGCTAAATTTCTCAGTTTAAATACCGCTCAGAAAAATTTGGATGAATTGAATTTTTTAATGAGCCCAAACGGCCAATCGGTCGCCTATATTTTTAACGACACAAAATTTCACAAAAAAACCTTAGCCTTGAATGGTCAGTCCGGCGCTTCCTATGACGATATTTTTTCCATGCAGTTCAGCGCGAGCGGTCAGCGTTTTGCCTATACCGCCAAGGTTAATGGAAAGTCTTTGGCCGTTATTGATGGCAAAGAGGGGAAAGTATATGATTGGATTTTTGAGCCGCATTTCTTTACTCCGGATAATCAGTACTTTGTTTATAAGGCGCGCGATAGCCGCGGGGACATGCTCGTTTTTAATACTTGGGAAAGCCAGCCCTATGATCGCATTTACGGCGTGACGGTTAATAATAGCAAGACGGAATTAATCTTTTTTGCCCGCAAAGGCGATCAGATTTGGCGGGGCGTGGTTGATTTGAATAAACCGATCTTATCTAACCCGGAAATGCAAAATGTTACGGGTGAAGGTTTTTAATTAGCAGCTTAGCTTGTAAATAATATGGATAAGTTAGGAAAAATTAGTGCGGAGCTAAAAAAAGCCGGCCGTAAAACGCAAGCCGCGAATTTACAGCGCTTTTTCAAGACGGGAAAAGGCCAATATGGCGAGGGCGATGTGTTTTTGGGCATAAAGGTGCCGGTAACACGCAAAATCGCTTTGCAGTATATTGATCTTGATTTTCCGGCCATAAGTAAACTGCTCGCCAGCGAGTATCATGAATTCCGTTTAGCCGCCTTGTTAATTCTCGTGGCCAAATATCAAGGGGCAGAGAATCAAAAAATAAAAGAGAAAATCGTTAAATTTTATCTGCGCCACACGAAGCGGATTAATAACTGGGATTTAGTTGATTTATCGGCCCCGAAAATTCTTGGTGATTATTTTTATTTAGTCGCGCAGAAAGATGAGATTTTGCATAAGCTGGCGCGCTCCAAAAATCTTTGGGAGCGGCGCATCGCCATGCTTTCGACTTTTGCTTTTATCCAAAAAGGGCGAGCCGATGAAAGTTTAGTAATCGCGAAACAACTATTAAGCGATGAACATGATTTAATGCATAAAGCGGTAGGCTGGATGCTTCGGGAAGTTGGCAAACGCGTTTCCAAGAAAAAACTCACTACATTTTTAGATAAGGAAATAAAAAATATTCCGCGCACCGCTTTGCGCTATGCGATCGAGCATTTTAGTCCGGCGGAAAGAGAGCATTATTTAAAGCAGTAATAAGCGCCCGCGTCAGCGAGCGAAACGAACTATATGAATAAATATGAAGCGAAAAATGGTTTATCTAAAGACGAACAAGCGGCAAAACGGGAACTCGGCCATGTGTTTACCGAATTTCGCGATATTATTCTCGCCGACAAGAATTTTGCCATAAACGGCAAGGCCCGCGATATTTTAAAAACTTTAAACGATTTCGAGGCTAAGCAAGTTCTGGAAATGTTTAATCATCAAGAAGGCGCGCTCCCGGATGAGCTCGCCGCCGAGTATATAAAATTAATTTACTCGACTGCGAATATTTCCGCCAAGATGGCAGAAGGTAAAACATATTTTGAAGCCCTTTCCGCCATTGCTTGGGAAATTAAGAATGCCCATATTGAACTCGATGCCGAATTGGTTCAAGCCCAGATAAAGCTTAGCGCATCAGAATTAAATCCGGCCTAAATAATTGTTGTTTTTAAAGAAAGTGTTATAATAATATAAATATTTATTTTTAAACAATATGTCAGAAACAAACGACAGAGCGGGCTTTCCCGCCACTTCCTGGAAGTCTCCCCGCGCCATCATGACGATTATCGGGATGCTTCTGCTCGCCGGTATAATTACGGTGGCGATTTTACGCGACCGGATTGTTAATGAGCAATTCCGCTCAGTGACGGTTACAGGGCAAGGCAAGATTACTTATAACCCCGATATCGCCGTGGTCACGCTTGGTGTCCAGATTGATAAAGTAGCTAAGCCGGATGAAGCGCTTAACCAACTAAACGCGAAAGTTGCCAGTATTATTGCCGCGATTAAAGCGCAGGGCATCGGCGTCGAAAATATTGATACGCAGAATTATTCTCTTTACCCCCAGTATGATTATAAGGATAATATCTCCGTCGTTTCCGGCTATAATGCCAATGAGCAATTGGTAGTTAAAGTCCTCGGCTATGATCAGAATCCTGGTAAATTAAGCGCCGTTATCGCCGCCGCTTCTAAGGCGGGAGCGAATCAAGTTAATAACCTGGCCTTCGATGCGACCAATATGAACGATTTGAAGCAGCAGGCGCGTTTAGCGGCCATTACGGACGCTAAGAGCAAGAGTACGGCCCTGGCAACAGCCGCTGGGATTCATCTGGAAGATATCACCGGCTGGTATGAAAATTTGGTCAGCCCTCAGCCTTATTATGCCGGCGCCGATTATGGCAAAGGCGGAATGGGCGGTGCTGCGGTTTCTTCGCCCAGTACGCCGGCGGGTAATCGTGAAGTGATAATCGAAATTGGAGTAACATATAATATAAAATAATTTATGAACGGGAACGGAAATTCTGATCCAAACCATCAGGGCCTGCATGGCCGAACGGTCTTAATCGTCAATACAACCAAGAAATTTTTTATTAAGAAGGCTAAGGGTTTTGGTGTCAAAATCATAACTCTCGGCAAGGAGGCCAGCACGCTTCAGCCTTATGTCGATTTTCATATTTCTGCCGACACGGCTAATCATCCGGAGGCTTTGGCCGCTTTAGATAATTTTCTCAAGGATCATCCCGAAATAAAGTTGGACGGAGTTTTGACCTTTTGGGAGGACGATGTGCTTTTAACTTCAAAGATTTCCGACCGCCATCATTTAATCGGCGTTCCCTATAAAATAGCCAACCGAATTCGTAATAAATATCTCTTACGTGAATTTTGTGCAAACAATAACCTGCCGACAATTCATCACAAAGAGTTGAAATCGATTAAGGATTTAGAAGAAATTATTAAGACTTTTAATTTCCCCTTGGTTGTTAAACCGGCCTATGGCGCGGCCAGTGCTTTTGTCGTTAAGGTTGATAATGAGGAGGAACTTCGGGAAAGTTTTAGCTATATCAAGAAAGAAATCTCAGCCAAGGTTGAATCGGCTTTGAGTGATGGTCTTGATGTCTTTGTGGAAGAATATATCGACGGTGATGAGGTTGATATGGATATTCTTGTGCAGAACGGAAAAATAAAGTTTTGCGGTATTTCTGATAACGGCAAAACGAAAGAGCCATTTTTTATTGAAACGATTCGTATGACGCCGTCTAATTTGCCGCCGAAAAACCAAATGGAGCTACTCGCGCTCGCTGATGAATCTCTGGAGAAGCTTGGTGTTTTAAATGGCTGTATCCATTTTGAAGCGAAATCGACCCATGAGGGCCCGATGCCGCTCGAAATTAATCTGCGCTTGGGAGGCGATGAAATTTATCCGAGTATTAAAGCCGCTTTTAAGGTCGATTTGATTGAAAGCGCCCTGAAAATAGCCTGTGGCGTTTATTTGCCGAAATGGGAACCCTTGGCCAGTCCTTATAAATATTTATGCGCGGAAAGCTTTTCTTCGGATCACTCCGGCATTCTCGTTAATCTTGATATCGCTGAAGATTTGAAAAAGCGACCCTATGTCGAGGAGTTCCAATTCGATAAACGAATAGGCGACTCGGTTTTATCCCCGCCGGACGGTTATGAGCTTTTAGGCTGGCTACTGGTCTCCGGTATCAATCCGCTCGACGCCTCAGACAATCTAAAGGAAGCTGAAAAAGAAATATATTATGAAGTGGCCAAATTCCACCACGCTTCTTCAATCGGTAAGACGGCACGCAAAACTCCGTTTTCCGCTTCGGTTATCAATCGAGAAATTTTAAAGCGCGGCTCGAAGATTGAAAAAATTCGGCGTATGGAAATTTCCAATCAGCGCAATCTCCATATCGGTATTGCCTGCAATCTTTATGAAGAGAATACCGGCGATCAGGAAACGGTAGTGGAAAATGATTTAACGATTATCGGCAAGGATATCGAGAAGAATTTAAAGGAAAGAGGTTATAAAATTACTTTTTTTGACTTCAATGACCTGCCGAAGGCCTTTAATGATTTGAAAAATACGGATGTCGATTTAGTATTTAATGTCTGCGAACGTATTAACAATTCAAGCTTGCTCGAACCGCACGCCGCTTCCATTTTTGATACTTTACAAATTCCGTATACGGGCTCAAATCCTTTTACCTTGGGCCTATGTATCGATAAGATTCGCGTCAAGAAATTATTGGCTTTCCATAAAATTCC
The DNA here is from genome assembly GCA_041650715.1 of Patescibacteria group bacterium. Classification (GTDB taxonomy): domain Bacteria; phylum Patescibacteriota; class Patescibacteriia; order Patescibacteriales; family UBA12465; genus UBA12465. Next base: position 427,998 of record JBAZKQ010000001.1, on the reverse strand, counting down.
GACGCCAGAATGGGATTATGTTTATACTTTAGAGGATAATGTCCGGGAAGATTTACGCTATCCCTTAATCGTCAAGCCGGCTAACACCGATAATTCGATTGGTATTACTAACGAGTCCGTCGTGCGCGATAAGGATGAATTGCGCCGGCAATTAGAGAAGGTAATTAAGGAAATCGGCCGCCCGGCTTTAATCGAAGAATATATCGAGGGCGATGAATATGATGTACCGATTATCGGTATGGATAAAGACGATTTACGTATTTTACCGCTTTCACGCTCAATTTTTGACGAATTACCGACTGATATCTGGCATATTTACCCTTTTGAAGCGAAATACACCGATGGCTCGGTTTATGATAAAATCATCGTCCAGCGGCCGCCCAAGAACGTCAGCAAGAAGCTGGAAACCTTGCTCGGGGAAATTGCGCTTGATACTTATAAAATATTAGATTGCCATGACTACGGCCGGGTGGAAATTAGGGTTGATAAGAATAATAATCCCTATGTGCTCGAATTAAATCCGAACCCCTCGCTTGATAATGGCGGCTTCTTCGCCGATTCGGCGGAAATGATCGGCATGGATTACGGCGATTTCTTAGAAGAAATTATTCGTTTGGCGATTAAGCGCTATAAAGATAATCCGCCCTATTACCATCTGCAGCCGAATATCATGTAATTTATATATGATAGAAATTCAAGTAATTCAAGACCTAAAAGAGGCGGAAGCTTTGTGGCGGGCGTTATCACCACAACGGGTTATCTTTGATGACTGGGATTTTCGGTACGGTTTTTATAAATATGAACCGTACCCTTTGTATTTTATAGCCGCTTATGAGGCGGTAGATAATAAAAAAGAACCGGTTGGATTAATGCCGTTGCAGGTTAGCAGCGATTGGGGCGGAAAAGAAATGTTTGCGGAAGAACCTTGTGAAGAAAATCGGGTATTTGTTAAAAGCGGCTACGAAACGCTTATTAAAAAGCTCTACGAAAGTCTGCATGGTCAGGGCAAAGTTAAGATTTATGATATTTCCGGAGAGGACGAATTTACGACCGGGCTAAAAATAGAAGACTATAAATATGTTCTGCCCTTGAAGGGCTTAAATAGTTTTGCTGACTTTTTGAAGAATCGACTATCACCGAAAAGACGACACAGTCTGGAAAAAGAATTGGCGGCGGTTGAAGCTCTGGAGCCCGAGATTATCCTTAATAATCTGAGCGATCTTGATACGCTTTTTACCTTAAATATTAATAATTTTGCCGAGGAATCATATCTCCCGAAGGAAAAAGAGGCTTGGCGAGAGCTCGTTGCAAGCGCAAAATTTGATTGGCGCCTGACAAGCCTGCGCCATCAGGGCGAAACAATCGCGGCCTCGCTCGCAGTTTTATATCAGGGTAATTGGCATTATTTAATAACCGGCACGAGTTTTAAAACTTATCCGGGAGTAGGCAAGTATTTAAATAAAGTAAATATTGAATTGGCCATTAAGGCCGGAGCGGATTATTTTGACGCCGGTCTGGGCGATTGCGGCTGGAAACTTCTCTGGCATTTTGATAAAATAGCGCAATACGAGTTTATACAACTTAAATAAAATTATGTTTCTTATTTCCCAAGATTTTTATCAAATTCGAAAAACAAAAAAGAAAGGCCTGGGCGTTTTTGCGCAAAAGGAAATTCCCGCCGGTACTTTAATCGGCGATTATATCGGCCGTATTATTAAGGACGAAGAAATAGATGCTCTTGAGAAAGTGCATAATAATTCTTGCTATTCCATGGATTATAATGATAACGGTTTGTCTATCTTCCCGGTGGACGTGAAGGCACCTGGAGTTCATTTATTTAATCATTCCTGCGCTCCGAATTGCGATACTTATTTTTATTATGGCCATACTTTATTTTTTTCTTTACGGAAAATTTGGCCGGGTGAGGAGTTAACGATTGACTACAGTTTTGATCCGGACGCTCCGGACGGTCTTTTACACGCCTGTTTCTGCGGGAGTTCTAATTGCCGTGGCACGATGTATACGAGCGATGAAAGGCTTTTACGCTTCGGCGCTTTTTGTCGGGCGCAAACACGCGGGCAAAAATTTACAGCCCAGAAGCCGGGAACGATTTTACAAGCCCTATCACATTATCCGAAGAGTATAAAAGATTTTCCCAATTTTAATTTGTTTGCTAATTTAACGATAAAGCCCCTTGTTTTAGAAGATGAGAAAGTGCCGAGTTTATCTGCTTTAAGACGTCAGTTGCGCTCAAGCGGCCGGGTTCTAAAATTTAAACGTTTAGGACTAAGTATTTGGGGTATTGCCGACGGGAAAGTGTTAGCGCAAAAATAGCCTGTATTTATTGGCATATTATTTAAGGTGTGCTATAATACCTAAGTAATCATTGGTCATTTAAAAGGGGCCTGTTGAAAACCCCGATAATACTAAGAATTATTAAATAGTTTATTAATTAATTTTAATAACAATCATTTATAATGGACATTATCATTAATCTCGCTTATGAGTTTATTGATAAGCCCCATGCTAAAATTATGTCAAAAATGACAAAATCGCAGATGATTGCTAATTTATCTGAAGAAACTGGCTTGAGCAAAAAAGACACAGCCGGCTTCATGGAAAAGTTAGCAGACGTCGTTTACAAAGAAGTTAAGAAGACTGGTGAATGCATCGTTCCTGGTTTCGGTAAATTAGTAAAGGTAAAAAGAAAGGCAAGAGACGGCCGCAATCCTGCGACTGGTGCTACTATCAAAATCCCTGCCAAGACCGTTGTTAAATTTCGCTTAGCGAAAGCGGTTAAGGACACTGTTCTATAATTCGTAAAGTCGTAAGAAAATTAGTGACTCAACATAAAAAATCACCCCTCGGAATCGGGGTGGTTTTTTTATTAGTTCATGCCAGCCGTTGGTTCAACTAATTTACCGTTTTGGGGTTTGGTCAGAAAATTGTTTTGCGTTATTACTTTTTCGCCTGCCGCTAATTCAAGACTTTTTCGGGCGGTACCGGCAATTTTGCCACCTCTTTTTGCAGTTAATCTGTTCTCTATGAATCCGTGGGGGTCTTTGGCACGGGTAATCTTGGTGGTTGAGGCCTCGCCCAGCATAGAGAAAATAAGCTCTAAGTCGTCCATATGATCGCGCAAGTTTTCTCTTGTTAAACCTTTAAATTTTTTATATTGGGACGGGGTCATACCAAAGGTAGCTTGAGATATCTCAGCAGTTAAAATAGCATATTCTCTTTGTTTGTTTATTTGTCTTTTATGCCATTCATCGGTTAGCTCTTCGCGTATCGCAATGCCGCGGATTCGTTTTTCAATCCAAGCTTCGTTATAACCTTTTAGCTTGTATAATGCCCGCGCTCGCTTACTGGCCAACTCTGGATCTTCGATTTCTTTAACTCTCTCGTAGCCTACTTTGGCCAGCCAGCGCTTGAAGGGTTCGGCCTTAGGCGAGGGGATAGACTGAATTATCCGAAATAAACCCTCGGTAGTCGCACAGTCGGTTATGCGCAATTTTTTATCTTCAGAAATTATTTTCAACTGTCGACAAAGTGTCGACAGTTCGGATCCTTCATCAGTTTTTACTCTTTGTTTCATTCTAAACCAATAATCTCGCGGATTCGTACTCTTAGATAAAATAGCGACAACATCGATAACAGAAAACCACCACTCATTATTATAAACAATTCTTCGCACCTTTTGACCCTGGAATAGAGACAATCTTTCTTCATTCATAAGCTTTAGAATATTAAATATGATTATTTAAATATTTTAACAATCTGAATATGAATATATTCTAAATTCCATCACCGCCTGTGGATAAAACCAACAAAAAAACCGACCCCTATGAGATCGGTTTTCTTGATTAACACTTGCTTTCCTCTTTATATCTGAAATGGTTAGGCTTGCCACTCGCTGACATATTGGCCTAAACCAAATTCGTTAAGTTTATTTTTGAGCTTCGTGTTCTTGTGGAAAAACAAGAGGAGGGAACCAAGCTCAATCTGATATCTGTTTTTAACAATCTTATAATGCAAATTTGGATCAGACTTAATGGCGCGACGGATAGTTTTCCCCTGTACGCCACCCAAACTGGCCGCTTCGGATACTGAAACCCAAATCGGATATTTAACTGCTTTAGTTGGAAAATTTACGATACTTTCCATTTTTTAGGTATTTAAGTCTAAAATAGCTTAGACTTAAATATATAAATTAGCTAATTAAAAAATAAAATCTTATTTCAGTCTAAGATAGTTTAGACTCAAGTAAACAATTTTAGGAAAATATTGTCAAATATGTATCGTTTAAAGTCTTGCGTTCTGTTTCAAGTTGACTTATCTGTAAGCACTCTTTTTTAAGTCCAAATCCGTATAGACTTAAGTCTTAATATCTTAATCTTATTTTGAAATAAGTCAAGAAGCGGGGAAACCGACTCCAAGTAGGCAGGGAATGAGCGATTTTCCTATTTTTAATCCCCCTGCAATCTTTGATTGATCCGGGTTATTAAAGCAGGATTTTTCTTGCATATTACGGCGTATAATGCTAACATAGGCATAAGAATTAAAAACAATTTGAGCGGTGGCGGGTCTGAATTTTCCCGTTATTTTTTGTTAAAAACATTTAACCTATTTTGTGTTTAAAACACAGTAAACATGCCAAATAATCTTGTTGAAAAATTTAAGAATAAACAAACTTTCAGTAAGCTTAAAAGCCACGATAAAGAGGCCTTTATTAAGGTTTATGATGCCAGTGTTAATGATATCTACCGTTTTGTCTATTTCAAAATCGGCAGCCGGGAAGAGGCTAATGATTTAACGTCTGTTATATTCTTAAAAACCTGGAATCATATTCAGAATAATAGTCTGGAGGATAGTAAAACCTTACGCGCTCTATTATATAAGATAGCGCGCAATGCGATTATTGATTATTATCGCGAAAAAAGCCATAAAATAACAGCTTCGCTTGATGATGAGGATAATAAGATTGATGTGGTTGATGAGACACCAGAACCCCAGGAAAAGATGGACGCGGCCGCAAATTTAGCACTTATTAAAAGTAAATTGCCGCAATTAAAAGAGGAATATCGCGAAGTAATTATCATGCGTTTTGTAAGTGATCTTAGCCTTGAAGAAATAGCCGATATTAGTGGAAAAACAAAGGGAAATGTCCGTGTTTTATTGCACCGCGCCCTAAACGCGTTGCGGGGCTTAGTTGAGGCGGACACTAAGAACGAGGGAGAGATAAATAAGGAAGAGACAAATACAGAGCTGAGCCAAAACGAAAATCAGCTGTAACACATTAAGCAAAACGCCGTATATTAAGGTGTATGACCAATAAAGATTTAGTGGGAAAATTGAATACTCTAAAAAGCATTGCGCCCGACTCGACTTGGCTTGCCAGTAATCGGGAGCTTTTATTATCCCAGATTTCTAACTCCGGCGCGCGGGAATTATCCGCGTGGCAGATTTTTGCGATTAACTTTAGTAGCCTGATGAAGGCCTCCGCGAAACCGGCCTATGCCTTGGGTGCTTTTGTTTTAATTCTGATTACCGGCAGTATTTTTAGTCATAATGTTTTTAGCAGCGCGAAACCGAATGACTCTTTATATATCGCGCGGATTATTTCCGAGAAGGCCAAGCTTAATACCGTTTTAAATACCGACGATCGTAATAAATTAGCGGTGCAATTTGCGACCGAACATGCTCAGGATATTTCCGACGTCTTAGCTGACCCGGCATTTAATAACGAGAGTAATCAAGACCAGGTCGCGAAATTAAATGATAGTTTTAATGAAGAGATTAATAATGTAAAAACCCATATCGCTTATTTAAATACTAAGAGCGTTAAGACGAATTCGACGATTGATACCGGTGCAACTTTGAACGCCAGCGATACTGTAACGATGGCTAATAGCTTAAAGGACGGGAGCGGCGTTGAAGTATTTGTGAGCGGCCAAGCGACGGGTTCAAATCCATCTACTATAAAAGCGACGACATCTCCGGCCTTGAAAAATGCGCCGGATGTTTTATTAGTGGCGACGAGTTCCGATAATTTAGAAACGGTTAGCACCGCCTCCAGCACTGATACGATTTTAGATGAAGCAAAATTATTATTTGATCAGAAAGATTATAGTAAGGCGTCAGATAAGTTAAAAGAAGTAGACATTATTATTAAAAATTAATTAATATAAAAAGTACGCGTTTTTATTAAGTGCGTGTTTGTTAGTTTATCTCCTGATTATGGTCACTCCTGGCTGGAAGAGTTTCTCATCCTATCACGGACAAGCCACGGAGCTAAACTAACAAATCCGCAGTTGCGGATCGGTAAACCTGGTAAAGGCCGAGTCTCCTGATGGAGATGGTTTATCACTAATTAATCTTATTATTTCAATTTAAAGCGAAAACAATTCTCAAATTTGTAAAAAAGTAAATCGGTTAAGCTTTTCTCCAGCAGGCGGACAACACGCGCTCAAAGCGCCTTAAGCCCAAACCGGCTGGCGGAGCGGGATTCCGACTGATTTACCGCTTAAACGAATTACGAAATGTCGACGCGGCAAATTGAACAGATTCTTTCTGAATTGTTTAAACTCAAATGTTTAGACATTTAGTAAGAACATTAACTATTATTTATGAATAAATTACGCAAATTCCTAGTTGTCGGCGTAATGGTATTAACAGCAATAATGACCGCGGGCATCACTGCTCCTACGGCTAAGGCTTCTGCTTCTGCAGGTGACTTAATCAAGATGGCCGGTCTTTCTTCTGTTTATTACCTTGGTTCCGACGGCAAGAGATATGTCTTCCCTAATGAAGCTACCTACATGTCTTGGTACAGCGATTTCAGCGGCGTGGTAACAATCCCTGCTACTGAATTACAAAGCTATCCTTTGGGTGGCAACGTTGTAATGAGAGCAGGTACTAAATTAGTAAAGATTACAACTGATCCTTCTGTATATGCTGTTTTACCAAACGGTGTATTATCTAAGATCCAAAGCGAAGCTCAAGCGGCAGCTTTATACGGCACCAACTGGAACAAAAGAGTTGTTGACGTTTCTGACGCTTTCTTCACAAACTACACTATCGGCGCTGCTTTAGCGAATGGTGCAGTTCCAACCGGTTCTTTAGTAAAGAATGCTGATAATGCAGCTATTTACTATTTTGACGGCACTAACTATCGTTCAATCGCAAGTGAATCCGCTTTCAATGCAAATAAATTTGCTTGGGGCGATGTTATTACTATCAGCAATACTATTACGGCTGGTGGCAATGCAATCACTTCCGGTGAATTACATAACGTAGCTCAGAATGGTGGCACTGGTATCGTTGTTACCGGTTCTGGTTTAATGGTTTCATTAAGCTCAAATACCGCTACTTCTAACTCTGTTATTAGTGGTCAAGCTTTAGCTGATTTAGCTTCTTTCAATTTTACCGCCGCTAATGACGGTCAAGTTATTGTTAAAGGCTTAAAGTTAAAGAGAATTGGTATTTCTGGCGATGATTCTTTACTTAACGTTTATCTTTTTGATGGCGTTACTCGCTTAACTGATGGTGCAACTTTCTCTAACGGTATGGTTTCTTTCTCCTCCGGTACTGGTCTTTTGACTGTTCCGGCTGGTCAGACAAAAACTTTGACTGTTAAAGCTGACGTTTCCGGTACAACCGGTAATGTTGGTGTTTCCATCAATGCAGCTTCTGACATCACCTCCACTGGCGCAGCTACGACTGGCGGTTTCCCGTTAGTTGGAAACTTAATGTCTATGACCAGCGCAAGTGGTATTGCGAGCACTACTTTAACAAGTACTATTGCTAAAACTGGTAACACGGCTAAGGCAGGCAATATGAATACTATTGTTTGGTCTGAAACTGCAGTCGTTTCCAACAAAGCAGTTGACTTTAAGTATATTGCTTTCAAGCAAATCGGTTCTATGAACGTTGACGACTTAGCAAACCTAAGCCTTTACGTTGATGGTACTAAAGTCGGTACTTCTGCTTTAAGCAGCAATAACGACTTAGCTTTCAATTTAGCTACTCCAGTTAGATTGAATACCGGTAACCACACGATTGAATTAAAGGCTGATATCATTAAGGGTTCGAGCCGCACCTTCAGCTTCGCGCTGCAGACTGCTGCTAACGCTGTCTTTACTGATACCAACTATAATGTTAACATCGCAGCGGTTGCAAGTACTGACGTTACCAATGGTAATGCTATTACTATTGCCCCTGCCTTCACTATCAGCCAAGGCACTTTAAGTGTTTCTGCTGATACTACTTTTAGTGACACTCAGGTAGTAAAAACTGCCAACAACGTTACTTTAAGCAGATTTAAGGTTAAGGCTTTTGGTGAAGACGTTAAAGTTAATACTTTAAGCGTTGCCATGGTTACTTCTGGTTCCTTGGGCGCCGCTACTACAACTGAAAAAATCAATGATTTGGCAGTTGTTGTAAATGGCAACCAAGTTGGTTCCTCAAAATCTTTAACTCTTGTGGGTGGTGCAAATGCTACTTACACTGCATTAGATTTTGGTACTTCCAATTTATTTGTTATTCCGGCTGGCACTGAAGTAGTTGTTGAAATTAAGGGTTCTTTAGCTCTTGATTCAAACACTTTAATGACCAACGTTAAAGCAAATATCAGCAGCATTTCCGGTCAAGGTGTGACTTCATATCTTCCGGTTACAAGTGCTGCTACTCCAGCAAACAATAGCCTATCTATCGTTTCCGGTAGTATGACTGTTGCGCAAAATACCAACGTTCAAGGTCAGTATGTTTCCAAGAATACCCAAAAGGTAAAGATTGGTTCATATATCGTATCTGCTGGTCCTGCGGAAGGTGTTAATATCTCTAACATTAGAGTTAACATGTTAGCTTCTTCTACTTCTGCTGATTTAAACAATATCAGCAACCTATATATCAGCGAAAATACTTCTCCAGTTAATCCTCAGGCTAATAACGACTTCAATACAAATTTGACTGTCGATAAGAGCCAGAGCAAGACTATTGATGTTTACGCTGATTTAGGTGATATTGCGAATGCTTCAACAACGCAAACTGCTTTAGTTGTTACTTACAAGACTACTGTTACCCAGAGTTTTGGAACAACCAACGCAGTTAATGGTCAAATGATGACTTTAGCGTCTGCAAGCTTAGCTACTCCGACCAATGTTTCCGACACCCCAGTTTCTGGCTTCGTCTTAGGCGGGACCACTTCAACTGCGGGTAACTTTAAGTTTGTGGCTACTAACGGTGCGGCTACCATCAATGAATTATACTTTGATGTAGTTTCATCTGTTTCAGCTATTAGCCAAATCACTGTTGACGGCGTAACCGCTCCTGTTGTATCTGGCAAAGTTACAATGACTGGATTAAACACGGCGATTGCCGCTGGTCTACAGGGTACTCAAGTTGAGGTAAAGGCGGCTTATAACAATGTTTCTTCAACCGGCCAAGGAGGTGTTGCTACTGGTAATACAGTTCACATTTCTTTAACAGGCATGAAGTATACTGTTAATGGTACTCAAATGACCGATGCTGCTGGTTCATATACTGTCGCTACTAATGATATGACGCTTGTTGCTTCTTATCCGACCGTGGTTGACGCTTCTAACTATGCCAGCAAGTTATTGGTACCGAGCGGTAAATCTGAAGTTATGAGATTCACCGTGGCTGCAACTGGACCTAACCCCGTCAATATTGACGCGGTCAGCTTTAAACCGTTCTTTGATTATACTATCTCTGGAGGTAAGGGGATTGTCATTGAAGATGCGGCTAATCTTGGTACTGATTTAGCTTCCACTACTGCACCGGCCGTGTTTACCACGTCTGGTGCCTTAGCTACTGCCAATCTGAAGAGTACAATTACGATTAATTCCGGTTCTACTAAAACCTTCGTTGTCTTTGTTGACAATACAGGCACTGTAGCAACTGGTAATTATTTCCGTATGGATCTGAAGAACGACGGTTGGAAATGGAACGACGGTACTATCAGCACTTTCCTCGGTGGCACCTACATCAAGGATTTTGTCGGTACTACTTTCCAGAAATAAGCTTTAAGCTTGTTTGAGTCTTCCCGATTTCCTTTAATTAATCGGAAAACAAAAGAGCCCCTTCGGGGGCTCTTTTTGTGAATAAAAATGTGCTATAATATAAATATATTTAAATATTATAAACATATGAAAAAAATCATCGGCTTATTTTTAATTATCGGCGCGTTTATTCTTTTTAACGCGAGCCTCGCTTCTGCATCTGCGCCCACTTTATCGCTCTCTAATACCGGGGACGGGGATAGCGTTCAGATTACGGTTAATGGCGATATTAATTCTAATGTTTTATTATTTTATACGAAGACAGCCGGTGCGACTCAGCTTACCTATTTAGGCACAACCAATGCGAGCGGCTATCTGTCGCTCACAAAAAGCACGGCCGAATTAGACGTGGCGCCGAGCTCTCCAGTTTCTGTCAAAATTAATAATATTAATTCAGCCAGCGTTAATTGGCCCTATAATATTTCTACCGGCACGGGCGCCATAACCTTAAATAATACCGGTTTAATTTTAACAGTCGGCAATAGCTCGACCCTTACGGTCAATAATCTCGGCTCCAATAAACTCTATCTTTTAAATAATACCAATCCCCAAATTGCGAATATTAATATCAGCGGCAGTCAGCTAACGGTTAACGCGAATGCCTACGGGCAAACCGTAATGACCGTTTGTGCGCTCGGGACAACCTCGAATTGCACGAGCGCATATATAACTGTGCAAAACTCCGGCGCTCAGCCCTTAACTCTAAGCCAAAGTAATATTACGATTGCTTATAGTCAAAGCGCGACAGTTTCGATTTTAAATAGCACGGGGAACTATACAATTTTAAATAACTCCAACCCGAACGTAATCACCGCGAGTATCTCCGAGCAAACGATAACCTTGCATGCGAGCAATAATGGCGGGTCGGCGGCGATTACGGTTTGTAAGACTGATATGAGCGCCTGCGGCATTATTAACGCAAGTGTCGGCTCAGTGAGCTCGGCTGCCTTAACTTTTAGCCAGACGGCGCCGACTTTAACGATTGGTCAGACTTTAACAATTACGCTCTCGGGCGGAACGAGTTATAATCTTTCTTCAAATGCGAATACTAGTGTGGTTAATGCCTATGTTAATAATAGTGTTTTAACTTTAGTCGGTAACGGGGCGGGGAGCTCGGTTATAACGGTTTGTGCCAATAACGGGAACTGCAATTCTCTAACAGCCACGGTCAGCTACGCTTCAAGCGGCGGGGCGATTACGCTTAGCCAAAGTAATTTATGGCTGCAAATTGGCCAAGCGGTAAGCGTTGTTATTTCCGGCGGTTCAACGCCTTATAGTTTCTTGGCGGATACCGGTGCCAGTACTTATTTTCAGAGTAGTTTAAATAATAATATTTTAACTTTAACTGGCGTTAAAGCGGGTTCGGGATCTTTAAGTGTTTGCTCGGCCGGCGGTGCTTGCGTACCGCTTTCTGTGCTTGTTAATGGCGTTAGCTCAAATACGCAACTTACTTTCGGCAATAATAATTTGAATTTAACAGTCGGCGCGACTTCGGACGTGACGCTCTACGGCGCCGGGGGATATTATATAACAACGAGCAATAATCAGAACGTTGCTACCTTTACTCTTAACGGCGATAAAATCCGGGTAGCGGCTTTAAGTGCGGGGAACGCGAACGTGACTGTCTGCCAGACAGGCGGGCAATGCGGGGTGATATATGCGGCCGTAAGTGCGACCACGGCAATTACACCAATTGCTTTTAGCAGCTCTAATCCAGCTCTTTCTATTGGTCAGAGCGCCCTAATATCGGTTTCCGGAGGCTCAGGCAGCGCTTATTATATCTCTTCGAATTCTAATCCGGCAATTGCTCAGGTTAATTTAGATAATAATGTTGTGAGCGTACTTGGCAAGACGGCTGGAACGACGGTCGTGACTATCTGCTCGGCAAGTAATAATTGCAATTCATTTTCAGTGACGGTAAATTCGACCACGACAACGACGACGACTACAACGCCGACCACGACAACGAGCACGACGGCTTCAGGAGGCGATATTTTGAGCGTTATTAATAATGAATCGATAATGTTAGCTGGCGGTAGTGTCGAGGCAATCGTCGGGGCAGTTTCCGGAACGCGCGATATGACTCTCGAGGGAACTTATTCGGTTCGCTATGTTAATCCCTTAGTTGGAACGAAGAGTTTAAGCGCCGCCGCTTTAAATACTTTAAATTACTTTATCGTTTACGGCACGCCGAGCACCTTAAAATTAGGAGCCGGAGAAAGAGCCGGGGTTTTGGGTTCCTATGCGGCTGCTTATGGTAAATTACCGGTGACGGCTGCTCAATGGTCGGATTTACTTAAGATTGCGAGCGGACGCTGGCCGAGTGAGTTAAGTGCCAGCGCTGAGGCACAAGCTAAAATCGAGTTTGCTAAAGTTTATAATCGGGCGGCCAATATGAGCAATAATAAGGATGCGAATGCAGTCACAATTATCGCTTACGGCCTGCGCCCGACGAGCCGCAATACCAAGAGTGAGCAAACCGCGATTTTATCTTTCCGCTATGTCTATGCTCATGCGCCAATTAATTCCTTAGCCTGGAACATCGTCCGCGCCATCGCCTATAGCGGCGCCGCAAGATAGGAAATAAAAAAAGAAATAGTAAAAATTGTTTATAAAAGAGCCCCGCTTAAAACAGGGGCTCTTTTTTGTCTAATGTTATTAGATTGAATCACGTAGGAAATTATGCTATAATTTTCTCTACCTCCCCGAAATTTAACCTGAGATTTAGCTTGCTACCGGAGGCAATTATTTATTAATTGCCAAAAGCCGTCTAATTATCCCTGTTTAGCGATATTTAGGCGGTAGGCCAAAAAACTATGCCACAACTCGCACCAGTCATGTTAACGGCTGAGCAATTCAATCAGTTAGCCACGAAAGACTATTTAGACAAAGAATTTGCGAAGAAAAAGGATCTTGAAGCCTTCGCCACGAAAGACTATATAGACAAGAACTTCGCCACGAAAGACTATCTAGACAAGAACTTCGCCACGAAAGACTATTTAGACAAGAACTTCGCCACGAAAGACTATTTAGACGAAAAATTAAAACATTTAGAAAATAAGTTTGATGACAAGTTAGATTTGCGCTTCAACCAATTAGACTACAAAATTGAATCAGCCTTTAGCCATTTTGATGATTTATATAACAATCATGAGAGGCGCTTACGAAAATTAGAATTTAGAGTTTATTAGTAAATAGCCGTCGACAGCCCGTCGACGGCTATGTTATAATAGCGATATCTACTATTTGCTAAATAATTAAAATTATGTCGTCAAAAACTTATCTGCGAATTTTACAGGGCGGTATTATCGCCTCGCTTATTATCATTCTCCTCGTTTTTAAACAATTACTTTTCCCCTATATAACGTCAAAGCAATTGCCCTTTAATATCTTAATGGAGATTCTGTTCGCCCTTTGGCTAGTTTTTATAATGCGTTTCCCGGAATATCGGCCAAAAAAGAATTTGATTTCCTGGGGTTTAATTGCTTATTTTTTGGCGATTTTAGCTTCATGTTTTATCAGTGTTGATTATAATCTAAGCTTCTGGGGCGATGCCGAACGCATGCTCGGCTTTTTCCACGTCGCCCATTTCTTAATTTTCTACTTTGTTTTGATTACCGCTTTTCGAACCTGGAAAGAGTGGCGCGTGCTACTTCTGTCTTCAGTCGTGATTGCGACGGCTGTCAGCTTATTCGGATTGTTTGGCCCCAACGGTTATAGCACCATCGGCAATACCGCCTATGTGAGCGGTTATCTAATATTTAGTATTTACTTCATAATTCTTTTATTTTTCCGCAGCGCCAATAAATCAGCGCGCTGGTTTTATGCTTTACCTCTGATACCGATGCTCATCGAGTTTTGGCGCATGCATACTTCGGGCGCGATTATCGGTTTGAGTTTAAGTTTTCTTCTCATGTTTCTGCTTATCGGCCTCTCGCATGTTAATAAAAAAATTAGACGGGGCTCGCTTATTATCTTTGTTTTAGCGGTTATCGCCATCGTCGGTATCTTTTCCCAGACAAAATCCGCCTGGTTCCAGGCCAGTTTTCTCCGCAATTTAACTTCCGAAAAAGTCACCTTCCAAACCCGTTTAATTTCCTGGAAGGGCGCAGCCGCGGATTTTAAATATCATCCGGTTTTCGGAACCGGCTATGGTAATTACGCGATTATTTTCGATCGCCATTTTACTTCTGATTTTTATAATTATACGACCGGTGATACCTATTTCGACCGGGCGCATAATAATATCATTGATATTACTTCCACTACCGGTTTAGTTGGGTTGCTAACCTATCTTAGTATCTTCTTGGCCGTTATTTATTATTTGTGGCGTGAGTTTAAGGCGAACGGGAAGAGAGTCGGCAACGACTATAACGGTTTAAATAATTTGGAAATCATTATCATCACCTCGCTCGTGGTCGCTTATTTTATCCAGAATTTGGCCATCTTTGATTCCTTCTCGACCTATTTGGGCCTCATGACGATGTTAGGCTTCATCTATTGGCTTGATTTACGCCGCGGCGCAGGCAATGATACGAAGAGCGAAGAGAAGCAGCCGCGCCTTGTTATTAAAAAAGATGGCACAGAATTAGCGTTCTTAATCGGCTTTCTTTTAATCGCCTATATATTTACCAATTATTATAATGTAAAAACCCTACGTATGTTTGCCGGAACGATAGACGGCTATGCGCTCATCGCTTCAGGAAATATTGTCTCCGGCGTTGATGCCTATAAGAACGCCTTTTCCGGTCGGCCGATGGAACGTGACCCGCGCACGACGCTCATAAATTTGTTAATTGGAAATAGTAGCTTGCTCGGTAATGTTGATCAGGCCAGGGGCCAGGAGATTTACGATTACGTTATTTCACTGGCAAAAGCCAATGTTGCCTATAATCCGGCCGATAGCATGATGCAGATGCAACTCGCTCAAGTTCTTGATTCGGCTGCTCACTATAATTCAAAAAATTTGGAGCGCTTTAATTTTTATTCCGCGCAGGCCATGAATGCGATTGAAGATGCGATCGCTGCCAGTCCGGGACGGGCCACGACTTATTTCGTAAAAGCGCAGATGCAGCTCGGTCGCGGCGAAAACGATTTGGCGATAGCCACTATGAGGGAGGGGATTAATTTAAATCAAAATTATTATGAAGGCTATTGTCGTTTATCGCAATTATATTTCATTGTCGGTAATAGTAAATATGGCTTTGATTATACAAAGTATGATTCAAATTTAAACGAGACTTTAAATAATTGTCTTGATAAGGGCGGCGTTTCTCAGTTGGGGTCCGAGGCTCTGCTAAAAATGATGATTAATTATTATTCTGATTTGAAGGATTATTCACATGCGGCTATGCTATCGGAACAACTTGCTAAGATTTCTACTCCTGACCCGGAAGTTTGGTTTAATCTCGCTAAGTTATATGAAGTAATCGGTAGCACGACAAAAGCGGAAGAGACATATCAAAAAGCCTACGCGCTTGATCCGAGTATCGGGGCCAGCTGGTTGGAGTTTAAGAAATTAGTTGATACTAACCGGAAACTGAAGTAGGGAATTAGTAAAAGTTTAAGGCAAAAAAATAAAGAATCAATAAAGAAATAAATTAAAAAATCAGATCGCAAGGTCTGATTTTTTGTTATGTATAAAACTGGCTATTTTACGAAAAATTTCACCAGAAGAACGCGAGGAGAAATTTAAAATAATTTTAAATAACTATCAGGTGCACCGCGCTATAGTTAGAGGGCTAAAAATTAATTAAGAATTAAAAGTATGCACATGCTAAAAATAATGGCGGCAGCCCTCCGTCGGCGGTCTAAAATTACAATCGTCGCCGGGGTGGCCTTAGTCGTTTTTCCCATTCTTTTGTATTTATTTATTGCGCTTATGAGAGTGAGCCCGGCGGAGCTGGCTTTAAAAAGACTGGAAGAGTCTTATAGGCTTATGCCGATTTGCCACGAACAGTGCGCTCTGGAGCGTGATACTTGGGAAAAGTCAGTAGTTAATGAATTGAAGAGAAATAAAAAAAGGGTGCTTGAGCGCCTAAAAATTGAATGGAGAAATAAGAACGCGGGCGATGCTTTTAAAGCTGAGCTCGTGCACATAATTTATTTAGCTTACGGCCCGGACAATCCGCCGGAGTACTTACTCGATTATCTTTCCGAGCCGAATGCCAAGCCGCAAATTATTAGAGAAATTATCATGCGCTTTAATTCTGTTGCCTTTGCTCGTTACGACCTGGAGGAAATTTTGACCCGTCAGATAAATCAGGCCACGTCGAGCGCGGACAAGCTGGAAGCCATAAAAACTCTGGGTGAAATAAAGAATGATGCGGAAATAAGCAATTATTTTGCCATATTAGATTCGGATACTGAGACGGAAATGCGGCGTGAGGCGATAAAAAATATTAGTGCCATTCGCCAAAAATCCAGCTTCTTTACGATAGAGCAATTGAATATTATTAAAAAAATTGTTTTAGCGCCTGAAACGGATAATTATTTACGACAGGATTTAATATTTTTGTTGGGCGATTATTATTTAGTTTACCCCGCTGAAAGCCTTGAAATTTGGCAGGAAGTTTATAAGGATACGGCGCTTGATAGCCTGAGCCGCGCTTTTAGCGCCGATTATTTAAATCACTTAGACACAAAAAAAGTAGAGTTACCCGAAGTGAGCGCGGCCGATTGGGATAGTTATTATAATCAAAATATAAGCAATTAATTATATGAAAAAAATATTTATTATCTCGTTCTTAAGTTTAATATTATTTCCGGCTCTTTGTCGGGCGATGCCGCCCGGCTCTTTAGTCTATCGCACCTCGGGTGAAGGAAAAATGTATGGCTATAGCGGCGATCCGCTTATTTATACGGAAAAGGGAATAGTAAAAAGTATATATTCGGGTCACGCCGGAATCTATATTGGTGCGGAAAACGGTATTGATTACGTCGTCGAAGCGCTATCAAGCGGTATAGTTAAAACACCGGCGAGTCAATTCGTAAACCTGGCGGAAGGGGAAAAATATTTGGGGGCCAAAATTCCAATTAATTTGACCGCCATACAACAGGCAAAAGTAGTAGCGCTCGCGAAAAGCTTAGTTGGAAAAAATTTGGCTTATGATTTCGACTTTAAAAAACAAAAAGGGCCTAATTCCGGCGAATGGACCTGTGTCGGCTTAACGGAAAAATTATACGAAAGTGCCAATATTTCCAACCCCAATAATTTAGCGGCTATTGAGTATAATTCAAGTTATTATGCCATAAATATTACACCGGACGGTTATGACAATTATAGTATCGCTAACGATAAGGGTGATTGTTTTTCGCGCGATTTAGAATTTTCTAAAATCGCCCGCCGCACCGACATGTTAATCCCTGCGCCGGAATTAATCGGTTACGATGTGGGTTTGGAAAAAAATGGTGAGCGTTATATATTTGTTCCCTATACGCAATTTTTGCAAGCGACTTTAAGCGCGGTAACGACTGACATTCCTCTGGCTTCGTCCTTTTCCGGTACTGATGTCAGGGGCCCGGTAAATGCGCCCGCCTTAGTATTGCGCTGGAGTCTTATTAATAATCCTGAGTCCTCGGTTAATATAATTAAAGAAAAAGCGATTAATGTTTTGCTAAGTTTAAAGTCAAAAATATTCGGTTCGAGCGGTGCCAGTGGTTCATGGGATGAAACGGAGCTGGTTTTAAATGATGCGACGTCGGAAATAGCGGCGACGAATACCGAAATTAAAACTGGGGCCATAATAAATAAAGCAGTAGGGTCTGGAACGAAGACCGCCACCGACAAATCTGGCGCAACAAAGTCAAAAACAGAAACAGAAACAAAAACAGAAACAGAAACAGCTTATGTAAATATCAATAAAGCGACTGCGACCAACACGGCGTCTGTTGCTAAAAACGCGAGTACGGTGAGCAAAACAAATTCGTCGGCAAATACCTCGACGACCGTAAAAACAGCCTCTGTTTCCGAACAGGTCGCTCAAAACACGACTGCACCGGCAGTTTATTATTATCCGGTGAGTGCGCCCGCGATAAATATTACTACTGGGAATAATAATACCGAGACGACAGCCCCTGATAATACGCCCAAAATTGCAACGATAAATAAAATTTATAGCACCGGCGATAATGACTGGATAGAATTATATAATCCTGGCGATTTCGATTTTGATTTAGCTGAAGCTGGTTACCGCTTAGAACGGGCGAAGACGGCGGCCGATCCGTCAATAATATTTAGAATCGGCAACTCCGATGACGGGACATTTCCCGGCGGAACTGTTATTAAGGCGCGTAGCCATTATTTAATCGTTAAAAATACCGCGAACGCTTATTATTTAAATAAAGCGGACGCAATTGCGACGCGGGATGATTTTTCCTGGACCGGTTCGGGCTACACGATATATTTAGGCACGGGGGCAATTAGTTCAAATATAGACGCTGATATTGTTGAGGCTGTCGGTTTTGGTCCCGACGCCACTTATTTTCAAGGAAGTGCCCCGGCCCAATTAATTGATGATTATTATGTACTAAGCCGCGTTAAAAGCCAGGCGGATAATAAAATTGATTTTAATCTAATTAAGGCGGACGACCCCGGTATTGATTGGGCGGCAGCTGAGAATGATAGTGGCGATGAAGATAATAATGGCGATAATACGGATGACGACGATGATAATACTGAAAATTCAGAAAATACGGCTACAAGCACCGAAGAAACTGAAGAAATTATTTCTATATTAATCAGTAAAATTTACAGCACCAGTCTCGATGATTGGGTTGAACTATATAACCCTAACGATTTTCCCGTTGATTTGGCGGTTAGCGGTTTTCGTTTGGAAAAAACTAAAACCGCTCTTGATCCGGTTTTAGTGATGCGCATCGGCGATCCCTTGGATGGCATCTACCCGGGCGGAACGCTTATTCCGGCGCATGGTACATATTTGATAGTGCGCGACGACGCGGGTGATTATTATAAAAATCAAGCCGATGCTATTGCCACACGATCGGAATTTTCTTGGTTTGATTCCGGCTATACTTTATATCTGGGAACCGGGGCAATTAGTAGTAACGCAGATTTAGATATTATTGATACTCTCGGCTTTGGGTCTGACGCCAAATATTGGCAGGGAACCGGACCGGCGCTGGCGATGACGAATAATTATGTTCTAAAACGACTCGCGGCGAGCGGCAATAATAATTTGGATTTCACATTAATTCCTTCTGACGATCCAAGTATAAATTGGTCACTGGTGGGCAACACGAATAGTTCTTCCACTTTGATTTATGATTTTTCAAGCGCCGATGCTGATTTATTTCCCGAGCCGGAACCGATTGAGAGTACCGGCTTGGCCTATCTTTGGCATTTTGATGAATGCGGGGGCACATCGACTGTGAGCCATTTAAGTGAATCGACTTTAAGTGTGAGCGATCGCTGGTTGGCCGGTAAATTTCGTTGTGCCAAAGAGGCGGGATTTGATTATGGAAAAATTACCGGGTCTTTAAACGAAGCGATGGATATAAATAATTTTTCTGCGAGCTTTTGGTTTAAAGCAACTTTAAATTATCCGCGTATAAGTTTTACCATGGCAAATAATGACGGAGATTCGATAAATATGACGCTGGAAAATGGCTTGATGCAGTTTAGCGGACTGCCTAATCCGGATTGGCGTTATTATCAAAATTTCCCCTTTGATAATAATTGGCGGCAGGCAACCCTGGTCGTAAATCGCAATGAAGGCTATTGGGCGCTCTATATTAATGGTGAAGAAGTATTTCACATTAATTCCTATCAAATGCTTGCGCCGATGAATTTATTAGAATTGGCGGGTGATAATGGACCATATGCGGTTGATGAGCTGGCTTTATGGCGGCGCGCGCTAAGCCCAGAAGAAATTCGGGAAATATATGAGAGTGAAGAACCTTTTTCGCCGCTTAATTATTTAGAGCCGCAAGAGCCGGCAAAAATTAAACATTTTTGGAATTTTAATGAAGGTATCGGCGAAGTAAGCGCTGATCAGGCGGGAAATTCCGATCTGGCGGTTGCTAAAGATAGTTGGCGCGCACTAAGCCTAAATAATAGCGCCTCGATTATTAATTGGGGAAGGGATTTGCATGTTAAATTTCCGGTCTTAGAATATCCCGATTTATCTTTAACTTTTAAATGGCGGAGTCCGGATAGTTATCTGGGCAACCGTATGCGAATTTCATTAGGCAATGAGAGCGCCGAAAATCTTTTTGGGCTCGTGCCGAGTCAATTTTCTTCTGGCTTTAATTTTAATAATCATGAGGGCCTATTTTATCCCGAGCAAAATTCGGGAGTGCCCAAAGACACGCTTTGGCACGACTTAGCCCTCGTCTACAATTCTTATCGTAATCATTTAAGCTTCTATATCGATGGAGTATTAGAAGACCAATTTGACTATATCTGGCCGCCCAATCGAAGCTATCCCAATATGCTTACTATCGTTTCCGAAAACGGTAGCTCTGATATTGACGATATCGGGGTTTGGGAAGGGGCGCTAAGCGGCGCGCAAATTCAGGAAATATTCGCTAATAATTAGTAAAAAAAGCCACCAAGCGGTGGCTTTTTACTTGATTTATTTCCCGTTTTCTTGTATTGTGTAATTGTTATTAGGGTAAGCGGGCAATCGCTCTTTTTTATAGTTTACTATATATAAGGAGAGGAAAGTCCGGACTTCAGCGCCTGTTTACAGGCGCAAACGATAGTGGATAACGTCCACCGAGGTGTTTAGTCGTTTGATTAAGCGCTTTAGGGAAAGTGCCACAGAGACAATACTAATTCTGGAATTTATTGACAGAATCAAAGGTGAAAAGATGCTGGGTGTTTCGTAAGAAGCTGCCGGCATCGGCCTCCGGTGACGGAGATGCCGTGGTAAACCCTATCAGAAGCAAGAGCAAACTTTTATCCTTCGGGGTAAAATGACAAGTGGCTCGCATGAGCTTATTAGCAATAATAAGCCAAGATAAATGATTGCTAGAACAGAATCCGGCTTACGGCTGCCCTAATAACAAATGTATTCTATTAATTAATATATGAAAAAAATTGAAACTTTCTTTTCGACCCTGTTTATCCCGGTTGATTTTGTCTTATTAATTCTAGCCGGACTCTCCGCCTACTATTTAAGATTCTCAACCTGGTCCGCAAATATCCGGCCGATCATTTTTAATCTCGAGTTTTCTTCTTATCTCCGATCGCTGGCCGTAATCACGGTTTTATGGATGATTATTTTGGCCATCGCCGGCGTTTATAGCATCCGCAGTGCCCGTAAACTTGCCCAGGAAATAATTAAAATTTTCTTTGCCTGCGCGGCCGGGCTTGCTCTTATTGCTATTATTATCTTTTTTAAACGTGAATTATTTGATTCCCGTTTTATTGTTTTAATGGGCTCGGTTTTTGCTTTTTTATATTTAAGTATCGCTCACGCTTTTATCCGCTGGCTCCAGAGAAGACTTTATTTATATGGCGTCGGCGTTCATAAGGTCGTTTTAGTCGGCAATTCCAATACGACTGACAATTTAATTACCGAATTTTCCAGCAATAAAAAGGCGGGTTACGAAGTCATTAAACGCGTTCGCGATTTTTCTTTGGAAACGGCTCAGGAGATGGCGGAATTTATTTCCGGCCGGGAGGTTGATGAAATTATTCAAAGCGATCCTAATATCACTAAAGCCGAAACCCTGCGTCTCTATGATTTTACTAATGAAAATCATATTACTTTCCGTTACGTTGCCGATTTGCTTGAAGTCAAAGTTTTACGGACGGAAGTTGCCGAAATTATCGGTATCCCCGTAGTTGAAGTTAAGCGCACGACGCTTGAGGGCTGGGGCCGAGTGTTTAAAAGAATTTTTGATCTCGTCGGTTCGAGCATATTAATTATTATTTTATCGCCGCTTATTCTTTTAACAATGCTCGCGATTACGCTCGATTCACGCGGTCCGATTTTCTTTTCACGTCGGGACGATGGTAATCCGGTTTATCGTGTCGGCGAAGGAGGCGCGACATTTCGTTATTTTAAATTTCGTTCGATGGTTCCGAATTCGGACAGCATGCGCTATAACGAGTTAGCCGATCGTAATCTTCGCAACGAGGGGCCACTGGTTAAAATTAAAGATGATCCGCGCGTCACTCGCGTCGGTCGCTTGATTCGCCGCTGGTCTATCGATGAACTTCCGGAATTATTTTTAGTTTTTATGGGCCGCATGAGTCTGGTTGGTCCGCGTCCCCACTTGCCGGAAGAGGTCGCTAAATATGAAAATTATCATCGCAAGACCTTGACTATTAGACCGGGCATCACCGGTTTGGCTCAAGTTTCCGGACGCAGTGATTTATTATTCGAAGAAGAAGCGAAATTGGATATCTATTATATTGAAAACTGGTCGCTCTTATTTGATATTTCCATCTTATTTAAAACGCCTTTTGCGGTTTTTAAACATCGCCAGGCAGAATAAAAAAACATGAAAGTAGCCTTAATTCACGATCATTTGGCTCAAGACGGAGGAGCGGAAAAAGTTCTTAAAGTTTTTTCCGATATGTTTCCCGATGCGCCGATATATACTTTATTATACGAGGATAAAAACGTTACCAAATATTTTAAAGATCGCCACATCGAAACTTCGATTATCCAAAAATTACCCGGCGGCGTCAAACATTATCAATGGTATCTTTTTTTCATGCCGATGGCCGTGGAATTTTTTGATTTGTCGGGCTATGATTTGGTTATCTCCGATACGAGCTCATTCGCTAAGGGCGTAATCACTAAGCCGGATTGCCTTCACATCTGCTATTGCCATACCCCAACACGTTATTTGTGGAGTGATACGCATCAATATATAAATGAATTGAAATACAATAAATGGTTAAAGAAGATTATTTCATTAATCTTGAACCGAATTCGTCTTTGGGATCGCTTAGCAGCCGACCGGGTTGATGTTTTTATCGCGAATTCCGTTACCGTTAAACAAAGAATTGCGAAATATTATCGCCGAACTTCGACGGTTATTTATCCACCGGTCGAAACGGAAAAATTTAGTATTAAAGATTTGAGCAAACTATCGGAGGCTGACAAATATTTTTTGGCGGGCTGCCGTTTGGCTCCCTATAAAAGAGTTGATTTAGTTGTTGAAGCATTTAAAAAAATTGGCGGGGACTATAAATTAAAAATTTTTGGCGACGGCGTTGACCTGGAAAGATTAAAAATGCTAGCTAAAGATACGACTAATATTGAATTTTTGGGCCGAGTGAGCGAGGAAGAGAAAGCTAAGCTATTCCAGGGGGCTCAAGCCTTTATCAATCCGCAGGAAGAAGATTTTGGCATTACGGTCGTCGAGTCAATGGCGAGCGGCCGGCCGGTTATCGCTTATCGTCGCGGCGGTGCCACGGAAACCGTTATTGAAGGGAAGACTGGTCTCTTTTTCGAGGAACAAACAGCTGATTCTCTGATTGCAGTTTTACGTAAATTCAAAGATATTAATTTCGAACCGCAGGAGATAAGGGCGCACGCCGAGAAGTTTTCCGTGGCAAACTTTAATTCACAAATTACCGACTTTATCGAGACTCATAAAAATAATGTATGAAAATAGGTGTCGATATCAGAGTTTTAATGGATAAAAATTATAGCGGTGTGTCGGAATACACCGCTAATTTATTAACTGCCATCCTTAAAGCTGATACGACTGACGACTTTAAGTTGTTTTATAACTCCTGGGATAATCTTGATGCTCGCTTGGCGCCCTGGGAAAGAGCTAACGCTAAAGTTATCGGGCGACATATACCGAATAAAATTTTTAATTATTTTTGTCAGAAAATATTTGCGCGGCCGAAAATTGACGAGGCGCTTGGCGGAGTAGACATATTTTGGTCGCCGCATTTTAATTTTAGTGCTCTAAGCCTAAGTGTAAAAAAAATAATTACGGTTCACGATTTATCTTTTTTACGCTATCCGGAATTTTTTAGTGCGCGGAAAAATTTCTGGCATCGCGCTCTGGGTGTTAAAAATATTTTGCGAAGCGCCGATAAAATAATTGCCGTTTCGGAAAACACAAAAAATGATATTATTGAACTTGTCGGCCTTGCACCGGAAAAAATCAAAGTAATTTATTCCGGAAACAATGCTGTTAAGAGAGAACCGGAAACTAAAGAGCTTGAAGCGTATTTGCGTGCTCATGGCCTAAGTAGTGGATTTATTCTATATTTAGGCACTATTGAACCGCGTAAGAATATTGGCGGCCTAATAAGCGCCTACGAGAAACTGCGCGCTGAGAATAACGAATTTAAAGACATAAAATTAGTTTTAGCTGGCGCTAATGGTTGGAAAAATAAAAAAATCTATGCGCAAGCGAAACGCTCGGTTTATCAGTCTGATATAGTTTTCTTGGGCTATGTTAGCCAAACAGAAAAGGATATTCTCTATTCTCGAGCCGGCGTCTTCGTTTACCCTTCATTCTATGAAGGCTTTGGTTTTCCGCCGCTCGAGGCTATGACTTATGGCGTACCCGTAATCTGTTCCAATGTTTCCAGTTTGCCCGAAGTCGTCGGCGACGCGGCTCTTCTCATCAATCCTTTTCGAGCGGATGAAATTAGCGAGGCTTTAAAATTGATATTAAGCGATGCCGCTTTACGGAAACTATTAGTGGAACGCGCCGACGAGAGAATAAAGCTCTTTACTTGGGAAAAAACAGCCGCTGAGTATTTAAAAATTTTTCACGAAATTTGAGTATGGCCATAAAAAAGAAAAAAGTATTAGTGGCGATGTCCGGCGGAGTCGATTCCAGCGTGGCGGCACAATTATTAAAAAACCAAGGCTATGATGTGTCCGGAGTTTTTTTGCATTTCTGGAAAGATGAGTCGGCCGGTAATACTCACGAAAATCGCTGCTGTTCCTTAGAGTCGCTAATGGATGCTAAAGCCGTGGCGGCTAAAATCGGGATGCCGCTTTTTACATTTAATTTTTCCGCCCCCTTTAAAAAAGCGGTTGTGGATAATTTTTTAAGTGAATATGAGGCTGGGCGGACACCGAATCCCTGCGTCGTCTGCAATCGAAAAATTAAAATCGGCCTGCTTCTAAAGCATGCCCGCGCGCTCGGTTATGATTATGTTGCGACAGGTCATTATTTAAATATTAAAAAAGTTGGGCGTGAGTACCAATTATTCAAGGCTAAGGATAAAAATAAAGATCAATCGTATTTTTTATATACCTTTAAGCCGGACGAATTAAAGCATCTTTTATTTCCCTTGGGCGGATTCATTAAGCCCCAAGTCAGGAAAATGGCGGCCAAACATAAGTTAATCGTCGCGGGTAAGGCGGAAAGCCAGGATATTTGCTTTCTTTCGGGCGATCATAATAATTTTTTAAAGAAATATTTGCGCCTTGTGCCCGGTGATATTAAAGTTCTGGAAACCGGCGAAATAATTGGTGAGCATCAGGGGCTACCACTATATACAATCGGCCAGCGCCGCGGACTTGTTGGCGGTACTGGACCTTATTATGTGGCTAAATTTGATTACCAGAAAAATATTCTTTATGTCGTTAAAAACTGGAATGAGAATATTCTTTATCAGCCTAATTTAATAGCGAAAAATGTAAATTGGCTAAGCGGTCGCGCACCCCAGCGCGCTTTAAACTGCGAAGCGGTTATCCGTTACGGCCATAAAGCCGTTAAATGTACAGTTAAGCCGAAAAACAAGAGTGCGTATAGCGTTGAATTTAAAGCGCCGCAGCGCGCCGTAACGCCCGGGCAAAGCGTAGTTTTTTATCAAAAAAAACAGGTTTTGGGCGGAGGCATAATAAAATAAACGGAATTATTTTTTTTGTGCTATAATAGTCTGGTCTTAAAAATTAATTCTCGTTTAAAATTATGTCTCAACAACTCCCCGATGTATTTAAAAGAATCCAGGATAAAAAAAGGGAACAGCGCGATTTAAAAACCATATATCGCGATGCGCTTTCGGTTAACGGCGAGTACCAGCAGGCCCTTGAGGAACTCGAAGCAGCTAAGTTAAAAAAGAAAAAAATCGAAGCGTCCGTTCAGTCCGACTTTAAGGAAGAGTTTGATAAATTGGAAGGCTTGAAATTAAACATTGCTGGAGATAATCAATTACTGAGCGACTTAGCCTTAACGCAACTGACGAGCGGCGAACCCGTTAAAATTATCGATGAAAATAAAGTTGAGTATGAACCGGTTTTTACCGTAAGATTCAAGAAGGCCAAATAATAATTCGTGCGAAATAATAATCTATCCTAAAATAAAAAACAGACTCGAACCTCGGTCTGTTTTTATTTGTGCCGCGAGAGGGAATCGAACCCTCACTAGGTTGCCCCAACACGATTTTGAGTCGTGCGCGTCTACCAGTTCCGCCATCGCGGCTATATATTAACAAAATTTAGTATAATAAATATAGGTTTAATTGTCAAAGATTTTGCTTTACGTTATAATAAATATAGCTTGAAAACTATGGGCAAAATAATCGCAATTGTGAATCAAAAAGGAGGAGTGGGCAAGACAACGACGGCCGTTAATTTGGGCGCCTATTTGGCTTATTTGGGCAAACAGGTGCTTTTAGTCGATATTGACCCTCAAGCTAACGCTACTTCCGGTCTCGGCCTTGACCACCGTAATTTGGATGCCGGGGTATATGAATCTATAATCGGCCAAAAGCCTGTTTTTGAAATCATTAAACGCACGATGCAGGACGGTTTTAAGGTCGCTCCCGCCACCCTTTCTTTGGCCGGCGCCGGGATTGAACTCGTTAATTTAGAAAATAGAGAGTTCCGTCTGTCCATGATTTTAGAAGAAGTGCGGAAGGATTACGATTTCATAATTATTGATGGACCGCCTTCACTCGGTTTGCTTACGGTTAATAGTCTGGTGGCGGCCGACGAAGTTTTAATTCCGATTCAAAGCGAATATTTTGCGCTTGAGGGTTTAAGCCAATTATTAGAGACCATAAGTTTGGTGCAAAACAATTTGAAGCCGACGCTCGGTATCATGGGTGCGGTGATTACTATGTTTGATAAGCGTAATAAATTATCAGAAGCGGTCATGGAAGAATTATATAAATTTTTTCCGAATCGCATTTTTCGCTCGGTAATTCCGCGCAGCGTTCGGCTTGCCGAAGCGCCAAGTTATGGCCGTTCAATTTTGCATTACGACCCTAAATCGCGCGGTGGTAAGGCCTATGAAGGCTTAGCACGTGAAGTTTTGAGTCTTGATAAATAAATTATTTAACTTTAATATATGCCTCAAGGTTTAGGCCGAGGACTCGGCTCTCTTATTCCGAAAAAAACCATGACTTACGGGCAAAATCCGTTTAAATCGGAATTGGCCGAAGAAGAAACGTTCGTGGTTAACGATGGCGATCGGATTTTAAAAGTAAACCCGAGTCGTATCGCAATCAATCCGCAACAACCGCGGACTTATTTTAGTGATGCGGCCTTAAATGATTTGGCGGAATCTATCAAGCAGCACGGAATTATCTCGCCGCTCATTGTCACGAAGAAGGGTGACGGCTATGAACTTATCGCGGGAGAACGTCGCTTACGCAGCGCTAAGTTAATCGGCCTTAAAGAAGTTCCGGTTATTGTGCGTGAAGAAAAAGATCAAAAGAAATTAGAGATTGCTTTAATTGAGAACTTGCAGCGTGAAGATCTCAACCCGCTTGAGAGTGCCCGCGCCTACCAGCGCCTGATGGATGAATTTAGTATCACACAGGAAGAGGTCGCTCATAAAGTCGGCAAAGCTCGCTCAAGCGTCGCTAACGCTTTGCGGCTTTTAGCTCTGCCTATTCCGATTCAAGAAGCTCTGGCCGCCGGAAAAATTAGTGAAGCCCATGCCAAATATTTGCTTGGACTTGAAGGCGAGGCGAAGCAGCTCAACATGTTAAAAAAAATAATGCGCCAAAATTTGACCGTGGCTGAAACCGATAAAGAAATTAAGCGGCTGGGCGGCACTAAATCGGCTAAACCGAAAGACTATTTCGACCGGGCGCGCGAAGAGGAATTGGCTGAACTTTTAGCGACGAAGGTTGAGATTAAACGGCAAGGGAAGGGTGGTAAACTCGTTATTGACTTTTATGCCGAGGAAGAGTTAAATGAAATTATCAAAAAGATAAAGTAACATTTTCAAAAAAAAGGAGGGTAATTTGGAAAAAAAAGTAAACACTAATCCAAGATCATCGTTTTGGACTATAGTTATTATTTCGGCGAGTATCGCTGGTGCCGGCCTCATTTCAAGTTTGGCCATAAACGGTCTTAGCGTAAAAAATTTTTGGGATATTCTTCCCATTTCTGTATTTCTGTTCTTTGCCAGCTTCTGGGCTCTATCCGTCTCCATGATGGAAAAAAGCACCGAGGAACATTGAGCTCCAAACAGAGAGATTATTTAAGTGGCTTTTTCAACGAAGCCACTTTTTTATTTGCCTTCCTTAAATTCTTATACTAAAATAATAACGTCTTCGTGAAATACTTTTAAGAAGAAATTATATAGAAAATAGGCCATAAATCATGTCTTTTGTCCATCTCCATAATCATAGCCATTATTCTTTGCTCGACGGTTTAACTAAACTGGACGAGATGATTAATTTTGCCAAAGAACAGGGCTCGCCAGCAGTCGCCTTAACTGATCACGGTTCCATGTATGGCGCCATAGAATTCTACCAGAAGGCCAAAAAGGCCGGTATTAAGCCGATTGTCGGGGTAGAGACCTATTTGGCCCAGAACTCACGTTTTGATAAGAATACCCGCGAGGATGCCCGCAGCTATCATCTACTTTTACTCGCCAAGAATGAAATTGGCTATAAGAATTTAATTAAACTTGTCTCTCATGCGCATACTGAGGGTTTTTATTATAAGCCGCGTATCGATTGGGAATTATTGCAGGAACATCACGAGGGAATTATTGCCTCGACCGCCTGCTTGGCCGGTGAAATCCCGCGTCTAATTAACGCCGATAAATTGCCGGAAGCCAAAAAAAGAATTAAGGAATATAACGACCTCTTCGGCCAGGGTAATTTTTACTTGGAGCTTATGGATCATCCCGAGCTTCCCGAGCTCATTAAAGTTAATGAGCAATTAATTTTACTATCCAAGGAAATGGGCATACCTCTCATTGCGACCAATGATGTCCATTATCTAAAAAAGGACGATGCCGAGGCGCAGGATATTTTACTTTGCCTGCAGAACAAGAAAAAAATCACGGATACGGACCGGATGAAAATGATCGGACACGGCGATTATTCGATGCGTTCGAACGCCGAAATGATTGCTGCTTTTAAGCATGTCCCGGAAGCCATTGAAAATACGCTAAAAATTGCCGACATGTGCAATTTGGAAATAGAACTGGGTAGTATTCAATTACCATTTTTTGAGGTGCCTTCGGGCTATGATGGTAATTCGTATTTGCGCGAATGGTCGGAAAAGGGAATTGCTAAACGTTTCCCGGGGGCGTCTCCAGAAGAACTAAAACTAGTTAATGAACGCTTGGATTATGAACTCGCCGTTATTGCCAAGATGGGCTGGCCCTCGTATTTTTTAATCGTCGCGGACTTCATCAATTGGGCCAAGGATAATAAGATTGTGGTAGGGCCAGGTCGCGGCAGTGCCGCCGGCTCGATGGTTTGTTATTTAACGGGTATTACCAATCTTGATCCACTCAAGTATGATTTGCTCTTCGAGCGTTTTCTTAATCCGGAGCGTATCTCCATGCCCGATATTGATATGGACTTTGCCGATATCCGTCGGGGTGAGGTCTTGAATTACGTCGGGGAAAAATACGGGCATGATCACGTCGCGCAAATTATTACTTTCGGAACGATGGCGGCCCGGGCGGCTGTACGTGATGTCGGCCGGGTTTTGGATGAGCCCTATGAGTTCTGCGATAAGATTTCCAAGAGCATTCCCATGTTCATGAAGCTCGACGAGGCGATAAAAACCGTGCCGGAAGTGAAAGAACTTTATAATAGTGATCCGGCTGCCAAAAGAATCCTGGATTTTGCCCGTCGTCTCGAGGGAGTCGCCCGTCACGCGTCAACCCACGCCTGTGGCGTTTTGATCACGAAAGATCCCCTGACTGAGTATGTGCCGATTCAGTTTGCTTCATCGGCCGATCGCAGCATTATTTCGCAATATTCTTTACATCCGATTGAAGATCTTGGTCTTTTGAAAATGGATTTTCTCGGCCTGAAAAATTTGACGATTATTGAATCCGCTTTAAAAATTATTAAAAATACTCGCGGCTTGGAAATAAATATTGATGATATCCCGCTCGATGATAAGGCAGCCTATAGATTATTTCAGGAAGGAGAAACCACCGGCGTCTTCCAATTTGAATCTTCCGGTATGAAACGTTATTTGCGGGAATTAAAACCGACCGTCTTCGAAGATATTATTGCCATGGTCGCTTTATATCGCCCGGGCCCGATGGAATGGATTCCGGACTATATTGCCGGCAAGCATGAAATCAAAAAAGTTTCTTATCTCCATCCGAAATTGGCTCCGATTTTAGAAAAAACTTATGGCGTCGCCATTTATCAGGAACAGGTCATGCAGATTGCGCGCGACTTGGCGGGCTTTACCATGGGTCAAGCCGATGTCTTGCGTAAAGCGATGGGTAAGAAAATTGCCTCCTTGCTCGCCGAGCAAAAAGAAAAGTTTATTGAAGGCTGCGTTAAAAATGGAGTCTATAAGGAATTAGGGGAAAAGGTATTTTCTTTTATCGAGCCTTTCGCCGGTTATGGCTTTAATCGGTCTCACGCCGCTTGCTACGCGATGATTGGCTACCAAACCGCCTATCTCAAGGCTCACTGGCCAGTGGAGTTTATGGCTTCGCTTTTGACGGCTGATCAGGGGGACACCGATCGGGTGGCGATTGAAATTGAGGAATGCCGCAACATGGGTATCAAAATTATGGCGCCGGATATAAATGAATCTTTCGGTACTTTTACCGTGGTGACGGCCGGCACTAAAGAAAATAGAATTGTTCAAGCCGATGAAAAAGTCGATACTATCCGCTTTGGTCTTAAGGCGATAAAAAATGTGGGCGAGCATATTGTCGACGCCTTAATCCAAGAGCGTAAAGCGAACGGTCCTTTCGCCGATGTTTTTGATTTATTAGCGCGGGTAACGGATAAAGATTTGAACAAGAAATCGCTGGAAAGTTTAATCAAAAGCGGCGCTATGGATAGTTTCGGTGAACGCGGTGAACTTTTAGCGAACATGGAAAAATTATTAAATTATAATAAAGAATTGGCTCGGGTTAAAGAAAGCAAGCAAAGTAGTTTGTTTGCCGATTTGCCCTCTGCCAGTAATTTCCAGCCAACCCGATTAACTCCTGCGCCACCGGCTGATCAAAATGAAAAATTGATTTGGGAAAAGGCCTTGCTCGGTCTTTACGTCAGCGAGCACCCCTATAATATTTTTCGTCCCTTTTTAGCCAATTACGCCATGCCGCTGGTAAAATTAAGCCAGCATAAGGGCGCGGAAAGAGTAATTAGCGCCGGTATCGTCTCGACGATTAAAAAAATAATTACCAGAAAAGGGGAATCGATGCTGTTTGTTAAACTGGAGGATGCGACTAATACAGTCGAGCTTTTAATTTTCCCGAGGCTCTACAAAGAATCACATGATCTTTGGCTCGACGGTCAAGCCATAATTTTTGAAGGCAAGGTTTCGGAGAAAGATCGTGAAATAAAGGTGCTGGTTAACCATGCAGTCGCGCTTAATCAGCTTGATCCCGCGAAATCAATTGATGATTTTAAAAGATTAATGATGAGCGCCGGTCCGCCGAAACCGAATTACCAAAATAAATATCGGAAGGATGCTAAAACCGTCACTCCGACTTTTAGCGCGACCGATAAGCCCGAACCAAGCCGAAAGCCTTTGCGTTTGATTTTTATGACCGACCTGGCGGCCGCTGATTTAGTAAATTTAAAAAATATTTTTTCGCTTTTTCCCGGGGCGGATGAAGTTTATTTTAAAATTACCGAAAACGGCAAGGCTAAAATCATTAAAACCGCGTACCGAGTTGAGAATGCTGAGGAATTAAATAAAAAATTAGCCGAAGATTTTAAAGACTTATTAAAAATTGCGCAGTAGAATACAAAAGGCGGCTCGTCCCGATAACATAAATTGCCCCTAATATAAAATTCTGTTATAATGAAGTTAAACTTATGTTTAACTTTTTTTTAAATTAAATTTTTTAATTTCTTTTTGATATTATGCCTAGAGCGAAAAAAAATCCGGAAGCAAAAACCGAAAAAAAGCCTATCCTAAAGCCAAAATCAAAAACTAAATCAAAATTACCGGCGGCAAAAGTGAGTCCAAAGAAAAAGGCGCGGCCCGTGGTCGTTGATGTTATTGAGGATATTGACGATGTTGAGCCGGAGCAATTTTTTCCCGAATTTAAGGAGACAGAGTCGGGTTTGCCGGAATCTTTATCTACTCTTGGCTCGGAAATGCCCGAGGAAATTGATCAGCAGAAAAATTTTTATTCAAAATTAGTTACTGAAATAAAAGACAAGAATCCAAAACCAGGTTCCGCCGCTAAAAAATATGGTGAAAACGAAATATCAGAAGATGCGGCTGTTCCTAAAAGTGTAAATTTATATCGACGCCTCGTTTGGCGATTTATCGCTTTTACCGCGGTTCTTCTCTTGGCTGTATTTTATTTTTCTTTTTCGAAATTGGAGATTATCATTTCGCCTAAAGGTGAAGCAATTAATGATAGCTTACTCTTAAAAATTCAGCCGGCCGGAGCGGTTAGCGCCAATGCCGATACTGATTTTCGTGAACAAGTTAGCGGTACGGTTAGGGAAGTGGCCGTTAGTGCGCAAAAAGATTTTAGCGCTACGGGTGAAGAGTATACCGGCGAAGAAATTGCGGGTTCTGTTTCGATTATTAATAATACCGCGAAAGCACAAGCCCTGGTAGCGACCACTCGTCTTTTAAGTCCGGACAATAAATTATATCGCATTAAAAACGCAGTAAACGTGCCCGGGGGTGGAGAAGTTACGGTTGATATTTATGTCGACAAACCGGTGCCGGACTTAGCTATCGCGCCGACAAGCTTTACGATTCCCGGTCTGTGGGCCGGCTTGCAGGATAAAATTTATGCCAAAAGCAGTTCTGAATTTGTCTATCGTCAAAAAGTAAAAAAATTCATTAAAGCCAGCGATATTGAACAGGCGACCAAGGAAATGAATGCCTCGCTGATTGCTCAAGCTAAGCAGAGTCAAATTACCAGTCCTGGCGTAAATAGCCAAACACTATACGAAACTTTGGATTCTTCAAGTTTTGCAATTAGTGCCAAGGCAGGGGACGCTCAAGATAATTTTTCTATTGCCGCCACCGGCAGTATGGTTGTAATCAGCTTTTCCAAGGATGAAGTCGCTAAGCTCGCGGCCGCCAAACTGTCTTTGCTAATACCCGACGACAAGGAATTAGTGGATTATAATTCTGCGGATATAGTTTATAGCTTTGATAATTATGATGTTAAGACGGGCGTCGCGACCGTTAAGGCCAGCTTTAATGGCACGATGGTTTTGAAAAATAACACGGAAATTATTGATAAAAAACACTTGGTTAATTTAAATCGCTCACAATTAGAAAATTACTTAAAAACTTTCCCGGAAATCAAAAGCTACGAGTTAAAATTTTACCCCGCCTTTATTAATCGTGCCCCGCGTCTGCCGGAGAGAATTCAAATTTCCATTAAAGGCCTGGAAAAATAAAGAGACATGTATATTTGGTTATTATTGTGGATACAAAAAACCCGCTCACGCGGGTTTTTATTTTCTTTGTTTAGAATATTCCGAAAAAAGCGGCCTTTTTCTTTTTATTGCTTTCGCCGTGGATTAGCCTACTTAAATCATTGGATAGTTTCAGCGCTTCCGGAAGCGAGCGTTGGTGCAGATTTCGTCCGATAGCCAGACCTGAGGTATGAGAAATTTCGAGTTGCTCTTTGGTCGTCGCGAGCATTTCTTTGTTATTGCGTTTGGCGCCACCGACACAGATTACTTTGGTTCGCCCCGCGGCCGCCACAACTTCTTTAAATTTTTCGGCAACTAATTTATTATTTTTAGAATTATAGGGGTATTTAACTTTGACAAAATCAGCACCGAGACAAGACGCCATGCCCGCTCCGCCGGCAATCGTATGTATATTTTCTTCATTAACGTTTTTGCCGCGCGGATAGACCCAAAGAATAGCCAATAGACCGTGGCGGTGAGCCTCGTTAATGGCATGCGCGATGTTGGCCAGCATTTCAGCTTCGTATTTTCCGCCCAGATAAAGTGTATAGCCAATACCGACGACGTTCAGGCCGGATTGTTTTTTAAAATTGACGATATCGGCAACTTCCCACCAAAGAGGGCTGGAATTTTTTTCCTCGTTCAGCCCAAGGTTGGATTTGCCGTTTATTTTAACTAAATAATTAATGTGGCGATAGTCTTCACCGTATTGAGCGATTAAGCCCAAATGTGTTGCCAGGAGGCCGCCTTGAGTGCCGGCGGCGATTTTAAATAAATGCTCGGGGCTGGCGTCTTCGGGCGAAATCTTAGCGCCAAAAAAGTCATCATTGAGATGTTCGACTTTCTGGTCGCCAGCGATAAGGAGTAGCTTGCCGGTACCGGCGGTAGCCAGATTATAATTATGGCGGTATTCCAAGTATTTAGGCTTAGGGACGTTTAAAGGAATTCTAATTGCGGTCATAAAAATATTTATAAATTTAAGAAAATATGCTATGCTAAAATCATTACGGTAATTATATCATAATTATGTCAAAAGATAAAAATAGTCAGGAAATTGATTTGGACAAATATCGGGATCCGACCGGTCTTAGTCTAAAAAAAATGAATTTTGGGCTCTGGCTCTCGGAACACCATAAAAAAATCATGAATATTATAGTTTTTTCATTGATTGCTTTATCGGCTTTTTTCTTTTTATATTCGACCTATAATTATGTTATTTATTTTTTGGAAAAGCCGAGTGCGGCCGAGGAAGCGGCTAATGTAAATTCAAGCGTTAGCTCGCAGCGCGACCTAATAACCGATTTAAAGATAACAAGTCCGCAAATTTTTCGCAGCGGCGAAACTTATGACCTGGCCGCTAAGATTAGCAACCCCAATGATAAGTTTAGCGGGCAAATGCAATATTGTTTTCAAGTAAACGGAATTGACGCTTCTTGCGGCAGCGAGTTTGTCTTGCCATCCGAGGAAAAATATATCTTGGCACTGGGCACAAAAATTAGCACTGCTTCTCCAATAGTTACCTTTAAGTTAACCAGCATTTCCTGGCAACGGGTAGATAATCATCTTATCCCCGACTGGGCCAGCTTCTATAATCAACGGGTTAATTTTGCTATTGAAGGCCTAAGTTTGGCACTGGCCAAGCAAAGCGGCTTATCCGAAAAAGTCGATTTAAATTCCCTGGAATTCAAGATTACAAATCGTAGCCCCTTTGCGTATTATGAAGTGCCGCTAAAAATTGCTTTTTATAATGGTTCGGAACTCATCGGAGTAAATAGTTATATTGTGCAAAACTTTTTGGCGGGTGAAACGCGTAGCGTTCATTTGAGTTGGTCGGGGGCACTTGGCGGCGTGTCGCGCACCGATATTAAGCCGAATTTGAACGTATTGGACAATGCTGTGTATTTAAAATATCAGGGTGCCCAATAATGATTACCGAAAATTAATATTAATGAGTTATGTTTAGTCGCTTCAGGTTGTATCTGAAAAATTTTGACTGGTTGATTTTCGCCGCGGTCGTTCTACTGATTGCTTTCAGTTTAGTAGAGATTTACAGCGTGGCGCTTGGTCAGGAGCAATTCAGTTTGCTTAATTTCAAAAAGCAGATTTTTTTTGCGATTTTTGGCGTTTTTCTGCTTTTCTTTTTTGCCTTCGCCGATTCTAATTTTTTAAAAAGTTTCAGTCGTTATTTTTATTTATTTGGGGTAATTGTCCTGGGCGCGGTATTGGTCTTTGGATCGACGATTAATGGTACGAAGGGCTGGTTTGATGTTTTTGGATTTGGCTTACAGCCGGTGGAATTTATTAAAATCATTTTAATTCTTTTTTTGGCAAATTATTTTTCCGGGCTGGCGACAAAAGTGAAAACGGCACGCCATTTTTTTATTTCCGCCGTTAGTGCGTTTTTCCTGATTTTTTTGGTTTTAATGCAGCCGGATTTCGGATCCGCCCTTATTTTAGGAGCCATCTGGTTGATCATGATTATGGCGGCCGGTTTTCCGAAGAAGTATTTTTTGATTGTCGGTATCACGGTAGTGGTGGTGTTTACAATTTCCTGGTTTTTTCTTTTTAAGGAGTATCAGAAGCAACGCGTGCAAACATTTTTAGATCCGACGGCTAATGCGCTTGAATCCGGATATAATATTTCTCAGGCCATGATCGCTATCGGTTCCGGCGGTTTGATGGGCAAGGGGGTCGGTTTTGGTTCGCAAAGTCAGCTTAAATTTTTGCCGGAGGCTCAGAATGACTTCATATTTGCCGTCATCGCCGAGGAGTTAGGCTTGCTCGGGGTTTTGCTGGTGCTCGGTTTTTATTCACTTTTCTTTTTTCGCTGTTTCATCAATATTCGAAAAGTGGCTAACGATTTCGGCATTTATTTTATAATTGGCGCCGCTGGCTTGATTTTTATTCAAATGTTTATTAATATTGGTATGAATCTAGGAATTATGCCGGTCGTGGGCCTACCGCTGCCTTTTGTCAGCTATGGTGGCAGTTCCTTATTATCTTTGCTAATATTAGTGGGGATAATCGAAAATATAATTATTAAAGCAAAAATTAGCTATTAAATTTATGGAATTCAAATTAAAGGCAGAAAAACGAAGCAATAATGAAAAGTTAGCCGCCGACACAATCGCGGCTGTTGTTTACGGAAAGGGAGTAAACAACGAGAGTTTAAAAATGAAACGCATTGATTTCGAAAAGACTTTTAGTGCCGCGGGTGAATCTAACTTAATCAGTCTTGATTTTGGCGCGGGCGCAGTCAAAGTTTTGGTTAAAGATCTGCAACGCGATCCCTTAAAGAATACCTATACTCATGTTGATTTCTATCAGGTTAATATGAAAGAAAAAATCACAACTGAAATCCCGCTTCATTTTATTGGCGAATCGAAGGCGATTAAAGAATTGGGTGGCATGTTAATGAAGGAAATCAACGAGCTTGAAGTTGAATGTTTGCCGAGCGATTTAGTTGATCATATCGATATCGATATTTCGGTCCTTGCTACGTATGATGATGTTATAAAAATTGGTGACCTGGTTTTACCGGAAACTTTCAGACTAACTCACAATCATCCGTCCGATGTTGTTGTAGTCGTTGTCGAACCGAAGGTTCAGGTTGAAGAAGAAAAACCGGTTGAAGCCGCGCCGGCTGAAGCTGAAGCCAAGGATGCCAAGAAAGAAGAAGCAAAAAAATAAAATATTTTATCTGATCAAAAATAAAACCCCCGATTGTTTCGGGGGTTTTATATTTTAATCTGTGCTAGCCGGTATTGGCCGGATAAGTCTTTTAACATTACTATCTTGGACGAAGGAAAATACTGTTTAGCAAGCTTTTGTATCGTTCGACTTTGACTCGGGTCAATTTCACATAAGACATAAGAGTCGGGGCCATCTGCTTTATTATTAAGTTTGCTCAGTTGCTTAAAGAGTGCCCGATAGTACTTCAGACCGTCTGGGCCGCCAATCAGCGCGAGTTTCGGCTCTTTGTGGATACTGGGCGACTGCGCTACTTGCCGAGGGCTTAAATAGGGTAAGTTAGCACAAATTATTATAGAATCGCGGGTAATTTGTGGCCAACTCTTAGACTTAATTAAAGGTTCTATTAAGTTGCCCCGATAAAATTTAATTTTAGAAAATTGCTTATTTTGCTGCGCATTACGGCGGGCAATTTTTAAAGCGGCCGCTGAAATATCAAGGGCGTAAAAAGAAAGTTTAGAGTATAGAGCGGCTGCTGAAATTTGCGTATTATGGGCGAGTGTCACAATAATCGCGCCCGAACCGGTGCCGATGTCTATAATC
This sequence comes from Patescibacteria group bacterium, assembly GCA_041650715.1. Classification (GTDB taxonomy): domain Bacteria; phylum Patescibacteriota; class Patescibacteriia; order Patescibacteriales; family UBA12465; genus UBA12465. Next base: position 389,868 of record JBAZKQ010000001.1, on the reverse strand, counting down.
GTGGCCGCTTGATCAGAATTATTTAATAAAGAAAGAGCCGTTTCGACCATCAGCTCTGTTTCCGGGCGGGGAATTAGAACGTTTTTATCAACAGAAAAATTGAGACCGTAAAATTCCTTCTCGCGGGTTATGGCCGCCATTGACCAGCCGGCGAGGCGCTTTTTCTCAAGAGCCTGAAAGTTGCGAACGGTTGTGGCGCTCACGCCAATTTCCGGGTGCGTTAAAATATAAATTCGTTCCTTACCAACCAAAAAAGCGAGCAGCATCTCTGCCTCTCCAGGATCAAGCGTGGAATTTTTTAACAATTGCCAGGCGTTCATTATTTTTATTTACGGTTGTCTTTGTCCGCTTTACGTAAAGCCCCGACAATCTCGGCGATCTCGCCGTCCATGATGCGGATAATACTATGCCAAGAAACGTTGATCCGATGATCGGTGACGCGATCTTGGGGAAAATTGTAAGTGCGGATTTTATCTGAGCGATCGCCGTCGCCAATTTGGCTCTTGCGTGCGCTGGATTGCTCGGCCAGACGCTCTTCTTCTTGTTTGGCTAAAAGACGGGAGCGCAAAACCTGCAAAGCTTTTTCTTTATTTTGATGTTGAGATTTTTGATCCTGACAGGAAACTGTGATTCCGGTTGGAAGATGGACGATACGAATAGCTGAGTAAGTAGTATTGACGCATTGCCCGCCCGGACCGCTTGAACAGAAAGTATCGATTCTAATTTCGTTGGCTTTAATTTCCACATCAACCTCCTCGGCTTCAGGTAAGGTAACGACCGTGGCGGTCGAAGTATGGACGCGCCCTTGTTTTTCTGTTTCCGGTACACGCTGAACACGGTGCGTTCCGGCTTCAAATTTTAGTAAACCGTAAGCACCCTCGCCGGATACGGAAAAAATAATTTCTTTGTAACCGCCGATGCCGATAACGGAAGAATCTATTAAGCTTAATTTCCAGCCTTGGCGTTCGCAAAAACGGGCATACATGCGAAATAAATCTCCGGCAAAAAGCGCCGCTTCATCACCGCCCGCGCCGGCTCTAATTTCGATAATTGCGTTTTTCTTATCATTCGGGCTGGCCGGATGAACCTCATCTTCGATTTCCTCGGCGAGTTCGAGGGAACGGGAATTAAGAGCGGATAATTCATCATTCGCCATCGTTTTTAATTCGGGGTCGCTTTCATTATTTATGATTTCGTTATTTTGGCGAATATTGTCATCGACTTTTTCTAATTCTAAAATAAGACCCATCGCTTTCTTTAAGTTGGCGTGGTCCTGGGATGTTTTTACCATTTCTTTGGCGTCCTTAAACAACTCCGGGTCTGCCAGTTTTTCCTCAAGTGCGCCAAAGCGTTGTTTAATATCTTCGTACATAATATTTTTCTTATCGTTTTTTTTAAATTCTATGTGTTAAAGGTGTTTTGCCTACAAAAAAGCAATCATTATTAATATTGTAGCATATTAGGACCACAAAACTAAAACCGATTGCTTTTTATGAAGCTATTTTTTGTTTAATTTTACTTGAGCGATTTTTTTGATATCTTTTGTTTTGACAACCACTTCTTTCTTGGCGCGAGCTTCAGCACGGGCTGCTCTCTTAACTTTTTTACCTTTAAGATCGCTAACATTAGCTTTAGCTTTAACCTTGGCTTCAAATTTTTCGACGCGGCGAGCCGTATCAACCAATTTTTGCTTACCAGTATAGAAAGGGTGGCAGGCGGAACAAAGTTCAACCTTAATTTCCGGTTCAGTCGAGCCGGTTGTAAAAGTGTTGCCACAAACGCAGGTTACCTTGCAGTTCGGGTAATATTTTGGGTGGATGTCATTTTTCATACAAATAAAAAAATTTTATTGAAAATTAATAAAATTTGAACTATTGAATATATTCAAATTATGGTAGTATTATGGTATCATAACTCTTAAATTAAATCAAGGGCTCCCGGAAATGAGCTGAGCCGCTCATATTAACAAAATCTGCCGATTTGCTATAATATACCTTAGACGATTATGCCTAAAATTAGTAATATTGCGAAAAATACCTCATATTTGACTTTAGCCCTGATTTTACAGAAAATCATTTCTTTTACCTACTTTACGCTTTTGGCTCGCTATGTCGGCCCGGCCAGTTTAGGAAAGTATTATTTTGCCATCTCTTTTACCACTATTTTTGCGATATTTATTGATCTTGGTTTTGCCAATGTCTTAACGCGGGAGGTCGCCAAGGATTCAAGCCGGACGCAAAAATGGTTAGCTAATATCGTTTCTCTAAAAATACCACTCGCGCTTGTCGCGCTCTTGGCGGTTTTTATTTTGATTAAGGTCTTAGGTTACGACGAACAGACGCGAAATCTTGTTTACATCAGTTCGATTTGCATGGTACTTGATTCTTTCACTTCTACTTTTTTCTCGGTGGTGCGCGGTTACCATAATTTAAAATATGAGAGCATCTCGTCGGTAGTTTTCCAATTAATTGTACTGGGCTTCGGCTATAGTGCGCTCTTGCTCGGTGGCGGTCTCGTCCCGGCGATGTTCGCCCTTGCTCTCGCCAGTTCTTTTAATTTTGTCTATGCGTTCATAATTTTGCGTCATAAACTAAAAATATTTATTAAATTAGCTTATGATAAAGTTTTAGTCAGGGAAATTTTGATAATCAGCTGGCCTTTCGCTGCCTACGCGATTTTTCAACGGCTTTATACTTATTTAGATTCGGTTTTTCTGTCTATTTTGGCGGGGGATGAACAAGTTGGTCTGTATCAAATAGCATTCAAAATAATTTTTGCCTTGCAATTTTTGCCGCTCGCCTTTACCGCCTCACTCTATCCGGCGATGAGCACTTATTGGCATAGTAACCGGGAACAGCTACTCATTTCTTTTGAACGCGCTTTAAGTTATCTGATTATTATTTCTTTGCCGATAATTGTCGGGGCAGTCGTCCTTGCCGATAAGATTGTTTTATTGTTTAAAGCGGGCTATGGCGGCGCCTTGTTGCCACTGCAGATTTCAATAATTTCCTTATTCTTCATTTTTGTAAATTTTCCAATCGGCTCGCTTCTTAACGCCTGCGATCGCCAGCAAAAAAATACTTTTAACATGGGGCTGGTCATGGTAGCGAGTGTCGTTCTTAATTTACTCCTGATACCGCACTGGCAAGCAGTTGGCGCAAGCATAACGGTACTGGCAACCAACGCGCTTATGTTTGTACTGGGCATTTATTGGGTCAGAAAAATTATTCCGTACCGGGCAAGGAAAAATATAATTGTATTTGCAAAAGTCCTGCTCGCCTCCGTCGTCATGGGGATGATAATTTATTTAGGTAAAACTTATTTAAATGTTTTCGTCGCAACCCTAATTGGTGCGGCTTTGTATTTCGGAATTTTGCTTCTCTTGGGTGGCTTTAAGCGCGAAGACATTATGAGTGTCGTACACTCATTTAAGCGTTAAATTATGAAAAGTCTTTTATTTACGCTCGAATATCCCCCCTTTCGGGGAGGTATTGCCAATTACTATGGTAACTTGGCTAAATTTTGGCCGATTAAGGAAAAGTTGAATGTCCTTGATAATAATCGCGGTGAATTAAGTACCGGCAACGGCTTTATGTCGTGGTGGCCGGCTATTTTTGCGCTGAAGCGTAAATTAGCGCGCGATAAATATGATTTTCTGCTGGTTGGACAGATTCTGCCCCTGGGGACGGCTGCTTTTATAGTCTCATTATTTCGCCCGACGAAGTATATTGTTTTTTTACATGGCATGGACTTGGCCTTTGCTTTGCGCTCCGAATGGAAGCGCGGCTTAAGCCACTTAATTTTAAGGCGGGCCCATAAAATAATCTGCGCTAATAGTTTTGTTCAGGAAAAACTCATGGAGTTTGATTCAAGGCTGGCAGACAAAACGGGATTAATTAATCCCGGTATTGAGGGTGATGCGCCGAATATTGACGAAGCGGAACTGCGCAACCTGAAAAATTCATATAATCTTGACGGCCAGACGATACTTTTAAGTCTTGGCCGGCTGGTAAAAAGGAAAGGAGTTGATCGGACGATAGAGGCATTAGTGCACATTCCGGAGAATATCAAGCAGAATCTACGCTATTTTATTGCCGGCGCCGGCCCGCGCGAAGAATATCTAAAACAATTAGTACCGGCGCATTGCGCGGAGCGCATTACTTTTTTAGGCGAGTTAAGCGAGGAAGAGAAGTGGGCCTGGCTAAAACTTTGTGATATTTTTATAATGCCCTCGCGCGATATTTCCGGTGATTTTGAAGGTTTCGGTATCGTTTACTTAGAAGCTAATCTTTGTAGCAAACCGGTTATCGCCGGTAATTCCGGTGGCGTGCGTGATGCCGTTATTAACGAGGAAACTGGACTTTTGGTTGATCCCGATAAAGTGGACGCGATTGGAGCGGCCATTGTCCGTTTAGCGGACGACCCGGTTTTGCGAGAACGTCTCGGCGCGCAAGGGCGAGCCCGCGCTATCCGTGATTTTTCTTGGGAAAAGCAAGCCGCTCAAACCTGGCAATTAATTAAAGAGTAAATTAAGAAATTATGATATCAATAATTATTCCCGTTTATAACCAAGCGCAAAAAATTATTAAAACTTTAAAAAGCATTGCCGCTCAAAGCTATCAAGATTACGAAGTTATTATCGTAAATGATGGTTCGAGTGATGGCGTCGCTAATATTTGCGGTAAGTATTTAGAATCTTTAGTTACCAATCAGTCATATTTATTTTTAAACCAAGCGAACGCCGGTGCGCCGGCGGCCCGAAATCGTGGCGCCAAGGAGGCTAAGGGTAATTATTTATTTTTCTGTGATGCTGATGCTGTGCTAACGCCGAACGCTTTAGAAACCCTGGTGCGTAACTTAGAAGCGAATCCCAGTATTAGCTATGCCTATTCCTCCTTTCTTTGGGGTAAAAAATTATTTAAGCTTGGCGAATTTGACCCCGAAAAATTAAAAAAAATGCCCTATATCCATACCATGTCCCTGATTCGGCGCTCTGATTTTCCGAGTCTCGGCTGGGATGAAAGCATAAAAAAATTACAGGATTGGGATTTATGGTTAACTATGCTCGAACAGGGAAAAATTGGCATGCATATTCCCGAGATTTTATTTACGGTTACGCCCGGCGGCACGATTAGTTCCTGGGTGCCGAGTTTTGCTTATAAACTTATGCCTTTTTTACCAGCGGTCAAAAAATATAAACGCGCGGAAAAAATAATTAAAGAAAAACATGGCCTTTAATCGCTTCCAAAAATTTTTGCTTAGTTTCGTCCTGGTTATCGTGGTCGCTTTTGCTTTATTTATTTTTATTGTCCTGTTTTCCTTAAATCGTGCGCAGAGTAGTCCTAATCCGATTATCGATCTTAAAATTAACGGACAGACCATTAAGGCGGAAATAGTAAAATCGGGCCCGAAAATGTATTTGGGTTTGAGCAAGCGCCCAGAAATGTGCGCTGGTTGCGGCATGCTTTTCCTTTTCCCGGATAAAGAGATACGTGATTTCGTGATGCGCGATATGGAATTTCCTTTGGATATTATCTTTATTTCAGAAGGCAAAATAATTAATATTGATGAAAACTTAATGCCCGAGAGCGACCCGGTAGAGAATTATTATGTTAGTGCGGAACCGGCCGACGCCGTCTTGGAGCTTAATGCCGGTTATTGCCAGAAATACAATATTAAAGCGGGTGACAGTGTGATTTATTAATAATCTCTTATGAACTTAAGTTTAAAAAATAAAAAAATTTATCTATATCTCGGTATTTTTGCATTAATTGAATTAATCTCTTATTTTGCCTGGCAAATACCTGTTTTAAATTTGTCCGCGTTCTGCCTAATTATCGCCGGGGCCGTTATTTTAAGCATTTATCGCCTTGAATACGGCCTGCTTTTAATTCTCGCCGAACTTTTTATCGGTTCCATGGGGCATTTATTCGTTTATTCCTCCGGTGCATTTTCTATTTCTATTCGGATGGCGCTTTGGGCATTAGTTTTGCTTATTTTTACTTTTAAGTTCATCACCCAATTGATTAAAAGAGGGAAGAATAGCCCGTATTTAAAAAGCTTAATGAGTTTTTATGGCGCCAAGCATTTTTTGCTTCTCGCTATTTTTGTCCTCGTCGGTATAGCTAACGCCTATTTCCGCGGACATAGCTTGAACCTGATATTTAGCGATGTTAATTCCTGGCTCTATTGGCTGCTGATTCTTCCTCTGGCCGTTATCTACCATCCGGACAACAAGCGCACCTGGCAGAATTTAATTGATTTATTTTTGTCGGCCGTTATTTGGCTGAGTCTAAAAACATTATTCCTCCTCTTTGTCTTTACGCATAACTTAAGCGCCGCTCCGGAAATATATCTTTGGCTGCGCCGTTCTTTGGTTGGCGAAATGACGCCGACGGCCTCCGGTTGGCCGCGTGTCTTTATCCAGGGCCAGATTTTTTCCGGAATTGCCCTATTTATGCTTTTCTGGATGAACGTAAAAAATACAGCCGCCAAAATATTCTATAAACCGTTGCCCTTAATCTTAGGCGCACTTTTCGCGAGTGCCTTACTAATTAGTTTTTCGCGCAGTTTTTGGGTTGCGCTCGTCGTCACGTCAATTTTTAGTCTGCTCTTAGTTTGGCGCGAGAAAAATTTACGCCAAGCTTTTAAATCCGCTCTTTGGCTATCCCTTAGTTTTTTACTGGGCTTAGCAATTATTTATCTGGTGGCAGTATTTCCATTTCCGCCGACCGGTAAATTTAACGCTGATTTTTTAAACCGTGTTACCAATAGTAATGAAGCAGCTCTAAGTTCTCGCTGGTCTTTGCTCCCGGTCCTGGTTAAGGAAATAAATAAAGAGCCATTCTTGGGCCAGGGATTTGGTGCCACCATTACCTATATTTCGAGCGATCCTCGCGTTTTGCAGAATAATCCCAGCGGTGAATATACGACCTATGCCTTTGAATGGGGTTATCTTGATTTATTGCTGAAGATCGGTTTACTGGGCACCCTTGCTTATTTACTGCTAATCTTTTTTATATTTAAAAACGCCTTGGTATACGGACATAAAAATGCTGGTTATTTACTTCTGGGCTTAAGTTCGGGTCTAATTTTTTTGGCCGTCACACACGTATTTACTCCATACCTTAACCATCCGCTCGGCATCGGAATACTCCTCTTGGGGGCTTGTCTAATTCAGAAAGATAAGGTATATTAAAAATTAACTAATCTTCAATAAATAAAATAAAATTATGAACGAGCAAATCATCTCGCAAGAAGGCTATGATAAATTAAAAGATGAATTGACCTTTTTGACCACGACTAAGCGCAAAGAAATTGCGGAACGGATTGAACGCGCGAAAGAACTGGGTGATTTAAGCGAAAACGCGGAGTATAGCGAAGCTAAAGACGCCCAGGCACTAAACGAAGGACGCGTTCTCGAGCTCACCAATACCCTTAAAAACGTAACGGTTGTTCCGCATGAAGATTCAGTCGGCCAGGTAGTAATGGGCTCGAAAGTAACCGTTAAGACCGGCGATAAAGAGAAACAGTATACAATCGTTAGTTTTAATGAAGCCGACCCGATCAACGGTCTGATTTCGAATGAGTCGCCGCTTGGGGTCGCTTTTTTGAACAAGAAAAAAAATGATTCCGTTGAAGTTGAGACACCAAAGGGAATGTTTAAATACAAAATTTTAAAGATTGAATAAAAATTCTTTATGCCTAAGAGCCAAGAGCTAAATAAAGAAAATAGCGAAGAAAAAACCGCTTCAATTGTGAGTGAGCGCAATGATCGCCTAAAAAAACTGAATGAACTTATTGAATCGGGTGTTAATCCTTATCCGGCGCGATCAAAGCGCGATTTTTCTGTTGCCCAAATCGTGTCCGATTTTGAGACACTTACTGAAAGCCAAAAAGAATTTTACATTGTCGGCCGTTTGCGCTCCAAGCGGGAACACGGCAATCTGGCTTTTGCTAATCTTGAAGATGCGAGCGGCAATATTCAATTAGCTTTCTCTAAGAAAGATTTAGGTGCGGATTCATATAAAACATTTTTGAAATTAATCGATATCGCCGATTTTATTCAGGTTAAGGGCTCTGTTTTTTTAACCCATAAAGGCGAGAAGAGCGTGATGGTTAAAGAGTGGAAATTGCTGACGAAAGCTTTACGTCCGATTCCGGATTCCTGGTATGGACTAAAAGATGAAGATGAGCTATTCCGCAAGCGTTATCTCGATATTTTATTGAATAAAGAAACTTTAGATATTGTTTTAAAAAGATCTAAATTCTGGCAGGCGACCCGGGAATTTCTTATGGCCAAGGGTTTTATTGAAGTGGAAACTCCGGTTCTGGAAACGATGGCCGGGGGCGCTGACGCCAAACCTTTCGTAACCCATCATAATGCATTGGATATCGATGTTTATTTAAGAATATCCACGGGCGAACTTTGGCAGAAAAAATTGATGGTTGCCGGAATGGAAAAAACTTTTGAAATTGGACGTCAATTCCGTAATGAGGGAATGGACGCTGAACATTTACAGGACTATACCCAGATGGAATTTTATTGGGCCTATGCCGACTATAAGATGGGTATGTCGTTAACCGAAGAGATGTATAAATATATTGCTCAAGAAAGCTTCGGGACCCTTAAATTTAAAATAAAGAATTTTGAGATTGACTTAGGTAAAGAGTGGGAAATTTATGACTACCGGGACACAGTAAAAAAAATGACGGGAATCGATGTTTTAAAAGCCAGCGAGAAGGAAATAGTCGCCAAATTAAAGGAACTTAAAGTCGATTATGACAGCAAAGGTTTTAATATTACCCGCGCGATTGATAATCTTTGGAAATATTGCCGCAAGCAGATCGCCGGTCCGGGATTTTTAGTCGGTACACCGATTGCCGTTTCACCTCTTGCTAAACGCGATGAAGATAACCAGGAAGTCGCCCAAAGATTCCAAATAATTATTGCCGGTTCGGAAGTAGGGAACGGTTATAGCGAGCTTAATAATCCAGTCGATCAGGAAGGACGCTTTAAGGAACAGCAAAAATTGAAAGAAGCAGGCGATGAGGAGGCGCAGGGCCACGACCATGATTTCGTAGAAGCGCTTGAATATGGCATGCCGCCGACCTGCGGATTTGGTTTTAGCGAAAGACTGTTTAGCTTTTTAATGGATAGACCGGCCCGAGAGTGCCAAATTTTTCCGTTGATGCGGCCGAAAAAGGAACTTTAAATTTATGCGTTTATGGAGCCTCTCCCCGCGATATCTTGATCGCCAAGGTCTCTTGGCCCTCTGGCGAGAAGCCCTGCTTGCCAAAAAAGTTCTGGAAGGGAATACGAAGGGTTATAAAAATCATCCGCAACTAATCCGTTTTAAAGAAAGTAGGGACGCTTTGGTAAATATTAATGCTTATTTATACGGTATATATTTAGAAGCAGAAGCACGTGGCTATAAATTTTCGGCTGATAAGATTAAGACCTTGAAAATTTTAAGTAAAAAGATTAAAGTAAATAGCGGTCAGCTTGATTACGAATTTTCTCACCTACTTAAGAAGTTAAAGATTAGAGACAACAAAAAATATTCAGAGATTAAAGATATTAAACGGTTGGAAGCCCATTTTTTATTTACGGTAGTGTCTGGTGCAATAGAAAAGTGGGAAATAACTAAATAGAAGACATTATTCGGGGATCGTCTAACGGTAGGACTCCAGGTTCTGGTCCTGGCTATTGGGGTTCGAATCCCTATCCCCGAGCATAGCAAAAAAGAGAAGATAATATCTTCTCTTTTTTGCTATACGCCTCGCAGAGGCGCGGATTCGAACAGGGCAGAAGCGAGTCTTGAGCCGCTTTAGCAAAAGCGGCGAAAAGGGGAGCGTAGCTAAAGCTCCGGGGGAGCTTTAGTTCTGACCGCGACAACGAAGCGAATGAGCGACGGCGAATTCGCTGAGGCGGAAATCCCTATCCCCGAGCTAATAAAAAGGGCTCGATTTCTCAAGCCCTTTGTTTACTTACTCAAAGCGATTATCGCTTTCGCTATGGAGACTTTCTTGGCAATGCTTTTAGAACATTCATTTTTCATCCGAAGCTCTCTTTTAATCACAAAAAAGGGGCAACTCCCTGTGTTGTTAAATTTCTGAAAAATATCCGGGAAAACTTTGCTTAGCATTATAAGTAGAAAAACAACATCTTTCTGAAGAAAAAGAAGTTTTTTATTATCTTTTTCTTCTGTAAAATTACTGCAAGCTAAAACTCCTAAATCGGGGGATCCCACTTTTACATACAGATTTTTCGATTCTATGTATCCCTCTATTACTGCAATCCATTTTTCAATTACACAAATACTTGTTCCTTGAATTTCTGTGTCTTTCATGTCTAATAATTTTTAAAGTTCAACAATGCATTATTAATTAAAAATATTATCACGATATTCCATAGTTGTCAATAATTGTTCCAACCATATCCCAAACTCCGAGCAAATAGACAAGAATACCACTTTTGTGGTATTTTTGTTATGTGTATGTACAAGATAATAAAAATTTAATTTATGAAAATTAATATTGAAAAACAATTTAATCCAGTTTTTAGGGGGAAACAAGAAGACTCGGAACAAAAAATTGAAACTATTCTATCAAATGAAGAAGATAATGATAATGAATTTGGTGAGAAAAAGATTAGACTCTTAAATAAGGAAAATCAAGATTTTATTGGTAGTATCTCTTTTGATTATATTTCAAAAAATGATAATAAATTTATAAAAGTTAGGTTTGCCGGTATAGGAGATAATTATAACAGAAAAGATTTATCACTAGATTTATATAAACATCTAATAGATATAGCTAAACGAAAAGAATTAAATGGAATTTGTAGTGATGAGGTAGTCCAGGGCGGCGCCTTAGCTTCTTGGAAGAAACTTCAGGAACAGGGCTATGATTTATCAGTTTTTCCAGAACTATTTGATAAATACAAAGAATTCTGTAAAACATACGATGAAGGCAAATATTTTAAAGACCAATTTGCAACTGGCAATGGCGAGAGTGTATTTACTATTAATTTATAGACAAAATCGTTCCAACTATATCCCTATTCCCGAGCATCTCTCAAAAACACCTGTAAGTACAGGTGTTTTTGTTTACAAAAAAATGTTTTAGTCTTATTTAAAGTAAACGGATTTACTTTTTTGAATTACCTAATTCTTTCTTGGGCTTATACTCAATCCCCCAAATCAAACCCGGTTTTACATTAGCCACGGCTGGCAATAGATGGTTAAGAAGTTGTTCTGCGGTCATTCTAAATTTATTACCTTTTGCAGAAATTTTAACCCAACCATCCTTATCACGAAGGTATTTTTCGGTAAAGTTTTTTGTGCCGATTGATATTATGTAGCTGTCATTAGTTAATTTCATATTATGGATATTATATCAAAATTCAGAAATAAATAAACCGGCTTATTTTTTAATGTGGTTCCAACCATATCCCAAACTTTGAGCTAATAAAAATTCGATGTATTTCGTACTATATATGGACAGAACGAAAAGAGATCGGTTACTACCGGGAAAAGCTTTCTGCGGTACCGGAATCTGAACAATGTGGCCGGCTCAAAAATAAATAAGATATGACAAATAAAATTTCCGGCGGTGTAGCGCATAATTTACCGAAAGACTTGCGAATAGCCTTACTATCTGATCGCCGGGCTTTATTGGCATGGGAAGATATTACAGAACTCGCCCGCAATGAGTGGATTTGCTGGACTATTTCTGTTAAGAAAAGTAAGACGCGCCAAGAGCATGTTAAGAGAGTTGTTTCGGAATTAAAAGAGGGTATGCGGCGACCATGTTGTTGGTCCGGCTGTGTCCACCGTAAAGATTACATGAATAACTAATTTATATGAATTTCAATAAGCTGAGTGACGAAGAAAAAAGAATAATAATAGAAAAGGGAACAGAAGCCCCATTTAGCGGCGAATACGTGAATACTATGAAGTCGGGTGTTTATGTTTGTCGACAATGTGGAGAACCGCTCTATAAGTCTCAAGACAAGCTCAAGTCAGATTGTGGCTGGCCCAGTTTTGACCAGGAAATAATCGGAGCGGTTCATAGGGGCTGGGATGCGGATGGCCGGCGCACAGAAATTACTTGCGCTAAATGTGGCGGCCATTTGGGACATATATTTACCGGAGAACACCTTACCGACAAAGATGTTCGTCATTGTGTAAATTCACTTTCGATGAAATTTGTTCCCAAAAACTAAAAAAGCTTCTCCCTGCGTATTATTAAAGAGATATTTAATAAACTAAACCTAAATTTATGAAGGAAACAACAAAAAATGGCTCCGGCGCGATGAAACTATTAATCTTGGGCGCCAGTGTTGCTGGTTTAGCCGCAGCCTATTTTTTTCTCGGTCCCAAGAAGAAGAAAAACCTTGAAGACGCTAAATCTTGGGCTATTAAAATGAAGGGGGATGTGATTGAAAAAATTGAGCAAGCGAGAGAAGTCAGTGAACCTATTTATAATGACATCATTGATTCTGTGGCCGCGAAATATGAAAAGGAAATGAAATCCACCCCTCAGGAAATAAAAGCGCTCGCTCAGAATTTGAAAACCCACTGGCGCGCTATTGACCGCGCCGCAAAAGCCAAGAAGATTACGACATCAAAGGTGACCCCGAAACAAAGCAAAATAAAGAAATTGGTGAAATAATTAAATTAATTTAAAAATTTATGAAAGGATTCAACGCTAATATAGAAAAAGAAACTTTAAAAAATACTAATTTTCGTAAAGTTTTGTATACTGCTAAGCATAGCCAGCTTGTTCTAATGAGTCTTTTGCCAAACGAGGACATTGGAATGGAAGTGCATGAGAATAATGATCAGTTTTTCCGTTTTGAAAAAGGGCAGGGCAAGTGCATTATTGATGGGAATGAATACCCTGTCACCGATGGCTCGGCAATAATTGTGCCGTCTGGTGCTCAACATAATATTATCAATACTTCAAATTCGGAAAGTCTAAAACTTTATACCATTTACTCGCCCGCGAACCATAAGGATGGCATTATTCGTGCGACTAAAGAAGAGGCCGAGAAGAATAAAGAGGAATTTGACGGAAAAACGACGGAATAATTATTAATCATATGAAAAATTCAAAATTAGACTTATAAGGCAGCGGCCATATTGAAGGTGCCTACAATACTGACCTCAATTTATCCAGAGGGGAATGGATATTTATGGTCTCATGGATGCCGCTGGAGATGCCACGCCTGACGCCCATAAATATGGTATTGAACGTATGCTGCAAGCCGGCGTTATTCCGATCACCTGGGAAACAATCGCATCCGAATGGATGCATGATTGGAACAATCCAAAAGTGGCCGATTTAAAAAAAGAAGTATATGGGAAGTATGATGTTATGCTCGGAATGTAAATTTAGTAAAACATAGACAAGACCGCTATATATTTACGATATAGATAAATAGACAAAATACCATATTTCGCGGTATTTTTAAATTTGTAATTACAAATTAAAAATATGAAAAATAAAATAAATGACAAAATATTTACTGCGAAAACTCTGAGTCTTTACGACGGACAAAATGGCCAGCCGGCCTATGTCGCCGTTGATGGTTTGGTTTATGATGTGACGACTGCCTTTATTAACGGTTCTCACATCAATCACCAAGCGGGTCAAGATTTATCGGAGGATTTTCATAGCATACATTTAATGGATATTATTAATAAATATCCAATTGTAGGAAAATATCAGGCTTAATATATTCAAAATGATGTTGGTTATGATAAAAAGCTAAATAATCATTAAGACTGTTCCAACTGAGTCCCTATCCCGGAGCAATTTTACAAAATAGCACTTTTCGTGCTATTTTTGTTCTATAAACATTATTAGAATAAATTAGATAAATTCATTCAATATGCCTAAATCTAAATCGACATTGCCGGGAAAAAGAATTATTCTCAGAAGACTCAAGCCAACTTTGTTAACGGCAAAGGCACTATTTAGGGTTGTTGATGAAAATCGTCAACATTTATCACCCTGGTTTCCTTGGGTAACTAGCGAAAATAATGTCGAGGATGCTTTAAAATATCTATTTACCGTTGATGAAAAATTTAAACTGGGTGAAAAAACTGATTACGGAATTTATTTAAATAACGAATATATTGGCAATATAGGTATATTTGATATTAATAAAAAAAATAAATCTGGCGAAATTGGTTATTGGTTATCCAAAAAATTTACGAGAAATGGTTATATGACTGAGGCGCTTGGTGTTCTGGAAAAAGAATCCTTTTTAAATCTTAATTTGAATAGAATTCAGATAAAATGCGACGAAAGAAATATCCCATCCGCTGGTGTTGCCAAAAAATCTGGGTATACTCTTGAAGGGAAATATCGAGAAGATACTTATAGTGAATACTTTAAGGATTTTAGAAATACTTTTATTTTTTCGAAGTTAAAATCAGATTTTAAAAAAAGTAAAAAAAGACCGAGTTAGCAACTGTAATTTTATGAAAAAAGCACTTATAATCATTGATGTTCAAAAAGGCTTTATTAATAAATTAACAAAGCCTATTGTAATAAAAATTCGAAAGTATATTTTAAAGACTAATAATCACTATGATCTTTTAATCTTTACTCAATACTTTAATCGCAAAGGAAGTAATTTTATACGCAGCTTAAAATGGAGTGGTTTTATGGATAAAAATCAGACAGATTTGGCGGATGAAATTAAAGAACTTATTAATGGAAACCATCTATTTCCTAAATTTACATATAGCAGTTTTGTTGATAACAAATTGTTCAGTTTGTTAAAGAAAAATAAAATAGATCAGGTCGAGTTGGCCGGTTTTGATACGGAAAACTGTGTGCTGACTTTTGCCCGAGATGCATTTGATCGCGGAATGTCAGTGCTTGTTCTAAAAAATCTGACGGCCAGTCATTCTTCGCCAAGACTACATAAAGCTGCCTTAGAGATTATTAAGCATAATATTGGCATTATCAAATAGAGAATCAGGTCTTAGTTATCTGAGGCCAATAAAAACCAAATTTAAAACACCCCGCCGGGTGTTTTGTGTTTAATAATTGTTTTGCTCTCTATTACTTAAACACTAAGGGTAAAAGCGTGAGCAGAAAAATATCAGCGGTAAAGTGGGCGATCATTGCCGACTCAAGTCCTTTTTTCCAGAATAGCCAGCCAAAG
Organism: Patescibacteria group bacterium; assembly: GCA_041650715.1. GTDB lineage: Bacteria > Patescibacteriota > Patescibacteriia > Patescibacteriales > UBA12465 > UBA12465. Next base: position 374,681 of record JBAZKQ010000001.1, on the reverse strand, counting down.
ACGATGCCGCCGATACCATTTAGAACAACTGCTCTTATGATTATAAGCGGTGTTAAATTCGTTAAAGAAGCGGTCAGCGGTAAATGCCCGAGCCCGAATATAACAGCGGCGAGGATAATGGAAACAATAATCGCAGCCCGTGTCGCTTCCTGTCTTTTGAATAATTTAACGCTCAGCCAAATAAAAAAGCTCATTAAAAATAAGCGCATTAATATTTCTTCGGTGGCCCCGCCGTATATGGCCGCTAAAAGTTTTTGCCAAATTGGGGCATAGTTTTGATGAGTACTAAGCACCGCACCTTGGATTGTAAATAAAGTATCGACGGCATAGATAACTATCGCGGTTATAGCACCGAGAGTAACTGATATTCCTAAAATATTCTTCAGTACTTTTTTTGAGTCTCCTTTTTCGAGTATAGCTTCAATCAGTGGAAGCCGGAAATGTATTTTTTTTGTAAAAATCAAACCGAGGAAAATAACGATTGAAAAAAGGATTAAACTCTGAATTAACTGCGCCAAAAATATAAATTCTATCGGTTGGCCGATTTGCTTCAAGACGTCTCCCTGCAGAGAAATAATATACGGAAAGACACAAATGACGCTCACGAGGCTTAAACCCAACAGAATAAAAAATGATTTCCAATTGATATAATTTTTCATATATACTTATATTAGCACAAAATTAGAGAAAATTAAAACATATTCATTGACAAGACAATATTCAGGTGCTAAACTATCCTCACTGTAAAAAAATATTTAGTCATTAAAAAAGGAGGACATTAGTGTATTTAAGTGAAAAAAATGATCAGAACAATCAATCTGATCTAAAAATGACTGTACTGCACCGTAAAAACGGACTGTGGGGCGACATAGAACTCGTTTTACTACGCATTGGTCTTGTAACCGAAGTAAGCACTCACCCAAGTTTCCCGCAGTATCTAATTTTGCTCGGACATCATACAATTGAGGAAACTTTAAATGTAATCAACTTCGGGCCAACGCACACGGTAAGCCAATTAATTGGCATAGACAATCAAAATTTACCGTTTAAGCCGCATTCATAAGCACCCGAAATTAAGCTTGAGTCGCTGTGTTAATCAGCGACTTTTTTATTTGAAAGAAAAGGCTTAGGAACTTTGTATTAGAAGCAAAGGTCGATAAAAAAATAAATCGCTTATAAATTAATTAATAAACACATATGAAAAAATTAACTTTAGGTTTAGGCGCTTTGGCGCTTATCGGTATCGCCGCTATATCGGCTAACGCTGCTTTAGCTTATCAAGGCAACCCGAGTGTTCAGGGACCGAATTATACCGTTGAACGTCACACCGCCATGGAACAGGCTTTTGAAAATAATGACTATAACGCCTGGAAGAGCTTAATGACCGGTAATGGCCGCGTCCTGCAAGTAGTTAATCAGGACAACTTTGCCAAGTTTGCGGAAGCGCACAATTTAGCGGAAGAGGGTAAGACAGTCGAAGCCCAGACTATTCGTCAGGAGCTCGGTTTAGGCCTTCATAACGGCACAGGCGCCGGTTGTGGCCTCCAAGACGGTAGTGGCAGCAAAACCGGCAGAATGGGTTCTGGACGCGGTTTAAATCGTTAAAACAAGCGAGCGAATTATTTCACTAAGCCCCGCGAATTTCGGGGCTTAGTGTGTGATTGGGCTTAATTTGTTATAATTGATACTATGAAAGACAATAATCAACTTTCCGATGAAGCCATTATCGAAAAAGTCCGATCGGAAGATCAGGAGCTTTATGCTATTATTATCGATCGCTATCAAAATAAGCTCCTGCGTTACGCCGGGAACTTGATTCAAGATGAAAATAATGCGGCCGACATCGTGCAAGAAGCATTCATCAAAGCCTTTATAAATTTAAGGGGTTTTAATACAAAAAAGAAATTTTCGAGTTGGATTTATCGAATTGTCCATAATGAATCGATAAATATCGCTAAAAAGCGGCAAAGAGAAGTGCCGATTTTAGAAGACATGGATTTTAAAAGCGAAGAAAATATCGAATTGAATTTTGAAAGGCAAGAAATCGTTGAGAAGGTCGAAAAATGTTTTTCTAAAATGACCTTGCTATACGCCGAACCCCTACGTTTATATTATATTGATGAAAAATCATACGAGGAAATAAGCGACATTTTAAGACTGCCGATGGGGACAGTCGCGACCCGCATTAATCGGGCCAAACTAATTTTAAAAAATATATGCCAAAAGATATAAAAGACATTAGCGCCAGCATCATGGGTGAAATCCGCCATGGGGAAGTAAAAATGAAACCGAAGCTATATTTTGTGCTTGGTTCGATTTTAGTTTTAGCCGGACTCGTGGCTTCAGCCCTGACTTCAATTTTTCTTTTTGCGTTAATCAGATTTTCCTTGCGCTCTCATGGCCCGATGGGGGAATATCGCTGGGACCAATTAGTGGCTGCCTTTCCTTGGTGGGCGCTCATTCTCGGCGTCCTCGGCCTACTGGTCGGACTTTGGCTGATTAGAAAATATGATTTTTCTTATAAATTCAATTTTAAAATATTAATAATCGTTTTCGTAGCCGCTATTGTCATCGCCGGCTATTTAGTTGATGCGGCCGGATTAAATACATATTTTTCACATCAAGGCTGCATGAATCGCTTTTACGGGGGAACTAATTGCCCCGGCCTGCACCGCTAAAACTATGGAAATATTAATTAATCAATTTTTAAATAAAAACAATATTTTCGCTGTGATCGGCGTTTCCCGCGACACGGCCAAGTATGGCAATCAGGTTTTTAATTATCTGCTCGAGTCAGGCTATACGGTTTATCCAATAAACCCCAGGGAAGAAAATATTTCAGGAATAAAATGTTATCCCTCCTTAGCGGAACTGCCGATTAAGCCGGACTTGGTTGATATTGTCGTCCCGCCAAAAATTGCGCTCGAAATAATTAAACAATGTGTAAAATTAGGCTTAAATAATATTTGGTTTCAACCGGGCTCAGAATCGGATGAGGCCATCAAGCTTTGCCAAGCGAATAATCTTAATTTTGTCTCCGGTGTCTGCGTGATGGCGGAGCATAAGGCGCAAATCGCTAAATAAAGGGCCTAAACGATAAGGCTTGACTAATTATCAAATATACATTAGTATATCAATATAAATTGATATACTATTAATTATATCCCTTATATGATAGAGGATTTATTGGTTTTCACGAAAACGATTTCCGATCCGACCAGGCTCAAAATTTTGCATTATCTAAAAAGAGAATGCTGCGTGGGCGAGCTCTGGGAAAAAATGGAATTGCCGCAAAATTTGGTTTCACACCATCTTAAAGTTTTGCGTGAAGCCGGGTTGATTAACTCCGATAAAAAGGGTTTAAAAGTTATTTATCGATTAAATGAACCTACTTTGGTCAAGAATCTAAATCAATTAAATATTTATCTAAAATAATCACTCAGCGAGGCGGATATATTTCGCTTAAATCTGGACAAATAATATATGGAAATTACTTATCTTAAATCTGACAGCGAATTTGAATCTTTAAAAAATGCTTCGACCATTTTGGTTGTTGATTTTTTTTCCGATGATTGCCCGCCTTGCGAAAAACTGGTGCCGATTTATGAAAAAATGGCCCTTAAGTTTCCAACGGTAAAATTTATTAAAATATTTCGTCAGGAACATCGCGACTTAGCAAGTTCGCTTGGCGTCAGCGGCTCGCCCACCGTTTTATTTTTTAAGTCGGGAGAATTATCTTCTGAGCGCTTATCGGGCGATATCAGTGAAAAGGAATTAAGCGCCATGCTTATATCTCTCGGCGCCGAAATTAGTTCCGAGCTTTCAAGCACAGAGCAAAAAACAGAAATTGTCGATCTTTGTATTATTGGCAATGGTCCCGCCGGCCTAACTGCGGCCGTTTATGCCGCTCGTTATAAAATTAAACAGGTCTTGGTCGGAGATTTACCCGGCGGCTTAATGACAGCTTCTCATAAAATATGTAATTATCCCTCGGAAATTGAAATTTCGGGAATGGCTTTGAGCCAAAAAATGCAAGACCAAGTAAATTCGCAAGCCGTGCCTCAAATTGCGGCTCGTGTCGAGTCAATCGAACAGGCTAATGGTCTATATAATATCAGCTTAACAAATAAGGATATTATTCGGGCCAAAACTATTTTACTGGCAACCGGTACAAAACATCGGCATTTAGGAATAGCAAACGAAAAGGCCCTGACCGGCCGAGGCGTTTCATACTGTGCGACTTGCGATGCTATGTTTTTCAAAAATAAAACAGTCGCTGTCATCGGCGGTAGCGATAGCGCCAATACGGCCGCCTTGCATCTGGCGCAGTTTGCCGAAAAAGTATACCAAATCTACCGCGGCTCCGCTTTGCGCGGCGAAACTGCCTGGATCGAGCAAGTTAAAGCCAACCCCAAAATAAATATTATTTATAATACTAATGTTACCGAACTCTTAGGTACTGACAGCGTCAGCGGTCTTAAATTAGATCAAACATTTGCAGGTAGTAATCAGTTATCGCTTGATGGTGTGTTTGTGGAAATTGGCTCAGAGCCAGAATTGAGTATAATTAATCAACTATCTCTTGAAACTGATAAAAGTCATTATATAGTAACTCAAGAAAGCCAGGCGACGAATCGCGAGGGCGTCTGGGCGGCCGGAGACATTACCACTGGCTCCAATTCATTCCGGCAAATTATTACCGCCTGCTCGGAGGGGGCAATTGCGGCCGAGAGCATATTTAAGTATCTACAGATAAATAAATAATACAATAATTTCGCCAATCAAATTAAAAAGGGGTCCATTGGGCCCCTTTTTGCTCGTTTAAGCATAAATCGGCTAAAATATGCTATAATTACATTAGATAAAATCAAAGATAAACCCAATAAAAATAAAATATGAAAAAATGGGTCGGGGCGCTTCTTATCACAAACTTAAATGAAGTAATTCTTCAGCAACGCGATATTAATGCTATTATTAATCCGGAGAGAGTTGCTCTATTCGGGGGCCAGGTTGAGGATAATGAAAATATCGAAGACGCCCTAAAAAGAGAAATTAAAGAAGAAATCAGTATTGATATAGATAACTATCAATTTTTTGGTTTATACAAAAAAATCTTAGCTACCCATGGCGAGGATTGTGAATGTTACGTATATTTAGCCAAAAATATTAAGACAGATAAAATTATCGTAAACGAAGGAAGCGGTTATATTTTAGTGAGCGCTAATAATGATTACCTAAATAAAAATTTTACCCTAATCACACAAAATGTTTTAAAAGATTATTTTGTACCTGATTCCTCGGAAAATAATGACAAATACATTCAAAACTGTGAATTCGTTCTGACGGCTATAGAAAACGACGAAAATGAATTTTTTGCATTACTAAAAAAAAGTTTTAATGACGCTGTCTGGCTTCAGGTTTTCCTAACTGATAGCCACCACGGTTTTAAACATGGCAATCAGGTAAGGGAAGCTGCTTTAAAATTAATTGCCAATCTAAATACGGCCGAAAGGGAACAATTAGCCCAAGAAGGCAAAAATATTTACCCGATTGATTCCGAAAAATTTGCGACTCTGGCCTTTGAGCTCGCCGCCGTATTCCACGATTGCGGCCGTTTTAACGAGGCGGGCGAGGTACTTGCAGCCGAGCAGAATCACCATCATATTCTCAGTGCTCAGCGTGCCGCTAAATTTTGTGAGACGCAGAGTCTTGATATATTAATCCCCTATGTTGAAGAGGCAATTCTATGCCACGATTTCCAAAGCGCTGAACTAACCCCCGCCTTGAAATCACCGCAATCAATTATTGGAAAATTGGTGCAGTCATCCGACCAAATGGGCTGGTTTCATCCGGATTCAGTTAATCGTACTCTTGCCTTTAACAAGGCTCTGGGGGCCCCATTCTTTGATTCGAGCGTGTCATTAGACGACCGGCTTGCCTGGACGCCGGGCATAAAATCCAAGGATTCTCTAACTGTTATGTTGAGCCAATTATTTGGTCCGACCGGCCCGCAAAGGTTTGGCATTGAATCAGCCAGAAATAAAGTTGAAACATATAAAATTGATTTAGAAAACAGTATTATAAATATGGCGGCCGAGCATAATTCCAAAAATGAGGTAGAAAAAATTATTGCCGCTTTTAAAAAGGAAAAATTGTCTTAACTTATATGTCAATTTCAAAAAAGCTTATTATTAAAGATAGACTGTATGGCACTCAAGTGATTACCGAACCGGTGCTCATCGCTCTTTTGAAAACTAAGGCTGTTCTACGCCTGAAAAAAATCAATCAATTCGGCGTACCCGATAAATACTACCACCAAAAGAATTTCAATCGCTATGAGCATTCCGTCGGGGTTATGATGCTCCTAAGAATTCTCGGGGCCTCAGTTGAGGAACAAGTGGCTGGCCTCCTGCATGATATTTCCCATACTGCGTTTTCACATGTTTATGATTGGATAATCGGCGAAGCCGGGGATGAGAATTACCAAGATAAGCAAACAGAAAATTCGATAAATTCTAAAGAAATCGGAGGGATATTAAAAAAATATGGTTATTTGCCGCAAGCCATCGCCGACCACCACCGCTTTAAATTACTGGAAAGCGATATACCGGAAATTTGTGCCGACCGGATTGACTACTCTTTACGAGAATTAGCCGTAAAAAAAGCAAAACCATTAATTAAATCTCTAACGAAGGTAAATAATAAAATAGTTTTTAAAGATAAAAAATCGGCTCATGCCTTCGCTCTAAATTTTCTAACCTTGCAGAAACAGCATTGGGGTGGCTTTGAGGCGGTGTCGCGCTATAAAATTTTTTCTAATTTATTAAAGCTGGCTATCGCCGAAGGCACTCTTAATCTTCGTGATTTTTTGCAGAATGACGATTATGTAATTAAAAAACTCCTTAAAACGAAAAATCCACACATTTTATCAGCCCTAAAAATTCTGGAAAAGAAAAAAATACCGAAATCCGGAAAGACCGAATGTGTAAGCAAAAAATTTAGGCATACTGATCCCGAGTTTATTAGTAAGCAGGGCACTATTAAATTAAGTGAGGCCATACCGAGCTTTAAAAAATATTTGGAAGAGCAGCGTATTTATAATATGAAGGGAACTAAGGTGCCAATTTTTAATTTATGAATAAGTTAATTTTGTATCTTATCTGGCTCCAGGCAATTTTAGCTACCGCGGGCAGCCTATACGCCAGTTTATTTATGGGCTTAACGCCCTGCGTCCTATGCTGGTACCAGCGAATCTTAATGTATCCGCTCGTTATCATTGTTGGGGTAGTCATTTGGCGGAAAATTAAAGATTTACCCTATTTAATTCTTCCGTTTTCCTTAACCGGATTTGCTTTCGCCCTTTACCACAATTTACTGCAAAACGGAGTTATCCCGGAAAAAATTACGACTTGCTCCTTGGAAACGCCCTGCGTTAGCAGTGGACCCTTGCCTCTCGGATTTATCTCCCTGCCTTTTCTTTCTTTGGTCGCGTTTACGCTCATTAATCTCGGCATAATTATTTACATGCAAAAAAAAGAATATGATTGAAGCTGCTGCCAGACGCTACCGCGCCACAATGCAAAACCTAATTGATCTTCATTATCCGGAATTAAAAAACATGAAGATTTATTTATTTCGCTATCACTTTCGTTATTTCTGGGCTTCGGCAATTTGGCTTATTCCATTTCATGTTATATTATTAAGCCCGCGCACCGATACGCTTGAGGACGACGCCTTGCGCGGACTGCTCGGCCATGAATTATCCCATCTCAGCCGCTATCAAGAAAAAGGTTGGTTTAAATACCTAATCGTCTATCCTTTTATCTATATTTTTTCTAAAAAAGGGGTCATTGCCGAAGAAAATGCAGTAGATAAATTAACCATCAAAAAAGGCTTGGGCAAAGAATTATTTGCACTTCGTGTAGTTTGCGATAATGATGCCAAGCACGCTCGCGTTAACCACCGCTATCTGACTACTGATGAAATATCACAACATGACGACCAAAATTATAAATGGTAACTATAAGCGCCCCTAAATTAGCAAGTGAATTTGATTATTATGAAAACAAAAAACAAAGAATCGATTGATAAAAATTTTTGTACTCTATATTTAGTTCGTCACGGCGAAACGGAATGGAATGCGGCTCATATCGTCCAAGGAATTAAAGATTCGCCCCTAACTCAGCAAGGAATCAGACAAGTCGAAGCAACCGCCAAAGAACTAAAACACGTCCCTTTCGCCGCTATATTTTCCTCGGATTCAAGCCGAGCCGAAAAAACGGCGGAAATAATTCGCCTGGAAAGGGAACTGGCCATAGAAACGACACGAGAACTCCGGGAGAGAAATTTCGGCAAGTTTGAAGGCAAGCCAAGCTCGGAATTTAAGACCGCTTTTTTAAAGATGAATGAAAGAATTGCCGATCTTTCAGTCGAAGAACAAAAAAAGAATAAACTCGCCTCCGATATCGAAAGCGACGACGAGCTCGTCAGCCGCTTCATCACTAAATTAAGAGAAATTGCAGTCGCTTATCCGGGCCAAACGGTTCTCGTAACGAGCCATGGCGGTCCAATTCGTCAATTTTTAATGCATACCGGTTATTATAAATATGGCGAACTGCCGGGAGATGCTCTCTTAAACGCCGGCTACGTAAAAGTATTATGCGACGGCGTTGACTTCATTATTAAAGAAGTCAAAGGTATAAAAAAATAAATATTTAAAAAATATGACAACCGACGTAAATCAAGAAAATTTAAAAAATTGGCACCAAAGGCACCAAGAAAATTTAAGTATCGGCCAAAAAGTAGCCGACTTTGTCGCCAATGGCATGGGTTCATGGCTATTTATCATCGTCCAATCGATTTTTGTCCTCCTTTGGATAAGTCTCAACCTTATTGGTTGGTTCCATCATTGGGATGTCTACCCCTTTATTCTCCTAAATCTGCTCTTTTCGACCCAAGCCGCCTATGCCGCTCCGATAATTATGATGTCGCAAAACCGCCAGAACGAGCGCGACCGTATTCACGCCGCAGAGGATTTTCAGACTAATGTTAAAGCAAAAAAGGAAATTGAGGATCTGCAAAAATCAATTGCCCGCATCGAAAACGAGAAACTGGCCGAGATTATTAAGCGTCTTGATGACTTAGGAAAGAAATAGCTTGTAATTAATTAGAATTGTGTTATAATCCCTTTGTTAATTCTTTATTAATAGCGAATAATTAATATGGCAAAAAGATCAACCGGCGTTGGTAAGAAAAAACCATCCCACTCTCCAAAAACAAAAAAGCGTTTAGCGATTAAGAAAGCGATGCTTGAGGCACTCGCCAAGAAGCGTAGTCATCGTTAAATTTCAATTTCATTGCTTGTAAAATAAGCTGCTAACCCGCGGCTTTTTTTGTTAGTTTAATTATTAAAGCAAGTTCTTAGTTAACATATTTTGCGATTTAATAAATATTAGGAAGAATATAATATTAATGCTATATTTTAAAGACAAGACATTTAAAAAGAGAGCTATGAAAAGAAACCTGAGCATTGTCGAAAATAACGACGATCAAGCAAGCGGCACTGAATTAGAAGTAAGAGCGCCCAGTTTTTTAAGAAAAACATTCGGTATCATTAGATCAAGAATTAGTTTTATCCCCGGATTTAACCCGGCAAAACTCAGTCTTGAAGAAGAACCTCAACTTGAAATGGATATCAATTAAATTATCTCATTCAAGCTCAAGAAAAAGCAGCCCTAAAGCTGCTTTCTTTTTTTGCTTTTATAAAGACTGAATTATTTCCAAACAACAATCACGTTTTTTTCGATTTTCGTTATTGGCTCATGATTCCCGGTCGGATAGGCGCGAATAGCCTTAAACAAAATATCCGCATCATATTCATAGAGCTCGCCGTGACGCGTGCCTGGATCATTGGTAATAAAGACATTCCGCGCGGCATCATAGCCGCGAATAAGCAGCATATGAGTAATCGGTCCGGGAGGCGTAAAATACGGATTAGCAAGCGCTTGTCCGTTCATAGGTGCAATAATCACATTACCTTTATTTAATTCCGCAATGATATCAGCTTGACTAACATTATTTAAAACGGCGGCTTTTTGATAATTAAAATAATCCTTGATTATCCAATTTAGGGTGTCTGCCGCCGATATGTCACGATATTCACCATATTTTTTTAATGTATAATCCGAGGAGGCGATAATGGCAGCGAGTGCCTCATCTTTGCTTAAACCTTTGCCCAAGGCCCATCTGACCGCCATCAGGGAACTTGCTTCCTCGCAACCGTCTTCTTGGCGTAAATCCTGCCAATTTCCATAGGGTGCCTGAGAAGTAAAGGGGACACTTTGTAGTATTTTACCAACTGAACCTGGCGTTGATATGACCGGGGTACTATTTATATCTGCTTTTAAAATAGTATTTAAATCATTACTTGAAATTCCTAAGCCCAAGTCGCTCATAATTCGAAAGGCGTCAGCCGGCCGGCCCAGATAATATTTTTGCTTATTTTTTGGATAAATATAATAGGCTTCGCCATTCTGTTCCACGTCTAAAAGAATTAATCCGCTAAGACTATCAGGAAAGACTGTCGTATTGGCGATATAATCGTGTTTGGCGCCGAGAGCCAATTTTTTCATAATAGAAAAGGCGTCGGCCGGTCGACCCAAAAAATAGCGTTGGCCATTTTTCGGATAAAGATACCAGGCCTCACCCTTCGCTTCCACCTGTAATAAAATATAGCCTAAATGGCTATCGGTAATACTCGCCCCGGCCGCCGGCCCAAAGCCCAAAATTAGGGCGCAAACCAAGAGGGGAGTCAATCTATTGTATTTGATTTTCATGCTTGAATTATACATTAAATTGGAAAATATTGCGATTTATGCTATAATGCTGAGATAAATTAATAATAACTATATGAACACATTTTACCTCATCGCGCTAATTGTCATATTCATTTTGGCAATTTCACTAAAAGTCATTAAGCAGTATGAACGCGGCGTTATTTTCTTTCTCGGAAAATACACGGGCATGCGCGGACCGGGCTTAATTTTTCTCATCCCGATATTTGAAAAAATGTCTCGGGTAGTCTTGCGAACGGTTACCATGGATATTCCTTCACAAAAAATTATTACCAAAGACAATGTGTCCATTGATATCGCCGCAGTAGCCTATTTTCATATTGTCGATGCTTCCAAGGCAGTCATCGCCATAGAAAATATCTATCAGGCCGTCAACCAAATCAGCCAAACTACGGTGCGCAATGTCGTCGGCCAATTTTATTTAGATCAATTACTATCTCAAACCGCCCAGATTAATGAACAGATAAAAAACGTGATTGATACTCACACTGAACCTTGGGGCGCGCAAGTTACCGCCGTAGAAATCAAAGATATTTTTCTACCCGATAATATGCAGCGCGCGATGGCTAAAGAAGCGGAGGCGGAAAGAGAAAGACGTGCTAAAATTGTGGCCGCAGAAGGCGAATTTCAGGCCGCTGCTAAATTAGGCCAGGCCGCTGATTTAATTTCGGCTCACCCAGTCGCTCTTCAATTACGCACCCTCCAAACCATGGCCGAAATCAGCGTCGAAAAAAATTCAACCATTATTTTCCCGGCTCAGTTTATGACTACGGTTGAAGAAGCCATAAAAACAATCCGCAAAGAAGAAAATTTCAATAAATAAAGGCTTAACAAGTAAAGACATAAAATGTCAAAAAATACATATTTTTTAGTGGTTCTTGTTATTATTGTTGCGCTTGGCCTCACTTTTATTATTTTCAAACCAAAAACGGTCGTAAAAATAGATGATACAAACGGGAATGCTGCCAGTACCAGCGCGACTACTGTCGACCAAAAAGTGGCCGTGGCGACAACTACTAAGTCGTCCTTGGCTCTACCGATTAGTTCGGCCGCCGAAAGAATAACAAGAAAACCCTTTGGCATAAAGGTTTCTCCGCAAAATTCTCCCGTCCAACCGGAAAAATTTTCCGGCTACCATACGGGTGTAGATTTTGAAATATTGCCCGGGGAAGAAAATAGCGACGTGCCGATATCGACAATTTGTGCCGGAACTTTAATCTATAAAAATTATGTTAATGGCTACGGCGGTGTGGCAATCCAAAAATGCACAATTAACCAGGAGGTGGTTACCGTGCTTTATGGCCATCTTAAATTAGCCTCGATTACAAACCGAGTAGGGGATGAATTACCGGTTTCCCAAAAAATAGCCGTATTAGGCAAGGCCTATAGCCAGGAAACCGACGGGGAACGCAAGCACCTGCACTTAAGCATCCACCGCGGAAGCGCCGTTGAATTGCGGGGTTACGTCCCTACCGCCGCTGAACTATCCGCCTGGATAGATGCCCAAAAAATACTGCCTTTATAGCTTTTAATATTATTAAGGCAAAGGCAGACTGGAGGGCACGATATAACCGTTTCCGTCAGTAATAAGTCCAAAGTCATCAGCCTGATTACCTTCGATTCCGGAGTCGTCGCTGAGCATGCGATCAACAAAATACAATGATTGTCCGGTTTGAATCACATACTTCTGATCGCTATATTCCGGGTTCGTGGCGGTTAAGCTTATAAGCGTTGAACCGTCAGACTGAAGCTGTTTATTTAAAGTAAAGCCGGTAAGCGCTTTTTGTGCCTCAGCCGATAATATATCGCCGGAAATTAAATAGGCATTGTCAGCATATGGAGAGTCCACTAATTTCATACTGCCAGCTATCGTAGTCGTCGTCCCGAGTTCACTGTTTAGTCCCGCGTTCAGGGCCTCGCTACCGGTTGCCACAACCTTAAGCGCGGAAGACGGCGTATTACTGGCGCTTGGCGAGTTACCCAGCGTACATCCGGCCGCTATGATTATGACCAAGGGTAACAATAAAAATAATTTCTTCATATAATTTTAGCTTAATTCGGAATATTAAAATTTTCCGATCTAAATAATACGCCTGCTAAAATTAAATAAATCTCATTTATTTCTCAAATAGTTTCACGCTTTTCTTTTTTTCTTTAAAAAAATTTGCGCCCCTAACCATAACCAGAAGGGCGAACAAAAGAGCTATTCCGAGAAGAAAAAACAAAGGAATTTGCTTATTCAGCTGGCTGAAAAAACCGGCCAGCAGGGATTGTTTTTCGGCCGGCGTCCGTAAACTGAAAGAGAAGTCCTTTTGCAGAGAAAGAGTGCTATTATTATAAAAATCTAAATTAACTGTATACTTTCCTCGTTCTAATCCCGTGCTTGGAATTTGCAAACTTTTAATTTCGAACTGTGAGCCCGGTTTAGTTTCCGGCGTATTATCGGGATAAGGAAATATAACGCTATAAACCACTTGATCGCCATTTTGCATTTTTAAATGAATGTCGGGGGCGATATTCGTGTTTCCTTGATTATCGTAGATAATGCGGATATTTAGGGGCTCACCCAGCGCCAAATCATAAGTCTCGGGGATAATTGAAACATTAAAATTGATTTTTTCCTCTGAGCTCACGTTTATATTTACATCACGATCAATTTTTTGGGTCACGTAGGCACCTGATTGGTTATTGATTTCATTTTTGCCCGTCCCCAGGGCGACACTGACGATGCCGGAGTGTTTTCCCAAGCTGGCGTTGGCTGGAATCATTATTTTCGCTATCACCTTAGCACTTTCTCCCGCGGCCAGTTGAATTGAGTTAATAGCCAAATTTAAATTTTCGGGTTTGTAGAAAGTAATCCAATCGCTAACTTCGCCCGAAGCGCTCAAAGCGATGCTTGAGCTCGCCGTGCGCTCGCCAATTATCATAAGTTCCTCTTCGTAGCTTTCGCTGGGCAAAGCATCAGAAATATTAATCGGACTTGTTATTTGTCCAATCGCTGAACTTGTAAAAGGGTAGAAGCCAAAAATTAGCAATAAATATATAAATGACTTTTTAAAATTTTTCATATAATTGGGCATGACCGGGGAGGGGCAAGCACCTCCCCGGCATGACTTCCACGTTATCGAAGAAACGTGTTAGTAAATAAGCATCTTAAATGGCACAAGTCAGATGAGCAACTGGCGTTGCGCTTAACACCATATTACCGACGTAGTTGTCGCCGTCATGATTAGGCGGAAACTTAGTAATAGTCACAGAGAAATCCATTTCGTTCGTCTGTGATAGATTTAGCGACTCTGTTAAGGTTTTAGTCGTTTCCGGCCAGTAATTGGCAAATTCAGCCGAACTGCCGACTCGACCATCGTACTTTACGTTCCATTGCCCGTCCGTTTGGCTGAGCCCCATATCATTCTGCCAAACCTTCATGCTTAGGCGCGTATTACCGATGTTTCGTACCGTGGCCCGACCATCATTTGGCGAATAATTCAAATCACCGCTGATAATTTTATGGGTGTTCAAACGAACATTACCATAAGCAACGCTATTGAAGTCGGCTTCAAAGGCTGTGAGCGGTAAATACGTAAATGTATTGGTTAGCATCCCGTCCTTACCACTTTTATCTTGAGCTAAAACTTGAGTGTTATAACTGCCCGAAGGATCTTCATAGGAAAGAGTTATTTCGCCGCAAAAAGCGTAGGCGGTTTCTTTCCAGAGTTCGCCATCAAGGGCACAGATTTCGCTATAACCATAACCCTCATTAAAGGTTGGCAGATTATTGTTATTGTTCTTGATCTTATTGCAGAACAATTCAATACCGTCCGCCTTAGAAAGTTTGGTTAAAGTGAACTCGGGCAATTGTTGACCGCAGCCCAAGCGGTTAGGCTCATGATTTGGTCCGGTTGAAATATCGACCGGATAAAAAACATCCGAGTAGACATTGTCTATATCAGCAACGCCGTCAGGGTCTGTCACAATGCCACAAACCGTGATTGTCTTACCGACTTGATATTGGCCAGAGGGCATAAATTGGGCACCGGCCGTTGTCGCGGCATCCGTCCCTAAATATTTCTGATCTGTTCCTTTAGTGGAATTCATTTCCCATTTCGCCTTAACTATGGGATTTGCTCCGCCTGAAGAATCACGCGTCAGCATGGTGTCCACAGAAGAAGTTGTTTGTGCTAAAGCTAATAACGGCGACAGGGAAAATGAAATCACCGTCACAATTGCAAAAATGTTAAAATATTTTTTTTTCATACATTTGAATTTAAACTGATCAATCGCAAGAAAAGATAAGTCTAAATATTATTAATGATTATAATTTGAAAGCTTGCGCTTTCGTCCCGTTAAAGCAGGGAACGCTTCGACCTTTTAACAAGTAAAAGTATAATAATTTAAAATTAAGAAACCATTAAATTGCACTATACTTATTAACTATTTAGAAAATGGCTAATCTTTAATCAATCTCAAGGCGAAAACGCTAATTATCCACAAGCAAAAACAAAAATTTTAACTTTGCTTAATATGTTTAAAAAATTATCGAGACAAAATATTTATTTTGATTTATGGCAGCGAGAAGTAATTATTTTAATAGTTGTCCTCGTCAGTCTTTATAGCTATACACTTTTCCATTCTTTGGCGGAAATAATTGCGATAACAATCGGCTACGGAGTTTACATGGTTACCTGGAACTCGCGCCGCTTAATTGCGAATAAATATTTTGTTTTTTTAGGAGTCGCTTTTTTCTTTGTCGCGACCTTCGACCTGCTGCATGTTTTTTCGTTCCAAAAATCCGGTGCTTTGTTTGGCAATAATTTTACAAATTTATCAGAGCAATTTTGGTTAGCCGCTCGCTATGTGCAAGCTTTTTCTTTTTTGATGGCTTGTTTTTTTATCGGTAAAAGCATAAAAACACTGCGCATTTTTTATTTCTCCACCTTAATTTCAATTATTATTATCGCTTTAATTATCTGGTGGCCGTCCTTGACCCCAAGTCAGGCGATAAGTTCCTGGCCAAGCACTCTTGCTAAGATAAGCGAGCTCATTATCTGCCTACTTCAAATAGCGGCCATGATAAAGCTCACTCAAGAATCCGCCAACTTTAATAAGCGTGTTTATCGCTTATTAATGTGGGCGCTGGTTTTAAGTTTGATCTCGGAAATTATTTTAATTTTTTATGACGGCAGCCAGAACCATGCCAGCATATTAGCTCATTTATTTAAACTGGCCGGATTTAATCTCATCTATATTGTTTTTATTGAGATCGGATTACGCAAACCCTTCGCCCTTTTATTTAAAGAAATTAAAGACAGCGAAATGAATTTCCGGCGCAGCGAACAAAAATTTCATGCCATTTTTAATAACGCCACCGTCGGTATCTTGATGACAGATTTAGACGGGCGAATCATTGAATGTAATCAACGCTTTACGAAAATAAGCCAATACAGCCCACAGGATTTGTCTAAAATAGTTTTATTTGCGCCAAACCTTTTGACCGCTAATTTGCCGGAAATATCTGAACTGCAGGAACTAAGAGCCGGCCGCCTCGACTACTATAATTTCGAAAATAAATATCATAAAAAAGACGGGACTGTTTTATGGGGTGACACCAGCGTTTCCCTGGTTAAAGAAGAAAATAATATTGCCCCTTATATTTTATGGATTATCCACGACGTGACTGAAACAAAAGATATCGAGTATGCGAAAACGGAATTTATTTCTTTAGTCTCGCACCAATTAAGAACGCATTTAACGAGCGTCCGCTTAGGCACAGAGCTATTATTGCGTAGCGTCGCGGGACCGATTGACAACAAGCAGGCGCGCTATCTCGGGGAGATCCATGACTCAACCAAGCGCATGACGGATGTAATAAAAAATTTATTGAATGTATCTCGAGTCGAACTGGGGACATATATAGTCAGATTGGAAGCGGTTAGTTTAGAAGCAAATATCCAGCAAATACTCAATGACTTAACCCGGCAGCTACGGGCAAAAAAATTGCAAGTTTGCTATGACGATATCCCCCTGCCTAAAATTTTATTTGACGCGCAAGTAATAAAAATTATTCTGGAAAATTTATTAGCTAACGCCATCAGCTATACGCCTCCGGAGGGGACTATCAGAATTCAAGCGAAAATTCGCGACAACTCAATTTTACTGGCGATTAGCGACACCGGTTGCGGAATTCCCGAGGAGGACAAAAATAAAATTTTTACGAAACTATTCCGTGCCAAAAATGCCAGAGAAATCTGTCCTTCCGGTAACGGCTTGGGTCTATATATCGTCAAAGCCTTGGCCGAACAAGCGGGGGGCGAGATTCACTTCGAATCTCAACTTGGTGAGGGAACTACGTTTTATATTTCTTTCCCCCTTTTGAAAAAACATTTTCCGAATAAACAGGAGCCGCTTTGGCCGGATACAAAAAATACCCCGTTGTCGGAGCTATAATTTAATATGAATCGCGATTTTAATTTTTATTTTAATTTTTTATACGATAGCCGAGCCCGCTGATTGTTTCGATGACCTTATCTTTCTTGCTGCCGATTTTTTTTCTTAAATTATTGATATGCACATCAACGAAATTGCTGAAGGATTCATTTGACAGGTCCCAGATATTGGCAATAATTTGATCTCGATTTATAACTTGATTAGGGTGCCGCATCAAATATTCTAAAATGCACAATTCTTTTTTGGTTAACTTTATCTCAATCCTATTTTTGAAAACTATTTTTTGATTCGGATCGAGCGTAATATTCTTAATTTTTAATATAGCCGGTAAGCTACTCGCGGGCCGCCGCAATAAGGCGCGAATACGCGCAATTAAAACCTCAAAAGAGAAGGGCTTAACCAAGTAATCATCGGCGCCCAAACTTAATCCGGCGACTATATCCTCGGGACTGTCTTTGGCGGTAAGCATTAAAATCGGCGTCGTAATATTCTTCTCTCGACAAAAACGACAAACATCCAGGCCGTTCTTTCCGGGCAGCATTATATCCAGGATGATAAGGTCATACAAATCCTGATTACAATTTATCCGCGCGGCTGCAAATTCGCCGTCAAGAACATATTCTGTCGAGAAGCCTTCCGCCTCTAAACCATCAGAAATTAAACGAGCTAAATTTTCTTGATCTTCGACGATTAAAATTTTCATATGATTTTAATCTATCTGTTTATTAATTTTAACACATTTAAAATAAGTTGTTAATAATTTGACAAATCGTTCATTTTGTTTCAATACAGTTGATTTTTTAAAAAAGCGGAATTATAATATATATACATTTTAGAGATATTTAAAATAATTAGTTCGAGGCTGTTTATAGCCTGAAACTGTTTGTTTTCAAGACTGAAGTTACGGGTTATGTAATGTCTTCAAACTAATTATAAAAATATGTCTAAAAGACAAGCATCTTTAAGTGCAAATAAAAAAAATAGCGAGCTTAAAAAAACTCTGTCTATTTTCACAATGTTTCTTTCGGTTATTAACATGTCTCTCCTGGGCGTGTTTTTTGTTGCCCCGGCGGCCAACGCGAGCGCCCCTCAAATGTGTACTGCGCCGGTCGACGTCGTTTTGATTCTCGACCGTTCTGGAAGTATGGCCCAGGGAGAATTGGGCACTTGCGTATATTATAAAGATGGAATTAAAAAAACGAAAACCGATATAGACAAAGACTGGTGTATGCAGAAAACTGGGTCCTGGACACTAACTTATAGTAAATTTAGTTCAGCTAAAGCAGCGGCAAATAACTTTGTTGACTTACTAATGAGCAACGACCAATCAGCCCTTGTCTCGTTTGCGAGCTACTCTACTTTAGACAAGGGACTATCAAACGGCCATGCGGCCACCAAAACAAGCATCAACAACTTAATATCCGGAGGCTCGACTAATATTGGAGACGCGATAAAATTAGCGAATACCGAGCTTGGGTCAAGCCGCGCAAACCCGCAAGCCGTTAAAATCGAAATTTTATTGACTGACGGTATGGCTAATTTACCGAATGGTAATGGATCGGGTGAAAATGCCGATGATGTGGATTATGCTAAAACCAAGGCGCTGGCCGCCGCTGCTGCCGGGTATAAAATTTTTACAATCGGCCTGGGCACAGACGTAAACGCAACAATGCTGCAGGATATCGCCAGTAGCACAAATGCCGAATACTACTTTGCTCCGAGCCCAAGTGATTTGCAAGAAATATACAACACCATATCCCAAAGAATTTGCCAGTACGGTTCCATATCGGGCACAAAATATATTGATGCTAATAATGACGGATTATTGACCGGTGAAACCGCTGATTCCGACTGGGTCATTAATCTTAGCGGTTCAGCCAGCTCAACTCAAAAAACAGACTCCCTGGGTAAATATTCTTTTAGCGGATTGCTGCCGGGAACTTACACGATTTCCGAGGGTGGAAAAACTGGCGTCAGCTCATATACGCAAAGCTACCCACTGGCGGGAAGTCCCTACACCATAACCCTAAATGAAGGCCAAAATATCAGCGGCCAAGATTTCGGAAACTATATTGGCGTGTGTGGAAACACGATCCAAGACCCCGGCGAGCAGTGCGATGACGGCGCCTTAAACGGTCAAACCTGTAAAGCTGATTACAACATGACATGTGATTACTGTTCGTCGCTTTGCCAAACAGCTTCGGTCACAGGACCTAACTGCGGCGATAAAATTAAAAACGGCAGCGAAGAATGCGATGGCTCGAGTGGCGTTGGAGCAAATCAATCTTGTTCTGCAACCTGTACATTAATTAATTTGCCTTATTGTGGTGATTTAACTATTAATCAAAGCAGCGAGCAATGTGATGGCGATGTTATTAGCCATGGTCTATGCAACGCTGCTTGCCAAATTGCCTGCGCTGCCGGCTATCATTTAGGAAGCGGCAATATCTGTACGCCCGATACTCCCGATCCTTACTGTGGCGATACTTCGATAAATCAAGCAGATGAACAATGCGACGACGGTACGCAAAACGGGACAATCTGTTCAGCCGCATATGGCGAAACTTGCAATTACTGTACAAATCAATGCAAAACAGCGACGATAAACGGCGCCTCCTGCGGAGACGGTATTGTAGATAGCGGCCAGGGCGAGCAATGTGATGACAATAATATAGGTGCTGGTGACGGCTGCAGTAGTACTTGCCAGTGGGAAACTAATAATTTTTCCTGCAGTGCAAAACCGGAAAATAGCGTCTGGAACACGGTAAGCGGTTATGAGCAGACATGTATAGCTTCAAACGGGACAACTTGCACCAGCTGGTCAAAAATAGCCAGCTCCACTATTTACAGTTTGGCATCAACAACCGAAGCTTGTTATTTTTCCTGCGCCGCCGGCTTTAATTGGAATGGTTCCGCCTGTGTCGCCATAATTCCGATTTGCGGAAACAATATTCTTGAAAGCGGAGAACAATGCGACGACGGCAACGTTGTAAGCGGTGATGGCTGCAGCGCTAATTGTGAAAACGAATCAAACGGCGGTGGAGGTGGTGGTGGCGGAGGCGGCGGTGGAGGTGGAATAATTAGTTTTGGCATTTCAAATCCGCAAATAACTATGTTATGTTCGGGCGACAAAGTTAATTTAACTTTTACCTGGTTAACAAGCTACGCGGCCGACTCGCGCGTAATCTTCGATACCGAATCACATCCGACTCTCGCCGTATCGCCTAATTACGGATATGCCAGCTCAACGCCGTTAAACTCGAACCAAGTAAGCGGCCATAGTATAAATATCGATGGTTTAAACCCAAATACGGCCTATTATCTCCGCCCGATTTCCACCTACAATTTATCTGAGCTGGTCGGAGAAGAAAAGCCGCTGACTCAGACTTTAACTTGCAATTCAGGGGCTGCTCCGGGACAAGTTCTTGTGCTCGGTGAAGAAGGAGCACCGCAGCTTAGTATCACTAATAAAGTTCTTGTCCCTTATGCTAACCCGGGAACAAAAGGAGTCGAATTCGAACTTACCGTTACTAATAATGGTAATTTGAGTTCATATAATACAATTTTAAAACACGTGCTTCCGCCCGAACTAAGCTTTAGCGATACCGGTAAACAGGAACAAAGTTGGAGCTTAGGCGATATGGCTTCGGGAGAAA
Organism: Patescibacteria group bacterium; assembly: GCA_041650715.1. Classification (GTDB taxonomy): domain Bacteria; phylum Patescibacteriota; class Patescibacteriia; order Patescibacteriales; family UBA12465; genus UBA12465. The sequence continues at coordinate 353,728 of JBAZKQ010000001.1, read as the reverse complement.
CAAAAGTAATCAAAGTTAAAATCGATGTCGCGCGAGACGCCGCTGCTAAAAATTTAGCGACCCAAGCTTACGCCAGCTCCGATAACAATGATGTTGTTACTGCCAGTTCAAGTTTAGAAATCAGAAAAATAGCGGTCTTAGCGGAAACCGGCTTTAATCCTTTCGAACTTGCCGGGCTTGTCCTACTCCTCTTTTTGTCAACCGGTTTTAGTTTTTATCTTGAAAAAAGAATAAATGAATAAAATATTTCCCGGAAAAATAGAGAAGAAGAGAGAAATTTTTCAAACCCTCGTTTTTGGGTTAAAAATTTTAAACATCGCGCTATTGCTTTATCTCATAGTTTATCCGTTTTATCCGCAAATTAAATACCGATTTTTCGGAGCTAAAGACAAAGAAAGCCAGGATATTTCACAAGTTAACGCCGCGGTTAAAACAATAATTAATAAATTACCGGCTAGCGAATTTTCCATTTCTCCCGATCGCCTTATAATTCCGAAAATCGGCGTTAATGCCCCAATTATCTTGAGCGACAATGAAAAGACCGGATTATCCAAAGGCGCCTGGCTTGTACCGTTTGGTTCCACTCCAGACAAGGGAGGAAACACAATTATTACCGGGCACCGCTTTAAATATTTGCCACCCAATAATACGACTTTTTATTTATTTGATAAGCTCAAAACAGGAGATATCTTTTCTATACTCTGGCAGGGAAGGCAATATAATTACCGTGTGCGGCAAACAATGATTATCGATCCGAGTAATTCTTCACCATATAATATAAGCCCTAAAGCGATTGTCACCCTGTATACGTGCGACCCGATTTATTCTACAAAAAATCGATTAGTGATAGTTTCTGATTTAATTAACATTGACGAAACAATGGAAAAATGATATTGTGGTTATAGAAAATATGCTAAAAAAATTGCTAAAAATAATTAAAAAAAATACATCTGACGCCAAAGATAATTTTGGCGATTTTGTAAAAGAAGAAAAAAGGGAAGTCACTGAATTAAAGAATGGCCAGGAAAATATGAAACGTTATTTTCATGATTCACTTTCTATTTTTCGCGACTATTTCATACCTAATGATAATAACGACAATAAGCCGAAAATTTTGCGTCCGCGCCAATTAGTAATAATTACAATTTTACTTTTAACTTTGAAAATTTTTTCAGTCGGCTACCTGTTTTTAGTCTATCAAGATGAGGCTAAGATGTCGGAAACAACAGCTGCCCAAATTTTAAGCTTAACGAATGAATCGCGGATAGCAAACGATGTTTCACCTTTAAACTCAAATGCTATTTTGAACCAGGCGGCACAAAGCAAGGCCGAAGATATGTTAATTAACGATTATTTTTCTCACACCAGTCCGGACGGACGCATGCCTTGGAATTTTGTTAATCGAAATTCATATGCCTATACTTTAGTCGGCGAAAATTTAGCTCTTAACTTCTTAGGGGCGGACGATGCCCACGCCGCTTTAATGGCTTCGCCGGGACATAAAAAAAATATTTTAAACCCCAAATATACCGACCTTGGCCTGGCCGTCGTGAATGGCAAAATAAACGGCGAAGAAACTAATATATTGGTGGAAATTTTTGGAGCCAAAAACGAAACTCCGCTATTGGCGGCCACGCCGATTAAGACCGTTGCCGCGATTTCAAGTGGGGAGACAAAAGAGCCAATTATCAACCCGGACATGAAGACGGGAGCTCAAGTCGCGCACTCCGTTGTCGTTAAAGCTGAAGAAAAGAGTTACACTCCGCCCACCATTAAGACGGCACTTGCTACTTCTGCGCCCCAAAAAATATCTCCTGCCGAGCCAGAAGTTCTTAATAATTTACCACTTAATCCGTCCTATGTTGATCTGAATGTTAACCCGCAAGTCGAAAACGCAGCTAAAGTGATAAATGTTTCGAAAGTAATTTACTTTTCTTTTTTACTGTTTTTAATGCTCGCTTTGATTATAAATATTGTAGTCCGCGCCACCGTCCAACATAAATCCGTTATTTTTCAAACAATATTACTGATCATCCTGGTTTTATCCTTACTCTTGGTAGATTTTAACTTTATCAAGGAATTAGGTCAGGCAGCGCAGAATATTGTAGTTTTCTAATTAATAGACTAAACTGTTTATACTAATCAAAATAATTAATAAAAATAATTTTATATTATGAAGAATTTCAATCGAGAGGGTGACAGGGGTGATTTTAAGAAAAAGAGCTTTTCCGGAGGACGGGGCGGTTTTGGCGGAGGCCGTAGCGATCGCGGTGGTTTTGGTGGCGGCGGAGGCCGTAGCGAACGCGGTGGTTTCGGTGGCGAACGTCGCGATCGAGGTGATCGACCGGAAATGTTTAAAACAATCTGTGCCGACTGTGGCCAACCCTGCGAAGTACCGTTTAAACCGAGCGGTTTGAGACCGGTTTATTGCAGCCAATGTTTTAAAAACGATCATGATCATGCTTCCAGCCCAAGAATGGATAGCCGACCATCAAATATGCGCCCGGAACGCAGCGAAGTTCGTCCGGAAAATAACCAAATGAGAGATAAATTAGAATCTATTAATGCCAAATTGGATCAGATTTTAAATTTATTGGGAAAAACAGCCGCTCCGATTGTCCCGAAAGTATCCCAACCAGAACTAATTATTGAACCGGTTAAAATAGCCAAAATCGTTAAAAAAGTGAGCAAAGAGACGAAAAAAGTCGTTAAAAAGGCAATCAAAAAAGCGATAAAGAAATAGCCCAAAGTATCTATCCGTGAAACCTTTACTTTTTTAAAGATACGTGATACTATAATCAAACGTAATTTTATTGGTTCGAAAAGTCGTCGAGTTTCAAAAAAATATCAAAAAAATTGCAATTTATTTATTAAGTTAACAAATCAATGACTGGTGTTATTAAAACGTTAACTGACAAAGGATTTGGCTTCATCACTGTTGAGGGCCAAGAGAAAGATTTATTCTTTCACAGCAATGCTTTAGTTGGAGTTGCCTACAACGAACTTCACGAAGGTCAAGCTGTTTCCTTTGAACAGGAACAATCAGCTAAAGGAATGAACGCGGTAAACGTAAAGCTTGCCTAATCACTTCTTTTTAAAAAACCCGCCGGGCAACCGGCGGGTTTTTTAATTGAAAATATGCTATAATATAGCCATATTAAAATTAATAAAAAATCTATGAAAAAATTTCTACTAAGCACCATTATTTTTTCTCTTGTCTTCGCTTTTGCCGGAATCGCTTTAGCCCAAGAGCTGGAAAGGATTCCTTCACCTGATCAGATTAAAAATTTCCGAGTAATCAAAAAGGAGGGTGGCGCCCTATTCGGCGTTCGCATCATGAACCGAGCCACAAGTACCGCTATCCAGCTAAAACAAGCAGCCGATGTCGCCAAGGCGAACGCCTCAGGCACGGCTAGCAACTATGAAAAAATCCCCAACCCGGCCCAAATTAGCTTATTTGAAAAAATTAAACAAATCGGTACCGCTCTTTGGGGTATTCGTAAAAACATGGCTCCAAAATCGAACACCAACCAAGCCTTTGTTCAGCCAGTGGCTGCCCAATGCGTCAAGGACGCTATTAATAAAAAAGACAGCTCTCTTAAAGCCTCCGTCAACACTTATACTCAAAGCATTCTAAGCGCAGTCGATGTCCGCACTTCATGCCAATTAGCCGCGATTGATTTGGCAACGAGAGAAGCTCAGGCCACAGCCAATAAAGGCTGCGTTGAAGCCTATCAAACAAGCATGAAAGCTAATAATGAAAGTATGCAAAAGGCGAAAAATGAAGGCTGGCAGATTTATAAAAGCGATCTTCAGGCTTGCTCCGCATTACAGAAAACAACTAACGCCACCTCGACGCTAATGAGCGGCGAGCTCAATCTTGATATCACTATTGACGACGGTGAGAATACAGTAGAAAATATACAATAAGCGGGAATTTATAAATTGTTAATTATTTATGAACGAAAAAAAAATCTCTATTATTATTCCGGCGCTTAATGAAGAGCGGAATATTGCCGCCTGCTTGCGCTCTCTAAAACAACAGGATTATCAGGGCGAAAAAGAAATTATCGTGGTTGATAATAACAGTACTGATCGAACCGGGGCGGTCGCCCGAGAGGAAGGCGCCCTCGTCTTATTCGAAGAGACCCGCGGCGTAATTCCCGCCCGAGAAAAGGGAACCTTGGCCGCAACTGGAGACATTATAATCCAAACCGACGCAGATACAACCTTCCCGACAGACTGGCTATCAAAAATAATGAAGGGTTTCGGCGATCACGACGATGTCGTGGCCGTCATCGGCTCATTCCATTTTTTTGACGGGCCCTGGTGGGGGACGCCTTTTACCGGCTTACTTTTTGGCGTAACTAATATCATCTATAAATTAACCGATCGCCTCATTTACATGCCCGGTAGCAATACTGCCTTTAAAAAGGAAATCTGGCACGGCTATAACTCTAAATTTGATCAAGGCGGCGATGAGATCGCTCTCCTTAAAGAGTTGCGTAAGGAAGGAAAAATTGTTTTCTTGCGTCATAATACAGTAGAGACTTCGGCGCGGCGCTTAAGCAAAGGACTCCTCTATAATATATTTGTCATATTAATATTCTATAATATTATTGACTATAATTTCCGCCGCTTTTTTGGTCGCGGTTTATCTTCGTTTCCGGCCATCCGCCAACCCCATCGTGAAGAAGAAAAAAAAGTCACCGAGCAGACACAATCCTAATAAAGTAAATTCGTATGCTATATTCGCTAATTATATTAGCAATAATAATCATTACTGCTTATTATATTTTTATGTGGCCGAAATCAAGCGCTTTCGGCTATTATCCGTACGGCCTAAAAACTGACAAGAAAATTATAGCGCTAAGTTTTGATGACGGTCCAAGTGAACCTTATACGGCCGATATGTTGGCGGTTCTCGCTAAACACGGCGTGCCGGGAACCTTTTTTCTGGTTGGAAAAAATGTCGAGAAAAACCCGGAATTAGCCCGTCGCATTATCGCAACCGGCCAAACAATTGGTAATCACGCTTACAGCCACCAATTAGGCAAATACTTAAGCAGTCCAAGCTTGAAAGACGAGATTGAGCTTACCCAAGAAATTATATTTAAAGTAACGGGAAAAAAGCCGGCCTACTTCCGCTCGCCGTGGCTCATTCGCAATCCCGGAATGTTCCGCGTACTTGCCGCTAATAAAATGACGCCCATTTCCGGAATCTTCGGCACTCAAAAAGAAGTTTACCTTGTTCCCGCGAAAAAAATTTTTAATGATGCTTGCAGCAATCTTAAGCCAGGTCAGATAATGGTTTTTCATGATGGTATTAATAAGAACGGCAATCGCAGCGAAACCGTCAAAGCCATTGATTTATTTATTCCCGAATTAAAAAGACGGGGCTATGAAATTGTCAGCGTTGAAGCTCTGCTGGGAATTCCAGCTTATCAGTAATTAATTATGCATTCATCCGGTTTAGTTACATTAGTACCCTGGGTAATCTCACACGGCTATTTGCTTTTCTTTATGGCCGCCTTTATCGAAGGCCCGCTCGTCACCGCCGCCGGTGGTGTGGCGGCCGCCCTTGGTTACTACGATATTTATATTATTATGCTGCTTTCGATTGCCGGTGATGCGGGCGGCGATTTTTTCTATTACGGCATCGGCTATACGCTTAATAAATTAATCAAATCGGGCAGACTTCGTTTTTTGGGCATCACGATTGAACGCGTCGAAAAAATTGAAAAATTACTCCACCATCGCACGAGTCAAGCTATTATCTTTGTTAAATTAACACCGCTAATCGGACCAGCCGGCCTAATGATTCTGGGTTCAGTCCGCGCTTCTTTTAAAAAACTAATTAAAATCGCTCTTACGATCGCCATCCCCAAATCGGTAATGTATGCCTTATTAGGTTTTTATTCGGCCGCGGCCTATGTTTATCTTGATAAAACAATTGCTCGTGGAGAAAACGCCTTAATGATTATTATTGGCGTCGCTATCGCCATTTACTTTTTATTCCAAAAAATCAGTGCACTGATTGCAAAACGGATGGATAAATAATTTTCGAAAATAAGCTATTATGAATCAGTATAATTTAATAATTATCGGCGCCGGACCCGCCGGCCTCATGGCAGCGTGCCGAGCGGGGGAATTAGGCGCCAAAGTTATTATTTTGGAAAAAAATAAACGTCCCGGCATAAAACTTTTAACGACCGGCGGCGGTCGTTGTAATTTCACCAACAACATTTCTGATCCCCGAATCATGGCGGCGCGTTATTTGCCTAACGGCCGTTTTTTAATTTCGGCTCTGGCCCACTTTGGCCCCCAAGAAACCATTAGCTATTTTAATGCAGCCGGCCTTGAATCTAAAATAGAAAATAACGGCCGTGTTTTTCCGAAAACTAATCGTGCGTTTGATGTTTTAAATGTTTTGCTCAAAAAAATTGCCGCCTTACGCGGCGAAATTAGATTTGAAAGCAGTGTCAAGACAATCGTAAAAAAAGGAAATAGGATTGAAAAAATAATTTTATTTAACGGTACCGAACTAAGCGCTGATAATTATTTACTGGCAACCGGCGGAAAATCATATCCGATAACAGGTTCAACGGGAGATGCTTATGCCTGGCTACATAAATTAGGACATAATATTATCAAAGCGCGTCCTGCCCTTGTTCCGCTTTTCCTTAGAGAAAACTTCATTAAAGATTTACAAGGGCTAAGCTTAAGTGACCTTTCTTTAAGCTTATTTTCTGAAAATAAACTTGTTTCAACTCTAAGAGGTGATTTAATCTTTACCGGACAGGGGATTAGCGGCCCCATTGCCTTAGACGCAAGTCGCTACCTTGAATCAGCATCACCCAAAAAATATCGTCTCGAATTAGATTTGTTTCCCGATATGAAAGAACCAGAACTCGACATCAGATTACAAACATTATTTCACAGCGGTCATAAACTATTCAAAAATATTTTAGATTCGCTCGTCCCTCCGAAACTCGCACCCGTGCTTTTTTCTTTACTGGGTATTGCGGCTGACAAACAGGGAAACATGGTGACTAAATCCGAGAAGCAAGTCATAATTAAACTGCTCAAAAAATTTCCACTTAGCATTTCCGGCAGCGGTGATTTCTCCCAAGCCATGATTACGGCCGGCGGCGCTGATCTTAAAGAAATTGATCCGAAAACAATGCGCTCTAAGTTAATATCCAATCTCTATATTGCCGGCGAGCTTCTCGATCTTAGCGGACCGACCGGCGGTTTTAATTTACAATTATGCTGGAGTACGGGTTATATAGCCGGTGAATCATCAGTTGACAAAAATATTCACTTGTGATATTATCTTAATCTAACAAAAGATTCGAATCTCCTCCAACTATTTAAATGTCATATAGAAATTAAGTGGCCTTTGAGAGAAATCGGGTCACTTATTTTTTTTATGGAAACTATTACAAAAACGAAGCAAAAAGTCTCTTTAGTTGAGCCAAAAGCCGGCCCGAAATTTTCCGATTTAGGAATCAGCCCTTCAATTCTTAAGGTTTTGGAAGTCCTTCGCCTCGATACGCCGACACCAATTCAGCACCAAGCTATTCCGATTGCTCTTAAGGGGCAGGATATTATTGGGATTGCCCAAACCGGAACCGGTAAAACTCTGGCCTTCGGTATCCCGATTCTGCAAAGACTTGGCCTCGAGAAAGGTCAGGCTTTAGTCGTTGTGCCGACGCGTGAGCTCGCTATCCAAGTTACCGAAAGCTTAAAAAAACTTGGCCTATCGCTGGGTCTTCGTCTCGCTACCCTAATCGGCGGCGAAGCGGTTGATCGCCAATTATTTATGTTGCGCAAGAGACCACATATCATTGTCGCGACTCCCGGACGTTTAATCGACCACCTAAAAAGACGGACCGTAAAGCTCGACCAAATTAAAATTTTAGTTCTCGACGAAGCTGATATGATGCTTGATCTTGGTTTTGCGCCTCAAGTTGAAGAAATTTTGAAGCAGACACCGAAAGACAAACAAACAATGTTATTTTCGGCCACGATGCCGGTCACAATTGCCAAACTAGCGGCTAATCATTTGAAACTGCCGATTAGCATTGAAGTGGCCCCGCAAGGAACAACAGCCGAAAGAGTCGAACAGGAAATTTTTGTTATCAAGCCGACCGAACGCTTTTCTCATTTGGAAAAAATTATTAAAGAACATGCCGGTTCCATTCTTGTTTTCGTCCGCACCAAACACGGTGTAAAAGAAGTTACGCAAAAATTAGTAGCCCTCGGACATAAAGCAACGGAGATACATTCGAATTTATCTTTAAGTCGGCGTAAAGCCGCCCTGGATTCTTTTAAGAGTTTACGCTCGCGAATTCTGGTGGCAACTGACGTGGCCGCTCGCGGTTTAGATGTTAACGGAATTGAACTTGTCGTCAATTATAATCTACCGGATGCGACTTCTGATTATGTTCATCGTATCGGCCGCACGGGACGCGCTGGAAAAATCGGTAAAGCCATTTCCTTGGCAACCCCTAATCAATTAAAGGATGTGCGCGATATTGAACGCCTAATTAATAAAAGTTTGCCGATCAGGGAATTTGCTAAATTTGAAAATAGCTCAGGCCGTCCGCCGAAGCGTTCTCAAGGCCACCCTCAAGGCCGCTCTCAAGGCCGCTCTCAAGGCCGTCCGCAAGAACGTTCTCAGGGACAAGCCAGAAAATCTTTCGGACAAAGCAGACCGTCAAACGGCAGCCGTGCCGGCGGTGGCCGCTCAACCGGACGACCGGCGCAAAACTACTTTAATCGAAATCAAAGCCACTAAACAATTATACGGAGAAATAAAAAAGGGAGCTGAATAAGCTCCCTTTGTATTTTTTGTGATTATTTTGTCTTTTCCGGAATTTGATGCACGACTTTGTATAAAGCCTGTGCCATGAGTTCTGCTACGGAAATATCATGGATTAAACCACCGGTCATTTTTTCATAATCTCGGGGAATTGTGTCACCCATAATTACTTTATCAAACGGACGCTTATCAAATAATTTACGCCGCCAACTTCTGACTAAAACAGCATGCATCGCCAATAGAATTAGATACTTAGCGCCAATTTTTTTAATTCGTTGACCAGTTTTATTAGCGGTCGATCCGGTCGTAACTTCATCCTCAGTCATAACGATCGATTGTCCTTTGACATGATCAGAATCGGCGTAATAAATATCGCGGTACTCATACTGAAGCCGAAGTTTCCGCAAAATTATTTCAATTTCGTCCCGGTCTTCCGCTTTAATCATCGCTTCGTTATCAAGCCCCCTTTCTTTGAGACTCATAACAACCTGACAATCAAGTAGTTTGGCCAATTTAACGGCTCTTGGTACTGACCCCGCATCCGGCGCATAAATTGTCGGCTTATCGGCTAAATAAGTTTTCACGGTTGAAGCAAACAAAGGCGAGGGGTCAACTTCATGCATCTTAATGCCAACTTCAGTACAAAATTCCCGCATCTTCGGTGAGTGCGGTGAAACGGTAATAATTTCATCAACCCCATCATGCTTAAGGCGATCTATCACCATTTTAAGGCGACAAATCTCCTCCATCTTTTCTTCATGGTCTTGGCGACGAAAGCGCATGAACAGCAAAACAACAATAACATGTTTGGCGCCGTATTGTTTCTTCATGGCCCAAACAAGTTCCATAAGTTCTTCCAAATATTCTTTTTTATAAATACTCTGGAAAAAAACCACCGTACTGCCCTTAATTTCGGACCACTTGGGGAGTTTTACGTCTGGCTCTTCGTCGGGGAATTCTTCGAAATCAATGTGACTAAAAAAACATTCTTTACCAAGATACTCGCCATAATTCTTGAGTATTCTTGAACTCAATCTGTGATTACCGCGTCCGCAGTAATAAACAACCTTTTTCGTTTCCATTTTAAAAGTATTGGTTATACATTCCGTAAATTTTTAATGATCCATACTATTCTCTTTGACTTCAAATTTAATCATAAATATATATTTTCGTCAAATGTATATAAATGCTATAATGATGCGTAGTAATAATTGTAATATTAGACATTTAGAGTTAATTATATGATACACGTCATTAAATATTTGAAAACTGAGCCCAGCGCTAAGGACACAGCTATTTTTTATTTTGAAAAACCGCCCGGTTTTACTTATCGTGCCGGCCAGTTCGGCGACTTTACCCTGATTAACGCTCCGGAAACGGACGCGGAAGGGAATTCACGCAGTTTTACCTTTTCGAGTGCTCCGGACGAAGAGTATCTGGCCATCACGACTCGCTTGCGCGACACGGCCTTTAAGCGAGTGCTTAGAGGTTTAAAGCCGGAAAGCGACTTAATAGTAGATGCCCCCTTAGGTGTTTTTACCCTCCGCAAGGATAGTAGTCGCCCCTTGGTATTTTTAGCCGGCGGCATCGGTGTTACCCCATTCCGCAGCCTCATCGTTGAAGCCAGCGAAAAAAAAATGCCCCACAAAATATTTCTCTTTTATAGTAACCGAACTCCCGCCGACGCACCCTTTCTCGATGAGCTTACTGCCTTAGAAGAGCATAATAAAAATTATAAATTGATTCCGACCATGACTCGCCCGAAAAATGCATCCAAAAAATGGACGGGGGAAACTGGTTATATCAGTGTTGCGCTTTTAAAAAAATATTTGCCGGATTTAAAATCTCCGATATACTATATTGCCGGGCCGGCCGAAATGGTTCAATCGCTTCATCAATTATTGAACGAAGCCGGTATCAGTGATGATGATATTAAAATTGAAGAATTTATTGGCTACTGAGAAATCTTGACGAAACATGATTTTCTGCTGATAATAGATATATATGATACAAATATTTATTGACGCCTTACTTGATTCACTCAAAATGATTCCGTTTTTATTGGTAGTATATATCCTTATTGAGTTAATCGAATATAAGTACGGCAATCAAATCAGACAAAAAATTCAAAAAGCGGGCCACGCCGGACCGGCAATTGGCGCATTAGTGGGCAGTTTCCCACAATGCGGCTTTTCGGTTATTTCGACCGCCCTTTATACCCAGCGTCTCCTCACAATCGGATCTTTGGTCGCTGTTTATCTTTCGACCTCAGACGAAGCTATTCCGGTCATTCTCTCACAACCAGATAAAGCCGGAATTATTATCCCCTTAATTCTGACAAAAATTATCATCGCGCTGATTGCCGGTTATCTTTTAGATTTAATTTTTCGTAAAAAAAACCGCCAAACCTTACAGCATGCGGCTGCCTACGCGAGTGGCGTTGATATCCCAGAGCATCATCATGACCGCTTGGTTGAAGAGACCGCCTGCTGCGGCCACTGTCTAAGTTCAAAAGCAAAAAAGTTCAGCACCAAAGAAATTATTATCCATCCGCTTATTCATACCTTCAAAATTTTTGGTTTTGTTTTTGCCGCTTCGTTTTTAATCAACCTTTTAATTTTCTACATTGGGGAAAACAATTTGCAATTAATTTTTTCACAGCATCAAATCTTGCAACCATTCCTCGCCGCCCTTTTTGGCTTAATCCCGAATTGTGCATCTTCGGTCGCGATTACCGAACTATATTTAAAGGGCGTAATTACCTATGGGGCGGTTATCGCCGGTTTATCGGCCAGCGGCGGCCTTGGACTCCTGGTTCTCTTGAAAGAGGACAAGAATAGGCGCGACGTCTTTACGGTAATCGGCTTGCTCTTCGGCATCAGTGTTCTCGCCGGCTTGATAATTCAGTATTTATTTTAAAATATGACTCCGGATAACCCCGGAGTTTTTTTATTGACAAAGAGCCGAAACGGCAGTAAGTTTATTGAGGATATTTAAATATCCAATTAATTTTGTACTTTAAAAATAATCGACGAAACCTACATATAACCCCCAAACTAACGTAAAACAAAAACCAAAAAAGCCATGAAAAAGACTTTTCAAGAGCAAATCCTTTACCTCACGGATGGTGTCAATATTATTGCGATAATTTGCTATCAGTATGGTGATACTGGCAAAGGCAAAATAGTAAATCTCCTCTGTCCGTGGGCGTACGCAATCTATCGCGGAGTGGGCGGCCCAAATGCCGCTCATACCTTTATTTACAAAGGGAAACCCTTTACTACCCATCTTTTACCCTCAGGCATTACTGAACCCGGAGTAAAAAATATCATTGGCAGCCACGTGGCCCTTGATTTACTGGTTTTAAATAATGAAATTGATTTGTGTTCATTTTTGAACTTAGAAAATCTGCACATTAGTCACGAGACCGGCTTGATTATGCCTTGGCACATTTTAGAAGATATAACTTCGCCTGAATCAAAATTAATAGGGACTACAGCCTGCGGCGTTGGCCCCTTCTACGCTGACCCCAGACTCTTGATCTCAATGAATGATTTATCCAATGAGGATATTTTCATCACTAAATTGAATCGTTACATGGATGCTAAACAGGAAAAGTTCAATCATCTGCAACATCGGGAAATTGAATACATAATGACCGGCAAAAAATATGGAGCCAAGTTCGGGAATGGAAAATATTTTGACGACCTGCATGTTTTTAATCGTCAAGCCATCATCGACCACTACCTGGGTGAATTAGCACCCCGGTTTGTGCCCATGATTATTGACCTCAAGGCTTTTAATGCCGACGTCCTGGCTAACCAGCGAAAAATTATTTTAGAGGGTTCGCAGGGTACTTTGATTAGCAGCCGCTATGGAACAACTTTTTACCAAACAATGAGCGATACCACAGTAGATGGTCTCGCCCAAGGTTGTGGCTTTAAAGTTGAAGATGTTGATCGCGTCCTGGGGATTGTCAAAGGACCAGTCACGAGTCGAGTCGGAGGTGGCCCTTTTGTTTCAGAACTTGGTGGGAAAAAGAGCGAAGAATATTGTCGGGATGCCGCAACCAATAACGCGATTAGCGAACAGGCCATGGGTCTAGACCTTGATATTGATGTAAACAGCAAAGATGAAATGATCCAAGGCATAGTCCTCCGCATCCGCGGTGGGGAATATGGCGGTACAACCACGCGCCCCCGTCGTATGGGTTGGGACAATTTAGTTGAATTAAAGTATTCAATCGAGGTTAATAAAAGTCCCTATATTTCAGCAATGAAGTTTGATACTTCAACTGGTTTAGAAATAATCAGACTTTGTACTGGCTATAAATATTCGGGTCCACCTGTCAATTATGCCGGCAAAATGATTAAAGATGGCGATGAGATTAACGAGTTCATTCGCGATTCAGAGATTCTCTATCGCTTTCAGCCAGTTTATACTGAATTTCCCGGATGGACTGAGGATATTTCAAAAATGCGATCATTTTCGGAATTACCGAAAGAGCTCGTTGATATTCTTGTATTTATTGAAAAATTTACCGGCGCTAAAATTATGATTCTATCAGTCGGCCGCGAAAATGAAGAAACGATTTTCCTTAACGGGGAACTCCGACGTTTACAGGAATAATTCGCCCAATCAATTGACATGTAGCATTCTGAGCGACCCCAAAGGCCGCTCTTTTTATTTGTGATTTTCTTTTTAATTTTAGGCGTATTATGGTATTATATTATTAATAATTTAAGAAAAAATAACAAAAATATGAAGAAAACCAGACTTTTTTTGCTTTTACCCTTACTCGCGCTGACTTTAAGTGCTTGCAGCCTAACCGGTCAAGCCAACTCACAAAATTTTAACAATACAGTGAACACTATACAGACCGGCAGCGCCGCTCCCAAAGCGACTGGACCGCTGACCATGAGTGAACTTGCTCTTCATAATTCTAAAACTGATTGCTGGCAATTAATTAACGGCCAAGTATACGACCTAAGTGCTTATACTGCGTCTGGCGCCCATCCGGGCGGCGATAAAATATTGCAGGGTTGCGGGCAAGACGCGAGTGCTTTATTTGCCTCCGTCGGGAAACATCAAGGACAAGCCACGGCCATGCTCCCTAATTACTTATTAGGACCCATCCAATAAAATACAATTTAATGAATAAAAAAATAATAATTTTACTTACTGTTTTCATCGATGTTCTTGGCATCGGCATCATCATTCCGATTTTGCCTTTTTATGTGGAGTCCTTCGGCGCCACGGCTTTTACGGTAACTTTATTATTTGCCGTCTTTTCTTTTTTCTCATTTTTCAGCGCGCCCTTACTCGGTGCTTGGTCGGATAAAATAGGGCGCCGGCCGGTTCTTATTATCAGTATTTTAAGCACCGCGATTGGCTGGTTGGTCTTCGCGGCAGCCGGCAATATTTTCTTTTTATTCCTGGGAAGAATTATCGACGGCCTGGCTGCCGGTAATTTTCCGATTGCCCAAAGCTACTTAATAGATATTGCTCGCGACGATAAGGAAAAAACGGTTAATCTGGGGCTAATCGGCGCCATCTTTGGGGTAGGGTTTATTGTTGGACCGCTCATCGGCGGCTTACTAAGCTCTATTTCACTTAATTTTCCATTTTGGTTTGTCGGCGGTCTGGCTCTTTTAAATTTCTTTCTGGCTTTGAAAAATTTGCCGGAAACTAATAAACATCAAGACGCGGCTAAAAAAATCGAACTTAATCCCTTTAAGCCGCTCGGAGTATCTTTGCGTAATCATAAACTCCGTTTCGGCTTTATTGCTTGGTTTCTATTCGGGCTCGCCCTGGCCAGCCAGCAATCTATTTTTTCTTTATATCTAAACCAAGAATTTAATTTTACAGCCATTAAAGTCGGATTTGTTATGACCGGCATGGGCGTTATCCTAATCATCAATCAAGCCTTCGCTCTTAAAAAGATTTGGTTAAAATACTTCAAAGAAGAAACTTTAATTATTTGGTTAATGCTGCTGCTCGCCCTTGGCTTCTTCCTAACGGGAATCAGTTATCTTATCATCTTTATTATTGGTATCGCCCTCATCAGCCTCGCTCAATCCGTATTGCGTGCCGTCATGACTAGCCAAATAGCTAAAAAAGGCGAGGCGGGTGAACAAGGACAAATTCTGGGCGTCCTTAATTCCGTGATGTCACTGAGTATGATTCTCGGCCCGATAATTGCCGGTGTACTTTTTGGGCTTAGGGCCAGCCTGCCATTTTGGGCCGCCGGTCTTTTTGGGCTAATTGCCTTCGTGATTCTATATGTTGATTGCGAGAGAAACAATTGCCAAGGCCCGGATTTACCTGAAGCTAAAATGAAAATTGAAGAACAGCAGGTTGATTTAATCGTTTAAACCCGTTAATATTGATTATTAATATGTCCGGATTATTTAAGTTAAAATCTGATTTCGCGCCAGCCGGTGACCAACCGGCAGCTATTAAAAAACTCTTACAAGGAATAGAGGCGGGTTATGATTACCAAACTTTACTGGGCGTTACCGGGTCGGGAAAGACTTTTACCGTCGCCAATGTCATAAGTGAACTGGACCGACCAGTTTTAGTAATTGCCCCCAATAAATCACTGGCGGCGCAACTCTACCGCGAATACAAAAACTTCTTTCCGGAAAATGCGGTTCATTATTTTGTTTCCTATTACGACTACTATCAACCAGAAGCCTATCTGCCGATTACCGATACTTATATTGATAAGGAGGCGATGATTAACCAAGAGATTGATCGTTTACGTCATGGGGCGACTTCGGCTTTAGTTTCACGCCGTGATGTCATCATCGTTGCTTCCGTTTCCTGTATATATAATTTGGGCGTGCCGCTAACTTATTTAGAGGCGCGTCTCGTTTTAGAAAAAGGGAAGACGATTGTCCGCGCCGATTTAATTAAGCAATTAATTAAAATCCAATTTGAACGCGTCAACGGCGAAATTAAGCGCGGCCAATTTCGCGTGCGCGGTGATGCTTTTGAAATTCGCTCCATGTCGGAGAATGTTATTTATCGTCTCGACCTCGCCGGACAAGTGATATCAGATTTAACTATCGTTGATAATGTCACAAAAAATATTATCGGTAACCTCGAAGAAATTGTTATTTTTCCGCCGAAGCATTTTGTTTCCACAAAACCACAGATTGAGCAGGCGATAAAAAATATTAATGAGGAATTAAAAGAACGCTTAGCCTATTTTAAAAAGGAGGGTTTTCTACTCGAAGCGGAACGATTAGAGCGGCGCACAAAATATGATATGGAAATGCTGCGCACGCTTGGCTACTGCCACGGCATAGAAAATTACTCGCGCCATATCACAGGGAAACTTGCCGGGGAAGCACCGGACTCTTTAATTTCCTATTTCCCCTGGAAAGATGGTAAGCCGGATTTTTTAACTATCGTCGATGAATCTCATATCGCTATCCCGCAAATTCGCGGCATGTATAACGGCGATCAAGCACGTAAAAAAACTTTAGTGCAATATGGCTGGCGCCTACCCTCAGCCCTTGATAATCGCCCTCTACGTTTTCCGGAATTTGAAAAACGTATCGGCCAAATGATTTTTACGACTGCCACTCCCGGTGATTTTGAAGCAAAAAACTCAAAGCAAACTGCCGAACAAGTAATTCGTCCGACCGGTCTTGTTGATCCCGAGATTGAAATCCGCCCGGTCTTTAACAAGAAAGAAAATTATAGCCAAATTAATGATATCACGGCCGAAGTAATTAAAATTGCTGCGCTTGGCGAAAGAGCCATTATTAATACCTTAACCAAAAAACAAGCCGAAGATTTGAATACCTACTTAAATAATAAAAACATCAGATCTAATTATCTACATTCTGATATTAAAACTTTCGAGCGCACTGAAATATTGATGAATTTTCGGGAAGGGAAGTTTGATGTTTTAATCGGCGTTAATCTGTTGCGCGAAGGCCTTGATTTGCCGGAAGTAACGCTGGTGGCGATTCTGGACGCCGACCGTGAAGGATTCTTACGCAGTCAAACCTCACTCATGCAAACCATGGGCCGCGCCGCGAGAAATGTTAAAGGTAAAATTATTCTATACGCCGATAAAAAAACCGATTCGATGAAACGGGCGATTAATGAAGCTGAACGCCGCCGCACGAAACAATTAGCTTATAACAAAAAATATAATATAACCCCAACCACGATTACCAAAAAAATTGAAGAATTTTTGGACGTGGCGGAAGATTAAAATACCTGTAAATTGAAATAAAAAAAAAGAGCTCCTAAAGTAGAAGCTCGGTACGCTGTTCGGCGGGTGATTACAAGTTAATCCCCAGACCTACTATTACGGCTTTGTTGCCGTTACTATCTTTTTCCGGGTCTAAGACCGGGTTAATCCAGATCGTGACATGTTTGACAATGCCGAACTCGATTATCGGGCCGAGTCCATTATATCGCCAACCCTGGAAACCAAGCGAAATGTCATCTGACACCTTATACTTGGTAATATTCCTATACCACCAATTATCGTGTCCGACACCCCTTTCGAAGGCAGTGAAGGAGGAAAACCTGCCTTTGCCAAGCCAGAGAGTGGCACAGCCGCGATAGACATTCGGGTTTTGCTCAAATCCTCCAGATAGACCGATTTCGACCCAGCTGGCCGGAGCGTAGGACAGACCGAACATTGACTCGCCCCAACCTGGCTCAACAAGGATAAATGAAGTAAACTTCATATGGCTCCAGAAACTGGTCGTATCCTTCGACAGAGCAATTGAGAACGCCATATTGGCATCTTTATTAACGAGTTTGCCATTCTGGTCAAACTTGGCAAAAGCCTCGATGGACTGAGCATTAGACATTGCGCTGGCCAAAAGCACGAAAATGGCGATGAAAAGAACAGAACGCATAAATATAGGGATTAGGGGGTTAGTTTCGGAATAACAGAACTGCGAAATATAATCATAACACATTATAATATAATTGTCAATACTATGATCAATATTGAATACGAGGCAACATTTACTAATATTAACAAAGAAGAAATCAGAAATAGATTAAAAGAAACTGGCGCAACTTTAATCAAACCTGAATTTTTACAAAAAAGAGTCTGCCTTGATTTACCAAGCGGACATCAAATTAAGGGCGGATGGTTAAGAGTCAGGGATGAACAGGACAAGATTACTATGAGTTTTAAATTGGTTAATGGCTCAAATATTGATGACCAAAAAGAGATTTGTCTTAAAATTGATAATTATAATGAAGGTATTAACTTTTTAGAAACTATCGGGGCTAAACAAAAAGCTTACCAGGAAAGCTATCGCGAGTTATGGTCTTTGGATGGTGTCGAAGTAATGATTGATGAATGGCCTTATCTTGAACCCTACGTCGAAGTCGAGGGAAAATCCGAAGAGGAAGTAAAAACAGTTAGCGAAAAATTGGGTTTTGATTATAGCCAGGCGCTATTCTGTTCTGTGGATACTCTCTATAATAAAAAATATGGCACGCCAATTGACGTAATAAATAAAGAAACCAAAAAAATTACTTTTGATATACCTAATCCGTTTATAAACAACCAATATGGCAAGTGAAGAAAAATTAATCATCCGCGGCGCGCGGACGCACAACTTAAAAAATATCAACTTAGAAATACCGCATAATAAATTAACCGTTATTACCGGCGTTTCAGGGAGCGGCAAATCGTCGCTGGCTTTTGATACAATCTTTGCGGAAGGGCAGAGACAATACGTCGAATCCTTGTCGCCCTATATGCGCCAATTCTTGGGTCAAAAGAAAGCGGCCGATGTCGATGAGATGATTGGTCTCGCTCCATCCATCTCTATCGATCAAAAAGCCCTCTCTCATAATCCGCGTTCAACTGTGGGGACACTCACGGATATTTATGATTACTTGCGTGTTCTTTATGCGCGCGTGGGCGAAGTTTTTTGCCCAATCTGCGGCACTAAAATTGAAAAACTAACTGTTGAGGAAATGGTGGATATTATTATCAACCGCGGTCAGGAATTAAAAGAAGAATATGTTACTATCATGTCACCGATTGTCCGCGACCGCAAAGGTGAATATTACCAAATACTTTATAATTATTTATCGCTCGGCTATAGCGAGTCGCGCATCGACGGAAAAATTCATTCCTTGCGTGATCAAGTTAAACTCGCACCAAAACAAAAACATGATATTGAAATCATTATCGATAAAATTCTACTGAGCGACCAATCGCGCCTTTTTGAGGCTGTCGAAAATTCGCTCGAATACAGTAAAGGTCTGGTTATTGCCCAATATAAAAAACAAGAATTTTTATTATCATCAAATTGGACCTGCCCGAATGATAATTTTTCTTTTCCGGAAGTTGAACCGCGTCTTTTCTCTTTCAACTCACCGCATGGCGCCTGCCCGGAATGTTCCGGACTCGGCAAAACTAATTTCTTTAAGGATGATAAATGCAAGGTCTGCAAAGGCGACCGTTTACGCCCCGAAGCCTTATCAGTCCGCATCGCCGGTAAAAATATTGCCGAAGTCTGCCGCCTACCGATGAATAAAAGTTTAGACTTCTTTAATAAATATTATGAGAAGATGACGAAGCGCCAAAGAATAATCGCGGAGAATGTTGTTATCCAAATTATCAGTCGTCTTGAGTTTTTACTTAAAGTCGGTTTGAATTATATTTCGTTAGAACGGGAAGCTCATACTTTATCCGGGGGCGAAGCGCAGCGCATCCGCCTGTCTTCCCAAATCGGCTCCCATCTTTCGCGCACCCTCTACGTTCTGGATGAACCGACTATCGGTTTGCACGAACGCGATACCGAACGCTTAATCGACACTCTGAAAAAATTACGGGATAAAAATAATACCGTTATTATTGTTGAGCACGACGAAAAAACGATACTTGCCTCCGATTATTTAGTTGATATGGGACCGCTCGCCGGGGTACACGGCGGGGAGGTTGTGGCGAGTGGCAATACTAAGGATTTATTAAATGAAAAAAAGAATCAAACAGAACTAAAAAAATCTTTAACTCTCCAATACCTGGCCGGCCAACGCGAAATCGGCTTACCGGCCAAACGGCGCGAACAAAATCATGGCTCCCTAAAAATTGTCGGCGCTTATGCTAATAACCTAAAAAACTTAAATGTGGAAATCCCGCTCGGCCGTCTTGTCGGCGTGAGTGGTGTCTCCGGAAGCGGCAAATCATCGCTCTTATATGATGTCGTTTATAAAAATATCACGCATATTAAAAACCGCCCGGGTAAAGCGAAACTGGAATTTGCCAAAGATGTCAGGGGCGCGGAATACATAAACAAGGTAGTAGTTATCGACCAATCGCCTATCGGCCGCACGCCACGCTCTAACCCGGCTACCTATACCGGAATATTTACCCCGATTCGTGATTTTTTCGCCTCCTTGCCCGATTCCCGGGAGAGAGGATACGGAATTGGCCGTTTCTCCTTTAACCGCCCTGGTGGGCGTTGTGAGGCCTGTCAGGGGGCCGGAGCGAACCTAATAGAGATGCATTTTCTGCCTCCCGTGCTGGTTGAATGCGAAGTTTGCCGCGGTAAACGTTTTAACCGGGAAACCTTACAAGTCAAATATAAAAATAAAAACATCGCCGAGATCCTGGACCTAACCATTGATGAAGCAATTGATCATTTCGAAGGAAATTATTTTATCACTGATAAATTAAAAGTTCTACAATCAGTCGGACTCGGTTATATTAAGATTGGCCAAAGCGCCACGACTTTATCAGGCGGGGAAGCCCAACGCATTAAGATTGCCAAAGAGCTGACTCATACTCTCGGCAAACGGACTTTATATTTACTCGATGAACCGACCACTGGTTTGCATTATTATGATATCGATATGTTGCTCGCCGTTTTAAATAAACTGGTCGAGAAGGGAAACTCTGTTTTAGTGATCGAGCATAATATGCATATGCTAAAATCAATGGACTATATTATTGATCTTGGTCCGGACGGCGGGGAAGACGGGGGACGTTTGGTCGCTCATGGCGCGCCGGAAGATATTGTCCGCGAACCGAAAAGCATTACGGGAAAATATTTAAAAGAGTATTTAAAGTAACTATGAATTTAGCGATACTACTGGCATTTGGCGCGATGTTCGGCTGGGGCTTGGGCGATTTTTTAATTCAAAAAACAATTAATAAAATCGGACCAATTGAAACCCTTTGTTGGATTAGTTTATTCAGTTCAATAATTTTAATTCCGTTTGTAGTTAACGACTTAAAAACTATTAACTCTGCGCAATTCATCACCCTAATTATTTTAGGGCTGGCAAATTTTGCCAGCGGTTATGTTCATTTTAAAGCCTTGGAAATCGGAAAACTATCGGTCGTCGAAATAATCATGTCGATTGAGCTACCCTTAACAATCCTGCTCGGCATTCTTGTTTTCGGAGAGAGTCTCGGTCTGCGACAAATATTCTTAATTATCATTTTATTTATCGGCATCATTCTAATTTCGATTGATACTACTAAAATAAATAAAAAGGATTTTTTAGAAAAAGGCTCGCTGCTCGCAATTCTCTCCGGCGTCTTAATCGCTATCGTAAACTTCGGCAGTGCTTCGCAGGCCAAGGAAATATCACCCTTGATGGCCCTCTGGCTGCCATGGTTTGTTTGCGGATTAATCTGTTTTGTCTGGATCCGCCAGAATAGTTTAAATAATTTTTTCCGGGAGAGCGCGAAAAATTGGCTTCTCGTTTTAGTGATGGTAGTCGTCGATCTCTTGGCTTGGACAGCCTATGTCTTCGCTGTTGCCAAAGAAGAACTCTCAATTACGATCGCGATAACCGAAAGTTATGTCGTTATTGCGCTTGCGCTTGGCATAATTATTAATAAAGAAAAGATAACGAAAATTCAATACCTCGGCGCAGGCCTGGCGGTCGGCGCCAGCCTACTGATTGGACTTTTAAGCAAATAAAAAAACCGTGGGTCTTAAGTTGGAATACGTTATAACGTTTTCCTTACTCAATTTCACGGTTCTTTAGGACCTAATAAGCTTTTTGCCTGCTCGGGGTAAATTTCTTTCTGGATGAAAGAATGTGATGATGCTGTTGATATTATTCAATCTGCTTCGCCACCTTTCTCGAGAAAAAGAAATTTCATTTCTTATTTCGGGCCGGAAATCCCTTGTGTCGGGATTGCAATGTAAAATGAACTCTGCGCGTTAGGCGGGCAACTTAGACAAACCACGACTAACTACCCTGATATTATCAGACGCTAAAAAATTGTCAATATGAATAACTTAAGTTTTCCACAGCTCGTCTATAAATATTGCGCCCTTATTCCCAAGGGTAAAATTTCAACGTATAAAGAAATTGCCCGAGCTCTAAATAATCCTGGTGCAGCGCGTGCCGTCGGTAACACCTTAAATAAAAATCCGTTTGCGCCTCTTGTCCCATGCCACCGAGTTATCCGCGCCAACGGGGAAGTCGGCGGTTTTGCAAGCGGCCCCAAGCGCAAGATTGCCATTCTCCGCCAAGAAGGTATTATTATTAAGGACAACAAAATTGACCTAAGCAAATATCTTTATGAGTTTAACTCTAAAAAATCAATTAAAAAATAAACTAAAAACAATTCCGAAAAAGCCGGGAGTTTATTTTTGGTTGGATAAAAAAGGCAAGGTTCTTTATGTCGGCCGGGCCACAAGTTTAAAAAATCGCCTGAGCCAATACTTCCAAAAAAACATTTCGCCGCGCATTGCCGAGATGGTGGACGCCGCTTCTGATATAAAATATGAAGTCTGCGACACCCTACTTGAAGCGATTATTCTTGAGGCGAAAAATATTAAAAAATTCTGGCCCAAGTATAATATCGTTGACCGTGATGACCGTTCCTTTATCTATGTCGTTATTCCGAAAATTGATTTTGCCAAGCCGCTAATCGTGCGCGCGACTGATTTAAAGAAATTTCCAGCCTCAAAGGCAAAAGTCTTTGGGCCTTACCAGTCTTTCTATCTTCTCCAGGGAGCTCTCCGTTTGATTCGACGCATTTTCCCTTACGGCAACTGCACGCCCCATAGCGGGCGGGCTTGTTTCGATTATCAAATCGGACTTTGCCCGGGCGGCTGTATTGACGCTATTTCGGCGCGTGACTATAAAAAAAATATTAATAATATTTCCTTGCTTTTGGCCGGTGAAAAGAAACGACTTACCGCCAAACTGATGCGAGACAATCCGGATAAAATAAACGCTCTTAAACATATTCAGGACGTTTCCTTGCTGACTCGCGACGAAGATCTCAATGAATTAAAAGTTAACCGCCTGGAAGGCTATGATATTTCTCATCACCAAGGTAAAGAAAGCTACGGCTCGATGGTGGTTTTCGAAAACGGGGAAGCGGCTAAACGCGAGTATCGCCTTTTTAAAATCAAAGACGCGCCGGGCGGAGACGATGAACGCGCGCTCAGCGAGGTGCTCTTGCGCCGTTTTAAACATACGGAATGGACCATGCCTGACATTATCATGATTGACGGCGGCTCGCCGCAGATTAGTTTTTTATCGCGCGTCTTCACCGAGAATAATATTAACATCCCGCTCGTCGGCATTTCTAAATTCGGCGGCGATAAATTAGTTTTCACTCCGAAGACCAAAAATGAAATTCGCGATCTGGCCAACAACATAAAACCGACTCTTCTTAAGTTGCGCGAAGAAGCCCATCGTTTTGCTAATTATGGCCGCAAGCGCGATAAGAGCAAAAAACTCAAATAGAAGAGATAATCCTTGACAAATACTTATAATCTGCTAATATTCTTACATAACAATTTAGCGATAACCACAGACAGCCAGCCTGGTGCCACGCACCTATAAGTCTTGCCGAGGTATCATTAATACTTTATCCAAGTATTTTTATGGTCTGTGGTCACACAGATTTTTTTATAATCAAATTAAATATATATGCCAAAGAACAAAATTCAAAAACAAGAAATTTTGCGTAATTTGAGCGAAAAATTTAAGAAGTCCAAATCGGTGGTTTTTGCCGGTTTCAATGCCTTAACGGTTAAGGACAACGAAAAATTGCGCGACCAATTACGTAGCGAAAACAGCGAGTACTATGTCGCTAAGAAAACCTTGATGAACATCGCTTTCAAGGATCAGATGAGTGACCTGAACGTCAGAACGATGGACGGAAAATTAGCTGCCATCTTTTCCTACGAAGATGAAGTCGCCGCCGCTAAGATTGTCGGTAATTTCCGTAAAGACAAAGACAAGGAAGCACGTATCTTCTTCTTGGGCGGTATTTTAGAAAATAAATTACTGAACAAAGAAGAAATGGAAGCCTTGTCCAAACTACCGAGCAAACAAGAGCTTTATGGCCGTTTAGTCGGCACGATGAATGCGCCGATTTCCGGATTTGTTAACGCTTTAGCCGGAAACATCAAAAATTTGCTTTATGTTTTAAAAGCGCTCGAAGAAAAGAAAGCTTAATAACAATAAATAATTAATAATAAATTTAATTTTAAATCTATGGAAGAAAACAAAGTTGTCGTCCCGGCAAAATTTGAAAAGCTGGTTGGCGAAATCGAAAAGATGAGCGTCCTTGATTTAGCGGAACTCGTTAAAATCTTGGAAGATAAATTCGGCGTGAGCGCTTCTGCTCCAGCCATGATGATGGCTCCGGCTGCCGGTGCAGCGGCCGCTGTCGAAGAGAAAGATGCCTTTGATGTTGAAATCACTGAAGCGGGTGCCAGCAAGATCAACGTTATCAAAGCTGTCCGTGAATTGACAGAAATGGGCTTAAAGGAAGCTAAAGACTTAGTCGATGGCGCCCCGAAAGTTCTTAAGGAAGGTGTTAAGAAAGCCGAAGCTGAAGCCATGAAGAAAAAATTGGAAGAAGCCGGTGCAAAAGTAACCTTAAAATAAGCTTCACAAAATACATAAATAAAAGACCGCCTTTATCGGCGGTCTTTTGTTATAGTCATTAATTTTATCGGGAATTATGATTTTTTACTGATTAAGAGTTATGCGATAAACCGATTCGCCGTCAAGGAAATAAGCCATTTTATTAGCCTCGTCAACTGTAAAATCTTTAAGAGTATTTAAAGAGCTTACTTCATATTGATTCATTAAATGCCCATCTTTGATTGCGAGAACAAGCAGGCGCTTGGAGCTCGCCTCAAAAACATAAACATATTTTGCACTGACAATAATTTTATTGGCGCTGGTCATAACCGGTTCCGGTGCCGTGGCGCCGTAGTCAATCGGATTATTCAGATAAAATTTATTAACCGCACCGTCCGCTTTTAAGACATAGATGCTGCCATCAATCGCTAAATCAGTCGCTTGGCTCAAATCGGTCGGCGCCTTTAACCAATCAGTTTTAGTATTATAAGCTCCTTGACTGAGGGCAAAACGATAAATTTGATTCTTATTTTTAGCGAGTACATACAGGCTTGTCCCAAAAATTTTATAGCTCGTAATACCATCGGCGCTATATGCCGAACTAACATTATAAGAAGTCGTCTGTTTAGTTTTTAAATCAAGTTTAACAATTTTATTGCTATCCCAATAATAAAGGGAACTCTTAGTATCGTACTGAGGATTGCTTAAATTAGTCGCGCCGGGGACATCGATTCGCGTCGAAGACGATGAAAGCGGAGTAAGCTCCAAAACTAAATTAGCACTCGCCGCATACATTTTGCCGCCGGCCCAGGCCAAATTGGCAATTTGCAGTCCGCTTAAATCATTCACCTTTTCCGGGCTATCGATCCGGACAATTTTCTGAATCTTGTCCATTTGCTCATTAAATTTCACTTCAAGCCGATTATAGGTATTAATTTGAGCATCTTTAAGGCGCGGCAAATATGCAAGCAAGGCGCGAACATCGACCAGCGCTGTCTTGGCGCCGTCTTCATTGTTATATAATAGATAGGCGTCAATTGAATTCTGTTTTTCCTCAATGGTTGCCACTAAATTATTATAATTATTGGTGGCCGCTTGCTGTTTATGGCGATAATTAGTTATTCCCACGCTCACAAAAAATATAATTACGACCGCTCCCAAGGCAACAAAAAGCAAACGATTTTTTTTGTTTAAACTGCCGGTCCAATTGCGTATACCGGCACCGAGGCCGCCCCAAAAGCGAGGACTAAGCAAAGCGGGAATGCCTAAGCTTATATTTTTTAAACTAACGCCGATATTGCTCGGTTTCTTTTTGAAAAATATTTTTTCTTTAATCAGAAAGGAATCAGCGCGCGCGAGATTCAAACTTTTAACCTTGCCGAGATCAAGCGGCAAGGGGCTGCTTTTTTCCTCCTCTTCGCCGCGATATATTTTTTTAGAGGCCGCCTTCGGTTTCGGGCGTAATTTAGCAAATAAATCGCCGAGTCCCCTTGCCAGCTTAGAAAAACTAATCAAACCCGCCGGCGCCAACATGCGCTCCGTCTTTTGTTCGGTATAATTTAAACTTGAAATCGAGCTGTGTGCCGTTAGGTTTTCTTCGGGTTCTTCTCGGAGCTCCTGATTATCAAGTCCGATCGTGTTCTTTATAATAATGCCCAGGAAGGGAATAAAGGAATTGATATGGGCCAAGATATTTTTAATTTGTTCAGCGGCTACAATCGGCGGCAACTTGGTAATAATATTAATTAAATCACGATTCGAGACATACTCCGGCAAGGCTTCACTCGCAAAGACGAAATAGGACGCAGTCGGAATTTCGCCGCTAATAACAGATGAAAACAAGGAGGGAATTTTAAAAACCGCCTTATTATCCGTCAGCTCCGGTTCCGGGTTAGCCTCCGCGGCATTAGCCTCAACATTAATGATTTCATACTGCTCACCGTGGCGATAAATCAAAAGCGCCCGATTCTTGCCGAAACTGGAAAAATATAATTTATTTTCAAAAAGGACACCGATGGTCAAATTGGTAGCCAGGGGATTTAACTTAATTTTAGCGTCATTTAAAAACTCACTCAAATTTTTATTAGTCTTGCTAATGGCCGCCTCAAATATATTTTCGATCTTTAGACCCTCAATTTTATCACGCAGCAATATCTTTTCATCATTATAATATGTCTCCTGCAAGCTGGAAATTATAAAATCAAGCACTTTTCGTCCTTCGGTCTTTTTGCCGGCAATATCGGCAACGATAAATATTTTTCCGGCCAAACTTTCCTTGAGTGAATCCGGCTGGGCAATATAGACATCACTCAGACCATTCGCCTTGCCGGAATTTAAAATTATTGAAGATATTTTATTATACATAAGCAAAATTTCAATCTTTTGATTGAATTTGTGAGTTTGACTGTTTATGATATATATTATACTATAAATTCATAAATAAAGAAAATATGCTTACGCAGCTTTTGGGTTCGGAACAAAGAGTAAAAATAATAAACCTATTTTTGCTTCACTCCGAAACAAAACATGAGCTTAGTCAAGTTGCCCGTGACCTGAAATTACCGGCCAATTTAGTGCGCCGTGAAATTGATCATCTGATAAAATTCGGATTGCTAAATGTGGCGCCGGCCGCCACCGAAATTTCCCCCGATACGATTGAGAGTGACTCGAGCGATCATGAGCCGGAAACGGCGATAACCAAAAAAAATAAAACCCCGAAGAAAGCTGATAAAAAATTCTTTGAAATTAATAAAAACCACATACTTTACCCGGAAATTAACGCCTTGTTTTTTAAAGCTCAGATTCTTTCCAGTCAAAAATTCATCCTGAGTTTAGAAAAAACCTTCCAGCCGAAATTATTAATTCTCACCGGCTTCTTCACTAATTATCCGGAGGCGCAAACCGATATTTTAATAGTTGGCCGGGTAAAGCGCCCCACTTTCCTTAAGTTAGTGGCAGAACTGGAAAAAAATCTCGGCCGCGAATTAAACTTTACCATTTTGGAAGAAAAAGAATTCCGTTATCGCCAAGAAATTATGGATATTTTTCTGTATAATATCCTCGAGGGCAAAATCATTACCCTAATTAACAGCCTGACTCATTAAAATAATATGACGACGCTTTTTAGCTTTATCAATATTCTCGCTAAATTCCTCAAGTATGCCCTGATTATTATTGTCGGGCTTTTTTTTGCACTCGTTATTTTAGTGGCTGCTTATTATCGTGATTTTAAAACTGTCTACACAAGCGGCCTGCAAGGGAAAACTCAATTAACCGAAGCCATTACCCAGGTACAGAATCAAGACTGGGCAAATGCTCTCGTCAATGCGCAAGCGGCCGATCTCAGCTTTAATACCGCCTTGGATAAATTAGGCAATATAAAAAATAATTTCATTTTTAAGCACGTTCCGGTTTTGCAGAGTCAGATTAATGATTTGGAGTATCTTTTTAAAACAACCGAGATCCTTAGCCGCTCTTTGGAAAATTCCATTCCGCTCGTTGCCGAATTAAATAAAATTCGCAGCGGGGCGGCCGGAGGCAGCTTTGTCAATTTAACGGATACCGAGAAGGCTCATTTTTTACAATTAATTTATGAGTCTGAGCCGGAGCTAAAAGGCCTGGCCGCTAATCTTGATTTAGCCCTATTTAATATTAATCGAATTCATCGCTATGGGATTCTGGCTCCGCTTTATGGCCAGATTAGCGAATACAAGACACAACTGCAGACGGCAGCTGATTTAGTCGCTAAATTACCGGCGCTTACTAAATTATTACCGGCGCTCGGCGGATATCCGCAGGGCAGTGAATTTTTAATTCTTTTGCAGAATAACGATGAACTGCGGCCGACCGGTGGCTTCATCGGCGTTATTGGGCTCGCGACGACTAAAAACGGGGAGATTATTACGCTCTCGACAGATGACAGCTATCACCTCGATATGCCGGCTGTAGGAAAATGGCAGCTTGAGCCGCCCGTGCCTATCCAAAAATATTTAGGGGTAGAGAACTGGTATTTACGCGATGCTAATTGGGTCCCGGATTGGCCTCTGGCCGCCCAGAAAATTAATCAAATTTACACGGGCGAAAGTCTGGCCACCGGACAAGCAGCACCAAATTTTACCGGCACCATAGCCATTAACCCGGATTTCATCAGTGATCTTTTGCGCTTGGTCGGACCAATCAATGTTAAAGGCGAGGATTATACCGCCGATAACTTTCAAGAATTATTACAATATAATGTCGAGGTGGCCTATAAAGACCGCAATATTTCCTCTTGGGATCGCAAAGATATTATTAACGAAATGCTCGCTGAACTGAAGACGCGCTTATTTAATCTTCCGACTAAAGATTGGGGAGGCCTAATTAAAATTATTGAGAATAATATTGCCGCCAAAAATATTCAACTCTATTTTGCCGATGCTAATTTAGAATCATTGGTTAAAGATCTGGGCGCGGACGGAGAAGTGAGACCCGCTCCCAGCGATTATTTAATGGTTGTCGACGCCAACTTGGCCGCCTTTAAAAGCGACGCCGTTATGAAAAAAACGATTGACTACTCGCTCTTACAGCGCAGTGGCATTGCCGCCGCCACCTTGGCTTTAAATTACCGTCACGAAGGCGACTTCAATTGGCGGACAACCCGCTACCGCAGCTACACCCGAATTTACGTTCCGTTTGGCAGCCGACTCATAAATTTTTCGGGGATAGATCAAGACACGGCCGACTGGAGTACGCTTGATGATCCGATTTTAAACAAAACTATTTTTGGTTTCTTTTTTACGGTCGAGCCGGGAACTGAACGGGAAATCATGATCAATTATTCCTTGCCGGATAGCATTAACCAGCAAATCACCAATAACACCTATGAACTTTTAGTTCAAAAACAGTCCGGGCGGCGTACTCAATCCTTAAAAGTAAATATCAGCCCGCAAAACGGAAATAGCAAAAACTGGAGTAGTGACCTAAACACTGATAAAATATTTAAATAAAGCTATCAAATAAAAAAAGTTTTCTCTCAAAAAGCCGGCAAAAACACCGGCTTTTTTGTATAGTTGACAGATTTCGTAAATAATTATATACTGACAAATCGAAATATTTTTGTATCTTAACAATAAAGTCACCATAAAAAACCAAATAAACCATGAGAATTTTCGGATTAATTACCCTTCTTTTTTTCTTCGCCTGCCTAAATCACTCACAGGCCCAATCTAACCATATTGAACCTTCGCTCAGCGGCGGTATCGGTTATATCACCGATAACAGTGGTAACGGAACTTACCAATACGCGACCGGAGGGGCAAGCGTAAAGAGCGGCCAATCTCTGTACGGAGGCTTTATCGCCTTCACCAATGTAAACGTCCTTTTCGGAGGCTACAATTTTACGGCCAAAGAATACACCGTTGGACCCAGCTTAATTGGCTGGGGGAAATTAAACAGAAATTACAGCTACGCCTATTGGCTTATGCCTGGCTTTAAATTATTTCGTGATTACGGTCATGATGCCAGTATGCAACAAGAAGCTTGGCAAAGAGACGCTGGAACTTATTCTATCGCCGGCGCGAATTTTACCGATAGTTTAAACCGCTGGTTTCGGAGCTATAAGCTTCAAATCCAGTTCCAAAAAAACCTTTGGTCCAAACGTGCAGGCCAGTGGAATGGCGACGGAAATATTGGTGACAGCATTAATTATAAAGCTGTTAACAAAGCCTACTTCAAAATACAATTTGAAGCCGCCGCCAAAAGGTTCAATCTCGGAAACAAAGGACGCCTCGAACCAAAGTTAGTCATCGGCTACCTTTACGACGGAGGCGCAAAAAAATCGTACTATGAATTTGGCTCTGGGATAGCGATTTCGTTTATGAAAAATGATCGCTATTACGAACCTTTCACGCTCCAATACCGTGCCCGTTATGGTGTTGAATTTGGCTCTCGCCTTGATGTATTCGAGATCAACTCGGATATAATAGCGATTTGGCGCCTACTAAAAAAGTAGAGGTCCAAAGTAAAATTTATTTAAACCCCGAGATTATATCCGGGGTTTTTAATTAGTTGACATATTTCGCAAATTATTATACACTAAAGGGTCGAAATATTTTCGAACTTTAAAAATAATAATCACCATAAAACCCCCAACAAATGAAAAAAATGAAGTTATTTGGAGGCATATTTGTCCTCATTCTGATTTTATTGACAGAAAGCTCCATGTCCCAAATCCCAGCTAATCAAACCAAATACAGCTACTTCGGACCACGCTCAGTCGGCTACTGGCTCATGCCTTTCATCAACCAAGCGCAAGCCGAAACATTAGTCGGTTATGATATAATCGTACTTCATAACGAAATAATCTATGCCAAGTCACCTTGGATAGACTATCTTCTTAAAAAGAACTCGAAGCTAATTATCTTAGCTTACTTCAATCCCCCCGAGTGGTTCAGTCCTGCGTATGAAAATTGCCCCTGGGCAATTAAAATAACCAATGAGCTAAAACAGGGAGAACGAGAAAAATGGTGGCTCAAGCAGCCGAACGGAGATAAAGTCTCATTTTGGACCGGTGCTGATGGCCGCAAGACGGCTGTTATGGACATGCGTGATAATGCGCCACTTGTTGACGGAGAGACCTACTATGAATTCATTGCCAAACGATTTGTAACCGATATATTATCGGATAAACGTATCAAAGGCATGGAAGATGACAATGCTTGGCCGAATATTTTTTGGATGGGCCAGTGGGTTGACGGAAATCACGGTCTCGATTTTAACCGCGATAAAAAAGCGGACAAAAACGAAGCGGAAATAAACGCCAACTGGAAATCGGGCCAAGCGAAATTCATCGAGCTGATGCGGAAAATAAAAGGAGATGACTTTATCATCATCGCCAATCCCGGCACTCTTGATTTTAATTTCTCCATTAACGGAAAGATATTTGAGGGTTTTCCCTTTAGATATGCCGGCGACACTCTAAATGATGCTTGGAACATTAATATGTCCAATGCTGCCAAGACGGGCACTTTCTCCGTATTACAAGCGCGACCGGGAAACTGGTTTTTTACGTATTGCAGCGCATTGCTACTTGATAGTGTTTGTTTCGCCGACGTCCAAAATGCTGCCTACCGGAGTGAATTCAAAATTTGCTTAGGCCGAGCGCTGGAAGCTCCTCCCTCTAACTTCAAAAAAAATCTGCCAGTTTTTAGCAGAAAATATGAAGGGGGAACGGTCTACGTAAATCCCAAAAAGAAAGAAGCGTGGATAGAAGACAAGCAGGGCGATACGCTTTACAACACTGCGGGAAAACTTCTGGCAATAAGTAGCCACTAAAATTCTATAGTGTCAACAAACCTAATCGACTTTTGCAGCCCGTTCAGAAATGGCGGGCTTTTTTATTACCTGCGTCGCCAAGAGGCCGCCGATTAGGGCCCAGAATTGCCATTCTAAAGTCGTATCGTTAAGAATATTATCACCGATACTCATGGCGTAAAGAGAAACCGTAAATGCCAAAATAAAAATATTAAGCATTTTTAAGCGCGTACGATTTTCCAGTTTATACAATCTTATCAGTTCAAAAAAGAGAACGGCGATTAAAAGCAAATAGAGGACAACGCCGACAATACCACCATCAAGCGCTAGGCGCATATAATCATTATGCGGCTGAGTTGCGCCCAAGCGGAAGTCACGATTAGTGGCAATAATTGTTTCCGCCAAACCAACGCCCTGACCGATAATCGGGCTAAGCATCACATAAGAAAAACTGTCACGATAAAGACTAATGCGCCAAGTAATAGAGCCGTAGGGATCAGACTGGAATATAGTATTAAAACGTTGTTGAAAAGTTGACGACGCGATATAGAAAAGAACAAGGCCGATGCCCGCGACAGCCAGAAATTTCCGATATTTTAGCGATCCGATTAAAATAAAAATTAATAAGAGAGCGACATAAGCGCCGCGAGTATAGGTGTAAACTAAAATAAAACTCAAAAAAAGAGCAATCGCCAAATACAAATAAGCTTCCAAACGTTTTTTATCGACCGTCAAGAAAATAAAAACAGAAAGGGTAATCGGCAATAAAAGATAGAAAGCAAGCATATTGGGATGCGCCATCGTGCCGTAAAGACGATTAATACCATCTTCAATTAATCCATTTCCGGAAACATATTGGCCCAAGGCGACTGCCGCCGGTATTAGCGAGGAAAAAATAATTACTTTTATGAGCTGCGTTAAATCGCGGCTTTTTTTAATGAGCATTGCCCCGAGTGCGAAACTAAAAAATATACTTAAATAGCGGGATAATTCCTTAACCGAGCTTAATAAATCAAAAGAATAGACCAGAGAAATAAAGGACCAGGCGATAAACAGCAGCCAGAGAGAAAATATCTTCCGCTCCTTGAGTTCGCGGTAATTAGCGCCAAGAACAAGAAGCGAAAAAAGCAGCATTAGGCCGCCAAACACAAAAAGTAAATTAACGGTAACGCTGCCGACGGAAAAAAGCTTCTGTTCAGTCGCAAAATCAATCAGAGGCCGCAAGAAAAGAAAAATAAATAAACCCCAGCGGTAATTTAAAAGACTAAATAAAAAAACGGCGCCCGAAGCGATTAAAAAAAACTTCGCCCCGTTTTCGAGCGGGAGAAAGAGAATTAGGGTTGAGAGGATAATAAATATCCCGCTCAGAAGGATGAGCCAGTCGCGACTTCTTAATTTTTCGGCCATATTATGATATCATTATCTTATAAGCCTAATTTTAACTTAGTTTTCCCAATAATGTCAAAATATGAAGATTCTGCAAGTTAATAAATTTTATTATCCGAAAGATGGGGTTAGTAATTATTTGCTTGGCCTTGAAGCGAAATTGAAGGAATTCGGCCATGAAGTCAAGGTTTTTGCGATGGACAGCCCCAAAAATATACCCTGTGAGACTCATAAATACTTTGTTTCCTATATCTCCTTCGACGCTCCCGGCCTAATCAATAAGTGGCGCGCCTTTACTCGTATCTTCTATAGCTTTGAAGCGAAGCGAAAATTTACCGCCCTGGTCCGTGATTTCAAACCGGATATTATCCATATCCATAATATCTATCACCAAATCTCTCCTTCGATTTTAAGCGTGGCTATACGTTATAAAATTCCCGTCGTCATGCATCTCCATGACTATAAATTAATTTGCCCCAACTATAAATTATTTACACGCGGGGCCGTTTGCCTGCGCTGCAAAGGCGGTAAATATTATAATTGTTTTAAAAATAAATGTGTCAAAAATTCTAACTTAATGAGTTTGGCGGCGTCTTGGGAAATGTATTTTCATCATCGCATTTGGCGCATTTACGAACGGGCCATTAAATTGTTTATCGCACCGAGCGAGTTCATGAAGAAAACCTGCATTGAGTTCTCGTGGCCAGCCGAAAAATTTATTTGTCTTCACAATTTCTTTAACGATCTTAAATATCCCGTCCCAATTTTAAGCCGAGAGCAGTTAGGCAATTACTTGCTCTATTTCGGTCGCCTCAGCGAAGAAAAAGGCGTCGAGGTTTTACTGAGCGCCCTAACGCAAACCAATGAACATTTAAAAATCGCCGGCGAAGGGCCAGAAGAAAATGCTCTAAAGACCAAAGTGGAAAAACTTGGTCTAAAAGATCGAGTCGAGTTTCTCGGCTTTAAAACCGGGCTTGAACTCGATAATCTAATTAACCAGGCCAAAACCGTCGTTATCCCCTCAATCTGGTATGAAAATATGCCGCTGAATATGCTTGAAGCTTTAGCGCGCGGTAAAATAGTTTTGGCCTCAGATATCGGCGGCCTGCCCGAAATAATCCGGGATGGCGAAAATGGCTTTCTTTTTACGGCCAGGAGCGCCAATCATCTGGCCGAAAAAATAAATGGACTCAAGAATATCGATTATTTCTCTCTAAGCCAGGCGGCGCGCGAAACCGTAAAAAATTTGGATGCGGACACCCACACGAAAGCGATAATCGAAATCTACCAGCGCGCTTTGCAATAAATTCTATCACCCCCTAAAATAAAAAATGCCGCTGACAAGGCGGTATTTTTGTTTTGTGGTTTACTATTTAAATTTTTTTATTTAACTTCAATTGAGGTGCTATAAGTAAGCAGGGAATTAGCGCCGGTCACTTTAATGTCATAATAACCCGGCTTAAAATTAGGCGTAGTCAGGTCAGTTGAGAAACGACCGCGATTGTCGGTCTGTGCACTAAAGCCGGCCGTACCAAATTTAATAAGTAGGGGCTCCTGCGACCAGAAACCGCCGCCGGAAACGGTAACCGCGCCGCCGACTAAAGCAAAGTTATGATTTAAATTTAGATACAAATTTTCGTTAGCGGAGGATGAAACTGCGTAAGTATTCGATTTAACGGAACTAATTTTTTTCAAATTGCTATTAAGCAATAATATATTCGAACCATTAAAAACCACAAGCACATCGCCCTGATCGGTATTTACAACTTTAAGCCCCATCGCCCAGCCCTGAGGTCCGCCACTATCAGTCGTATAGGCATAGGCCGCAACCTTAAAGGTCTCCTTGTTCATTTTAACGACACCCAAACCATTAGAAAAATAGAAATAGGGATTACCGTATGTACTTTCGACATCATAACCGGGCTGTTCTAAGTGCCGGAAAGAAGCTAAAAGATTGCCGTTCAAATCAAATTTTTTCGTGAAGGTATCGTCAATTGCAAAAATATTATTACTGACGACATCGTAATAAGCTTTATGGTTATTATTCTGATAGATAAAGTCCAGAGGAATGGTGCGAACTATAGTTCGGCTGCCGCGGTCATAGACTTCAATATTATTGTTATCAATGGCGAATAGATATTGCTGACTGCCGTTTGAACGAATGCTATATGGATTTTTGGCACTAAAATTATAGGAATCAACGACATCTAAATTGGTATTGTAAATCTTTATGCCTTTTTCGCTAAGGGTGGCGATATCATTTCCTAAACGATCAACTCGCTGATACCACTCCCAATAATTATTCTTAACCTGCTTAACAAGCTGGGCCGAGCTTAAAGGCGAAATATCATATTTATATAAAGTATATTGAGAAACCGCGTAGACATAAAGGCGGCCGTCTTCAATGCTTAATTTTAAGTCGGAATATGATTCATTAATGTTGAAAACACTGCTAAAATTATTAAGCTCAAGGGTTTTTACCAATGAATCGTTCTCTAATTTAAAAACCTCCAATTTTCCGGAATTAACCGAAGCGACTACGACCGAATTGTTGTAATTGACGGCGTCGCCGGAGTAATAGGCCTGCAATTGGCTATGCGAGTTGGCGACTAAAAAAAACACAGCGAGAGCAGAGAGGCCTAAAATAAAGCTTATTTTTTTCATATATTTATAGTTTTTTACTAATATTTAACAAAAATTAATATAATTACTTTTGTTTCATATCTAATTATCAATCCTACAAAATTATCGCCTCTTTGTCAATATTAATACGCAAATGAGCAAAAAAATTGCGATTGCGATGCGGGTCTGGGGTGCCTGCTGAGCTATTGACAAACTATTCTATATATATTATAATACTATATTAATTAATATTATAAAGAATTATAAATAGTATGGAATTGAAAGACTTTTTCCACATTTTAAGACACCGCAAAGGGGCGCTTTTTTCCGCTTGGCTGATATTTTTAGTATTGGGCGGAGCCGCGACTTTTTCGCAGCCACTGAAATACGAGGCAAAATCACGCCTGCTTATCGTACAAAACATTGCCGGCGTTGATCCCTATACCGTTTCCAAGTCTAATCAATATTTGGGTTCTTTATTTTCACAAGTAGTGAATTCCAATTCATTTTTTAATTTGGTTACCAGCGCAAATAATTACGATATCGATAAAAATTATTTTTCCGATAATTACCGCGACCAAATGAAAATTTGGCAAAAAACCGTGACCGCCAAAAGCAATGATTCCGGTATTGTTGAAATTTCAATTTATCATCCGAACGCCTACCAGGCTAAGCAAATCGCCTTAGGTGTTAACGACGCTTTAATCAACCAGGGTTTTAACTACCAGGGCGGGGATCAAAGCATTAAGATCAAAATAATTGATCAACCTTTAGTCTCGGATTACCCGGTTAAACCGAATGTTGTTTTCAACTTTATCGCCTTTTCCGCTTTAGGTGTTTTTGTCGGCTTAATTTATGTTTATTTTACTCCCAATAAGCGCCGCGCTAAATTACGTATTAGCTATCAGAAAACAGACAAACCGCTGGCACACACCATCCAGACTCCGCGCAATGCACCAATTTCTCATTTAACTCCGCTTACCCATCATTCTCATCCGGCCGAAAAAGTTATTATTGAAGAGGAAAATAATCAAGTAGAGGATGATTCTGAATTTCCGGTGCATGGTGATATCCGCAATCTTATCAATCGCTTTTAATTACAGACCTTAGCCCTGAGCGGGCCGAGGCTTGTAATGAAAATTACGGGCCGTTTACCAAGGCGGTAAACAGTAAAAAGAACGTTAACAACAAAAACTGATAAAAATGATAAAAAAAATCCTTTTTTCTTTCGGGTTCCTGGCTTTGCTGTTTATGGCAAAACCGGTTGACGCCCAATATGAATCGCCACTGACCAATGCGAGTCTTATGGTGGGGAACACGTATTTTTACGTGCCCAACCACGGTGATGGATCTTATCGCTGGGGGGAAGCCAGGCTTCTTTTTGGCGGCAGAAACGATTACAGTCCTATTTCTTTAGGCGTATTCGTAAATTATGTTGAAGTCGGAAGTAAAATAGACGAGTTCCTGTACCACGACACCGAATGGTGCGGTGGTTTGGCGATGAACTTCGGTTCAAAGTATTGGTTTCCAATGCGTGAGTTCTGGGGTTGGTCCAATTTGGGTATAAAATCCACAAAAGACCACGGCCAGAAAAATACGTTTAACGGCCAATACGACGGTCGGCAGAATGATCAGTTATTTTACGGGAATATCGGCGTCTTGCTGAAAAACCCGGAAATGCGCGGA
Source organism: Patescibacteria group bacterium (assembly GCA_041650715.1). Taxonomy (GTDB): domain Bacteria; phylum Patescibacteriota; class Patescibacteriia; order Patescibacteriales; family UBA12465; genus UBA12465. Next base: position 316,062 of record JBAZKQ010000001.1, on the reverse strand, counting down.
CCGCTCTATATGCAGAAGCTTATGCTTACCCTGCAGAGCCCGACCCGCCAAGGCCAATTAACGGCTTATTGGGATGGTGAAAAGATTGCCGATTCATCACTGAACATCACTAACAAAGGATCTTTTCGGGCGGTGTTCGAAAATACTTTTGTCACGATTCCGTTAAATATGGCGGAGTCACTCAGATTCGAACCCAAGATGATGTTCGGGGCGATTAATCAATTCAATGATCACCGCACACTTTTCACAGCAGGTATTGGCCTAACCTTGGCTCGCACCTACAGCGAAGAACTCTTGGTCATCGAGGGCAACGTCAAATTTGATCCAAAATTTGGCAACACCTTCTACATTGGGGCTAACCTCAATGTTATTGAACTGGGAAAAGCTCTATTCCAAAAAAATTATTAAGAAATTAACACAAACAACACTTATTAACTCAATTAAAAACCAAAAAACAAGGAGGAACAAAAAATGGCACAAAGCACAAACAAAAAATGGTATTACGGCGGTGGGGCACTATTGCTCATAATAATTCTATTACTACTTTATTTCTGCGTTTATCACGGAGGAAAAAGTGAAGAATCAAAATTGTTTCCACCAGACAGCACACAGCTGACGAACCAAAATTTAAACAATGAGCTAATTTCTGCATACGACCGTATCGCTGCGTTAGAGGATTCATGTCGCGTATATAAAAGCTCTCTGGACCTTTGTATGGGTATCACAACAGTTACAAAAACTGTCACCACTATCTCTACGTCGAAAAAGGCCACGGTTCAAAGCAGGCCAATCCAATCTTCTAAGGGCAACACAACGCCGAGGGCAACGCCAACCGTGAGTTCACAAAGAGCTATCGTTCCTGCTGATTCGCCAAGCCATACTGAAGATTTCGGCTTGTCTGGCGATAAATACAGGGGTGTCTACACGAAAGGCCACGGTGTGACCATAAACGAGGAATCCCACGCTGTGTATTATATCAGCAATGAGGAGCTCAATTCAGGTGAGGGTAAGCTTGCACAAGGAGCTACGCCGATCTTAAATGGCACTGATCCAAATTTCGAGTTTTACTGGGATGCCAGTAAAAACTTATGGATTTACGAAAGTAATCAGTTAATTACTATCGCCCGGCTGCTTGATGTCGACCATAAATACGGACCGGTTGTTTGGTCGGTATATATCGGCCAACAATCTCAATACAACTACCCGATGTACGTTCCTCACGAGATTCTGAAGACGGGGTCATCCTCGGCCAGATCGGCCCTGGCTAACCATGAGGTTCAACTGCATAATCCAGGCAACATGCTTGACGGGGCAGATTTTCTTAGTAATTTTAATTACGAAAAAAAATAGCATCATAAGATGCTAACAACAAGGCTCGGAATCAAAACCGAGCCTTTTTTATTTGTAAAAAAGATTTTTGGATATTAAAAACCCCGACTCTTTGGGGGGGACGGGGTTAAGCTATTTTTTAAATAGGAAATTGAATCATTATTTTATTACGACAACGTTATAATGTTTTCCACTACTTTTCATGGTAGCTAATTGAAGGCCGCACATTTCATTAGTGGCATCATAGAATTTGGAGTGTGTCATGTCTCCATACACAGTAGGTGCGGCCAAATTAGGACCAAACTTAAAGTATAAACGGTTGTTATCAAGCTTGATGCTTGATATTGCAAAAGTTCTATAACCCCATCCCGTATTGTCAATCATTTTCAGAGCCACATTCGACCAATTGTTCAGATGAACAAAGGACAAAAAAGGCTGAGAACCGTTAGCGTACTGCTGATAATTAATAAATATACGCAATGAATCAGTCGCGGCCGTACTTCCAAGAAGCAAAGAATCGCGAACGGTCGGCGGATATATACTGCCGACCGCATCGCCATCCTCTCCTGGATAGTAAACTACACCCGGAGGAAAACTGTAAATTTGTCCATTGAACGGATAAATCACATATTTTCCGCTCCCAACACCGGTACTAACCCAAAATTTTGAGTTTGGATTATAAGACCAATTGGTTATTTGGCCAAAATGCAAATCCTGTGCCGAACTATTCGGAAATACGAAGTGTCGGGTAAGATAAATCTCTCCATTTATATTCGTATAATCTGGATTAGACGGAGGAGGATTTATTTGCCAGTTGCAGAAAGTCCCAGTAACAAAGGGTACGTTGTTGGCGGTATAAGGCGGCACCTGAAAGCCAGCCACCGTACTTGCCTTGAATCCAAGGTGATAGTCATAACCGCCAGACACGGCCGCGTAGCCCAACACGATAATCGTATTATCAGCTACATAGGTCACGGCGATTTTAACCCACAGACTGCGCGTTACAATAACACCTGACAAGGGATTAGTCGCTGTAGAAGTAAGTTGATAGACACCAACCGAATATTGGTGCTCAACTCGGGCAGTATTCAGGACGACACTACCGTCGCCAAAATTCCAGGTGTATTGGTAAGAAACGCCTGCGGGTAAAGTAGGCAAGCCCTCCCACCAGAATTTAATAACCATATCTGGCAGTGATTTCAAGGTATCGGCTGTTACTGCAGCCGATGTTTTCAGGATAGCATTGCTGCCGTCATCCGGTGGGCCTGTTATTCCTGGACCAAAGTCCTTTTCGTTTATCTTCTGGCAATTTGCCAAAAGTAGCATCAGTGGGATAATCATCAACCACCTGGCAATCGTTTTCATTTTTTTCATCGTTTCTGATTTTTTTTGGGGGGTTTATACTAAATTCCTATTTAATTTTGAAGGTACTTTTTTCTGACCTTCCCTTAGACAATTAAACTAATTGACTCGGGGAAGGGCAGAAAGCGAATATATTTAACTTATTTTAAAACACTTTGATAAACGGATAGCATCTGTTTGGTAATATCCTCCCAATTATAATCTGTCTTAACGCGCGCCAAGGCTTTAGCGCCCAATAATTTTAACTCTTCGGGTTTGGCCAAAGCAATTTCTAATTTATCTTTCAAATCACTAACATTCTTATTTTCAAAAATATAACCGGTATCTCCCAAAGCTTCCAGGTTAGCCTCAATATCGCTCACGATACAAGCGCGGCCGTAGCCCATAGCTTCAAGTAAAGCGATCGATAAACCCTCGCTTTCGGAAGGCTGCACAAAGGCGTAGGCATTAGAATATAATTCAGACAAGGCGCGGCCGGTTTGATTACCGGTAAAAATGATGTTCGGGTTGTCAGTGGCGGACAGGTGCAACTGGTTAACATAATCATCGGTATGCGAGCCCTCGCCGACAACGACCAATTTTTTATCAGTCGCCAACTGCTTATAGGCGTCAATCAAATACTGGATACCTTTATGAGGAATCAAACGGGAAATCGCCACTAAATAATTATTTTCTTCGAGTCCCCAACGGCGAATTTCCTGAACTGGCGTTCTCTCTGTCACTGTGGTGCCATTAGGAATATAAACAGCCTGTTTTTGATAGCGAGTCGTCACATAGCGATTAAGCTCCTTGGAGATTGTCACAATCTTATCCGATGACTGACAGCCGATTTTTTCACCCATACTTAAATATAAACGAGCAAAGCGGCCCCATTTCTGATGATGATAATCCTGACAATGAAAAGTGAAAATAATCGGTGTGCGCGGTTTAAGGATTTTAACGAGCCAAATCAGGGAAGAGGGTCCGATAGATTGAAAATGAATTACATCGACTTTGCGCCGCATGAGATCAAGGCAGGCAAAGAAAGTATGAGAAATTGCTTCCAAATTTTTTCCCGGAAGATTCGGTAAAGCCACTATTTGAATGCCCTTATATTCTTTTAGATCATGGCTATAATTACGCCGTGAGTATGCTAATACTTCCTGGCCTTGGGCGACGAGGTTAAGGGCAAGGCTTTCGACGTATCTTTCGACGCCACCAGTCTTAGCCGGGATTCCTTTTTGTCCAATAAATGCAATTCTCATATATATTTAACAACCCAATATAATATCACGTTATATATAATTTGTCAATGTTTTTTCGCCTTTGTCAGGGACTGGGCGCCGGCTCGCAGTTTTTGACTATTATTTGGCTAAAATTCAACTAAAAAAAATACATTCCGGGGTAGAGAATGTATTAAAATAATATTTAAATTTTTTTTAATTTTTTTAAAAAAAGTTTACAACCAGCGTTTGTGTTTGAAGAAATAAAGCATACCCAGAGAGCAAACGAACATAATGCCGAGAATAATCCAAAAACCGAAAGGTTTTTCCACAAAAGGCATATACCGAGCATTCATGCCAAAAATGGCGGCCAGCAAAGTCAAAGGGAAGACAATGACCGAAAAAATAGTTAAGGTTTTCATAATATCGGTCATTCGGTCATTAAGCAAAGACTCGTTAGTATTAGTAAGAACCTCGACCATTTCTTTTTGATTATCAAGCATCTCCCAAATCCGCTTGGAGTGTTCAACCAGATCGGTGTAATATTTTTTAATTGCCGGTTTTTCGACCAAGCTGCTTTCCATCTGCATGAGCTGCTGCAATATATTTTTGTGGTTCTGCATGATTTTTCGAATATTGACGATATTGCGCCGGGTCGTCAAAATTCTTTTTACCGCTTCTTTCTGTTGCTCCGAAAAAATAATATCCTCAATTTCATTAAGATTGACGCTATTTTCATCTATTAGGGTATAGCAACTGTCAATTAAATGGCCTAAAATTTCATAGAGTAAAATGGCCGAGGATTCGAGGGAATAAGAAATGAGCGAATCTGGACTTTTTTTGCCTAAACTAAAAAAGTCGCTCAGTGCTTTCAGGCTATTATTATGAACCGTAATCAAAAAGCCATGACCGACAAAAAAATCAATTTCACCGGCCACAATTTTTTCATCTTTAAAGGCCGGGAAGTGTAAAACCAAAAAAAGATAGCCGGGACCACGAAAAATTTGCGGACGTTGAAAAGAAACAGAAGCGGCCGACGCTTTTAAGTGTGCCAAATCAAAACTATAATTCTTTCGTAAATAATCAATCTCATTTTTACCAGCATTGACAATATTAACCCATTTCAGTTGCGGAGCGGTACGCGGATTATCAATAATAAGCTCCTCAACGCGATCGCTAATCTTTTTATAATTACCCATAGAAAATATAAATTTACTTTGACGAAAGCCAAAATTTATAATAAAATTAAGGCATCACTATTATAACATATGGTCAATATTTTGGGAATAAATTTAAGCGAATTATCGCCCTCAGAGGTCTTGAAAAAGATCGCTGATTTTTTAAACGACAGTGGGCAGCATTTTATTGTCACTCCCAACCCCGAAATAATTCTGGCCGCGCATCAGGACGGAGAATTATTTTATATTTTAAACCGCGCCGACCTGTCGCTCGCCGATGGGGTTGGCCTTAAAATAGCGGCCGCCTTATTCGGCGAAAAGGTGCCCCGCGTTACCGGTGCCGACATTACGCTTGAAGTCCTAAAAATGGCAGCCAAGAATAAAAACCGAGTCCTGATTCTTAATTGGGAAAATAGTTTATCGCAACCCGCTGACATCACAGCCGCTCTTGCGCGTAAATATCCCTCCTTGATATTCATGATTAAAAATGTTAGTCGGGCCAAATTTTTAGAACCGGCACTAATCACGGAAATTAATAATTTTGCGCCCGCCATATTTTTTAATACCCTCGGTTTTCCGTATCAAGAAAAATTGATGTATCATAATATAAGCAAATTGCCGAGTGTTAAAGTTGCGCTTGGTATCGGCGGCTCCTTCGACTTTATCACCAACAAAACCAAACGCGCGCCGCAACTACTGCGCCGCCTAGGAATAGAATGGCTCTGGCGCCTATTTGACGCGCGCCGACAAAAAAACCCGAGTGCTCGTTTAAAACGAATTTACCGAGCGACCTTCGTCTTCACGGGAAAAATAATTAAATTAAAATTCATTAACCCCTGGCTCTACCGTAAAAATGTCGCTTGTTTTGTTTTCAAAAGGGAGGCGGGAAAAATTAAAGTTCTTATTTTAGAACGGAAGGATGAAGGGAACCACTGGCAATTGCCCCAAGGCGGAACAGACGGTGAAAGCTTAGAAGTCGCCGGCCGACGCGAAATCCAAGAAGAAACTGGTCTCAGTGATCTTAAAACCGTAGCCAAATTTAGAAATATCTATCATTATTCATTTCCTAAAATAAAAAAAGGTGAACCATACCGCGGATCACGCCGCTATATTAACGACTACAAAGGCCAGAGGCAAGGTCTTTATGTAGCCGAACTCGAAAACATTAATCAAGAAATTAAAATTTGTTTCTGGGATCATATAAATTATAAGTGGGTAGACATCGATAATCTGGTCGCGAGCCTCCACCCTTATCGCCAACCCGGGGCCAAAATTTTTCTGAAAAAATTCAAATCATTAAATATTAATTAATATGCCTTTATTTAAAAATAAAATCCGTCTCCGCTTTGCTCCTTCGCCCACCGGGTTCTTGCATCTCGGTAATTTGCGCTCCGCTCTCTTCGGCTACTTACTCGCCAAAAGCTGGAAAGGAAAATTTATTCTCCGCCTCGAAGACACTGATCGCAAACGGGAAATCGAAGGCGCTCTCGATAAACTGCTCGAAATTCTCGCCTGGACCGGTATCGAATTTGACGAAGGCCCGCATACGACCGGTAACTTCGGACCCTATATCCAAACCGAGCGTCTACCAATATACCAAAAACTAATAAACCAATTACTGGAAGAAAAGAAAGTTTACCGCTGCTTCTGCACGGAGGAGCGCTTAACCGATATGCGTCTTGCCCAAGAAGCGCGCCACGAAGCGCCGCGTTATGATCGGCTTTGCCGCCAGCTCGAAGCTTCCGAAATTGAAACGAAAATTAAAAGCGGGGAAAATTTTGTTATCCGCCAAAAAATGCCGCTGGAGGGAGAAATAATTGTGCATGATGAATTGCGCGGCGACATAAAATTCCGAGCCGAAGATTTAGATGACCAGGTTTTAATAAAATCCGATGGCGTGCCGACTTATCATTTCGCGAATATTGTCGACGACCATTTAATGGAAATCTCCCATGTCACCCGGGGCGACGAATGGTTACCATCATTCCCGAAAAATATTTTATTATACAAAGCCTTCGGCTGGACACCGCCCAAATATATTCATCTCCCGCTTATTCTCAATAAAACCGGGGGTAAATTAAGTAAGCGCCAGGGAGACGTTTTTGCCGAGCAGTATCGCGATAAGGGCTACTTGCCGGAAGCGATAATTAATTTTTGTGCGCTTCTCGGTTGGCACGGCAAAAATGATAAAGAAATTTATAGTCTCGCCGAACTGGAAAAAGAATTTTCTCTGGAGGGTTTAGGCGCGAGTCCGGCTATCTTCGATTTAGAAAAACTTGATTATTATAACGGCTACTATATCCGCCAAAAAAGTTTGAGCGAACTGACTGGGCTTTGCTTGCCGTATTTTGAAAAAGCGGGCCGGGAAATTAAAGATAAAAAACGTCTGGAAAATTTTGTAGCGCTCGCCCAAGAGAGAATGAAAAAACTTGAAGACGTTATAGAAATGACCGCGTTTTTATTTGCGCTCGCTCCTTACGACCAAGAAATGCTCGCTTGGAAAACCTTAAGCACCGATCAAGCTAAAGATAATTTACGCGTGCTCGCCGTCTATTTAGAAAAAATTAAGGCAGCTGACTGGACCAAAGAGAACTTAGAAAATTCAGTCATGTCCTGGATAAAAGAAAGCGGTGCTAAAAATGGCGACTATCTTTGGCCCTGGCGAGTTGCGCTCACCGGCTTAAAAAATAGCCCCGGTCCTTTCGAGGTAGCGGCAGCTCTCGGCAAGCAGGAAAGCACTCAGCGATTGCAAAAAGCAATACAGTAATTAGCCATTTCTGATATTTACAGAAGCTTTAAAAAATGTTATAATACTAAGGAATGAATAAACACTCACTAAAAATCAAGCATAAAGGACTAAAAATAACGATTTTATTTTTAATTTTTGCCGGTTTTCTCAGCGCGGCTCCTTTTGTTTTTAGCCAAACCGGGTCCATCGATGCGGAAATCGACGCTCTTAACCTAAAAATCCAAAAACAGAAACAGCAAATTGATGATTTAGCGACTAAGCAGCAGGAATACCAAAGTCGCATTAACGCCGCGCAAAAAGACCAGATTAACTTAGCCAACCAGCTATCACTTTTGGAAACACATTTACAAAAATCCCAATTGGATATTGAATCGACCAGTTTAGAAATGGAAAAGACTAATTTGGAAATTCAGAAAATAGAAATTGATAGCGCCAGCCTTGATAAGCAAATCGAGGAACAAAAAACTCATATTGAAAATCTACTGCGCCTTGTTTATAAGCAAGATCAAGTTTCTACTCTGGAAATGCTATTACTAAACAATTCTTTGGCGGAATTTCTTAATCAAGCTAAATACTTAGAAGATACGAACAAAGAAATTGGCACCAGTGTCGCAGATTTAAGAAGTGACAAGGAGCGCCTGGACGCAAACAAGGCGACTCTGAGCGAAAAAAATACCGAGCTTTCGACTCTTAAAACAAAATTAGAAGACAAGAAAGAAGGCCTCGTCTATGAGCAAGAAAGTAAAACAAATATTTTAACGGAAACTAAGTTATCGGAAAAAGCCTTCCGCGATTTATTATTGCAGACTAAGCGCGAGCAGGACCAAGCCGCGGCCGAGATTGCCAGCGCCGAGCGCCTGATTCGCCAGAAAATGTCCCAAAAAGATCAGCAAAAACTCAATAATGGCAATAACACCATTGTCTGGCCGGTTCCGAAAAATTATATAACCACGAGCTTTCATGACCCTGATTATCCCTACCGCAAAATAATTGGCGAACATCCGGCCATCGATATCCGCGCCAAACAGGGAACAACTATTGTCGCTGCCGCTGATGGCTACGTGGCGAAGGTAAAATTTGATGGCAGCAAAAATTACGCCTATATCATGATTATCCACGGCGATGGCCTCTCTACAGTTTATGGCCATGTATCGGCTGCTTTTGTCAGTGTCGATCAATACGTTACACAGGGCCAAGCAATCGGCCGTTCCGGAGCAACTCCGGGCAGTATTGGCGCCGGCCCCTTCACAACCGGCCCTCATCTCCATTTCGAGGTTCGTAAGGACGGCTTACCAGTTAATCCCGAAAATTATTTACCATAAATATACAATTAGCAAATACAAAAAGCTCGGAAGTAAATCCGAGCTTTTTTTAAAAATTCCGATTATCATGCACCTTCCGGTGAATGTCGCGTAATTGCTTATTAGTCACGTGCGTATAAATTTGCGTGGTGGCAATATTGCTATGACCTAAAAATTCCTGCACAGTTCTTAAATCCACCCCCTGATTCAAGAGGTCGGTAGCAAAGGAGTGGCGTAAGGTATGAGGCGTGGCCATAACCGGGAGGCCGGCGATAATGACATATTTTTTAACGATGTCTTCGATACTTTTAACGGTCAGCCGACGCGTCGCATTTGTTTTGGCACCACCGCGTTTATAATTAATAAAAAGGGCATCATCCATATCTTTGCGCTCTCCTAAATAAAACCTTAAGGCTTTGATCGCACGCTCGGAAAAATAAACTGTTCGAATTTTGCTGCCTTTACCGACCACGGCAATTTCCAGATCATGCGTCTCGTCCTTAATCCGTAATTGATCGCGATTTAAAGCGGCGAGTTCCGCCACACGCAAGCCGGTAGAAAAAAGTGTTTCAAGTAACGCGCGGTCGCGCAGACCGATAATCGTCGCGGTAGTCGGTGCCTCTAATAGACGGGCTAATTGTTCAAGCGTTAAAAACTTAATTTCCTTATCCGCTTTATCCTTGGCCAGCTTAACTTTTGAGGGCGGCAGGGAAGCAATATCTTTCTCCACAAAAAACTCCAAAAGCGAGCGCAAAGCAATCAAATAGTAGTTCTGGGTGGTCTTTTTAAGCGTTTTACGGGTCCTCGGGTCCACGTGGCGCGATAAATAAACCTTATACTGCCAAATATGCTCCGGCGTCAATTTAGACGGAATTAGACCCTCTAATTTAGCCTCTTTAAGCCAACCAAAAAACTTCCGTAAAAACCGAGTATAGTTTTCCTGTGTCTTTGAAGACAGGCCCTTTTCAATCTCAGAAAAATCTAAAAAATCGACTAAATATTTAATTATTGTTTTATTTTTATCCATAACTAATTAAATTATAGCATAAAACAGGGAAGTGTGGTCTCGGCCTGCAGATAAGAAACAACCGAAGCAAACATGGTCAAAATATTTAGCCTGTTCTATACTTAATATAGAACATTTAAAATAAACAAAAAAAACTAAAACATGAAAAAGTTAGCAAAATTAAAAGCTATTTTGCTGCTTTGGCTCGTAGCTTATCCCCTTTGGTTGGCCTCGGCTCCGCTCTTCTACCTCTTTATTTTGCTCGGATTTGTGAGAGTTCATAACTGGCAAGCCATAAACTTTTGGCCCAAGCGCTTAATTATCGTCTCCAACCACCCTTCGCAATGGGAACCGGTACTGCTAAATTATCTGTTTTTCCCGCAAACCCTAATCTTGCCTTTCAAATTCGTTCCTTATAGCACCCCTGACCTGGATAATTATAATAAATGGTATTGGGAAATCGTGAAGGAACGTTTTATTTTTATTCCGCGTAAAAAACCGGAAATAGTAAAAAAGGCGATTATCAAGATTAAAGAAATTTTAAGAAAAGGGAAGATAGTGATTATTTTTCCCGAAGGTGGCCGGACAGCAACCAATACCACCAGTAGTTGGTTAAAATCTCTAAAAAATCATCGTTTACGCCCTCTTAAAGAAGGCACGGCAAAATTAGCCATGGAAACCGATTCGCCCATTATGATTGTCTGGGTAAGCGGCGCTGATAAAGCTATGCCTGTAGGAAACGTATGGCCAAAATTTTGGAAACGAACTGATATCTATATCGGACCGACCATTAAAATTTCCGGTGATTATGCAAATAATGAAGACGCCAAAAAGGGAACTGAAGCCATCGCCCAAGCACTATTAGACCTGGCCGACTCGACCAATCAGGTAGAGACGGAGAAAGAGCTAATAAGCATTTAAGCTTAAAGCTAAGCATTAAGGAGATTTAATAAATCTCCTTTTTTATTTATAAAAAGTAGTAATTAAATAAATAATCAATATTTAGTTTATACAAGAGGCTTCTGGGCGAGAAGAAAAATATTAATAAAAGAGGAGGGATGGGCCACAAAAACGTTAAATTACTGGGCATTTTGCCTACTTGATACTTCGCATAATGTATATTAATACACCCTTTAAGCCCTAAAATAAAGGGGGGCTTTAAGCCACCCTATATTAAGCCTACTCCTGTAATTCTTCGAATTATCAATTCAACATGTTAATTGCCAAACCCATGAGATGCACTTCCGGTTGGAATAATAAAATAACTTTTACAATAATCAGAAATATACCGATTACGACTAAACAAAAAATAATAACGGCAATTGTAAAAAATGTTTTAAAAGCTCCTTCCATATTTTTAAAATTAATTAATGAAGATACGGTCGCCGTAACGCAGGTCGATATAGTTGGTCTTACTAAAATTATCCTTTATTTTCTCTTTTTTGACAAGGATAAGCCGATCTACCTGTTCCCCGGCCTCATTTTTAATATTAAAGTAGACCAGGGGACCGTCCCTAAATTTTACCTTTAGCGTGTTAAATTCCTGATCGATAATAAAACGGTCGACCGACAATTCCGAATGGACGCTAAGACTATTGGCCAATTTCATAATAAAGTTGAGATAAGCCTCGGAAATGCTAATTTTATTTTCAGTGTCAATTAAACTATTAGCATTTTTATTTTCCAGGATTAAATACTTGCTCTTATCCTCCTCGCTAACCACCGACTCTGGAATAATATAGCCATCAGCGGCGGAGTAATAATAGTCATTTCCCTGCTGAAAAATGAAAGAATAAGGCCGTTCTCCGACCTTTATAACTAAAGTCCGGGCCGGGTGCTTAATGACCTCAAGGGAGGCTAAATTATAGGATGACAGGATACTTTCTTCAAGTTCGCTCTTATCAAACAACCAGATATTATTCTGTTTAAAGATTAAATAGCGGGACTCACTGCTTTGTTGCCAAACCTTTTGCTTTATCTCAGTGTCAGCTATCCGAGTTAGACCCTCAACCTTAATATTATCAATTCGCCATAAAGGCGCTGCCAAAAAAAACCAAACCAGAAAAATTGAAAAAATTCCGGCAGCTGCAAACAACAAAACTATCCAGCGCTTACTTTTTTTCTTTTTTGGTTTATGAAAAAAAGGATTATGCAAATTTTTGCATTGATAGTCCTTTTTAATTTTACGGCGATATTTCCCTTCTCTTGACATAATTTAAATTATATATCAGAACCAAATTATTTCCCGTCTAATGTTGGCTTGTAGGCGCACCAGAAATTCATACGGAATAGTCTTCATATCGTGGGATAATGCTAAAACCGAGTTTCTATCCTCCTTATTGCTGGAAATAATAACGACTAAATCCCCTTTTTGCGCCCGATTGGCCCCAAGATCAAGACAACTTAAATTCATACAGACACGGCCCGCTATCGGTGCCCAAAACGCATTCTCGGCCGCTAAAACTTGGAATTGTGCTAAATTGGAGAGACGCCTATCCAGTCCCTCAAAATAGCCGAAAGGAATAACACCAATATTCGTCTCTTGTGCGGCCCTGAAACTTTCATTATAGGAGACTGATTCACCCGGCAGTAATCTCTGGATTGAAACCAGGCGAGAGGTCAGCTCTAAAGCTGGTTGCAATTCGGAATCGGCTTCAAACTCGGTATCATCGGAATCAGAAAAGGGGCTATAGCCATAAAGGGCAAGGCCCGGACGGAAAGCTGTTAAAAGCTTATTGCGCAAGGTCATCACCCCGGCTGAATTTCCCAAGTGAACCCAGCGCGGAAAATATCCGGCCGCTCTTAAAACATCCAGAGCACTTATAAATTCCGCTTCCTGCGTTTGATTTAAAATTGAACGTTCCTCGGCCGAGGCCAAGTGTGAGCACAGGCCCGAGACTTCAACCCGATCTAAATATTTTTTATTTACATCGATAAACTCCGCCAGGTTTTTAATACCTTCGCGGTTCATGCCCGAATTTACAAAAAGATGAACTTGTGCCTTTTTTCGGTAACGCGCCAGATAACGTAAAGTTTCGCTATTATAAACGACAAATTCGGTCCGTTTAAAATCACAGTAGGAATAAGCCTTCAGAGGCATTTCGCCAAGTAGTAAAACCTTGCCTTTAAAATAACGCCAAGCAATCTGAGCCTCCGGGAAGGAATCAACAATCACCAGCGGCGCCGAAGTTTCATTAAGAATTTCACACATCTCTTTCAGTCCGTGGCCATAGGCATTTGATTTTAAAACGGGAAAAATCTCCGCACTTCCCTGCCGAGATTTTAAATAATTATAATTGGCAATAATTTTTTTAGCGTCAATTTCAATTTTATTCAGGGTCTCGTATTTCGGTTTAAGAATTTGGCGAAAAAAGTTTATCATATATTTAAATTAAGGCCGGCCTATCTTGCCCTCGCCTTTATTCATGTGATCAAAATCTAAATTGCTGGTCAGATCATTTAAAACACCGGAATCCTCCTGATTAACCAGCGAATCGATAGCATAATATTTAATATTGCTGAGGAGCGTGGCCACCTTATCTGCCTGGGTGGCGGCTGGCGTAAACTGCACTTCAAAGCCCGCGCGATAGCTATCACTCTGATTTTTAATTTCCGGAACTGTCCAAATTATTTGCCGTGTGGCGGCGTTATACTTTAAGTCACCAGAGAGTACCGAGCGATTACCGGTCATCTCCACATTAGGGGCTAATTTAGCGCTAAAAACAAAATCTTTAAAACTGCCGGCACTTTGGCTTTCAAAGAAAACCCAGTAATTCGTCGGCAGACCAACAAGAGGCGGTAACGGCCCGCTACCCAATTGATCTCCCTGCGGACTATTATAATAGACATAAGCCTTAGCGACCATCTCGGCGGCCAAAGTTATACTGGGCAAGGTCTGAGTCTCCTTTAGGGTTTGCCCCTGTGCTGAGTATTCGCTTTGCGCCTGCCAATTTAAAACTCTATCCGCTCCCGGCGCAGCGCTAAAAATAATCTTTAAATTTACAAGCCGCGACTCACCAGCACCAAGACTACCAAAATTAAGCTGGCGATTAGTTACACTGGCTTCGGGATTAGGATTGGAATCGTCAAGCACGGTAATTTTTTCAATACTAAAACTTTTATCAAGCGTCAAAAAAGTGGTTTTTAGATTTTCAATCGGTGCTTGACCATCGTTTAATATTTTTACTTTTAAAACGGCCCCATCGGCTAGCCGAATAGCGCTGCTTTCAAGTGAATAACTAAGATTTATCGGCGGATTATTTAAATCAAGTGACGGTTTGTCAATTTTAGTCGGTCGATAAAACCAATTAATACTGGGCTGGTAATAATGTAAAGTAATGAATGCAGCTGCCATGAGGATAACGATAATGCCCAAAGAAAAATCCAGAATTAAGTGCCAGCGATTTTTTCGATAGAAACGCTCGCGTCTGGTTTCCCAATGATCTCTGATAAATTTAAACATATATTTATTAATAAAAATTCTTAATACCAACCAGAATCTCCGCCTGACCGTCATCATTAATATCACTGGCTCCAACCTTTATGCCACCATGATAACTGGCATCGTAGGCGAAAAAGCTTTTTAGGGCTTGACCGGCATAATTAAATACTCGGACTTGCGGACCGCCACCGGCGCCCGGGCCGGTGATAATTTCATTCTGGCCATCGCCGTTAACGTCACCGATCGCCACGCCGACGCCACCTTTAAAGCTTTTACCGTAAGCCAGAAAACTATTAAGCAGCACGCCGCGGAGCGAAAAAATTTTAACCAAGGGTTCCAGGCCGGCGCCCGGGCCGGTGACAATTTCATTCTGACCATCACTGTTAACGTCACCGATTGCTACATTAACCCCGGTGCGAGAATTTTTATCATAGGCAAAAAAATTACCGGCCAACTTGCCATTCGCTTGAAAAATTAAAACTTGCGGTCCCCCGCTGGTCGGACCAGTAATTATTTGCTGGAAAGAACCGTTACTAAGACTCGCCGCTAAATTAAGACGCCCCGTGTAGTTTTTTGTGTAAGGAAAAAAGGAGGCTAATTTAGTACCATCTTTTTGTAAATCAACCCGGCCAAATCCCGCCGACAAATTTAGATCCTGGGTTGTTAGTTCTTGCTTCGCAACGATAACCTCCTGTTCGCCGGGAAAACTATTTAGATAAGAAAAGAAGCCGTTTCTCGCTTGTTCCCCCTGAAAATTATAGATACGATAGAAAAAACCATTAGTAAAAGCCGAGTCGGTAATGGCCACATTATGCCGGAGTAGAATTATCCCATCGGAAGGCGCCAATTTTAAATAACTAATTTTATCGCCATTATTAAAAGCTGGATCCTGCAAGCCTTTTATTTTTTCCATTTCTTCTTTGCTAAAAACAAAGAGCTGCTCTTTGGCGGTTGAATTTACGATCGCGGTCGCATTTTTAAAATCGCGGCGCCAGAGCCCAGGTTGTAAATTAGTACTGCGATTGGCCAAAAGATTATAAGCGGCTGATTGCGGCGAACCTAAAGAAACCTCATATTCGTCATACCACCAAGTCTGGCCATGATTACTAACATCATAATCGAAGCTAAAAAAACCGTTCCCCATTAGGGCGCTGGTCAAGCCGAACCGCAAATGCTGATAATCAGACTTATCTTTATCGGAAACATTGAGAATTGAAAAATTAGGACTTAGGTTCTGCGCCGGTAAATTTAAATATGATTTCATCGAACCGGTCCAGGTGCCGCCATTTTCCCAGTCCGAGGGAAAGCTTTCCAGCATGGAGCCGTTCAGAAGGCCTTGATAACCGGCATAAACGCGGCCGTTACCGACAATGATAAAATCATTACCGGCAAGTTCTCGAGTTTTCACTAAAACTTTTTTAAAACCCGCTGCCCAGGCGGCATCGGCGCTTGCCCCTTGGTCACGGACACCGTCATTATTAGTATCAATATTGCCGCTATTAAGCCAGGAGATATCTCCCCAAGTATTATCATAATAAACTCCATCCCACAGACCGCTGGCCTTTAGCTCGCTTACCACAAAACTTGGCAAATAATCATTGAAACGTCGACCACTATTATCTACAGGGGCAAGGTCGGTCAGATTAAGCATCGAGTTATTCGGCCAATAAGAAATCTTTCGTCCGCTCGCATCTTTTAGCCACCAGGTGGAATTAATCTGGCTCGCCAACTGTTGGCGCATGTCGGCATAATTATAGTCATTGGCATTATCAACTTGCTCAACAGAATTAACATAAGCCAAAATGACGATATCGGGATTTAATTCTCTAATTTTTAGAAGTTGCGCGCGGCTATTTGTCTGCACTTCCATATCAAGAACCAATAAATCCCATTTAGCCAAATCACGCGCTTCGGCGTCGCTAATTTCCCATTTCAGGAAATAATTGGCCAAGCGCGGATAATCCGTTTTTAGAGTGGCCGCACGCAGGGTGCGCGGTGCAAAAAAACATAAGCCGAACAGAATTAGAGCGGTAACGAATAGCTTGTGGCGCACAGTAAATTTATTCATGGAAATTCAGATTTAGAACTTAAACATTTATTTACCTTTGGGTTTAATAATTTTATAAGACTTGGGTAAATATGCCCGTAAGGCCTTAGGAATCTCAACGGAACCATCGGCTTGCTGATTATTTTCCAAAATGGCGATGAGACAGCGTGGTACGGCAATAGCGGTGCCATTAAGCGTATAAAGCAATTCTTTATCTCCGCCGGCAGTGCGGTATTTAATATTCATGGCGCGTGCTTGGTAATCGGTGCAATTAGAAGTCGAGGTTACTTCGGCCCAGGCGCCCTGACTGCCGTCGGCGGCCGGTTTACCCGGCATCCAAGCTTCAAGGTCATAAGTTCGAATTGAAGGCGCGCCCAAGTCGGCCGTACAATGATCAATGACTTGGAATGGAATACCTAAGCCCTGGAAAATTTCTTTCTCAATATTTAGTAATTCCTTATGCGTGGCCTCCGCCTCTTCCGGCTTCACATAGGCAAACATTTCAATTTTACTGAATTGATGAACCCGAAAAATCCCTTTAGAAAACTTGGAATAGCTGCCCGCTTCCGTCCGAAAACAATGTGACACCGCCACATACTTTTTTGGTAATTCACTCTCCGCCAAAACCTCGTCACGGTGATAACCGCCCATGGTTATTTCGGCTGTCCCAATTAAACATAAGTCCGAATCGGCAATATTATAAATTTGGGTCGCTTCCCCGCGCGGACTAAAACCCATACCTTCAACGACTTCGCGCTTGGCTAAGTCAGGCGTAATAAAAGGCGTAAACCCGTGCCGCACTAAAATCTCCAAAGCATACTGGATTAGCGCATATTCCATGAGAGCTAACTCATTTTTTAAATAATAAAATTTAGCGCCGCTAACTTTGGTCGCGCGTTCAAAATCAATCAAATCAAGCTCCGCGGCTAACTCGACATGGTCCTTTGGATTAAATTTAAATTTAGTCGGCTTGCCAATCGTTTCCAAAACGGGATTATCATTTTCGTCGGTGCTTACTTTGACATCGGGGTGCGTTAGATTAGGAACAGCCAGAAGTAATTCCTTAAATTTTATTTCCTTGGCGATTAATTCCGTTTCCCATTTTTTTATATCATCGCCCAATACTTTCATGGCGGCGATAATTTCCGGAGTCGGTTTGGTTTTTGAAGCTTGGTTTCGTGTAGCCCGCCCCGTCTCTAAGCTGCTAATGAGCCCCCTAATATCGGCGTCGAGCGCCAATAGAAGTGTGATATCGACATCAGCCAATCTCGCTCGGCAGTTCTTTTGGACTAAGTCCGGATTTTCTCTAATAAATTTAATATCTAACATATATATTAATTATTAATTAATCACTTCCCCGCCGAAAGTCTTGAGCAAGTCGCTGATTAAACCCTCCGGCTTCGCGCTTTCCGCCTCTTCCGTTTTAGCCGGCGTGGCAGTAGAACCCGCCGCCTCCTCAGTTTTTTCAGCACGTTTTATTTCCAGATTTTCGTCTATTACGGAATTCACGGACAAGACAGAACCAAAGACCTCGGCCAAGGCGGTTTCCACAATATTTTTTATGGTGACGTCATTAACCCGATCCGAATGGAATTTATATTTAAAGACTAAACATAAGCGATTATCTTTAATTTCTTGGGGCTGGCAATTCTGCAGCACGAACGATAAAGAGTGATTATATTTTTTTATCCTTACTAAAAATTCGGGCCACTTTTCCATGACTTCGGCTTGATCTAAATTTATGGCCACTTTTTGTGTATGGACTGCGGCCGGATTTGGCACGTTCAAAATTTCTTTTGCGACCTTATTTTCCGGCTCATCCTTTTTGATAGCTGGAGCCGGGGCCGAAATAGTCGGACGAATCGAGGCCGGAGACTTCGTTCCCCCGGTTGAATTCTCCGCCGAAACGGAAACCGAGCCATAGCATAAATCAATAATCGCCATCTCTAAAGGCAATTGAGAAATCAAGGGATTTTTATTGTCATTATAAGTCTCCAGGAAACGGCGGGTAAACATAATTAATTGATCCCAGTTTAAAGAATCGGAAATGGCATTCACTTTAATTTCCAAACTTTCCCCCAGATTAAGGCCAAGATTGTCCGACAAACCGGGGCTTACTTTTGTGAGCATTATTTTACGTAAAAGACCGATTAATTCCGCGCTAAAATTTTTCAAATTTACTCCGGTATCGGCCAAGGTATTTACCAGGGCGATGGCCTTAGCCGCGTCTTTGTGGCCGAGGTGCTCAAGCAAACTAACCGCCTCGTTGCTATTATAGTGCGGGATTACGAGCTCCGCTTGTTCCAGGGTAATATTTTTATCACCGAGCGAAAATATTTGTCCCAGCAAACTCTCGGCATCGCGCAAATGGCCGCCCGAACGGCGTGCCACTGCTTCCAAAACCTCCGGGGCAATCGTAATTTTTTCGGCGGCAGCAATTAATGATAATTTTTTTACAATATCACTCACGCTAATGCGTTTAAAATCAAAGCGTTCGCAGCGAGAAATAATCGTGAGTGGCACCTTTTGGATTTCCGTCGTGCAAAGAATAAAAATTATATAAGTCGGCGGCTCCTCAATTATTTTTAAAAGCGCATTGAAGGCCGAAAGTGAAAGCATGTGGACTTCATCGATAATAAAAACTTTAAATTTTGAATTAGCGGGTAAAAGACGGGAAAAACTAATAATATTTTCGCGGACATTGTCGACGCCAGTATTGGAAGCAGCGTCAATTTCCACCACATCCATATTTCGGCCCGCCACTGTACTTAAACAATTAGCACACTGATTACAGGGTTCATATTCACCGTCTTTACGATTTAAACAATTAACCGTTTTGGCGAGCACGCGCGCTAAAGTTGTTTTTCCAACCGCGCGCGGACCGCAGAACAAAAAAGCCTGCGCCAATTTATTATGGCTAATTTCATTCTGTAGGGTTATTTTAATATGATTTTGTCCCAAAACTTCAGAGAAATTCTGCGGACGGTAATCGCGATAGAGTGTCGACATAAGCAAATTATTTTAGGGTAACTTTAGTTAAGGCTTCCTGCGCAATCGGTAAACGTGCGCGGCGGCTAATCTCCGCTTCGACGAGGCGGGTGTTCTGACCATATTTCAAACGGCTCAGCGCTCTAATCTTCTCGGCCATGCCTGGACGCTTCACGCCAAGTATCGGCCAAATCGTGTTCAAAGAAAAAGGCCGCGAGGCACTATTATCAACCAACAATTTTATACACGCCATTCCCTTATCCACATTTATCAGATCATAATGATTAAACACCGGAGCAAATTCTTTAACCAGAAACTCCGCATCCTCCGAACCGATTTTAAAGCTTACCATAGTACCGACGTTGCCGAAAACCGCTTCTTTAATTTCATGATTATTATTTTTACTGAGCTGACCGATGTATTGATGAGCGATAATAAGATCAAGCGCATATTTTCTGGCCTCGGATAAAATTTGGCAAATTGAATTGGTCGTGAAATTTTGAAACTCATCGATATATAAATAAAAGTCTTTGCGCGCTTCAGGCGGTAAATCGGTGCGTGATAAAGCGGCCATCAAAATTTTACCGACCAAAATCATACCAAGAAGATAGGCGTTCATTTCTCCGACTAGCCCTTTCGGCAAATCAACCAATAATATTTTTTGGCCGTCCATGACATCGCGCAAATTAAAGGCGCTCTTCTGCTGGCCAATAATTGGCCGCATCATATCATTAGAAATAAAAGAGGTCAGCTTAGAGGTGATATAAGGAACGATATTGGCCAAAGCGGCTTCCCCGCCCGCCTTCTCTGCCTCCTTACGCCAAAAATCAACTACGGTTTGATTTTTACAACGGCTTAATTTAAATTTACGAAAATCTTCATCCGCTAAAACTTTCGGAATCTCCATTAAGGTCGAGCCGGATTCCGGGTCATCCATAATCAGAAGCATCGCGTTACGCATATACTGCTCGAACATTGGTCCGCCCGTTGCCTTTAAATCATACAGTTTATCAAGAATACCGATCATTTCGTTAATAACAAAACTTTTTTGCTCTGGGTAATGCGGATCATATTCCAATAAATTCAAAGCGAGCGGCCGTTCAATATCGCCGGGAGAAAAAATAATTACGTCTTCCGCTCTTTCGGGAGGAATTCGATCCAAAATATCGGTGATTAAATCGCCGTTCGGATCGAACACGCAAACACCTTCCCCGTTCTGAATATCCTGGATTGCCATATTCGCCAGCAAGACAGATTTACCAACACCGGATTTACCGACAATATAAGTATGGCGGCGGCGGTCTTGGCGCTTGATCCGAATTTCCTTTTTAATTCCCCGATAAATATTCTGGCCCAAGGTAATTCCCTCCGCCGGGACATTGGCCGGAGCGGGGGCAATCTTAGAGGAAAGCCATAGGATATTGGGCGTTTCTGTTCCTTTCAGGGGGAAATGGAAAATACTGGCCAGTTCTTCGCTATTGAGTAAAAAGCGATTCTCTTCTTGAAAATGACGATAAATAAAGTCGGCCACAATTTTTTCTGGTGCCCTTTTATTGGCCCGAGAAAAATTATTACCATAACTAAAATTGTTAAATTCACTGAAAGTAGAAACGATATTTTCCAAATACCGAGCGGCGTCTTCTTTCGTTTGGGCACAAGCGATGATACGCAAATTTACATCGAGGCCGGTTTTTAAATTTTTTTGCTCGATGGACTTAACCAACTCTTCCTCGATGGCAGATAATTTACGAGCCGCATTCTGTTCTTTATTTTTTTTCAGACGCGCACCGCTCGTAAATATTTCCACCGCTAAGCCCAAAGGTGTGCTCGCACGAACACCACCCAAAACTGAATTTTTTTTATGAATTTTATAAACGACCCGGCGAGCACGGCGATGCCATTCCTTGCGCGCGCTGCGCGCTAAATATTGAATAACTAAACTTTCGTCTTTGCCGAGCTTGGAGAGCGTATTAATGATTGAATTTAGTGGATCGACTTCCATTTTCTGATAAGTTTTTATCGGAAAGAAAAAAGCGCGCGTTGTTTTTAAAGACGCGGCTGCAATTTGGCCGGTCATGCTAAAAGGATTATAGTCTTCGACTTCTTCGACTACCGCTTCGGGGTAATATGCCTGAACCTGCTGTTCAATATAACGTAAATCATTAAAGGGGGCGACAATATAAAAAGCGATTTTATTATGACTGGCCGCAATTTCAAAAGAAAAATGATCATGCCGCCCGGTAAGCCAAGCCTTAAAACCGCGTTCCGCCTTCAGTCCGCCAACCGCCGCAAAAATTGTTTCACCCTTGGCAATTTCTTCGCGTAAAGTTTGGACATTATTTATTTTCTTATCATCCTCCGGCTTCTCTTTCGGTAAGCGCACTAAAAAAACCTGATGCGGAAAATAATGGCGCTTGCGAAAATAAAGACGCAAAACCTGAGTGAGGGCCACCAAGAAAATAATAAATCCACCCGCCCATAGCAGAATGCTTAGAAAATATTGAGCTGAAGTGGGCGCAGTTAATTCCATCATATTTAAAATTTATTTTTGATGCGAAGAATCTTATCAGCTTTAATTTTTATCTCCTGTTCCAAGAAGAATTTATTAACGCCAGGAATTAATTTCAACCACTGACGGATAAGCGCAATTATTTTATTCACCTTAACCTTAGCTTCCCCCAGCAAGACATTTATCTTGGCAACCGTTTCCTCACCGGATTTTTTAAAAGCCGCCTGCTGCGCTGGGTTCATTTTCAAAAAAACCTCATTCAAGCCCTCGGATAAAATAGAGTCAATTTCATCGGCCCGCTTTTTTTGCCAGCTCTGTACTTGCGCGGCCGCGATGATGTTACCTTCGCCTTTTTTCTCCAGCACTTTTTCCGGTGCCGGAGTTTTTTCCGGATGCAAAAAAACACGCTCCGGTTTTCCCTCCGGGCTTGATGGCGTCTCGACTTTCGCGGGTGCTATTTCTGGTTTTTCTAGGCTTAGCTTTTCGACCCTGATTTCTCCGGCCATAGATTATTGATTAATTAACACTGATTGCTTCAACGGGGCAATTCTCGGCGGCATTTTTAGCGCAGTCCGTTACCTCCGGTTTAATTACTTCCGCCTTGCCGCTCGCCCCCATAACAAAGGTTTCCGGGCACATGCCGGAGCACATACCACAACCGATGCACTTTTCTTGGTCCACTTTTACCATATTTTTTTTATTAATTTTTTCTTAATTTTTATGTTATTATTATAGCATAATTAATAAATATTAAAACCCTTGTTTTGGCTCACCATAGTGAGATATTTGACAATTTATCGTCCCTTTGTTATATTAATACCATTAATCATAAAATACCTTTGATTGCTAGTCTTCTGGCTAGCATTTTCTGTGTAGAACAATCAATATGGCACATAAGAAAGCCGCTGGGTCAACCTCCTTAGGCCGCGAGTCAGAAAGTAAACGTTTAGGCGTTAAATTGACGGACGGACAATGGGCCAAAACCGGCGCCATCATTATTAGACAACGTGGTACTAAATATCATCCTGGTTTAAACGTCGGTATTGGCGGCGATGATACTTTATTCGCTCTTCAGGGCGGTTTTGTAAAATTCACAACGCGAAAATTACTAAAATTCAATAATACCCTTAAATCAACCAAGATCGTTAACGTCTTACCTTTAACTGAAACCAAGCGTGAAGAACTCAAGGTGGTTGCCAAGGCGGCCGCGGCCAGAAAAGAAGTGGCCAAAACGGCTCGTGCTTCAAAAAAGGGATTGGCTAAAAAAGTTGCCCAAAAAGCTACCAAGAAAGCCACAAAAAAAGTCACCAAAAAAATCGTTAAAAAATAAGCAAAAACAAATATTTCGAAAAACAGGCAATTTGGCCTGTTTTTTGTTGACAAAATATTATCATTATGTTATTATAATCAATTACTAAGGTAAATTAACAAATAAATATATAATGAAAACAAACCCTGGTATTTCAGTCGTTATCAGATCATGCAACGAATCTGCTGCTTTAAAGAATCTCATTTATGCTATCTGGAGCCAACAATATAATGGCCGGATAGAAATCGTCGTGGTTGATAACGAATCAACTGACGATACAGCCGAAGTCGCCAAAAAACTGGGTGCAAAAGTTATAAATATTCCCAGAGACGAATTTACGTTTCCAAAAAGTATTAACTTGGGAGTCCGCATTGCCAGTCACGAAATCGTAGTGCTTACTGTCGCACACGCCTTACCATTAAACGACCTGTGGCTATCAAGCGCCGCTCATTATTTTTCGGCTCCAAGTGTCGCCGGTGTTTTCGCTCACTGCCTACCGGCAAAAAAGAGGACCCTATCCGAAATTATCTTCTACTATCCCAATTATTTCTGGGATAGAATCAATAGTCCGAGGATACTAAAAAAAAGAGAAATGGGAATCATGGGCGGAACTAATTGCGCCCTACGTCGTTCACTTTGGGAACTAAATAACTTTGATCAGGGTTTTGAGCTGGGCGGAGAGGATAGTCAATGGGCTGTTTGGGCGATAAACCGCGGATACAAAATAGTAATGGATACAAACTTTACTGTCTTTCATTCGCATCACCTGGGCTTCCTGGGTCTCCTAAAACAAATAAAATATTGGCTAAAATCAAGCCAATATCAAAAATTTGATCGCGCTGCACTAAAATTTCGCGGAAAAGTTTTTCACAACGAGTAGCGAGTAAAACAACAACTAATATTGAGAGCTCAAAAACGGGCTCTTTTTTATTTATATTCTATTATTTTAATTATTTCCTTCTCTTCTCCTCCGGTAAAAGCTCGGCTAAACGAGCTTCAAATAAATCCGCCTGCTCCCTCAGCTGGGCATGGACTGAGCTAAACTCAGATAGTTCTTCACGACTAATTTCGACTCCTTCCTTTCTTTTTTGAAAAACATTATCAAGTTTTGATAAATCTATCTGCGCTACTTTAAATGGCGCGCCGATCCGGTAAACCGCTTGCGACCGATCGGCTAAAGTCTTGGCGCTTTCAAGCGCGCCCTCAAGATTAACCGAGCCGCCAGAGACATCAAGCGCCGTCGGGATCAATAAAGAATTTGTCTTAGCCGCGAGATAAACCGGACCAATACTCGCTCGCTTCATTTTCCCGTCCAAAGAAAATGGGTTAGCGGCAATCCAAGGGGTTTTCCCTTCCTCGATTTTTTCCGTGAGCTCATTAAAATTATCCGGATTAAACGAGCCCCGCTTACTATCTTTATCCTCAATATAATCAAGCGGGGTAAAATTATCCCGGCCCGCCAAATTAATCATCATCCGATGAGCTAAATATTTCATTTTTTCCAAGAGTACAGACTCGCCGGTTAATTGAACATTAAACTCATTACCGAACACTTTGAGAGCAGCCGGCACATCCAGATTATTTAAATGGGCGGCGGAAATAATAAATTTTTGTGTCTGATTTTCCTTTTTAATTTTCTGTATATTTTCCAAACCCTCGACGGAAAATTGTTTACAAAACAAATCGATGACTTTATCGCCATAAAGCCGCAGATGGGCGGGAGTCATCTTTTCCGCTTCGCTATCTGGGGTGGCTGGCTTATTACTCGACGCAAGGAAATTAAAAAAATTTCTTTCCATGGGTTTGAAGCTTAGCGAATTATTTTTTATTTTTACAAACTTTTACAAATTCAACAAATAACGGATGCGGTGCGAGCGGCCGGGAAATATATTCCGGATGAAATTGGACACCGACAAAGAAAGGGTGATCCGCAATCTCAACCGCTTCCACAATTTTACCATCTGGCGACGTACCAGATACGGTTAAACCGAGATTTTCAAATATCTCACGGTAATCGTTGTTGAATTCATAGCGATGGCGATGGCGTTCCGTTACCGTTTTATTAGCGCCAAAACGTTCATAGGCCTTAGCGAGACGCGTTCCGGACTTTAATTTACATGGCCAACCACCCAAACGGATCGTGCCGCCATATCCCTTTTCCGCGATTAATTTTTCCTGACCGGGCATGATATGAATAACCGGATTAGTCGTTTTCGGATTTACTTCAGAAGAATTAGCATCCTTCAAATTAGCGACGTTACGGGCGAATTCAATGACCGCCATTTGCATACCATAACAAAGCCCGAAATATGGCAACTTATTTTCGCGGCAATATTTTATCGTCTTAATCTTACCCTCCGCTCCCCGTCCGCCCCAGCCTTGAGGAACGATTACTCCGTCCATACTCTTAAAGACTTTAGCCCCCTCCGTTTCTACCTCTTCGGCGCTGAGCCAATGCAGCTTAACTTTACAGCGGTTATAAGCCGCTGCATGCTTAACGGCTTCAATTACAGAAATATAGGAGTCGGTTAAACTAAAATCCCCACTGGCAAAATACTTTCCGACGATCCCGATGTTAACTACCGGGCTTTGAATTTTTGAGGCGCTCACCATTTTTTTCCAGGCCTCATTATCACTGATTTTTTTACGGCACGGTAAGCCTAACTTTTCTAAAATGCGCAGGCTCAAATTTTCCTTTTCAAAATTAAGCGGGATATCATAAATCGACTCGACGTCCGGCGCGGAAATAACATTCTCCGTAGGCACGCCGCAATTAATCGATAATTTTTCTTTCCGGTGCTGATCAAGCGGGCGCTCACTGCGTCCGACCACAAAATCCGGCTGAATTCCGGCAGCCTGTAAATTACGAATGGCGTGCTGGGTCGGCTTGGTTTTCATTTCGCCGATCTTATTCGGTATCGGTAGATAGGAAACTATCACGAAAAGTACATCTTTCGGATTATAGAGCTTCATGACGCGCGCCGCCTCGAGAAATAATAAATTTTCATATTCGCCCACCGTTCCGCCGATTTCAATAGTCATTATTTCGGCACCGGTTTTTTCCACCGCTTTTTTGATGCGGTCCCGAATTTCTTCCGGTATATGCGGCACCACCTGAACACACTTCCCTTTATACTCGAGATTCCGCTCGCGCGTAATAACGGTCTGATAGACGCGACCGGTCGTCATGTAATTTTCCCGGTAAATATTTTTATTCAAAAATCTTTCATAATTACCAATATCCTGATCTGTTTCATCAGCGTCCTCTGTAACAAAGACCTCACCATGCTCAATCGGATTCATCGTACCGGCATCCACATTGATATAGGGGTCCATTTTTATCGCACTGACATTATAGCCGCGCGCCTGAAGAATTTGACCGATTGAAGCGGTCGTTACTCCCTTCCCGACACCGGACATTACCCCGCCAACGACGAATATATATTTGGTGCTGGCTTTTTCTTTTTTTGATTTACTGGCAGTTTTTTTGCTTAAAGGCATAGAAAGACATTAAATATTACTTAGTTTTTGGCTTTAAAAGCTCCAAAGCTTTATTTAGCTGAGGATCGATATTTTTATCGATATCACTTTGCTGTAATTTAACTTCAATCGTCGGCGTTAAGCCCTTTTCATTAATGAAATCGCCACCCGGTGTTAGCCATTTCGCAATCGTTACCTTCAGCTCCGAACCGTCGCTCATTTGCTTTAAAGTTTGTACGGAACCCTTACCGTAAGTTTGTTCGCCGACCAGACTGGCTTTTTTATAGTCACGTAAAGCGCCCGCCAAAATTTCGGAGGCTGACGCACTACCGCCATTAACCAGCACCACTGTTGGGAAATTCTTTAAACGGGCTCGTCCATTAGACGGATATTCATTCCTTTTATTTTCACCGAATTGTTCCACTACGACCGGACCGGCTTCAACCCATTCCGAGGCCATCGCCACCGCCGTATCAAGATATCCGCCCGGATTATTTCTTAAATCTAAAATTATGCCTTTTGGTTTTTTAGCCAGTGCCTCGTCAACAGCCGAATTAAAAAGACCAAGCGTGTCGTCATTAAAATTTGTTACCCGAATCACGAAGATGCCATCACTGCGCATTTCCGTCTTCACGCTTTTCACAAAAATAACATCGCGCGTAATGGTAATGTCTAAAGCTTTTTCTCCGGCGTTGCGAATAACGGTCAGCACGACTTTAGTTCCTTTCTGGCCGCGAATCGCTTTGACCGCCTGATCAACAGTCATGCCGATGGTTGAAGTTCCATCAATCGCATATACCTTATCGCCGGCGCGCAGACCCGCTTTCTGAGCTGGCATCCCGTCGAGCGGAGCAATTATGGTCACAATATCATTGCGCATACCGACTTCAGCTCCGATGCCTTCGAAGGTCCCGGCCAAGTCATTAGTGAATTCCTGCGCTTCTTTGGGATCCATAAAAACAGTATAAGGATCGCCGACCGAAGCCGCTAAACCTTTCAAGGATCCGTAAAAGAGATCCTTATCTTTAATCTTTATCTTATCAACGTAATTTTGCTTCAAAGTATCCCAAACTTCCCAATATAAATTAAAATCAAAAGTATCTTCGGGATTAACAGTGGCGGCACCATTCGCCTGTTCCGTATAAGCAATCGCCCGCGATTTGTTGCGCGCGCTGATATCATTTTTTTGCCCGGCATAAAATCCTCCCCAAAAGGCAGCGCCCAGTACGAGCACTAAAATTAAACCCGGAACTGCTTTTCGTAAAAGTTCACGATTTATTTTCATATATTTATGTTTATTTTCTAATAATTATCGGCGCTTTCGCATCCCGTAAATCAATGATGCGGGATGGCCGCCGCCGCGGTGACGCTCCGGCGTCGATAACCAAATCGGGCCGGGTATTTTTTTTAGGAAAATAATAGCGCAGACGACTCAGGTCGCCCATAGTTTTCTGGCCACTAAAATTTAAGCTTGTCGAAACGAGCGGACATTTAACTATCTTTATTATTTTAATTAAAAATTTACTTTTAGGCAAACGCAAGCCCAGGCCATCGGAGCCGCGCGTTAATTCGTTCGGTAATTTTCGCCGATTTTTTAAAATTACGGTGGTAGGCCTTTCTTTTGTCGCCCATAGTTTCTTTAACTCTCTTTCTTGAGCGGCCGAAATATAGACATATTTTTTGGCCATTTTTACATCACCGACCAAAATCAAAATAGGCTTATTGGGATCTCTTTTTTTTAAATGATAAATTTTTTTTATCGCTCGGCGATCAGTTGCCAGGCAACTCAAACCATAAATCGTGTCCGTCGGCAAAATAAGCACTTGCCCAATTTCCAAAGAACCGGCTACGAGATTAGCGATGGCCGGTTTGATTATTTTGGGATTGATTTTAATGTGAGTCATGAGCAAAAAATTAAATGACGGATTGAAGTGCTTTGAGCGCATCAGGTAATATCGGTAAAATTATGTTTACAATTTTAAGCAAAAATGGGGTAACAACCGAAGTTGTGAGCTCCTCGCCCAAGAAATTTCCGATTAAAGAATAGCGGGAAATTACAAAGAGGATCAAGCCTAAAAATAAGGAGCCCTCTAAAAACCCAAGAACGGCGCCCGCAATATTATTGATATACTTGCTGCCCGGAATTATAGCGATTAAATTAAATAATTTTTCTACGAGCTTAAAGGCCAGGTCCAGCAAGCGGCTAACAACGACAAATAAAACGATAAAAGAAATCACTTTGCCGATGGCGACGTGGTCGTTAAATATTTTTCCCCACCAAGAAAACAATAATAAATAATAATGACTGGCAATATAAGCGCCAATAATTAAACCGATGACATGGCCGAGTAATCTGATTAAACCCTTAAATAGGCCGTTAACGACAAAGATAAAAAGAATTATAATCAGACTAATATCGAAGATAGACATATTATTTTTTAATTATAAACGCGGAAAAAGGGGCTCGCCCTTTTTAATTCTCGGCGCCAAAAACTGCGCCTGGATTGCCGCCGCCGACGCCGGTATAAAGGGCTCCAGCAAATAGGCAATATTTAAAATATTTTGGGCAATGGGTCGCAAAACAAGTTCTATTTCTTTCTTCTCCGTCATTTTCCAAGGCGTCGTTTGACTCAGTTTTTCATCACAGGCCTTGATTTTTTCGCCAATAATCTGCAGGGCTTCATTAAAGCGGTAAGCTTTAAAGCTCTCCGCAAAACTCTTGTTGGCAGCGCTAAAGTCGGCATCATCAAGCTTAATTTCTAAATTTGTTATAATCTCATTTTTTTCCAAAAGATTTGAAACGCGCGCCACTAAGTTTCCTAAACCATTAGCTAAATCAGAGTTATAGCGAGCCCGAAATTTTTCTTCACTGTAATCTCCGTCTTCAAAAGGCGTAATCTCCGATAAAAGATAATAACGCACCGCGTCGGCGCCGTATTTATCGGCTAGCTCATAAGGATTAACGGTATTGCCCAAACTCTTACTTATTTTTTGACCCTCAACAGTTAAAAAACCAAAAACCAAAACCTGTTTAGAATTAACGACCCCGGCCGACATGAGCATCGCTTGCCACATCGCCGTTTGCGGCCGTAGATTATCTTTGCCGCAAACCTGAACTCCCGGCCAATAATTTTTAAAATCATTAGACGCTTCCGGCCAACCTAAAGTCGAAATATAATTAACCAGCGCATCAAACCAAACATACATCACCTGAGTCTCATCTCCCGGAACGGAAACGCCATGAGGCATTTTTTCTTTTAGGCGCGAAATACTAAAATCCTGCAGTCCGGATGAGACAAAGGTAACAATTTCCTTTTGCCGACTGGCCGGAATAACAAAATCGGGGTTATTTTTATATAACTCTAATAATTTCTCCTGATATTTAGAAAAACGGAAAAAATAATTTTCCTCATTAATAATCTCGAGCTCTTGATTCGGGTGCAAGGGGCAATGACCGTTAACCAGATCCGAATCGGTTTTTTCCATTTCACAGCCCACGCAATATTTCACCTGATAGCTTTTTTTATAAATATCGCCGCTGGCGTCGCAGCGCCGCCAAAATTCCTGAGCCGCCGCTTCGTGGGCGTGATCGGTAGTTCGGATAAATTTATTATAGGAAAGATTTAATTTTTCCTTAAGCGGCAAAAATTTAGCCGAATAAATATCACAGTACTCTTGGATATCTAAATTTTGTTCTTTCGCTTTCTGATAAATTTTTAAACCATGCTCATCTGTACCGGTATTAAAAAATACCTGCGCCCCGCGTTGCGCCTGATAACGCGCAATCAGATCGGCGCGAATAATTTCCGCCGCAAAACCAATATGCGGTTCGGAATTGATGTAAGGCAGAGTTGTTGTGATGTAAAAATATTTATTTTCCGGCATAGTTATAATTTTTTTATTAAAACGACGAATTCACCTTTTAGATTATTGGGGTCTGAAATAATATCCGCCAGGACACTGGCGGCAGTACCCGCATAAAAAGATTCATGCATTTTTGTCAGTTCGCGTGCCACCATGACTTTAAATTCCCGGTCGCCGCGCATCTTTTCGAATTCTTCCAAAAATTTAATAATCCGGTGCTTTGACTCATAAACAACTACCGGGTGCGCACTGGCCATAATTTCTTTAAGCATGGTCTGTCGTCCTTTTTTATGCGGCAAAAATCCCAAAAAAAGGAAACGATCAAAACCGGCTCCGGCAATAGAAATACCGGTCGCCAGGGCCGAAACTCCGGGGACGCTTTCCACTAAAACCTGATCGCCAAATTCTTCGCGAACCGCGCTAACCAGTTTTCCGCCGGGATCAGATATCCCCGGCGTGCCCGCGTCGGTCACCAGCGCTAAATTTTTTCCGTCACGAAGCAGATTAAAAATCTTATCCACTTTCAAATCGCCCGAATGCTGATGATAAGAAATCGTCGGTGTTTTTACTTCATAGGCATCCAGTAATTTTCGGGTTACCCGCGTATCCTCGCAAAGAATATAATCAACCTCCTTAAGCGTTCGGAGGGCGCGAAAAGTTAAATCTTCCAAATTGCCGATTGGCGTTGCGACTATACGTAATATACTCATAATATTATTCCATGTTTTCGCGTCTTTCGCGGACATATTTCGTCCAATCATCGGCAATCTCTACCAAAATCTTAAACGGCGCTTCGAGAATAAAGTCGAAAATAAAGATAAATATATTAATTTTCGAAATATTGCTGGATAGCCATTTGCCGACCAGGATAATCGGCATGTAAAAAAGATCGACAATGAAAGTAAATAAATTTTCCCGACGCTCGACAATAATCAAATCCTTAATACCTTTAGTCGTGATGATGCTAAAGAAACTGACAAAGGCCAGGAAGAACAAGAAAATAGTTATACTGACCCAGTTAAAATTAATGAAGGTTAAGAAGCGGATAATCAAATATATGGAAACAAAAAAGGAAGCGATATAAATTAAATTAAAAGCGGCCGCGGTCAGCAAATGGCGGCGATTAGGCTTACGAAGCTCAATCGGTTGCTTTTTTTCTTGACCGCTAAAAGCAATCTCTTTTATTCCGTTAATGATTTTTGCGGTGTTGCGTTCATTAGGTGATCGCGTAAAAAACACGATAACAAACAGCAAAACGGCGGGGAAACAAATATTGATCGCCAAGGCAACGGGGTTAAGCGGTTCGCCGAACCAGTGAATGGCCGGTATTTCAATAGCGAGTACAAAAATAGATTTGGTCAGGAAAATATATATAATACTGCGCAGGGCCGCACGCCACAGGCGGCTGCCCGCTTTTTTATATTTGCTATTGCAGGTTTTTTTAATGACCGCAATGAAATTCTTTTCACTTTTTTGCAATTCTCCGTACACTTTAGTCGGGTCGCTCTCGATTGTTTCCGCCAAAATCGTGAAATAAAGCGAATAAACATGAACAACTTTATCTAATTGCTTAGTTAGGGGATGATTGAGTTGCGCCTTAACAATAGCGTCCATTTCGCTCATGCGAAGCGCAATCGCTTTTATCTTCTTATCGTCTGCTTCGTTTAAATTTGCCTTATCGTGCAAATTAATCCAGTCGCTATTATAATATTTAAACAAAACAAAACTCAGCATGTCCTCATCTAACTTCAAATAAGTGCGCCCGATGCTCAAATAGATTTGGATATCCAAATCGTCGCCATAAGGCAAGTCTTCCGGCAATTTAATGGTTTCGGACAAAACATCGAATAAATTATTGACAATCATCTGCTTCTCGCGATTCGGTGCTAAGTTTTCTTCAATTTCACAAGCCGCCAGAGTTAGGAGCCAACGGACAAGGTGATTCTTTTGATTTATCAAATCCTTTGCTTTGTTGATGTCAGTTTTTAAGTTTAAGGAGGTATTTATCTTAGCGACCATTTGGTCCTTCAAGCGAATATACTTTTCCAGCAGTTTAGCCACTTCCCTAATTTTCGTCTCCGGAATTTTATTGTTCGGCAAATAACTGGCTCTAATCAATTCCACTAAAAGGTGGCGGGCGATACCTTCGCTATCGGTCACCATAACCACGCCTTCAATCATGACCTGGCGGCGTAAAATGCGAGAAATGGCATTTTTACGAAGAAGATGCTCTTCTTCATAGTCAACGGCATTACGCACTTTTTCATAAAAAAAGGCCAAGCGGGAGATGAGGGTGGAAACCTTTATTCTCGGGATATTATCATCGCTTTCTTCTTTAATATTTTGTTCGCTATAGATAACCTGAAATAATTTCTTGGTATTTTCATTAACCGTTACCGGTAGCGCTTCCTCTTCCCTTTTAATTAGATTTGGGCTAACCATATGAAAAAATGTAAAATATTGTTGTAATATTTCTTCCAATATAATTGTATCGTGTTTGCTTTTAAAAGGCAAACCCGCGCCTACCCTTTGGCCGCGGAGATAGACTTGACAAGCGAGCCGCTATTTTGTATGATTAGAGCAGATAAATAAGGTGACCGGAAAGGTCATTTTTAAATACCAAATTTATTAATATGAACTCATTAATCACTTACATCAAGGATTCAGTCATGGAGATGAAAAAAGTCACCTGGCCGACGCAAAAAGAGACTCGCAATTATACGGTCCTGGTAATCGGGATTAGCGTCGGAGTCGCCCTTTTTCTCGGGCTTTTGGACTATATTTTTCAGGTTGGCTTCCAACTTTTTATCACTAAATAAAACAATTAATCGTTCTTAAATTTATCACAAATTTATGGCCAAGCAATTATTAAATCAAGGCCGACGTTGGTACGTCATTCACACTTATTCCGGCTACGAAGAAAATGTCGCTCAGAATCTTAAACAAAGAGTCGAATCTCTCGACATGGAGGACAAAATTTTCAATATTCTGATTCCGACCGAAAAAAAGATTAAAATTAAAAACGGCAAACGCAAGGTCGTGGAAGAAAAAATCTTTCCCGGCTATATATTGGTAGAAATGATGGTGACCGACGAATCTTGGTATATCGTCCGCAACACCCCTAATGTCACCGGCTTTATCGGCACGGGAACAATTCCGACGCCGATCGGCGAAGCCGAAGTCAAGGCGCTTCAAAAAAGAATGGGTGTTGAAGATCCTAAGTTCCAAATTGATGTTGTCATTGGTAGCCCAGTTAGAATCAACGAAGGACCATTTAAGAATATGGAAGGTAAAGTGACGGCTGTCGACGAGGCGAAAGGCAAGGTTAAGGTCTCCGTTTCCCTCTTTGGACGTGAAACACCGGTTGAGCTCGATTTCTTACAGATTAAAAAAGTTTAATGAAATAACAGGGCGATGCTTCTACGCTCTAAGTAAATTATTATTATATGGCAAAAAAAATAAAGACAAAGATTAAATTACAGATTGCGGGCGGCCAAGCTAACCCAGCCCCTCCAGTCGGTCCGGCCTTAGGCCAACACGGCTTGAATATCGCGGAATTTTGTAAGAGTTTTAATGATAAAACTAAAGACAAGATGGGCGATATTATTCCCGTCGAAATTACCGTTTATGAAGATAGAAGTTATGATTTCATTCTTAAAACCTCTCCGGCTTCAGAATTAATCAAGAAAGCGGCTGGTATTAAGAAAGGGTCAGGCAAACCGTTAACCGAAAAAGTCGGTTCGATTACCAAGGCTCAACTTGAAGAAATTGCTAAAACCAAGATGCCTGATTTAAACGCTAACGATTTGGAAGCGGCAAAGAGCATTATTGCCGGTACAGCGCGTCAAATGGGTGTCGATATTAAATAATTAAATAATTGTGGGAGTTCGCGCGCCAACCGGCGTCGAACGCTTGACCACGACAAAAACTATGGCCAAAAAAGAAAAAGCCGAAAAGGTGCTTAAAAAAACCTCAAAGAAAGAAGAAAAAAAAGTAGTCAAAGTCAAAAAGGTAGATTATTCCGAAACTTATGACCGCTTAAAAGCTTACTCGATCGAAGAAGCTTTAGAGATTGTTAAAAAATTAACTAAGACTAAATTTGACGCTTCAGTTGAAGTTCACTTCCGTCTTGGTATCAATACTAAAAAAGGTGACCAGCAAGTGCGTGGCGCCGTAAGCCTGCCCAATGGTACCGGTAAAACCGTTAAGGTTGCCGCTTTCGTTTCTCCGGAAAATGAAAAAGCCGTTAAAGCGGCTGGCGCTGACTTTGTCGGCGGTGAAGAATTGGTAGCGGAAATTAAGAAAACCGAAAAAACGGAATTCCAGGTCGCCATTGCCGAACCGGCCATGATGAAACATTTAGCCGTTATTGCCAAAATCTTGGGTACTCGTGGCTTAATGCCTTCCCCGAAAAATGACACCGTAACTACTAACCCGGCTAAAGCGGTAGAAGAATTGAAAAAAGGTAAAATCAGTTTCAAAAATGATGATACCGCCAATGTCCACACCGTTATCGGCAAAGTAAGTTTTGATAATAAGAAATTAATGGAAAATTATCAGACTCTGCTTGATACCTTAAAGAAAGCGAAGCCGGCCTCCTCCAAGGGTACTTTTATCAAGAATATCAGTATTGCCTCCTCAATGAGCCCGGGCGTAAAAGTTATTCTCTAAAAAAAGAATATATATCAAAAAAACGGTTTAATCGCCGTTTTTTTGTATAAATATACCCCTTGACTTATTATTGAAAACAGGCTATACTGAATAAAGGTAAGCTATTTTAAAAGTAAGAGCGGACCAAAATCCGCTTTTTCTTCAAAAAAAGGTCGTCTTACGTTTATTAAAATTTGTAAAAAGAAAACAAAATGAAAAAGTTATTTGTCGGCGGCTTGTCATTCAAGACGACCGAACAAGGTTTAGCGGATGCTTTCGCTAAAGCTGGTGCCGTTTTATCTGCTGTTATCATTACCGATCGTATGACTCATCGCTCTAAGGGCTTTGGTTTCGTCGAAATGGAAAATGATGGCGATGCCGATAGCGCTATCGCTATGTATAACAACCAAGAATTAGACGGTCGCACCGTTGTCGTCAACGAAGCCCGTCCTCTGGAAAAGAGATTCTAATCGACTCTATTCAAATTCGAAATATAGCCAAAAACACTCCTTTGCGGGAGTGTTTTTGTATTAACGATAATTTTTGTTTAGAACTTATTTCTTCTTCTTTTTGGTTAATGGTTTTTTTACGACGGCTGTTTTTTTCACAGCGATGGTCTTTTTTGCGCTAACCGTTTTCTTCTTCCCGAAACTGGGTTCGATTACCTGGCGACTTTCATAATCACTGATCGCCTTCTTTAGCCCCTGGACAGCCATTACCGAGCAATGAATTTTTTGCTGCGGCAAACCGCCCAGTTCAGCCACGACTTTTTCCCATTTGTATTTTTTGGCCGCCTCAATCGTCATGCCCTTAACTTTTTGCGTTAAAATCGAAGCCGTTGCGATATTCGAGGCGCAGCCAAACGATAAGAATTTCACATCTTTAATTTTTCCCTTTTCCACTTTTAAGAAAAAATCGAGTTGGTCGCCGCAAACCATATTACCGATTTGCGCATAACCATCCGGCGCTTTCATGTCCCCGATATTCTGGGGCTGTAAAAAATGATTAATTGTTTTTTTTGTATAATTTAAAGCCATATCTTTATTCTTAATTTTTAATTTTAATTTTTATTTTATCGGACTAAAACTGCGCAATCTTTTAACCGTCCCACCCAAGCATTTAACCGTATAATCAATCTCTTTCTTAGTATTAAAACGGCCGAGCGAAAAACGAATATTACTATTTAGATTATTTTTATCCAGGCCGATTGCTTTAAGGACAGACGAGGCGCGCAAATCCGTAGCCGAGCAGGCCGAACCGGTCGAAACGCATACCCCTTTAAAGGACAGGTCCATTAAAATCGCTTCCCCTTCAATCGAACCAAACATTACATTTAAATTGGCCGGTACGCGTTTCGTTGCCGAACCGTTTAATTTGACGCCCGAAATCTCCTTTTTTATTTTTTGCCAAAAATAATCTTTAAGTGCTTTTACTTTTTTTACATAAGCGTCTCTTTCTTTATACGCTAATTCCAGGGCAAACATCAAGCCCATTATCCCCGGTAAATTATAGGTGCCTGCTCTTAGACCGTTTTCTTGTCCACCACCAATAATTTG
Organism: Patescibacteria group bacterium; assembly: GCA_041650715.1. Classification (GTDB taxonomy): domain Bacteria; phylum Patescibacteriota; class Patescibacteriia; order Patescibacteriales; family UBA12465; genus UBA12465. The sequence goes on along the minus strand of JBAZKQ010000001.1, from coordinate 279,091 downwards.
CGGCTTAATCTTAATCCCTTTGGCGATATAGGCCAAACCTACACCCTTCGGCCCATAGAACTTATGAGCGGATAGACTTAAGAGATCGATGCCCATTTTTTCAATATTAATTTTCAAATACGGAATGGCTTGGACGGCATCAGTGTGAAAATAGGCACCATGTTTATGAGCAACGGCCGCCAGCGCACTAATATCCTGAATCGTACCGATTTCATTATTGACCGCCATAATAGAAACTAAAACTGTTTCCGCATCAATTATTTTTTCCAAGGCTTCCGGTGTTACAATTCCTTCGGCATTAACCGGCGCAAATTCAACTTTAAAACCGGCGCGAGCGAGTTCATTGGCCGATTCCCGAACGCAGGGATGCTCGATATTTGAAACAATAATTTTATTGCCTTTAGCCTGATTTGCCAGAGCGACGCCTTTAATAATTAAATTATTGGCCTCAGTTGCACTAGCCGTGAAAATTACACTCGCCGCTTCCCCACCCAAGAGTCGAGCGACCGTTTCCTTGGCCCTTTGGAGCTCTAAAAAGGCATCCTGACCGAGCGCATGGATAGAGGAGGCGTTTCCATATTTTTCCGTAAAATATGGCTTCATTTTTGCCAAAATGCGCGGATCAAGGCGCGTTGTGGCGGCATTATCTAAATATACTTTCATATCTCAATTTATTGAAATTTTTGTAAGATTTTAACTATAACAAATTATTGTGATTATGTCCATTATAGCCTAAATTAAGATTTTTTTGAACTATTTTCGACTTCCGCAAATTTCTAATTATTTTTGCTTATTCGTGATATAATTCATTTATAAATATTAATGTAAATAATATGAAAAAAAGTCTTTTTATTTTAAACGAATATTTATCCCACTTTTGGTTTTTTATTCTACTCTTAGCTCTATCCGGCTTAACGCTAATATTTTTTGTACCTCTCCCGCAAATTATTTCTTTAGGCCAAAATAGGATTCTTTCTTCGCTTGCTTTATTTATCTGGTATTCTCTAACTTTTTATTTTTTACCGCTCGCAATCCTTTCCGCGGCCATATCTATTTTTGTCTGGCTAAAGGGTGACGCCACTCATACACGACGCGGTTTAATTTCCCTAATAATCATCATCCTCTCAGTTGCTTCAATATTTCTTTTGACGCTTAAATTATCGTCCACGGAAACAAAGATACTAAGCGGCACCATATCCATACCGGTAATCGGCGGACCAAGCCAGGTTATCGCTAATTAGCCAGGTCCGAGCAATCATGAAATTTATTTAAAAAAGACCCGCTTCGGAGCGGATCTTTTTTATTTTAACAGAAGTTAGATATCTTACTTTAATAACTCAATCCCCGTAATCACAACGTCTTGCACCGGCCGATCGTTTACTCCGGTTTGCACCGCTTCAATCTTTTTCACTACATCCATACCGGCACTTACCTGGCCGAAATTAGTATGATGACCATCGAGCCAAGGCGTTTCCGCGGCCGTGACGATAAAGAATTGAGAACCGTTCGTGTCGGGACCAGAATTGGCCATGGCTAAACTGCCGAGCACTAATTTATGAGTATTGAATTCATCGGCGAATTGATAACCCGGTCCACCCGTTCCCCAGGCAGCCGTATTGGACTCCTTGCTTAATGGATCGCCGCCTTGGATCATAAAATCTTTAATCACCCGGTGGAATTTTGTACCATTATAGAAGCCTGATTGCGCTAAATTCAAAAAATTATTAACGGTCACGGGCGAATCGCTCGCATAAAATTTAACCGTAATATCGCCCACGCTGGTTTTAATAAGCGCTTGCGAATATTTTTTTGTTAAATCTTCTTGTTGGCTTGGATTTGGCATAGCACTAATAGTTTGAACCGGCGTTTCCGAGGCGACCGCCTGATTGGCGTCCGTGCCCGCGGAGGTGTTCACCGGTGCGGAGGCAGTATTGTCATCCGCTAAATTAATATCTTCGTCGCTACTCGCGCTTATCGGCGCAATATTTTCCTCGCTTGTGGCCGGTTTTTTTAAAGTGCAGGCCGAAACACTAAGGGCAAGCAAAACGATTGCGCCCAAAAACATGATCTTCTTCATAATTTTTTAAACTTTATATTGTTTTTTAATTTCTTTATCTTCTTCTTCCCTTTTTTCGGCAATCACTTCTTTGGCCTTAGCCCTCAACTCTTCAAGCGCAAACTTATCCAATTCCCGCGTTCGTTTTTTAAGCCAAAGCAAAGTATTGCGTTCGGGGTCTTCAAGCACGTCGCTCAGAAGTACGTCGAGTATCGCACCAATCTTCGGACTGGGCGAAATATTCAGCAATTTAATAATATCATCGCCATTTAACTTCAACATTTTAACAGAAACCGGATCGTTTTGCACCTTTTCTAACATATACTGGAGGTGCCGCAATTTATAAGGCATCGCCTTGGGGGTACCGGAGCCGAGACGGTCGGCAATACGCAAATCAATTAAATCTTTTAAATTTTCTTTACCCACCTTAACAATCAACCGGCGCACCGAGGCGGCCGTCACCTCACCGACATTATAATAAAACATGTGATTTTTTACCAGATTGACTACTCGCTCCTCATCGGCGCTCGAAAATCTTAAACGACTCATAATCTTGGCGGTCAGGCGTGCGCCCACGTGCTCATGATTATAAAAAGTGGCGATATTATTGATAATTTTTCGCGTTTTTGGTTTAGCGACGTCATGCAGCAAGGCGGCAAAACGAACCTGCCACGCCTTATTGGGACAACACTTAAGGGCTAAGAGATTATGCTTAAAAACCGGATAGATGTGGTGCCTATCCTGATTAACTCCGACGCCCTCTTCAAGCTCAGGAATGATATATTGCAATAATTTTGAGTCATGCAAAAGCATAATGCCTTCGTACGGTCGATCCGAGGCCAGGATTTTAATAAGTTCATCACGAATTCGTTCTTTGGAAACAAATTTTAAACTGCCGGCCAACTTAACAATGGCCCGCTGTGTTTTCGGCTCCAGTTCGAAACCTAATTGGGCACTAAAACGAATCGCCCTTAGCATGCGCAGCGCGTCTTCTTTAAAGCGATCACTCGGTTCACCGACGGCGCGGATGATTTTTAATTTAATGTCCTTTTGCCCGCCAAAGAGATCAATAATTTTTTCGTGATTACTGGGGTCAAGCGCAAGCGCATTAATGGTAAAATCACGGCGCTCCAAATCTTTGTCGAGCTCCGTTTCAAAACGAATCGAATCGGGATGCCGGCGGTCAGAATAACCCTGCTCACTACGATAGGTGGTAATTTCAACCACATCTTCCAATTTACCTTTTATTTCGTTCTCCTGGGCAAGCGCCCGAATCGGAAATAAAACCGTACCGTATGTGTTTTCGTATTTGGCTTGCGGAAAAATTTTTAACATTTGCTCGGGCAAGGCATTGGTCGTTATATCCCAATCTTTAGGCTCCTTTCCTAGTAGAACATCCCGCACGCAACCGCCAACAATATAGGCCTCGTAGCCCGAGGCCTGTAAATCGGCAATTATTTTATTGATATAAGCGGGTATATTCATAATATTTAAACGGTAAAAATTTATGCGGTTTACTCTATCTCATTCATAATGCTCATCTTAACACTCAGATGCGATAAGGCCTTCAATTTTTCGTTGAGCTCGGCCACTTTCGGCCCGTCGCCCTCAACCGCCAATATAATCAAGCCCAAACAATGCTCAAAGCAATTACGTTGCACATTAACACCTAAACGCGACATAATCAAGTGCCCCGAATCTGTGAGCACCCTGTTTAAATCCCCGGACACGGCTTGGCGATCGCTGGCTAAAATTGAGATGGTTGCTAAAACTCTTGACATATATTTTAAATTAAAAGAGGAAATCAAGCAAAGAATTATTTTTGGCTTTTTTAACCGTTAGTACCGATCCTTTAGACACGGCAAACTTAGTGTGCAGAAGTTGTCTATTTAAATTATTATCTTTAACCCATTTATAATACTGGGTCATAGCCTTGTTTTCATGAGCACGCCGAATCGGTCTTTTTTTGTCGATTGCATATAAACCCTCGAGGCGTTTTTGCCGAATCGCTCGATTAGTCGGAATCGGCTGCCCGCCCCCGCCCAAGCAGCCGCCCGGGCAAGCCATCACTTCGATATAATGATATTTTTTTAATTTAGGTAAAAGCGGTTCCAGATGCGCAATCCCGTTTACGACCCCGACTTTAATTTTTTTGCCATCCAAATCTACGGTCGCTTCCTTAAATCCGTATAGACCCCGCACCTCCTTGAACTCCAAATGACTATCGCATAATTTATTCTGGCTAGTCGCACAAACCAGGGCGTTCGCGGTCCGTAGGGCCGACTCCATAACTCCGCCCGATGCACCATAAATAGCAGCCGCGCCCGAACCGTCATTGAATAATTTCTCACCCTGCCCGTCCGCTAACTTTTTAAAATCAAGCTGGTTTTTTTTAATCATAAAAGCCAGCTCGCGCGTCGTTAAAACATAATCGACGAGTGGCGCCCCCTTATGCCGGAGTTCCGGCCGGGCCGCTTCATATTTTTTAGCCGTACACGGCATGATGGAAACAACGACAATATTCTTCGGATTAACTTTATTTTTCTGCGCCCAATAACTTTTAATGGCGCCCGCCAGATGAATATGCGGCGAGCGAGCGGAAGTTAAATTGGGAATAAGTTCCGGGTGATAAAACTCTGCGTAGGCGACCCAGGCGGGACAGCAAGAAGTCATCATCGGCCAGACGGGTTTTTTTGCGTGCAAGCGTTCAAGCAATTCTTCCGCCTCGGTCATCGTCGTAATATCGGCACCAAAATTAACATCGAAAACATGATTGAAACCAAGTTTTTTTAAAGCGGTATATATCTTCCCTTCGCAATTAGCGCCGGTCGCTAAACCGAACTCTTCGCCTAAAGATACGCGAATCGAGGGCGCAAACTGAGCGACGACAATTTTATTTTTATTTTTTATTTGCACTTCAACCTCGCGCCAGGCCTCCTGTTCTTGGGCGGCCGCTACGGGACAATGCAAAGTACATTGGCCACAATAAATGCAGGCAATGTTTTTATCTTTAACCGGCACAATTTCTTGATGAATACCCGCGCCTGACATTTCTAAATAATTTATTTTTTGGATTTGCGAACACGCACCGATACAATTTTTACAGTCAATGCACTGCGTGCCGTCGATCTCAACGGCATTGGCAAATTTATAAGTTTTCCGACCGCCTTTCCTTTCCGGGAAGCGGGTTAATTTAACCTGATACTTAGTAGCCAGGCGCAGCAGTTCACAATCATAGCGAGACGAGCAAGTCGCGCATTTCTTTTCGTGCTCGGCGAAAATTAATTCCAAATTAAGCGCCCGCGCTTTTTTGACGCGCGGCGAATCCGTTAATATTTCCATCCCCGCGCCGACGGTCGTTGAGCAAGCCGTCACTAATTTGTCCTGACCTTTTAATTCAACGACGCAGATTCGACAATTCGCCTTGACGTCCAAATCGGGGTGATGGCATAGGGCGGGAATTTCAATTCCGTTAGCCCGAGCTAAATCAAGCACAGTCTGACCCGCGCTGGCCTTCACTTTTTTATTATTGATGGCAACTATCATGGAAATTTTTTTATTTTTTTAAAGCGCGCAGATCCCGGTAGATATAATAAATGTATATCACGATAATCGGTGCTAACAGTGCCCAAATTATATTAATAATACTATTATAAATAACAAAACCGGCGCTGCCCTCAACCATTAAGCCAAGTGGTGAAGATAAGATGAAATCAAAAACTCCCGCGATAAGGCCGACGAAAAGGACTCTTCCGAAAACAGCCCACCAATAGCCTTTAACCAGTTCTCGGCTCCGGCGCAAGGCTTTAAAACCTTTAAGCTCTTCAAAAAAGAAAGTGTAATTAAAAAGTAAGTAAAATATCGCAAAAACTATGCCGGGGATTATGAGCAAAATTGACCAGAGAGCGATGATAAGTGCGCCCAAAAGAGAAACACCGAGGAAACTCCAGAAGTAATTCTTACTCAAAACAAAATTTTCTTTGGCGGAAGCATATTTACTTTTAATGAGAAGAATCATGGCCGCCCGCGTTCGCACGCCGAAATAAATTGCCGCTAGTCCAGCCAGGAGCAAAATTACGAGAGAAAGCAAACGGACAAATAGCCCATCAAGGAAATAGGTGGTCTCGCTCAAGTAGCGATACAGCAAACCCAAGAAGAAAAACGGAAGCATACCCAATAGGCCGCGTACATAAACTTCAATAAATTTCCTTATGTTTTGCCAATATTCCCCACAGGCATCCTCTACCATGTCGAAAACTGGAGTTAATTTCGATCCGGTTCTATTTAGTTCCGGGTTAATAATTGTTTTTTCGTCTTCCATAAAATTAAATTAAATTAAATTTTTTCATGTTCTATATTTAAAAAATAACTTTTTACTGGGATCGGGAGCGAGCGCCCAAGCGCACAAAAACTACTTTCCTCCAAACCGGAAATAATTTCGCTAAACAGTTTCTTGTCAAATTTTTTCTGATTAACTAATTCCCAAAGACGGTAAGTCCCTTCACGGCAAATCGTGCAATTACCGCAGCTTTCGGTAAAATAAAATCTTAGCCAATACTTAAGCAGCTTCTTTCTGTCAGTCTTATTAAAGTCATATACCATTATCGACCCCGCGCCCTCCACCGGCCGCTCAAGTTGATCACCGCGCAGGACTTCGCCAGCCGCTTCGCCGCCGACAATCACAAAATACTTAATCGCGGGGATATTATTGGTTTTTTTTAAAACATCTTCAATTGTTAATTCGGCCGGCAAAGAATAAACGCCCGGATGGCGCACGGCGCCATTTATAGTATAGAAACGCTCATGTTTGAACTTACCCCGACTGACCAAACTAATATTATAAAAAGTTTCAACATTATTAATTAAAGTTGGAGAGCCAAACAGACCATGGCTTGTCGGATAAGGCGGCTTAAGACGCGGCTCAATTTTTCGTCCTTCAATCAGATTTAAAAGCGCCGATTCTTCCCCGCTCACGTATGTTAACTCTTCCGGCTTGGCGATAAACTTTATTTTCTTTTCCAAGGCGCTGTACCTTTTTGCGCTCAGCACTTTTTTTAAGACCGGGGTATATTTTTTAAAATACTCATGGCTCAGAAAGATATAAATGTGCCCTATTTTTTGTGGCCCCAAAAACTTATCAGCCAAATCGATACCGTTAATGAGTTCTTCCGGAAAGTGCTTGATAATAAAACCATCCTTTTTTACCCCGGGCTCTCCCTCGGCGCCATTTGCAATAATATAAGCTCGCTTTTTTGTGCGCAAAGCTTCTTTAACGGCCGCCCATTTTTGGGCAACCGAAAACGAAGCACCGCCGCGACCAACCAAGGCTGCCGTTTCGATTTGCGTTAAGATGTTTTCTTTCTTAGGCATTGATAATTAAATTAGCGCGCCGTCCAACCGCCATCGACATATAAAACCGTCCCGGTAACATACTTAGCCTCATCGCTCGCTAAATAAAGAGCAGCTGCAGCGATATCGTTCACTTCGCCGACATGCCCCAGCGGCGTATTGGCGTCAACCATCGCCTTAAAATTTTTATCTTCAAGTGGTCCCTTTGTCATATTGGTCGCAATAAATCCCGGGGCAACGGCATTCATGCGTATTCCGAGTGGAGCTAAGTCTATCGCTCCGGCATGCGTCAATTGCACGATACCGCCCTTAGTCGCACAGTAGGCGATTGCACCGGCCATGCCAACCTGACCAAGAATAGAACTCATGTTTATAATTACGCCGCTAATCTGCCGTTCTTTCATAACGCGTGCCGCTGCCCGCGCGCCGTAAAATACGCCAGATAAATTCACACCCATAGTTTGTTCCCAGGATTCATCCGTTACTTCCAGGAGACCACCCAGCGACCCAATACCGGCATTATTAACCATAATGTCGAGTCGGCCAAACTTTGCAACCGCGGCTGCGACTAAGGCGTCCACTTCGACCGATTTTGACACATCGCACTTCACAAAAATTGCTCGACTCTCATCTAATTTCAGTCCCGAACCATCAAGATCGGCATATACAAGCTTGGCCCCTTCCGCCAAAAATCGCTCGGCAATCGCCAAGCCAATGCCGGAAGCGGCGCCGGTGACAATCGCAACTTTATTTTCTAATTTCATATATTCATGATTTATTTATTTAATAAACTTGTTTAAATAAACGGCCAGTTCGACTAAGCGATTTGAATATCCCCATTCATTGTCATACCAGGCGATCACCTTTAAAAGATCACCTCCGACAAGCGCCGTTGATTTCAGGTCGACAATTGAACTATGAGGGTTAGCAATAATATCCGATGAAACCAAGTCCTCGTTGCTGGCCTCCAGAATTCCTTTTAGCTTTCCCTTGGCCGCGCGAGCAAATTCGGCGTTAACCGCTTCGATCGTGGTTTTCTTGCTTAATAGATAGGTAACGTCGCAAAGCGAGCCAACAGTAACCGGAACGCGAATGGCCATACCGTCAAACTTCCCTTTTAACGCCGGAATTGTTTCAGTTACCGCTGAAGCGGCCCCGGTAGTAGTCGGGATAATATTAACCGCTGCACCCCGCGCGCGCCGTAAATCTTTATGTGGTCCGTCAACCAAGTTTTGGTCGGCCGTGTAAGCATGCACCGTCGACATCAAGGCTTTTTTAATACCAAACTTATCTTTGATAACCATCGTAGCCGGAGCCAAGCAATTCGTGGTGCAGGAAGCGCAGGATAATAAGTGATCGCTCGCTAATATTTTATTTTCATTAACGCCGAGCACAATTGTTTTCACGCCACCCTTTTTTGCCGGTGCCGAGAGTACCACCTTCTTCGCCCCTGCTTTTAAGTGCAGATTTAAATCCTCTTTATTCGTAAATCGCCCGGTACATTCCAAAACCACGTCCACTTTTAGAGCCTTCCAGGGCAAAAGAGCCGGATCCTTAATCGCCAAAACCGGTATTTTCCGTCCTGCCAAAATTATTGAGTCCCGAGTAGCGCTAACTTTATGCGCGTAGCGGCCATAGCAAGAATCATATTGTAATAAGTGAGCCAAAGTAGCCGGGTCAGTTAAATCATTAACAGCCACAATATTTATTGCCGGAAAACGATCGTTTATAATTTTGGCGGCGGCGCGGCCAATGCGGCCAAAGCCATTGATAGCGAGATTGATTTTCTTCATATTTATTTTAATTATTTATAGCTTATTCTAATCAGAATTATAGCATATTTTTATAGAATATAAAAAAACACCGTCTCCTCGAAACGGCGCTTTTTTTATATAGATTTTTTTACTTTTTATTATGGCGATTAATATCAACTGAGATAATAACATCTCGCTCGCCCTCTTTATCCCCGTTTATCTTCACGTCAACCGTCTGTTTTAAAATATGATGCGCTGTAACCACGCCACGCGTGCCATCGACATTAACTTTAGTGCCGATGGGCGGTAATTTGCCGGCCATATCCTTATAGCCTTCATATTCATATGACAAGCAGCACATTAAACGTCCACACATGCCTGATATTCTATCCGAACCGCGATGGACCACTTGCTGAGCCTCGGCCATTTCTGAAGTAATCGAGGAAAATTCTGATAGAAAACCGCGGCAACAAAGAGCTCGTCCGCAGGGGCCGCAATCGCCCTTAATTTTTGCTTCGTCGCGGGTGCCGATTTGCGTTAATCTAATATTAACCCCAAAATGGGAAGCCAAATCCTTAACTAATTCCCGAAAATCAACTCGACCATCAGAAATAAAGGCGAAATTAATTCGGTTAGCCTCAAAAGAAAAATGAACATCAACCAATTTCATCGGCAAACTATATTTTTTGATCATTTCTTGGCAAAAATCGAGCGCTTCGACTTTCTTTTCCGGAGTGGGTAGGTGCGCGAGATCATCGTATTCCGCCTTACGCATTATCGGTTTTAATTCTCTCAGTTCATCCTTCGGAGCAACTTCATTAACAACTGAAATTAGTTTGCCCAATTCCAGGCCGAGTTCAGTTTCAACTACGACAAAATCACCGACTTTCGCTTCTGATTTGCCCAGGGAAAAATTATAAACTTTATCCCAAGGAGCAAATTGTACTTGTGCGTAAATCATGTTAAATAATAAGCCGGAAGAACCGGCTTATATTAATTATAGAGAGTAGCGAATAAATTTTAGAACATTTATACCGCCGAGAATATCCTTAACCTTCTTTTTATCATCTTTTATATATTCCTGTTCAGCCAAGCAAACTTCCGAATAATATTTGCCTGCCTTACCGGCCACGATTTTTTCCACCATTTCCGCCGGCTTGCCTTCCTTCATCAATTGTTCCTTGTAAATTTCTTTCTCCCGGTCCATTTCTGCCGGGTCAACTTCGGAAGGTAAAATATATTTAGGATTAGCAGCGGCCACTTGCATGGCTAAATCAGCCGCTAATTCATCTTTTTGTGCCCCGTCCAGAGCGATCAGAACGCCCATCTTTCCGCCTAAATGAGAATAAGCTGCAACCGTAGCGCCACTTATAATATCAAATCTCTTAAGACCTAATTTTTCACCGATCGTACCGCTCAAGCTGTCCAAGTCTTCCTGGACGGTGCCGATAACGAGGTGGCTTGCGAGCAAAGCTTCGAGGTTTGCCGGTTTCTGCGTTTTAATTAATTCTAAAATTGAATCCGCAAAAGCTTGGAATTTTTCATTCCGCGACACAAAATCGGTTTCGGAATTAAGTTCTAAGATATAGGCTTCGGTATGCTCGGCGTTAACAGCCACTTTAACCACACCCTCCTTGGTGTCACGATCCAAGCGCTTGGCAGCTTTCGCAATACCTTTTTTGCGCAAAATATCCACGGCCTTCTCTAAATCATTGTCCGCTTCTTTGAGCGCTTTTTGACAATCAACCATGCCCGCGCCTGTCATTTCGCGGAGTTGCTTGATAAGTTCCATATTGTTAAATATAAATTTTTATTAATCTTAAGCCTTGATGCTCTTTTTGGCCTCGACAAGCGCATCTTTGATTGATTCCAAAATAAGCTTGATTGTCTTAGTGGAATCGTCGTTAGCCGGAATCGCATAACTTACCTCTTCCGGGTTAACATTGGTATCGCAAATCGCAACAATCGGAATATTCTTCTGTTGCGCTTCACGCACGGCCGTTTCTTCTTCTTTAATATCCCAAATAAAGAGGGCATCTGGCATCTTATTTAAAGCTGTTAAGCCGCCGACTCTCATTTCTAATTTTTTAATTTCCCGATCAAAATTCAAACGTTCTTTTTTCGTATATTTTTCTAGTTTTCCGCCGTCTCTTTTTTCAATTAAATCCAAGTACTTCTTTACGGACTTTTTGACGACTGTAAAATTTGTCAAATAACCGCCCAGCCATTTGCCGACGATATAAGGTTGGCCAATTTCTACGGCCAATTTCTTTAGGGGCTCAGAAACTTGATTTTTGGTCCCGACAAAAAGAATGCTTTTGCCTTCAGCGACCAATTTGGCCATGAATTCTAAAGCAAGTTGCAGTTGATCCTGAGTTTTCTTCAGATCAATAATATAAATGCCATTTTTCGAAGTAAAGATGAATTGTTTCATCTTCGGGTGCCAACGATTTGTGCGGTGGCCGAAGTGCATGCCGGCTTTAAGCATGTCTTCTAATTGAGGTACTTTTACCATATGTTTTCTTTGTTCGTCTGCTCCCTCGCATATAATATAAATATTATACAAGAAAATTAATTAGAGGAGCATGATAATTTAGTAAATAAAAAGAGGTCGCTTTTAGAGGCTAAACCCCTGCTCTAAAGATATAGGAAATATTGATGCTTGTCAAGGCCAAATCGGAGCAAAAAAGCTTAAAAGCGGCACTTTTTTGGCCATTATTGCTGATAAAATTGTCGATAACTATTATTGAAGGCGACAACTTCGGCATTATAATCGTTAACTTTTGTCTGATAGATAGCCAAATCAGCATTGTATTTATTGACTAAACTATTAAAGGTAGCCACTAAATTATTATATTCTTTAATTTGGCCGGCCTGATAATAAGCCTCCATCTGGGCTTTCACGGTATTAATTTGGCTTTCTTCGGCGGACAAGGCATCAGCTAAGCTCGTAAGCTCTGCCTGACGGACACCAATATCGTCTTTGGTCGCTTTAAGGGCTGCTACCTTGGCTTGCAGGGCGGACATGCCTTGATAAATTTTCCCCGCCGTTGCCTGATAAATTTCTATCCGGCCTAAATTGCTGGCGTTAAAAAGATTATCAAATTCGTTAACGGTTTGTGCTTGACCGTTACTGATACTTTGCGGAATTACCCCCAGCGGAAAATAATTGGTAGTTTCCCCATAGCAATAACCGGTGCCATTAAGCGAATATTGCGCGGGACAGGCTATGCCAAGTGCCGTATGATCATGGTCGGGAAAATCCAGGATGGCCGCGCCATAACCCAATTTACGCATTAAATCGACCGCCAAAAAAGTTTTGTCCGAGCAAACGCCCTTATCCAGGTATAAGGTTTCATACGGAAAAAAGGGATTGCTATTAACTCCGGGGTTAGCGCTCACTTTCGCCTGATCATAAGGAATGTACTGGATAAAAGCCAAAGTAAATTCAGCTAATTGATCGTCGCTCCAAGAATTAGCCGCGGCCGTTTGTTTTAATCGTGAAACAAGATCATCAAGCGACGTGTCGTTGCTTCGCACTTTTAAAAACAGACCATAAAAAACTTCACGCAGATTAGCTGATTCATTGCCGGCCGTATAGGTATAAACTTTCGGCGAGTTTTTATAAGCATCATACAGACTCGCAGACAAGGGCAGCGATAAACTATAATTATTGTTTTGATATTTAAAATTATAACTGGCGCTAATGTCGGCGACAGTCGGCGCCGCAGTCGATATCAGCGGAGCGCTCACGGGAGCACTGAAAGATGCGACGGGAATCGTCGCCAAATCATTATTGGTTATGCCCAAGCCTTTGGCGCGCATTAAGGCAAAAGCATCGGTCGGACGACCAAGATAATATAATTTTAAATTTAACGGATCAACATAATAAGCCTGCCCCTTGTCCTGGACCTTAAGCAAAATACGCCCCGCTAAGCGCGCCGGCGCGGTCGTTATCGAAAAAGAATTAAAATCAGTATTAGAAATGCCTAAACCCAATCGCCGCATGACAGCATACGCATCGTCCGGACGACCCAAATAATAGCGATGGCTATCGAGCGGATTAACATACCAAGCTTGGCCCTTATCCTGAACCTGCAATAATATCCGTCCTTGTAAACTGGCCGCCTGCACCGCTGGCGCCCAAGAAAAATTTAGCCCGAATATGACAATAATGAGCAGAAGAGATGACCAAGTAAATTTTAGCGATTTTTTGTTTAGCATTTAATTATTTTCGGCAATTATTTTTTGGCAAATAATAAATCAGAAAAATTAATCAATCAGGGTAAGAAATAAATCTTCATTTGGAGGCGAAGGCAGGTGGCCGACGTCATTAATGTAATTAATTTTCACGGAACCGTTACGATCAATTACTAATTTACTAATTGAAGATTGAAAAATTTCGAGCGAAAGGAAGCCAACCACATCGGCGTCCAAAATTCCGGTAATCAAGGCCTTAATAAAATTTCCGTGGGAAAAGAGCGCAATTTTCTTACCCTTATTTTTTTTGTGAATGTCCGAGAGAGCGCGCCTCGCGGCGGTCTGCATTTTATCGAGCTCGGCGTCCAACTCCTTGTGGTGCTTAAGCTTTTTTTCTCGGTTTTTCTCAGACATATTAAAATACTTTATTCTGTACCAATGTGTCCAATCAATCTCATTCAAACGTTTGTCTAAAATTATTTCTTTATTTTTAGTCTGCGCGTAAATAAGTGCTGTTTCCTGAGCGCGTACTAATTCGCTCGCGTAAACCTTATCAAATTTCATCGTCACTAATTTTTTTGTCAGATATTTTCTCTGGGCCAAGCCGTTTTTGGACAAGCGCATATTTCGTTCGCCGACACTTTTTTCGGTCGTATAATCGGGATGGCAATGCCTGATTAAATAGAATTCGGTATAGGGCTTGAGAGTTTTTGGCTTGATCTTGATATAGGGATTTTTGTACATAGCAAATATTTAAACACGTCTAAATTAAAACTAAAGCTGAGCGGCGGACAAATTAGTCGAAGCAAAATTCCAATTAAGTAAATTCCGCATGACGCCATCGACAAAATCGGCGCGGCGATTTTGGTAATCAAGATAGTAGGCATGTTCCCAAACATCAATCGTTAACAACGGTTTGAAAGCATGCACTATCGGCGTATCGGCGTTTGCTGTTTTTATAATTTTCAAAACCCCGCCCTCGACTACCAGCCAAGCCCAGCCGCTACCAAACTGGCTTAAGGCCGCAGCTTTAAATTCGTCATAAAAATTTTCCAGACTGCCGAAGGCCTGGTTTAACATGAGGCTTAATTCCGGGGATGGTTCGGAAATTTCCGCCGTCGGGTGCAAGCTTGCCCAAAAAAAGTCGTGATTATAGGTTTGTGCAGCATTATTAAAAATTCCTGCCTGGTTAGCGCTACCTGCGGTTTTAATAATGATTTCTTCGAGCTCGGCGGTTTCAAATTCGGTGCCCGCGATTAATTTGTTTAAATTATCAACATAAGCTTGGTGGTGTTTGCCATAATGAAATTCTAAGGTTTTGGCGGAGATATGCGGCTCAAGAGCCGTGCTGGCAAAAGCTAAAGATTTTAAAGTAAACATAAATTTAAAGGTTAATATTTATATTTTTAATTATCTAATAACATTATTATAACAAAATTATCCAGGACTCGCTAATTAATACGAAACGAGACAGAATAACTTGAGGCTAATATCATCTCTTGACAATGAATAATAATAATGGTATTATTAGACTCTGACAGATTATTGCAAAATATATGCGGGAAAAACCCGCGCAAAGCGGAAAATCCGTTTGGAAGGCTTATCGAAGCCCGGGTTAAGTTAATGACTACTCAGCCATAACTTTAACCTTTAGAGTCTGAACAAGGCTGCCAGCCTGAAATGGACTCTGAGACGATAGGGAATTCCTTGTCGGCCCTTCTTACCGACAAAAAAACGGCAAATTCCAGCTTGACGGGGCACCGGAACCTTGACGCGGCTATGGTGTTCTTTTGACCTTAGGGGATTACTGGGGAGTTGCGCTGCAATTCCCCTTTTTTAATTGAGGATATCGTCTAATTGAGGGTATCGTCCGCCTCCGCCCCATTCAGATTTGACCGCAGTTCTTTTCGTAAATTCTTAAAATTCGGCACAGTCTTCGCCACTAAGCGCCAGAACTCAGCAGAATGGTTAAACTCTTTAAGATGGCAGAGCTCATGGACAATGACGTAATCCCGAAGACGCGCCGGTAAATAAAATAGACGAAAATTAAAACTCAGGTTTCCCTGTTTGGAACAACTCCCCCAGCGTGTTTTTTGATTGCGAATAGTAAGCCGGGCATAGTCGTAATGGTAAATACTATTATAGTACTTAAGACGAGCGCTAATTAATTCCCGGGCGGCGGCCCGGTCGCGTAAATAGTCGCGCCGCGTTAAACGATTTAAGAGGCCCAGTTCACTGCCGTTTGATTTGTTAATTTTTTTTAAAATCCACTCCGCTTGGCTTAAAATAAAATTTTCTACAACTTTCGCCGACACAAAGCGCGGCTGAGTAACGACTAATTCGCCATTAACATAAACCGCCAAACGAAGATGTTTGGCGTTAGGGTTTATTTTTAAAATATAACTAATGTTTTTTCCGGCTAAATTTATTTGTTTTTCCGCCGTCGTTATATGTCTCACCATTATATTTTGCCTAAACTTTTTAACTTCTCCTCAATTCGAACGAGCAAACTTGCCAAGTCGCCACCCGACTTAAAATCCATTTTACTGCGATCGACATAAAGGACATTATCTATCTGGAAACTTTGTAAATATTCATCATGCTTAGCGTGGATTGACGCGTAGCGAGCAAAAAAATCATCATTATTAATTTCAAAACTCCGACCGCGCCGCGTGACAAATTCCTCTATTTTCTTGGCATCGGCCTTTAAGCTAATAATTAAATCTGGCCAAGGAAACATCTGTCTATCGAGTTCAGTCGCGACTGTCATCAATTCTCGCTCGAAAGGCTCATGCAAAAATTCATGGCAGCAAACCTCATTAACCAGCCAAAAATTATCCAAAATAACGATTTCTCCGGCCGCTTTCCGGGAGAGAGCATCAACATATTGCGCAAACGTTTTATTGCGAAAATACAGTCTGGTCGCCAACTGCGCTTGGCCGGTTTTTATTCCGACGCGCACTTCCTCCGGAAAATCTTTTTCCTCACCCTCAAATAGCGCCGTAGCGCCATAGGCCGCCGCCAATTGGCGTACCAAGGTCGACTTCCCCGTTCCCGGCCCACCCGAAACAGCAATAATTAAACCTGATTTTTGATTAATGCGCATAGCTTATTTATGTTTACCGCGAAGCTGTCCGCAGGCTGCCGTAATATCGGCGCCGAAACTTAAGCGAACGGTGACAGCCACGCCGCTCTCTTCTAATATTTTTTTAAATTTCTCAATCCGCTCCCGACTCGAAGCCTGAAAGCGGCCCGTCGGATTATACGGAATTAAATTAACCATATACAGGGGTTTTTTCAATAATTTAATCAGTTCTAAGGCGTCTTTGTCGCTATCGTTAATTCCTTTCATCATTAAATATTCAAACATCACGCGACGGCCCGTTTTAGTTATATAATTATCGACTGTTTTTAAAATTTCATGTAAATTATATTTTTGGGCAATGGGCATTAAGTCGCGGCGCAAATTATCGTTAGAGGCATGCAAAGAAATCGCTAAATTTATTTGCATTTTCTCACCGGCTAATTTTTTTATACCCTCGGTGATTCCTGCGGTCGAAACGGAAAGGCGGCGCGAACCGATATTTAAAGTTTCAGGATTATTAATAAACTTAGCGGCTTTGATAAATTCAGCATAATTCAGAAAAGGCTCGCCCATACCCATAAAAACGATATTATCAACTTTTTCCTCCTTGGCTTCAAGCCGCAGATAGCGTTCCCAAAAAATTACCTGTTCGACAATTTCCTCGGATTTTAAATCCCGGCGAAAGCCGAAGGCGCCAGTCGCGCAAAATTCGCAGGCCAAAGCGCAGCCAACTTGCGAAGACACGCAGACCGTATTCCTTTTTTCTTTTTGTCTGATTAAAACCGTTTCGATCACCTCGCCATCGGAGAGAGTAATTAGGGCTTTTACGCTTTTATTACGGCTTTTATTTTTTTCGAGGCTAACGTTAATATCAAGCGGACACTCCGTGCTTAGTTTTTCGCGTAAAGCAGTCGGTAAATTAGATACCTCTTGCCACGAAGAAATAAAATCTTGCCAGAGCGCTTTATTAACCTGAGCGTAGCGATATTTGGGCTGGTCGGCCAAAGTCTGAGATAATTTAGATAGATTCATTTTGTTTTTTCTTAAGAATAATTTTTACAATTTCACTTCTTCCGCTGGTTCGCATCGGTGGGCCCCAGGTGCCGGCACCGCGATTTACTATTAATGAAAAATCGCCGTCGCTGAATAAGCCGGCCGCATAGCCCTTATAAAAAAGCTTTGCCAGGTAATTAAACGGAAACAGCTGACCGTTATGAGTGTGCCCGGATAGCTGCAAATCGATTTCGGCGTTTTTGGCGAATTTTATATTTTTGGGTTCGTGGAATAATAAGATACTGGCTTTCTCCTTGCTATAAGCAACTTGTTTTAAAATGGCCGCCTCCAAATCGAAATCTTTGTTAAACGAGTAATTGATGCCGATTATTTGCAGACCGTCGACCAGCACCATCTTGTTGTCTAATATCACGATCGGACTCTCCTGAAGCAGGGCAATCGCCCGATTAAAGCCAAGATATAAATCATGATTACCGAATGAATAATATATTCCTCGAGGTACGCTCATTCGGCGAAAAGGATGGTTGAGCCAGCTAAAATCCGATTCCATGCCGTCAAAAAGATCGCCGGTAATAAAGACCGCTTCGGGATTAAGCGCTTGGACTTTAGACAGTAGGCGAGAGAAAAAATGTTCCCTATAGACCGGACCAAGATGAACATCGGAAATCTGCACGACAACCTTATTATCCCAACTATCGGGCAGGTCCTTGATGACAACCTGGTAGGTCGATACCTTCGGCTGCCAAGCCGAATAAAGACCATAAATCGAAAGCAGGCTCGCGCCTCCGAAAAAAATGATTTTAAATACGATAAGCGGAAAATTGTAATCAAAATAATCACCCCCTAATTTTAAAATATAGATCAGGATAACCATTAAGCTAAAATTTACAAATAGCCCGATCCAAAATCCAGTCACGATGTAGTACCAGCGAGTGAGTAGATTATCTATTTTATGAATTAAATATGACGCAGTGATTGTGCTCAAATACAAAAAAAGAATAATGGCGGCGGCCACTAAGCGTCCCTCGAATGAAGTAATGTGAAAAAGAATAACAAAAGCAAGCCAAAATAAAATATGACCGGCCATCAAAACCAGGATAGAAACCGCAAAAAAAATTAATTGCATCATAAATTAAATGTTTAGGTATTAACTTCGGCTCTGGCGCAGATCTTTTAGGAGTTTCTGATAGAATTCTAAATTATTGAGGCTCGCCAATTTCTGGCCCAGCGCCTCTCTCAACTTAAAAAGATGGTGCAGATAGCTGCGGCTGTGTTTTTTCAGCTCGCTTATCTTACTCTTTTTATTGATGACTGTAAAATCAGAGCTAAAGCGTGCATTATTTATATTTAAAGTTGAATACTGCCCCTTCCCCTCGGCCATGAATAATTTACCATGCCGGCCCTCGCGCGTCGGAATAACGCAATCAAACATATCCCAACCCATACGGGCGCAACGTTCAATATCCTCGGGCGTACCAATACCAAGAGCGAAACGCAGCGCATTCACTGGAATATATGAGGCTGTTTTTTGCAAAACTTCCTCTAAAAAATTCCCGTCCTTATCAATCGGACGGGCTCCGAAACCATAGCCGTCAAAGCCAATTTTTACCAATTCGCGGGCGCAAGTTTCGCGTAAATCGAGCTCAGCTCCACCTTGGATAACCGCAAAAAGCAGGGGTCGGTTTACTCCGGATAATTTTTTCTTCTTTATCTGACGCAAATATTCAGCTTTGCATCTTTTGGCCCAATTAATAGTACGCGTGACCGCCACCTCTAAATCCGGCCGAGAGAATTCATTAGGCGGGCAATCATCCAGGCAAACCATCATGTCGACACCCAGAGCAAACTGAATCTGAATAGATTTTTCCGGTGTAAATTCATGCTTCGACCCGTCCAGTGGCGACTTGAAGGTAAC
The DNA here is from genome assembly GCA_041650715.1 of Patescibacteria group bacterium. GTDB lineage: Bacteria > Patescibacteriota > Patescibacteriia > Patescibacteriales > UBA12465 > UBA12465. The sequence continues at coordinate 259,718 of JBAZKQ010000001.1, read as the reverse complement.
CGCCTGATCGCTGATTTTTCCCATGAGCGGATTCTTATGAATCAAAGAGAAAACCTGAAATCCGCCCGAGTCTGACAAGAGCGGCCCGGACCAATCCATAAATTTATGGATACCGCCGGCTCGCTTAATAATATTTAATCCCGGTTGCAAATATAAATGGAAAGTATTGACTACCAGGGCTTCCGTCCCGGTTTGCCGCACCTCTCCTGCCGTCGTCAATTTTATAAAACCACGCGTCGCATCGGGCATATAAAAAGGCGTGCCGAGCGTACCATGCGCGGTTTTAAGAATCCCGTGCCGAATGCCGGTCTTACTTATATTAATAGTCTTAAACATAAATTATTGTACGCGGCCGTTATTATTCATGCCCGCAATTTCATCATCCTCCAATTTACTTGTTTTGGGGCCGGATTTTTTTATAATCGTACTTTTTGTTTCGCTGTCAGTAGCGCTTACCGTCGCTCCGGAAGTGAGCACCAAAATTTTATTACGGTCATTTTCACTCGGCGTTAGCGTAATCCCAAATTCAGCGCTTGCCTGATAAACAGAAACGGGCAAGAGACCGATTTCCCAAATTACTTGCCGAGTAAGCGCGTTGTAGCTTAGCGTCCCGACGGTAGTGGAGGTTTTATTATCAAAGTTAATCTCCGCCGGCAGATCATAAACTACCTTGGCGTCTCTAAGCTCATGTAAATTATTTTTTACCACCCAGTACACGCGAAAACCGCTACTTTCCCCGACTTTAGGCGGGAGCGGTCCTGATCCAACCGGCTGATTATCATCATTAAAATACCGAATTTGCTCATCAAGATTTAAATCGCTATTGATTTGACTCACAATAGTATTACTTTTATTGTCCTCACCTTTAACCGCCTGATTATTAACGCCGTACTGCGCGTAAGCGCTAATCGCCATGTTTTTACCGATATCGCCATCATTATAATTTAAAACATTAATGCTGAAATTTATTTTTCCGTCCTGGCCCGGCTTTATTTCGGCCAGTTCTGGAATTTCATTTTTTGTCCAAATAATTGAATTGCCGTTTACCTCTCCCGCTTTGTCCATGATTAAAGATTTGAGATTGAGAAAATCACCGCTGACGGCTGCCATCAAGACGACATCTTTAAAAGTATTGCTGCCCTTATTGCTATAACCAATCGTATAATTTAAGACCTGACCAAAATTAACGGCCGTGTCGCTTGTACTGCCGTCCAAAGAAATACTTAAATTTAAATCACTTTTTACTAATTCGGGCGTAATAGTCTTTTCCCAAAAAACGTATGACTGTCCGTCTTCCAACTTTTTTTCCAAACGCACGCTGATACTGGGATTATCAATCTTGGTGCCAATGCGATAACTAAGCGGAATTTCCTGGCGTCCCGAATCGGCATTCAAGGAACCGATAGACCAGCTCGTGCCACCAGTTTTACTGATACTAACCTTGGGCGCGCCTGAATCAGTCGTCGTCGCGCTGGAAATTGCACTCGACACAACCTGCGCATTGGTTTCTGCGGGCAGAGAAAAAGAAAGATTAATGTCACCTAAATAATTATTTTTAATATCGGAAATTACCAAAGTCATCGTATTATCCTGGCCAATAAAAGCTGTGTTACTGCTTTCTAAATCTACTTGAAATCCCGGGCTGCTGACAATCGTCGAAGCCGAAGCTTCTTTTTTGAATTGGCTTGAATAATTCAAAGGCATGTAGCTCAAACGAGCGGAAATGAGATTAACGGCATCCGGCTTATTAATTAAATAACCGGAAATTTCCAGCGACCCGCTTGCGCCCGGATTGATATCGGAGAGATTCCAGCCGTAATTACCGCTTTGCGCGGGAACCGAGCTCGAGGCCATAATAAAATTCTCCGGATATTGAATTTCCAAATAGACTTTAGTTAAACTGAATTTGCTGGGGTTATGATAAACTATTTTATAAGTAAAATTTTCTCCGGCCAGTATCTTATCGGGTGCAGTAATACTTAATTCCAAAGCGCTTGAGTCCGTAGTAGAATCAAAAAAATACGAATAGGCAAAATAAGCCAAACCGGCCAGAATAGTAATCAAGAGAATACTACGAAAAAACCGAATGACCAGCAATCTTCTTTTTTTGACTTTCATTTTTCTAACATCGACCATGGCTCCCTTTCGATCTTTATAAATTTCGGATAAATTTGTATCAATTTCCTGATTGCGCGCCTCGCGGTTTACCACGCGGTCAAAACTGGCAACTTCCTTTTCGCTGGGCACCGGGCGTTCGACAAAAGCGGACAAACCGGAATAATCTTCCTTGTCGACGCGTAAAACTTTTTTAACTTTTTTTTCTTCCGCCATATATTATTGATTATTATTCTTTATTAAGATAGACCAATATTTATCGGCATCTAATTTTGTGTTTATACTCCAACCATGATCTCCGCTTAAATTTTCCGGATAACTCCAAATAAGTGAAACCGAGGCAGGCAAAACAAGCTGGCTACTGAAGTCTGAAGCGACCGCCCCGGCCTGTTTCTGCACTAATAAACTATAAGGGGTCGGCACTGCGCTCTCCGGATTTATAAAATTATCTATTTTCGAAAGCCAATCATTTTTTTGTGTGGTAGCAAAAAAATTAAACGGTAAACGGTATTTCAGAGTTACCACCGCGCTTTCTCCCGGATCAACCATCAACCAATTGGCAAACACCGTTTTATCATCTTCCGCGTAAACTTTCGTACCGCTACTTTCGTCGATTAATGCTCGATTTTCTTTATCGAGCAGCGGATTTTCCGTCCAAGACGGGTCCGGTTTTTCGGTTAAATATTTGGCGTCGGGGGCGCGAAAACCATCGGCCGATAATAATTCACTACCGCCTGGAACATAGACACGTAGCCAATCAACGTTGCGGACTCCGGTCATGACTTCATTTTTTACTCCAGTATGCGTCCGAGTAATTTTTAGGGTATTAATAATCGATCCGTCCGCGGCGACCTCACTCGTTTGTTCAATTTTTTCCGCCATCATGCGATCTGATTTTTGACCCGCAATATTAGTATTTATCACTGCCAGATAATCACGATCCGTGTTTTTAATTTCTCCGGCCCAATTGCGGGACGCTACCTCCGCCTCAAGAGCGGGGTCAGAAAAATAAAATAGCACCTGTTTCTCGCTTAAACTTTCCTCAAATAAGGCTAATATTTTCACTAAATTTTCTGAATTTAATTTCTTGGGTAAAGTTTCCATTATTTTAGCCATCAAATCCCCAATAATTTTTTTCGGTTTATTATCAGCGTTAATTTCCAAATCCTGTTTAATCGGCAAAGAAGACAAAACCGGTGTCGAACTGGCGGGCACGCCGGCCACGGATGAGGGATTGCTGGACGCTAAATTTTTCTGTTCGACAATTTTTTGTACGGTTTCCCAAAAATTATCCGCATCAATCGTCAATCCGTATTCTTTAGTTAAATCAATCGGACCGGTAATAGCCAATAACTTTTCGACCACAGTCGGCGTAACGCCAATCACGCCGTCAACCGTCGGTCCGTCGCTCTTTTCATAAAACCACATCAAATTTTTAGCGGTTGTCGGCCAATTCGGCCACCAATTTGCGTCCCAAAAATGCCAGAGCGGATTAACCAGCCAAAGCGGTTTTGGCGCGGCAACGCGAACATTCATGCCCGCTTCCATATCATAGGATCCGCCGCCGGGGACTTCTAAATTCCTAATTTTGCCGTCTCTAACATCGACTAAAGCGTAACTGCCGATAAACCCGCCCGTAGCGCGCATTTCCGAATTATTTTGAAAAACCAACAAATAGCGCTTATCATTCGTCGCTCCTAAAAAATCTTTTAACTTCGAACCGGCACCGATAAAAGTCGCCAAATTTTCGCTTAACAGCGTAGCTTGCTGGCTAATACTAATAAATTTAGCCTGATATTCCGGCGGAAGATTATCCGGATTAATTTTCTTTAGCTCAGCTTGCAGGTCATCGGCATTATTTACGGCCTGACTTCCATAATAACTAAAGTGATCAAGCGCCGAGGAAAAATTTTCTTTATCTCCGCTAAAAAGACTATCAGTGGCCAAAACTAAATTACTACCCAGGGCCGAGGCGATTACTCCCGCCCGCAAAAATTTTTTACTTTCCGCGGCCAGCTTGAGTTTAGGGTCACCCGACAGTGCGGCCAGGGCTAAAATCGAATCGCTGATATTATCCAGTTGCGATTTGGCGGCCAAAAAGTTGGCACCCGCGCTCTGAAACTCGGTATCTGCACTTTTAAAATCCATTTTTGTGACGCTATTGGTTGCGGCCATTAAGCTGGTCATCGCTGATTGCGAACGATCAACTATTTCGGCCTGTACTTTGCTTAAATCAAAAAAATTAAAATAAGACAAAAGCTTAAGCGGAATAACCAAAAGAATAAGGACAAAGACAAAGGAAAACACGGAACGATACCAGGTGGCTTTTGCCTCCGCAGCCGCTATTTTTTTTTCGAGTTCAGCCGAGGCGCGGATTGTTCTAAAATTTAAACGCGTTGCCTGCTTAAAAAGTTCTGTTTGCTCAGCCGCTACTTTAGCCCAAAGGCTTTTAACCGTTCTTGCTCGCACTTTCGCCTGACGCGGACTGCGCGCCGGTCGTTTAGCCCGGCTTATCCTTAATAAATTCGGCCTTATTTTCGAAACATCTTTTTCTAAACTTTTTAATTCGCGGAGTGTTTTTTGCGCGATTACCTTTTCCGTCTTCTCTACTTTGAGTTTTGACTCTTTTTGCTTTTTAATAAGGACCTCAGCCTCGTCCGCAATCGTGGAATTAATTTTTTTTCGTAAATCAACGACAAAACCGGCGCCCACTGGCGCGAGGCTGGAATTACTAATATTTAATTGTCGTTTTTTTTCAGACATTTTTTGCTGTAAAATTTATTTTCTTGACTCCGCTTCGGCTAAAACCTGCTCATAAACGCCCAAAGTTTGGTTGGCACATTCCCACCAGCTATATTTTTTAACTTGTTCTAAGCCGCGGGCAATTAAATCCTGCCTTAATTCATTATCATCTAAAAGGCGACCAATCGCACTAAGCATGTCGTTCTCATTTTCCGGATTAAAGTACAGAGCCGCCGAACCGAGAATTTCCGGAAGCGAAGTTCGATCGGAACTTAAGACCGGGCAAGATTTAGCCATCGCCTCCAGTGGCGGCAAACCGAAACCTTCATAGAGCGAAGGAAAAATATAAGCTTTCGCTTCCTGATATAAAACTTCAAGTTGAGCATCGGAAATATAACCGGGAAAAACAACGGGGCTATTGATATTATCTTTTTGCCAAAGATTTAAGGCGCGTGCCCCGTCGTGGACGCGATTGTAAAAATAATCTTCCTTGCCGATCAAAACGAGCCGCAAGTCCGGCTTTAAAGGAAGCAATTTCGCAAAAACGCGCAATAGAGTATCAAGATTCTTATGCGGATAGGCATTGCCCACGTAAAGTAAAAAATTTTTACCGATATGGTACTGCTCTAAAGTTTCCTGATTATTTAATTTAGCCACGAATAAAGAATCGCGCCCCTTGGCCAAATTGGCCACACCCTCATAAGTAACTACTATTTTATCCGGGCTAACATTAAACTGGTTAACCAAATCGGTCTTGGTAAATTCGGATACGGTGATGATTTTTCGTGAACGTCTAATGGCGCTAAAGATTACTAGCCGATAGGCCAAGTTTTTTAAGCGATAAACCAGCGGGTTGAGCGTCGTGGCGCGCAGGGTCGGAAAGTGTGTCAAAATTAAATCGTGAATCGTAACCACAAAGCGACAGGGAGTTATAATCGGGACGTTAAAGTGCGGAAAATGAATCAGGTCCAGGTGCTCACGCCAAATAAAATACGGCATGATTATTTGCTCCTGCCAAGAATACCACCGAGTCGTCAAACAAACTTTTTTTATATTTTTGCCGCTGCAGATAAACTCGTCAAAGTTTTCCGGACTAAGAAAAATTACAAAATTAAAATCGACACCACGCTGGCTATCGCTGTCATCATCCGAAATACCGGCTTGCTCGACACCGGATATTTTCATAATATTATCCACGACTTCCTGGGTATAACGACCTAAACCTTTGCCGATAGGACCGTAGAAGCGGGCATCAATTCCAATACGCATGTAATTTAATTAAGCAAAAGGTAAATTAGGCGGTGCCGCCGCTTTATCAGGCACCGTATTTGTATTCGATAATGGCTCGTCAAACTCATTATTAGTTTTAAAACCGGTAAAAATATCAGCCGGAAGCGGCGCTTCTTCTTCGGAAAGAGGCAAGGATGACGGCGCATCGGCTTTGCGGCCGGGGGCCTTTTGGATAAGCGGTGATTTAACATTAGCCTCAACCGGAAAATGCCAAATTGTGGCCAGCTCTTCCGTATTCAACAAAAAGGGCTGACGACCGTGGCCGGAGCGATTAATATAATTATTGAATAATTTTCTTTTTTTGATTAGCGTGCGCGGTTCTTTGAGAAAATATTGCGCCCGCGTCATCGTAACATTTAAATCGGGCTTAAAGCTATTTAAATCCAGAGACATAAATTGCTTGATATAACCGACAAAACCATTAATCGCCTTCGCTTTATTCATGACATCCTTTTTGGCGACATAAACCAGCCGAAGCTTAGTCAAAAATCCCTGCTTAATGGATTTCAAGTGCATCGCCTCAACCTGGCGCTTTTCTTTCGGCGTTAAATCAAGCATGGTTCTTTTATCATCCTTATCCTTGGCCTTACTGGCATCAATATCCTGCCAAATGGGCAGTATTATTTCTGAAGCGTTACCTAAGGCTTCGAGCCCCTGAAGCACCAGACCCGGCTTAGATTTCTTTTTACGCCCCAGAATTTTATCGAGTTGCGTCTGGATAGTCTTAACCCAATCAAATCCAGTCGGTACTACGATAATCTGAAACCAAAGCTGCTCGCCTTGGCGCATAGAGCCACACAAATCCATGAGCGAGGCCATCGGATCTTTAAATTGAGTTTCGCTGGGTCCCATTTTATGTTCAAATTCCTCATAGGTCTTAATCGGCAAAGCCCAATCTGTTTGCAAAATAAACTCACAACCATAAACATCCCATTCTTCATCCGGCCAATGATGAGGCACGGCCTCGGTATAATCATCGACCTCGGAAATTTCCGCATCCGGATATTGCGAATAGACCGAAGACTCGATCAAATTGCGAAATTCCGCGGGCGTTCTAATTAAAAACTGGGTATAGCCTTCAAGGCTGACAATCTCATAACTGAATGATTTTTGAAAAACCCCCTGAAACCATTTTTCATAAAAATTCTGCGTGCCGTGTGCACCGCCCAGATAGGTAAACATATTCTCCACTGCCTTCGGTGACTGTTCGTTACCCTTAGGGATATCAATCGCAAGTAAAATAGCCTTACTATTAGCATTAAACCATTTTGTCTGGACATAAAGCAGCCAGACTTCGCGGGCACCGGCTAAAAAAATGAAGGCTAAAATCAACCAACCATAGTTAGTAAAAAAAGCCCAAAACATCTGGTCCGGGGGCAGATTTAAAAACCGTTCAAAGCCGGTCGTGTTAATAACTATATCCATAGTTTTTTTATTATATTAACATCTATATTTTAGCATATTTTTCGGAAAAACAAAAAATCTCGAGTTGAATCTCGAGATTTTTAATATTTTGACTAATTTATACAAAAATTATCTTATTTTGACCACTCTTTTAGGCCATAAGTGCCCCGGCTAACGAGCACGTAACGATCGTCAAGAATTAACTCATTATGGACAGTCGCCGCGTTAGCAGTCTTTTTATCAAATTTCATGTCATTTATTCTTTTGGCGATTTCCGTGAAATGCAGAGGTTTAGCTTCATGCTTTAAAATCAAATAAATTTTATCATTGACTGTTTTCGGTTTGATTTCTTCCCAATCCGCAATCCCCCACTCTCCGTATTTATTCTGTTCCAGATTTTTAACGGCCTGCATTAAAGAATATAGAATTTTGTTATTATTTATAAGTTCAGCTTTATCGGGAAAAACTTGGCTCTTGAAAACAGAAGAAATATCACTCTGCCCGCCCTCGGCAAGCTTAACCTGATGCTTAGTGTAGGCATCAAGTTTCTTAAGTAAATCAAGCAATTCTTCGGTCGTATATGTTTTCTTCAATGTTTCTACTTTTTTTAATAAATCATCGGCCAGCTCTTCGAGGTGGTCAACGCCTTCTTCCCGCAACTTAAAGGACGGATTAAATTTATCGTGATTTTCAACAAGTTCTAACTCCTCACCCATGAGTTTCGAGATAAGGAAATTGAAATGATTGCGGTATGAGGCGCGATTCTTTTCATAATCAGCCGCCGAAACATTGTTTTCATTATTTAATTCGAGAGCCATGACGGTTAAAATATCCAAAAGATAATCACGACGAATCAAACCGCCGTGTTCGCTTAAAAGATTCTGAACAGTGTCTTTTAAAATCGCCAATGAGCTTTCCAGGGTTTCTAATTTTTTTATTTTTTTAATACTGGCGGCCTCAATTTGACGAACGCGTTCACGTGTTAGTTTATGAAGACTGCCAATCTTTTCCAGAGTTTCGCCCTTATCGCCTTTTAACCCAAAACGACGGGATAAAATATCCTTTTCACGGTCTAATAATTCGGAGAATAAAGAATTAACGATATTAATTGCGTCTAAGCGCGCCAATTCCTCAGACTTCTCTTCTTTGATCATTTTTTCTAATAAATTTTCCATATAAAAAAATAGACTTGTAAATATCTAATTAAGACTAATCTATCATATTATTTTACATTAGTCAATACCTTATTTAGGCGCCCCACCTCAGAATACTCTTTTAAGAGAAATTGCTCTAATATAAGGGAAAAAATAAAAAACAGAAACACCTGAAAAATAATCGTAATTTTACTTGCCAAATTTTGGACAGACCAATGTTTGACAAATATGAGGTGTTGGTTTCGAAAAGACCAAGCTCTAATTTGTCGGCTTTTTTTACCCCGCTCAAATATTTTCTTAATCACGCCTCCGTTTGCCGCTGCCGCGGTCCGATCATGATAGATGATAGCGGTTGGCACGAGAGATGATTTAGCGCCACGTAGAAAAAGACGGTACGCCAAATCACAGTCCTCCTTATACATGAAAAAACGTTCGTCAAAATATTGCTCATTTTCCTTAATTTTTTCAAGTGCGCTTAAACGATATAGACCGGCCGCTCCAGATGGACCCAGAATAGAGAATTTATCATAACGCTTATCATCTTCTCCTCCCTGGCCTAAATCGGCAAAACGAAGCCCGCGTTTAAGAACCAGCCCGCAGGAATCGACGATTCGGGTCTTCGTATTGGCGGCAAAATCCCAACGGCGAATTTTCGGACTAACCGAAGCGAGCTCCAAATCCTTCTCCATGGCGGAGACTAATTCCGAAATTGTATCTGTTTCAAGCAAAGTGTCGGGGTTAAGCATTAAAAAATACTCGGCGTTCAGGCGCTTGGCAGCTCTAATCATGATGTTGTAAGCACGACTAAAACCGATATTGCTGCCTGACTGGAGATATTCGATAAAGCCGGAATCGACTCCATTGAACGATTCCAGGGCGTCCCGATTTAAATTATTGTCTTGGTCGCTATTATCAAAAGCAAATACGCGAAACTCATTAGGCGCCAAAAAACTGAGTGCCTTTTTTAAACTTGGCAAAAAATCCGCCAAATATTTCGCGCTGGCCTCGTTATAAGTTATAAAACCGACTACAAGTTTCATAGATTAGCGGCTAATTTCGTAAAAAATTTGACAATAATGAGTAAAAGATTTATATTTGCTGTGTGAAAAATATTCGTTCTTTTAATTTAAAAATTTTTCAACATGACAGCTTGTTTGACTAAGACAGACGAAGACAGGATTGAAGAGACAAAAGAAAGGGCTCGCGAAATTGCCGATAAATCGGCCAACGAAATGCTGGCTATCGCCAAGATTAACCAAATGGAAGGAGTAAAAATCCAAAGTTCCCATTGCAATGGGGCCACCGGATCCTTCAAATTCTATTTGTTAATTGAGCTTGACGAAAATCGAAAAAAAATAGCCGCTTTTGTTCATCGCTTTCCAGTTGTCTGAGATCAAATTTAAATCGCGCGAAGGGTTGTAGTTTAATACTACGACCCTTTTTTATTTAAATAACCATTTTATCCGCCATCTTTTCTTTGGCAAAATTCTGCGCCCTAAGCAAGCTATCGAATGTCCCCGCGTCGAGCCACTCACCTTTTACTTCGGCCACCTCAAGCTCATTTTTTTCTAAAAACCAATTATTAACATCCGTAATTTCGAGTTCGCCCCGTTCGCTCGCCTTCATCGCCTTCGCAATTTCAATCACGCGCTTATCATAAATATATAGGCCGGTAACGGCATAATTACTTAAATATTCTTGAGGTTTCTCCACAATTTTTTCGGCCTTCATCGCGCTATCAAATTTCACTACGCCGAAACGTTCCGGGTCGCTCACTTTTTTTGCAAAGATTTTGGCTCCGCTTTTGAAATTTCTGATATCTTCCGAGAAATCATCCTCGAAGATATTATCGCCGAGAATCATGACCACGTTTTCATTATCAATAAAATTTTCCCCGATTAAAAAAGCTTGAGCTAAACCTTCCGGTTTATCCTGAATTTCGTACGTGAATTTAACCCCGAATTCCTTGCCCGAACCGAGCAAATTAAGATAATCACCCGCTCTTTCCGGAGCAACAATGATTAATATTTCTTTAATGCCCGCCTTAATAAGAGTATTAAGGGGATAATAAATCATCGGCCGATGATAGATCGGCAATAATTGCTTGCTGGTTATTTTCGTCAAAGGGCGTAATCGCGTACCCGAACCACCCGATAAAATTATTCCTCGCATATTTTTTAATTAAGTAAATATTCGCGCAAGGCCTCTTGCCAAGAGCGCATTTTTTTTATTTTCGTATTTTTTAAGACGGAAAATTTTGGCCGCCGGGCCGCGCGCAATAAATTTTCGCTACGGACGGCACGCAATGATACTTCAATTTTTTTTAAATTAAATAGGGTTTGGGCGCCTTCGTACCAAGTGCAAGGGCCATCATTCACCAAATGATAAATGCCGAATGGCGCTTCGACTTCCCACAAGCGTTTTACCGCAGCGGCTAAATCGGGTGTATAGGTAAAACAGCTAAGCTCCTCATTAACAACCGTAATTTCTTTTTTAGTTTGCGCGAGTTCGAGCATAATGTCAAAAAAACTTGGCTTCGCCGAGGTACTACTTCCCTTGGGGCCAAAAAGTTTTGAAGTCCGAATTAAATAAGCGTCTAAACCGCGCTCAAATTGCTTTAATACCTCGCGCTCTCCCGCAAATTTAGTTTCACCGTATTTATTGATTGGATTCGGAGTATTGCTTTCCGTAAATTCCATTTTGTTTTCCGTCCCATTAAAGACATAGTCTGTCGAAAAATGGATGAAAACCGCCCCCAGGCTCCTGGCTAGTTCCGACAGGACGCGCGGTAATTCTGCGTTTAGCTCTAAAGCCAGTTCAAATTCCTTTTTATCCTCGCATTTATCAACCGCATTATAAGCAACCGTATTAATAATTAAATCCGGGTGGAGCGCGGTGATTTTTTCACTTAAAAGGGCATAATCCAGAACATCTAAATCATCCCTATCCCAAGAGACGACCGTCTGATCTTCAGCAAAAACTCGACTTAATTGCGTACCCAGATTTCCCTGCCCGCCAAGAATAAGAATAGTCATATGCCTTCAGTATAGTCATAAAATCTAAAATTGACAAATTATGGCGTAAATATTAAGATAATTTAATTCTTTAACAATAAATATCAATCGCTTTAATACTAACCCCCAAAACCCCTTTTTTATGGAACAGATAAGTTTCAGAGAAAAATTACGACGCCGACAGGAAAAAACCAAATCCTTGCTTTGTGTCGGACTTGATCCTCTTTTAGAAAAAATGCCCGCCCATTTACGAACCCCTGGTCCGGCCGGCTCGCATGACGCCACCGATACCGCTATCTGGATGATGCGGATAATTGATGCTACCGCGGCTTTTACCTGTATGTATAAATTACAGCGGGCGCACTGGGAGGCAATTACCGGAGGCGTAATCGCTATGCAAGTTGTTATCACTTACATTGAAACCAAGTATCCCGATATCGTCGTGTTCACGGATTGCAAACGTGGTGATATCGGTCGTACGCAAACACAATATCGCATCGCTCAATTCGATATTGACGGCACCGAAGGCATGAACTTTTCCCCTTACATGGGTAAAGACTGCATGGAATTCCTGGTCGATCCCGACAACAAGCTTAGGGGTATCGTTGGCCTTTGCTATACGAGCAACCCGGCAGCAAGAGAGGTTCAGGATGTCAAATTGGCTGACGGTGGAAGCTACTGGGAATTTATGGCGGAAAAGATTCTACAATGGTCGAAAGAACTCGGCATAACTGAAAATTCCGGCTTAGTCATGGCCGCTGCCTATGAATTTCCTAAAGGGTCAGGAAAGGTCTATTCCGACCATCTCACGCGAGTTCGTGCAATTGTTGATAATTCATTGTGGCTTTTGATTCCCGGTGTTGGTACACAGGGTGGCTTCATTAGAGAAACTGTAAAAACAGCCTTCACCGGTTGGGGCTCGATAGCAATTAACGCCTCTTCAAGTGTTATTTTCGCGGGGTCAGGTGAGGATTTTACCCAAAAAGCAGCCGAAGAATCGCGCCGACTCTACGTCGCGATGGCGGAAGCGCTTGAGATTGAAAAATATTTCTGGGTTCAAGAAAGCCTAATCATTTACAATGACCCTTTAACAACCCTGAAAAATTGCGACGGTTACTACAATGCAATGAACCTAAAAGGAGAAATGATTGGCCCCTTAGTCGCCTACAACGGCACATATGAGGTTCCCGAAGAATCCGAGGAACCCGATGCCAAATTACTTAAAAAGAATTTTGTCGGAGCGGAGTATTACGACTTTGCCTACGCCGAAAAAATTCCAGCTATCCGCAGATATTTTGCCCACTTAATAGCAGACAAAATTAATGGTCTCCCCTGGGTTCCGCCGGATATCTTTCTGGGGGCTGTCTATGGCGGCATTCTCTTAGCGGGTGCTGTGAGTGATCTTTTCCCGGGTTCAGAAACTGTATTTACCAGCAAAAAAGTGACAGCCCTCAAAACAGATAAATCGAAGGAAAAAAGTGAACCGATATTGGAAAGGCATAAAATAGCTGCCAACAAAAGAGTCTGTATAATAGAGGATGTTAGCAACAATTTTTCATCGATTGACCAGATGGTTGAGTTGGTTGAAGATCTGGGCTGTGATGTGGTTATGATTGCCTGTGCTTTCAACCGGTCTGAAATGTCCGAGTATAAAGGTATTCCCATTGTTTCGGCTTGCCAAATACCGACCAAGCAATGGCGGCAAGACGTCGAGGAGATAGCTACCCTAGTAAATCTTGGACTGGTTGAGTGGTCCCCAAAAAACAATTTCGAAGCCCTGCTATTAAAAATGAAAAAAAACGAAAAAATCGCGACCGCGTAAGTCCACAGCAAAAAGATTGCAAAAGCCCCGTCAAAAAACGGGGCTCTTTTTTATCTAAAAATTTTTTAAATTATTTCCCTTCCCACTCGGGGCCTTGCCGCACAATCAACTCTTCTGCCCGCTCCGGTTCCGCCATTAATTCTTTAACCACTTTTTCCATGCGTGCTCCCTGCGAACCCTTAATTAATAAAACATCGCCTGCCTTAATCCGATTCTGCAAGAATCGCCCGGCCTCGTCCGGCCGATCAAAATAAAAAATATAATCATCTTCCATCCCCTCTTCTTTCGCTCCGTGAATAAAATCACGCGCCTTTTCGCCGACCGCGATTAATTGATTAATGCCGCTCGCTGCAATTTGCCGACCGACTGCCTTGTGTCCCTCCTCGGTATAGCTGCCAATTTCAAGCATGTCGCCCATCACCGCATACTTTTCCGCACCGGCATCAACTTTTATTTGCGCCAATGTTTTTACGGCAGCGAGAGCCGCTTCGGGAGAAGAATTATAGGTATCATCAATAATGAAAGTGTGTTTTATACCCGGAAGAAGATTCATCCGCCCCTTCGGCAAACTGAAATCGGTCAGTGCTCGGGCCGCTTCAACCAAATTAAAATCAAAATAAAGTGCCGCCGCCACAGCCGCCAGACCGGCGTAGATAGCGGTTTCCGCCATCACGTTCTTCATCGTTACTGGCACAATCGCTCCGTTATAATTTAATTTAAAATTTATCCCAAAAAGATCGTAGCCATCTTTAGTATAATTATAAACTATATCTTGGGCCTGTAAGTTTGCTCCTTCTTTGAGGCCATAAGTAATCACCCGCGCCTGGCTAACGCTTGCCATTTCCTTTGTATAGCCATTATCGAAGTTAAGGACTGCCAAACCCTTAGAATCTAATTTTTCGATCAACACCTGTTTTTCTTTTTTTATGTTTACGATGCTGCCAAAATATTCTAAATGGGAATAGCTAACCGCGGTTACCACGCCTACGTTGACGGGCACAATTGAAGTTAGGTAATCCATATCCCCCGGTCTATCCACGCCCATTTCTAAAACGAGAACTTGCGGATAGTTTTTATCACGGACCAGTATCAAGCCCAGGGCTTTAAAGATTAAGCCTGCCCACCCAAATAAATTTCGTCCCGGAGATTCTTGTCCGATTATCGTTAGCGGCAAACCGATTTCATTATTATAGTTTTTTATGCTCGTGCGCACTCTTAGTTTATCCTGCAGAACTTCAAAAATCGCGTTTTTCGCACTGGTCTTGCCGATTGAACCGGTAATGCCAACTACAATCGGCTGATATTTTTTAAGTATCAATTTCGCTAAAGTTTTCAATTTTAATTCCAAGAGTTTCTTCATATTATTTCCGCGTTTGCGGTACCTGATAATATTTCAAAATAAAGTCGGCAATATCCTTCCAAAGCGGGACCACGGAACCTTCAGCATAAGTCACATCTTTCGGACTATCCATCTTTGTCAGCATGACAAAGCTCGGATTTTCAATCGGCGCGATACCAACAAAGGTATGAATATATTGATTCTTTAAGTATCCACCGGCCGTCGGAATCTGCGCGGTACCGGTTTTTCCACCGATATAATAGCCGGCAATATACGCCTTGCTTGAGTGTCCCTTTTCGACGACATTAACCAGCATGGCCGACATCGTATCGGCTGTTTGCGGAGAAATTACCCGTTTCATAATTTGGGGCTGCGTCTCGTCTTTAGTGCCGTCGCCATGAACAATCGTTTTTACTACATACGGTTTCATCATGACTCCCTTATTAGCGATAGCTTGATAAGGCAGAATCATTTGCAGCGAAGTTACCGCCAAACCTTGTCCGAAAGCGGCGGTCGCCGCATCAATTTCGCGCACCTTCGGCTTAAGCAGATTGTCGATATTTCCCGGGCTTTCCGAACCCAATTCAATCCCTGTTCTTTCCCCAAAACCAAAACTCTTTAAATAATCAGCAAAGGTATTCGGTCCTACCTGGCGCATGGCAAAAATCGCACCGGTATTGAGCGAGTTTTCCAAAACCGTATTCATATCAACGATGCCGTGTCCGCCTTTTGTATCAAAATCGGAATTTCGAATTGGCTTCGGCCAACCGTTAATCATAATTTCACCTTCGTCTTTATAGGTGGTATTAGGGGTTACTTTATTCTGATCAACGGCAATGGCCATGGTCACGGTTTTAAATACCGAGCCCGGCTCATACTGATCAAAGGTAACAGGATTATTAAAAACAGCCATGTCTTTAACTTCGCCATAATTGTTCGGGTCAAAATCGGGAACGGAACACATGGCAATAATCGCGCCGGTCTTAGGATTCATAACAATAACACTGCCGCCATCCGCACCATGGGCTTTAACCGCTTCCTTTAATTTTTCGCAAGCCACAAACTCAATATTGCGATCAATCGTCAAAATTAAATCGGAACCATTTTCTGGCTTAACATACTCACGGTCATTAACGATGACCGTATTGCTTTGTCCGGCCTTTTCCGACTTTAATGAACCATATTTTCCGAATAATTCGTCATTAAAAAATTCTTCCAAACCGTAGCGGCCTTTACCTTCACCATCGACATAACTGACAAAACCGAGCACATGTGAAGCGATTTCTTTTTCCGGGTAATAACGATACTTTTCCAAATCAAAGCCGAAACCGGGCAAACTGAACTTCGGTGTGGTCGATGCCTTATCTCTGAATACAACTTGGTCATTTCTAAGCTCTAAGTTCTCCGCGCTAACGGGAGCCGTCGAGCTGGAGGCGAGATATGCATAAAGCTTGAATAAATCTTCGGTGCCTAACTTTTTATCAAGAGATTCGTAAGGATCGCCCGGTTTATCCAATTTCTTTAAATAATTGTTAATAATTTCTTCTTTGGTACTGGTCGCGATTATAAATACCGTTCCGGTTGCCAATTTTTCGGTCCCCGCCTTCATTAAAGCCGGCTCATCAAAATATTGATACAGTTTTTCCGCATCGCCCCGCGGGTCAGTAATATCTTTAGGAACGACATAAACGGAAGCGAAGTCTTTATTGGTGGCGAGCGGGTAAAGCTTTTCTTGGCCATTTACACTCTCGCTTAAATATATCTTCCCTCTTTCCGGTTGCAGCTGACTATTAACTTGGTGCTGGGAAGAAGCGAGCGCCGTATATAAATCGAATTGACCGATTTGGACCGAGAACAATTTATAAATCAAAGAGCCGATTAATAAAAAAATAATCGCCACGACTAAACGGAGACGATTAATACTGGTCTTGTTGACTTCAGGCCGAGATTTATTTTTATTTTCACGCCACATATTACTTACGTGCAACCACCGCCGGCGTTACCTTGAGATAATCGATTTCGCCAATGGCAACCATGTTTAATTTTTGCGTTCGCGAATTTAAAGAATAATATGACTGTAAATTATTGACTTGCTCTTCAAAGTCCAGCTTTTGACTGGCCAAGACATTGGCTTGTGATTTTAATTCTTGGAGAGCAAATCCCCTCACGGCGAGATCGCTTACCGTGACCAAATAAAATATTCCGAAACCAAGCAATAAGGCGGAAATGCCGATGTTGAATAATTTCAAATTTATCCGCTTGCCTTTCGCGGTTCGGTTGCTTGGCGTCTGATAACAGTTAATAATTTTGGTCATACAAGACTTACGAAATTATATTAATCTAAAAATTATCAAATTTTTTCCCCCACCCGTAATTTTGCGCTTCGGGCTCGAGGGTTATCTTTTGTTTCCTCTTCAGCCGGTATCAAGGGGCGTTTAGTTATGATTTTTATCTGGCTTTCTCCTTTAAAGTATCTTTTAACGATTCTGTCTTCGCCGCTATGGAATGAAACGACGACGATGCGTCCGCCAGTTTTGAGTAGAGAGACGGCGTCGGGCAAGACGGCCTCGAGACTCAGCAGTTCTTCGTTTGTTTCCATCCGCAAAGCCTGGAAAACGCGAGTAGCCGGATGGATTTTTGACTGATAGCGAAACGGAATCGCTTCTTCAATGACTCTAACCAGATCGGCCGTACTTTTTAGTCTCTCGATGTGCCGGGCGGTCACTATCGCCTTGGCAATGCGGTAAGCATGTTTCTCTTCGCCATATTCTCGAAAGATTCTCGTCAATTCCAGAAGAGGGTAATGATTTACTATTTCTTCAGTTGATTTCTCGTTGGCCGGTCCAAAGGACATATCCAGCGGCCGCTGTCCTTTAAAGGAGAAGCCCCGAACCTCATCGTCCAGTTGGGCCGAAGACAAACCGAGATCGAAGACAATGCCATCGAATTTGGCATCAGGCGAAATATTTTCGCCGACAATCGTTTTTAGATTTTTAAAGTTATCATTAATCAGGGTTATATTTTGCAATTTCTGTTCATTAATTAAGGCTTGCGCGTTTTTAATCGCCATTTCATCCAAATCAATTCCGATCACCTGCCCTTTCTTACCGACAAGTTTGGCTAAAGCCAGAGTATAACCGGCGCCACCCAAAGTGCAATCAAGATATTTTTTTCCGGCCGACGGCTTTAAGTGTTCAAGAACTTCGTTTAACATGACGGGGATATGCTGGTAAGACATAGGATTAAATTCCTAAATCACCCAATTCTTCAGCAATCGCATTACTATTTTTTTCGCTTTCGTTTTTATATTTATGCCAGGCGCCTTCGTCCCAGATTTCCAAATGGTTATATAAACCGGCCACAATAATTTTTTTCTTTAAACCGGAAAAGAGACGTAAATATTCCGGTAAAGTAATACGGCCCTGATTATCAAATTCCAAATCCATCGCACCCGCTAACATATGGCGGCTAAAAGCTCTCGCTTTCGCTTGGCTAACCGGCAAGGCGGCTAATTTTTTCGCAATCGCTTCAAATTGTTCTTTAGAATATAAAAACAAGCAATTGTCCAAACCCTTGGTAACAACTGCTCCTTTTTTTAAAATGGCACGAAACTTGGCCGGAATGGCTAGGCGTCCTTTGTCATCTAAATTGTGATTATATTCACCGATAAACATATTCGCTTTGAGAGAGAACAGTGGTGAAGACAAGCATATTCACCACTATTCCCCACATTTCACCTTACAAGTTTAATTATACACCACCAACCCCCTATGGTCAACACTAATCTTTCCTCTAAAATAAGGCAAAAAATACCAAAATAACCACTTATTAACAAGTGGTCTATATTCATCTAATATAATTTGCCAAAATAGTCTAAAAGTTTTCAACAGTTAACACACAGGCCTACATAAGCGCCTTTTTTGAAATTCCGATGTTTGGTTCGCGATCATAAATCGGTTCAACCAAAGAATAACCGGAAAACTTCTTATTTTTTATGAGTGTTTTTGGCTCCGCTTCAACCGGAATTTTCAAAGCGTAGGCGAGCGCGTTGGCGGTAATCACGCCGATGCGAAGCGCCGTAAAACTGCCACCGTGACTCGCGACAACAATCTTCGTTAATTGCGACAGCTTTATTTTTTTGCTATTAAGCAAGCGCTCAATACCAGGCAATAATTTTTCTGACTGCTGGCGCGGGGCGGAAATTTTTTTGCTCGCAATTATTTTTTCCGCACTACGAAGAGCAATAATAATTTCATCCGCGCCGCTTGTGTTGATATATAAAATCATATTGTTAGTATTTTTTTAATTTCTTTTAGGGAGCTAACCTTAACTAATTGCTCGCGCAGTTTAGCCGCACCGGCCAGGCCTTGCATATACCAGACCAAGTGCTTGCGGAATTCAATAATACCGCGCCGGCCCTTTTGTGCCTGTTCAAGTTCGGCGTGAGCAAGCGCAATTTTAAAAATTTTCTTATCGCTTAAATTGATAACCAAATCTTTTTTTATTTCTTTAAACAGCCAGGGGCGGCCCAGTGCTCCCCGCGCCAAACCCAAGCCATTTGCTCCGCTCTGCCGCAGAGCTTTTTTGGCGTCCGCCAAGTTATTAATTCCGCCGTTAACTAAAATCACACCCCGAAAATATTTATGTAAAGATTTAATTATTTTCCAATCGGAAACTCCGGCAAAGCCCTGGGCTAAAGAGCGCCCATGAATCATTAAGGCGGAGACGGGTAAATCAGAAATATTTTCTAAAAACTGGGCGGCCGTAACCATTCCTGCTTGAGTACGAATTTTTATGGAAACCGGCAAATCAGTATTTGCGAGTACCGCTTCAATGGCCGCGCGCGCGACCGGTAGATTTTTCATGAGTCCGGCGCCTGCTCCCTGCTTAATTACTTTGGGGACCGGGCAGCCGAAATTAATATCGATTCCGTCCGGTTTTATTTTTTCGGTAATAATTTTAGCGGCGACAGCAAAATGTTCGGGATTGTCGCCAAATAATTGGACAACGTAATATTTTTCCTTTGTTCTATCAAATTTCAATAGTTCTAAGGTGGCATTATTCTTAACTTTCTGATTATAAAAAAGGGCGGTGACAGAAGCCATTTCGCTATAAACAACATCGGCGCCAAGTTGGCGGCAGATCTGCCGAAAAGCCGAGTCCGTAAACCCAGCCAAGGGCGCCAGCGCCAAAATCGGCCGGCCGCTATTTTTTAATTTTAACCAAAAATTTTTAGGCATAATTCCGCTTTCTTTTTAAACTGAAACTCCTTTTATAGCTGAGAAACTTTAAAGCCGTTTTTAATATCTTCAATCAAATAGCCTTTCTTTCGGATTTCCAGGCGTAAACGATCGGACTCCTCCCAGTTCTTGGCATCGCGCGCTTCCTGGCGCGCGTTAATAAGCGCTTGCACGTCGCTCGCCAAATCGGTAAAGCGAAACTCGACTGGCGCATAGTTCTTCGCCAAATCAAGACGTAATCCCAAGACGCGATCAAAATCTAAAATTGTTCCCAGTTTGTCCGCATCGTTTAACTTTGATTTTAAAACAGCGGCGAGGGTTGCCAAGGCTTTCGCAAAATTCAAATCGTCATTAATCGCTCCCAGAAACTTTTCTTTGAATTCAGAGTCTATCTTTCCCACCTTAGAACCTAAACCTGCCACCTGTATCAATAAACTATTTAAACCCTCGAGCGCCTGCTTCAAGCCGTCTTCGCTAAATTCCATCGGCTTGCGATAATGAACCTGCAAAGCGGAAAAACGATAAGCCAGCGGATTAATGTTGGCCGCAATCAAGGCCTTATCAAGCGTTAAAAAATTACCGTCGCTCTTCGCCATTTTTTTACCCCCTTTGATATTCAAGAAGGCGCCGTGAACCCAATAATTAAAAAATTTCTTTCCGGTGGCGGCTTCCGATTGCGCAATTTCATTCGTATGATGAATATTTATATGATCAATTCCGCCACAGTGGATATCCAGCTCTTCGCCTAAATACTTCTGGCTCATGGCCGAGCACTCGATATGCCAACCCGGGAAACCGATGCCCCAAGGTGAATCCCATTCCATCTGGCGTTTAGCGCCGCCTTCGCTTGGTGTCGGTGAAAATTTCCATAAAGCAAAATCAGTCGGATTTCTCTTCTCCGGATTTTTTTCGACCCGCGCGCCCTCCCTTAGTTCTTCAAGCGGCAAATGGCTCAACTTATTATAATCTTTCACTAATGAGGTATCAAAATAAACGCCGTCACTGGTTTTATAAGTATAGCCCTTACTCTCAAGCATCATGATTAGCTCAATCTGTTCGGGAATGTTTTCGGTTGCCCGGCAATAAATATTCGGTTCTTCAATATTTAAAGCGGCTAAATCTTTTTTAAAAGCGACTTCGTAAAAAGCAGCTACCTCTAGGGCGCTTTTCCCTTCGCGCTTAGCTCCTACTTCCAACTTGTCCTCTCCCATATCCATATTGCCGGTTAAATGGCCGACATCGGTTATATTCATGACATGCAGGACCTCATAACCGTCATACTCTAAAGTTCTTTTCAAAAAGTCCTCAAATAAATAAGTTCGGAGATTTCCAATATGCGCATAATTATAAACAGTCGGGCCGCAGGTATAAAGTCCAACTTCACCCGATTTGATAGGTTTAAATTCCTCCTTCTTGAGGCTAAGCGTATTGTAGAGCTTTAATGTATTCATATGGTTATTATCTGATTTAAGTATAAAAGAAAACAGGCTTTTTAACAAATAAAGCCTAAAAATATATAGTAAAACTTAGGTTTGACAAATACACATAAATATTATAAATTAAAGAGTCAAATTAAATGACGCCTTGTCCTTTTAAAATATAATTAACCTAATCCAATAAACCACAAAAATAACCCTGTCATGAAAAAGCAATTGTTTATCGTTACGATAGTCGTTCTGACTATCATTTTAATGCCTTTAGGCACAGCTTATTGTTCAGAATTTCCTTCGACCCTACTTCAGTCCGTTACCGTCGGGCAACGAAAATCGGTTATCCAAAACGCTGATAGTTTGAATATCATACTGATGCCAAATGGGAAATATTATCTCATTTGTCCGCTTTGCCCAATAACAACAAGCAAGGGCTTCCTGGTAAAAGAGATACTGGATAGTCTTAGTTTTATTGATTCGTCCATACCAGAGCATGATTGGGTAAAAGCCTACCTGAGTGAAAACTACATCTACGAGTCCATGCAAAAATGGAGCCAAATCAAATTAGAGGAAGGACGTTTAACAATCAACAATCGCTTCGACGAAAACTGGGCGGTTTTAGTCGGTGATAGCTTAAAAAAATTCACCGTCTGTAATGTCCAAAAAAATAGTGCGAATGACGCAAGAAACTCTGGCACTTTTCTAATGTTATGCCTCGTGGCTTTCGGGCTAATAATCGGCTATGCAATTTATAGTTGTAAACCAATTATTGCTTTTATTGTGGGCATATTCACTGCGGCATTAGTATTTCTATTTTTGAAATACATGTTCCTTCAAACAATTGAGACTCTAACGATGACGATGGGGTTATACTTGATGGGAAACGTCTTTATGATAATTATTTTAGCTATTGTTCTTCGCAAGAAAAAAAACAATCCAAAGTAAACTATTCGATTAATACTATCAGTATGGACAGTAATGCCATACTAAAAACCTGGTCAGCCCATAAGCTCCAGGTTTTTTTATTTGTGTCTCATAATCAATTTTCTATTTCAGCTTTTCGATAAAGGCGGTAAATTTTTCATCATAATTATCCGTAGCCACGTCTTTACTTTTTAAAACGATTTCCGCGCGCGCCGTCTTTCCAACCAGCTCGGCCATAAAACGATTAGCTTTTTCGCCGCCCCCGCTGATATGGGTTGCCCACACAGCGATCTCTTTAATCGCCGTCTTGTGCTCAGTCAAATACGTTCTCACCGCGCAGGCCATTGTGCTTGACCAGGTCGGCGTGCCGACAACGACTAAGTCATAATTCTCCGGATTATACTTGACTGGCGCGATTACTCCCAGTTTTTTCTGCATGGCTTCTTTCCCGCTCTTTAAATAGCCCCAAGCGCCGGCCCGATTTTCCGTATCGATAATCTCTTCGCTATCAGCGCCGAGTTCAGCCGCAATTTTCTGCCCCACTTTTCTCGTTATCCCGGTTCGCGAATAAAAAACGATTAATGTTTTCATAAAATTATATGTTACAAAAATATTAAGCGACTAATTTATCCTGATTAAATCCCGTGTGCAGTTTTTCTAAGGCAGATTGCGTTTTAGCCCGCAAGTCCGGATTTAAATTTTTTCCTGCCACCTGCTCGCGCAATGAATCTAATAGTTGACCAAAAATTTTCTCCTCGATCGGTGTAATCTTCTCCGGATTATTCTTTAAGCTCTCCAAAAGTTCTACCAGTTCCGCTTTGCTTAGTGACATATAAAATGCGGGCACCTTCCTTACTTCCGCTCTCACTAAATTCCCGTCCTGCATTTTTGCGCCATATTGAATATTGGCGCCACCCTTGGCCATTATCTTTTCAAGTTTACTCGTCTTTTTGAAAGTTTCCGCCTTGTCGCTCGGATTAACAATAACCTCATCGAAACCGCAGACCACTTCCCCAGTCGCTTTATAAACCAGAACTTGATCAACACCATTATTATAATCATCGAAATCAGAAGAACGGGCAACAATGAAGTTTTCTTTAAGAAATTTATGAAGCATAACCGTGAGTGCCATCTCTGTTAGGTTAGCCGAACTCCGCTCTTTATCGCGCCGCCAAACTTCTAAACTCTTTCCCGCCTCACGGCTAAAGGTTTCCTCTTGGACATTAACTAAATACTCGTGACTTTTTAAATCACTCACACCAGCCATTTTTATTTTACCGCCTTCATCCAAAAAATCCGGTAGACTCAAATTCGCTTCAGCGGCTTGGTGCGCCAAGGCGTCTTTTAAACTCGGCAAATAATTTTCCGGCCGCAATTCAGTCTCCGCTTTTTTATTCTTATCAAATTTACTCCAAGCGCTGACGTCAATTTTATCTCCCGGCTTGATATTAAGATAATTTAGCGGTTGATCAATCCCCATATATTTTTAGATAAATTTATTTAAAGCGCACCGGTACCTTAATCGAGCCGTCATGCTCCGGCAGACCGGAAGGATTGTCTTTCGATATAATTAAATAGCCGCTCGTCGCCGTCGTTGAAAATATAAGCTCCGAATTAAATTTAACCGGCTTTTCGGTCATCCAATCGCTCTCGGCAGTCGCAAAGTGGGCAGCGATTAGATTTCCGTTCTCAGCCACCAGCTTTACCGGTAATGATGCTTCGAAAAACCAAGAGCCTAAAGCCTGCCCCTCAATTTTAAGTGGCGAGCTGACAACTTCATTTTGTTTCGGACTCAGAACCATCGCTTCGGAACTAAAAGTGGCTTGCGGCTCGGTAGCGCTTGGAATGATTGGACTTGAGGTGGCGACTGTCTGCGCAGTAGAGCTGCTAATAGAACCGGGACAAAGTGTTGTCGGCATGGCCGCACTCGGATGACCGTGTTTTTGCCACTCGCCATTACTACAGATCCAGTCATCTTCGGGGCTGGATAAACGAATTGCAAAAAGAATAATAACTACGAGGCCGACAAAACCTAACAAGAAATAAACTTTCTTCATATAATTATTAATTATTGTGGTCGTTAGTGGATTCGAACCACTGACCTCCGCGATGTGAACGCGGCGCTCTAACCAGCTGAGCCAAACGACCCTCTGTGCCCGAGGGGGGATTTGAACCCCCATGGGATTTCTCCCGCAGCGTTCTGAACACTGTGTGTCTACCAATTTCACCACCCGGGCCTATTATTTACCTATAGCTTGCCACAAAATCAGAGGCTTGACAAGAATGGAGTTAAAAATGAAAAGATTGAAAAAACTTAAATGTTTTGAATAGATTTTTCATAACTATGATATAATACAAATATGTTAGACCTAAAGACAGAACAAAAATTTTTTGATCTCGGCTACGACTTAATCGGTGGCGTGGATGAAGCTGGCCGCGGCCCTTTAGCCGGTCCGGTCGTTGCCGCCTGTGTTGTGATAGATAAAAATTTTCGCATCGACAGCGACGAATTAGCCCTGGTTGCCGACTCTAAAAAACTAAGCGCCAAAACACGGGAAAAATTATTTGGCATCATAAAAGAAAAAGTCCTGGCGGTCGAAATCGGCGTCGTTGATAATCTCGCGATTGATAAAATTAATATTCTTCAGGCCAGTTTTTTGGCGATGCGCCGGGCCATTAAAAAATTAAAGATTCAACCTGATTATATTCTGACTGACGGCAAATTTAAAATCCCAAAATTAGACAAAGCCCAAACAGCGATTATCGGCGGTGACGCTAAAGTCTTTTGTATCGCGGCCGCCTCGATTATCGCCAAGGTAAGCCGGGATTGGCTCATGACCGAAATCGATAAAAAATACCCGCAATATGACTTTGCTAAGCATAAAGGCTATGGCACCAAAGCACATTTCGCTAAAATCGCTGAATTTGGCCCCTGTCCCCTACATCGCTTTAGCTTTAGCCCAATTAAAGAAATGGTTTCGAAAACCCAGTAAATTGTCTTCTGTTGACAACCAGCACTAAAAATACTAAGATAAAAAATCAAGTTCTTTGTAAAATCAGTTAAAGTTTGTTTCACCCATAACTAAACCAATGAAAATGAAAAAATTTTTAAACTATTGGCTGGCTATTATAGCCGCGACCGCCGTTATCTGGCTCTTCTCTCTGCTCGAAAAAAAAATGTGGCCAGACTATGGAATTGTGCTTCAATACTGGGGCTATTTTTTAGCCATAATGATCATTCTTGGAGTAGTATTTAAAGAAGTCTCTCTCTGGGAAATTAGCAGTGGTCGTGTGGAAAAGAGTCTCAGCGGTCCCGTGTCTGAACACTTTTTATTTTCAAGCCTTATGCTTTGGGTGGGCCTTATTTGCTCTATCATATTAATAGCGACCTCCGTCCTATCAATTATGTCAGGGTATGATAACTGGCTCGGCTCAATTTGGGATCCATTACGGATTATTTCTGGATGGCCTTCCGGTTTCGGTTCATTGATACTTTTAATTTCAACTGGCATTTCTTTTTTTCTGAGAGATAATGCTTGCTACATCCCTAGAGAAACGCAACCCGACTGTCAATCAAGCAGAACCTAAAAAAATTACTTTCTGCTAAAACAGAAAAACAAAACCCTTTGCTTATCACAAAGGGTTTTTTATTTTGTCTGGTAAATTTTATTTTTTAACGTTTGCTTTTTGTGCGGTCATTTTCCGTCAATAATTTCTTGCGGAGACGAATATTTTTCGGAGTAACTTCCAGATATTCATCTTCATTAACAATGCTTAAACCGCGCTCTAAACTTAAGTCCCAAGGTGGAGTTAGAGTAATCGCTTCATCGGTTCCGGAAGCACGCACATTAGTCAGTTTCTTACCTTTAATCGGATTCACTGCCATATCGTTACCCTTAGCGACATTGCCGATGACCATGCCTTCATAAACTTCAATGTTCGGAGAAATATATAAAACACCTCTATCCTGCAAATTCCAAAGAGAAAAAGCTAAAACTTTGCCGGTCGCCATGGAAATCATCGAACCGAGCTGAGTCTTTTCAACTTCGCCAACCCAAGGTTTAAAACCGATAAAATGCGAGCAAAGAATACCTTCGCCGCGGGTATCAACGACAAATTCCTCACGATAGCCTAAAATTCCGCGAGTCGGAATCGAGAAAATAATTCTCGTCTGACCGTTATGATTACGGAGGTCAGTCATCTGTCCTTTGCGGCGAGACATCTTTTCGATAACCACGCCCGACGCTTTTTCAGGAATATCCACCGAAATTTCTTCAAACGGTTCTAATTTTTGTCCAGCCTCTTCTTTAATAATAACCTGGGGTTGAGAAACCTGAACCTCATAACCTTCCCGGCGCATATTTTCGAGGAGCACGGCAATGTGGAGTTCACCACGTCCGAATACTTTATAAAAATTCGTGTCCGAAAAATCAATTTTTAAACCGACATTAACTTCCAATTCTTTTTCTAAACGTTCTCGGAGCTGACGATTGGTGACAAACTTACCTTCCCGTCCGGCGAAAGGAGAATTGTTGATTAAAAAATTTAAACAAATAGTGGGTTCATCGATTGAAATAGCCGGCAAAGCTTCTTGATTAGCATTTTCTGAAATTGTTTCCCCGATATAAATATCGGTTAAACCGGCGATTAAAACGATATCGCCCGCAATCGCTTCGGTTATTTCTTTACGCATTAAGCCATGAAAGGTAAATAGTTTCGTGATTTTTCCGCTGCGGGTATCACCATTTAAATTTTCAATATAAACCGTTTGGCCGGTCTTAACGCTCCCGTTATAAATACGAGCCACGGCGCAACGACCTAAAAAGCTATCATAAGCTAAATTAAAAGGTTGAGCAGCCAAAGGAAGGCTAATCATTTCCGGGGTCGCGGCCGGCGAGACGTGTTCAATAATTAAATCGAGCAAAGGATCAAGATTTTCCGCTAAATTATCCGCTTCTAAACCGGCTCGCCCGGTTTTACTGATTGTATAAATAACCGGAAAATCTAATTGTTCATCGGTCGCTCCTAAATCCAAAAATAATTCATAAACCATTTCCGAAACTTCCGCCGGACGAGCGGCCGGTTTATCAACTTTATTAATAACGACAATCGGCTTGAGTCCTAATTCCAAAGATTTTTTTAAAACAAATTTAGTCTGCGGCATCGGACCTTCTTGAGCGTCGACAACCAAAAGCACTGAATCAATTGAACGCAAAACCCGCTCGACCTCTGAACTAAAATCAGCATGGCCGGGGGTGTCAACGATATTTATTTTTGAATCATGATAAAAAAGACTGCAGTTTTTTGCATAAATCGTAATGCCCCGCTCCTGTTCGAGCGAATTGCTGTCCATGCTAATATTCGCCTCGACCATGCCGGTCTGACGTAAAAGCGCGTCGGTTAAAGTTGTTTTACCATGATCAACGTGAGCGATAATGGCGATGTTTCTTATTTCCATATGATTTCTAATTTTAAACAAAATAAAACGCGACGTATTATGTCGCGCAGGCGAAGCAAAAACTGTCTCTATATTAACAGGTAATAATAAAGATGTCAAGCCAGCGAAATTGCCTGCTCCTTTATATATTACGCTATTTTAGATCTTAAATTCTTTTTCCTCACCCACCAACATATTCTTGATCTTATATATGCCCTTTTCCCGTTCTTCCTCTCCAAAAATAATAACCTGGGTAATTTTCTTTTTATTGGCGAGTTCTAAAGCTTTGCCTATTTTCTGTTCCTCAAGACCCAGGAGGATATTCATACCCTGAGAGCGTAATTTCTGCGCCAGAGCGTTAGTTTCTTTTGATAGTGGGGCGGACAGTAAAGGCAAATAATATTTATCAGCTGCCGCCTCTGAAATTTTAGCGGCCAAACCCCAACTCTCTAAAAATAGTCTCGTGGTTTCATCGCCCGGTGCAAAGCCGACGGCTGGGAAATTCTTCTCGCCAAATATTTCCGCCAAGCCATTATAGCGGCCTCCGCCGAACATAGCGCGATTATTTTCCGGATTTTTATCGAACACTTCGAAGACCATGCCATCATAATAATCAAAACCGCGAATAACAGCCGGATTAAATTCAATATATTCACCATAGCCTAAGTCGCTTAAAGCGGACATAATCTTTTCACTTTCTTTAATTCCCGCCTCATCTTTTAATTCCGGTAAGGCTAACAATAATTTTTCAAGACTGGTGCTCGCCATAAACTTTTCCAAAACCTGAATGGCTGCTTTATCCAAACCATCTTCGGTCAAGCGCTCCTTAATATCAGATGCACTCAATTTAGCCCATTTATCTAAAGTGCGCA
The DNA here is from genome assembly GCA_041650715.1 of Patescibacteria group bacterium. GTDB lineage: Bacteria > Patescibacteriota > Patescibacteriia > Patescibacteriales > UBA12465 > UBA12465. The sequence goes on along the minus strand of JBAZKQ010000001.1, from coordinate 230,935 downwards.
CCACGTCGGTTTTTGCTTCTGGCGCCAATTTAGCCGCGCCGCTTAATCCTAAAACCGCATCGATTAATTTTCGATTATTTATCGCTAAGGAAAATGATTTTTTTGGCGGATTAAACTCTAACATCAAATCCAGCGCCAATTGCAAAATTTCAATATCGGCCGCGACATTATCGCTCCCAAAAGTATCGCAATTCAATTGCCAAAATTCACGATTCCGGCCGCGCTGCGGTTTTTCATTGCGCATAAAATTGGCAATCGAAAAATACTTGAGCGGTTTCGGACTCGCCGCATAAACTTTTGTCACCAAGCGCGTGACTGAGGGCGTCATTTCCGGACGAATCGATAATTCCCTGCCGCCGAGATCGGTAAAAGTAACGAGTTCTTTACCTCCGATATCCTCACCCGATTTAGCACGATAAATATCCGCGCTTTCAACAAGCGGAGTTAGATATTCCTCAAAACCATAACGCAAGCAAACCCGGCGCCAAGTATCAAAAATATATTTTCTAATTAAAAACTCCTCCGGCAGCCAATCCCGAGTTCCTTTAGGTTCCTGATTTGATAAGGCATTTTTCATATATTTGGTCTTATTATTATAATAATCTTACTATTTCTGCGATTTTTTGGCAAATATCTCTAAAATAACTTATTAACATCCTTTATTTTATCTTTAAAAAATATTTAAACAATCTTTAACTCCTGTCCGCTACAATTAAGGCATTAATTATTAATTCTTTAAATTATGAAAATTCTTATCATTGATGATGAACGCGCGGTCGCCGAATTTCTCAAGCAGGGACTCGAAGCGCAAATGTTTAGTGTCGAAACTGCCGCGGACGGCGAACGTGGCGCTTTCTTGGGCCGGACCGGTAATTATGATTTGATAATTCTGGATTATGTTCTGCCCAAACTCAGCGGTCCGGAAGTTTTACAGGAAATTCGCAGCGAAAAGAAACATGTGCCGGTAATCATGCTCACCGTTAAATCAGAAATCCAAACCAAGGAGGAAGTTTTTAAGCTCGGGGCGGATGATTATTTAACCAAACCATTTTTATTTGACGAGCTATTGATGCGTATTACCGCAATTTTAAAAAGGCCGACGCGCACCGAGGGCGAACTTTATAAAATCGACAATCTAACGCTCAGCACACGCACAAAAATAATCCGCCGCGGTGGCCGGGAACTATATCTAACTCGCCGCGAATTTTCTCTACTGGAATATCTCTTGCGTAATCGTAGTCAGATAGTTTCCCGCCAGCAATTACTGGAGCATGTCTGGGATTATAATGCCGATCCTTTTTCTAATTCGATTGAATCGCATATTGCGAGTTTACGCCGCAAGCTTAATCAAAACAAAAACCGCAACCTGATTCATACTTTTAACGGTCGCGGCTATAAGTTGGCGCTAAATAAATTAGGGCAATAAATAAATTACAAAAACTTCCGCCCTTTTAATTTGTCCGGCAGATATTCCTGACCGCTCGCATCTTGCATCGGATTGTATTTATAATCTTTCCCGTAACCGATTTCTTTCATAAATTTAGTTGGTGCGTTGCGTAAATGGAGAGGAACCGGCAGATTGCCTGAAGTCTCGACTTCGGCCTTGGCTTTTTCGTAGGCCTGATAAGCGACTATACTTTTCGGCGACTTGGCTAAATAAATCGCGCAATGTGCTAAGTTCACGCCGCACTCCGGCATACCAATCTTGCGACACGCGTCGTAAGCCGCCGTTGCGAGCATTAAGGCGCTATTATTCGCCAGGCCGATATCTTCACTCGCGAAACGAATCATCCGCCGGGCAATATAAAGCGGATCTTCCCCGGCTTCAAGCATGCGCACCAGATAATAAACCGTCGCGTCCGCATCGCCCCCACGCATTGATTTATGAAGAGCGGAAATTATATTATAATGCTCTTCGCCTTTCTTATCATACAGTAAATTCGGCTTACTAATTATCTCCTTAATCAATTGCGTCGAAATTTTTCCGCCGCTTTCAATCGCACTCTCCAAAATATTCAGAGCCTTGCGCGCGTCGCCGTTGGCAATCGTCGCAATTAGCCCGCTCACGTCGGCAGATATTTTTGCTTTCAATTCTTTGGCGGCCCGCTTGATAATTTCCGCCAGATCATCGGTGCTCAAAGCTTCCAAAATTATTACTTTCACTCGCGAGAGCAAAGCGCCATTAACGGCAAAGCTCGGGTTTTCGGTCGTCGCCCCAATTAAAGTTATGGTCCCGTTTTCCACCTGAGGTAAGAGCGCGTCTTGCTGGGCTTTATTCCAACGGTGAATTTCATCTATAAATAAAATCGTCTTAGTACCCAAGCGTTTGCTTTCCTTCGCCCGGTCGACAATTAATTTTAAATCCTTAATGCCGCTCGAGGTAGCACTGAGTTCGTGAAACTCGGACTTTGTTTCTTTAGCAATAATAAAAGCCAGGGTCGTTTTGCCGCTGCCGGGCGGACCCCAAAAAACCAAAGAAGGAACTTTATCGTTTTTGATGGCCTGATAAAGCCAGCCCTTCTCCCCAATACTTTTTTCTTGACCCACAAATTCACCTAAAGTTTTCGGGCGAAAATACGTGGCCAAGGGAATATCTTTTAACATAGTGCTTAAATTTTACCCCTTTTTCATTAATTTTAAAACTTGACAAAAATATCTCGGAATGTTTAAATATGGAAACGAATTGCAACTTAACAAAAATAAAAAAACAAAAAACAAAACAAATTAACCAAAAAAAGAAAGGAGAAACAAAAAATGCAAAAAAAAATGAGTTGGGCTTGGATCGGATTAATGATCAGCGTCAGTAAGATTTTTAACGAAAGCTTGCCGGTGTTAAAAATAATCGCTTTGAATGCCTTAGTAATCGGGGGCACCGGGTTGGCCGCCAAACTAACAATTTGGTATTGGCCCATCGAGGAAGCGGCCTCGATTAATTATATCTGGCTTTTGGCTTTGTTTACGATTTACTTATTTATTAGTAATCAACTGGGAAAAAGTAAGTTACTTTTAATTATAAGTAATTTGAGCCTGATAAACTTTTCCGGCAGCTTAACGCTAATAGTTTTGTTTATCCTAAATCGTTTAGACCTGATAGACAAAAATTTCAGCATTATATTTAGCTGGACAGCTATGATCGTTGCCTTCACCCTGTTGCTTTCCGCCCTGGGAAATCGCTTACAAGTTGTCGACATCAATGCTCAACTTAAGTACAGAGCTAAAGGAGAAGACGAAACCATAGAGACCAGGATGATTATTCATTATCTTCCCAAAACGGGTTTTATAATTATTTTGCTCGGCCTAAGCTTTCTTGCCATCGGTCAATTTCTAAAACCGGAATTTAAAGATGTCTTTTACTTCAGTGGCGGCATTTATGCCATTGTACTGGGGATCGGAGTTTGGCTAGCGGATATTTTATTCATTATGTGGGAAGTTGCAAAAGCATTTCTGTTAGATTTTTTAGGAGAAGATAGTCAAAGCACTAATGAGAAGTCTCCAAAAACGCTCTTCCCCAAAGAGCCAATAAACTTTGGGTATTGAAAGTTTTCAAAAAAATAGCTCCGACCAATAAGGTTGGAGCTTTTTAATTTTCGCGATATTTATATAATAATTATTTGTGTTCTATCCTTTCCCTTTCTTTCTTCTCTTGGGTATAAAGCATATACGAATATATCGGCAGAGTTAAGACAATCACGGCAATAGCGAGGACGAAGAGGGCGATTTTCAAATTAGCGGACACAAAGGCGGTAGCCGCCATGAGCACGCCGGCCACAACAAAGACGGGGCCAGCAAGCTTATGCGTCTTCTCCCAGACCGCCTCGGAAGACAAGGTCCAAGGAGTGCGTATTCCCATGAACCAATTGGTTTTTACATTTTTTAACAAAAGACCAATTAGGGCAAATAAAACGCCGACAAGAATGGGCACATAAAAAGCGACATCGACTTTATAACCAAGACCGTTCAAGCCGGTCATGATATACATTATAAATAAAAAAACCAAAATTAAATCTTTGAATTTATGATAAATGCCGGCAAAGGCAATATACTGCTCTTTTTTCGGATCAAGATAGGGGAGCAATAAAAATAGCAGATAAATACCGAGCATCATTATCGGCAACATGAAGGAGGCGGAAAAAACGCCGCTATAACCATTTACTTCTCCCTGCAAATTCCAGTGAGTCGGCACTTGCGCCGGAAAATTTTGATAATAAAAAACGCCGGTGATAAAAGCTAAAATTATTAGCAAAACGGCGAACCACTCGGTTTTAAAACTTAATTTAATTGGATTAGTCATATAAATTATTTAGATTAACTCTTTATATTTTAGCAAAAAATAGCCCTCCGGTCAATTGCCAAGCAGTAGACACTTGCGAGCAAATTTAAGGAGTGCTATAATTTTTTCATACCCCCACCCCAGGTATGGGTATAATAATATTTTAAAACTATGACCAAAGAAAGAAAACACATCCTAATCGCTTTTAAAAAGGCGCGCAGCTTGAGTGAAAATTTAATTAATATGACCGAAGAAGGCGAATACTGCGTCAACATCATGCAGCAGAATTTGGCCGTCATCGGGCTCTTAAAATCCGCCCACCAACAGCTTATGGCTAACCACCTCAACACCTGCTTTAAAAGTGCCATGGCTTCAACTAACGAGAAGACTAAACAGAAAATGGTGGAAGAAATTTTAAAAGTTAATAAATTAGCCGGAAAATAATATGTCTAATAAATTAGATTTGGCCGTTAGCGGCTTGCATTGCAAAGCCTGTGAATTATTAAGTGAAGATCGTTTAGAAAAAATTAAGAATGTGACGAGCGTCAAAGTTAACCATAAAACCGGGCGGGCAGAAGTTTATTATGATAAAGAGAAACCATCTCTTCCGGAAATTAAGAACAGTTTAGAAGAGCTGGGTTATAAATTAGAGGGCAAAGATGAGGCGGCCAAAAGCGGGCCGAGAACCGAAACTATTCTTCTTTTGCTCATCGGAATCATCGGCGTCTACTGGCTAATCAGCCGTTCTGATTTATTTGATTTTAGTTCCTTTCTGGGGGCCCAGCAATTTTCCTACCCCTTGGCGCTTATCGTCGGTCTTGTCGCCGGGGTTTCCACCTGCTTAGCCCTGGTGGGCGGTTTAGTGCTCGGCGTGGCCGCCAATTATTCGCAAGAACACCCGGATGCGAGCCGTTTCCAAAAATTTCGACCGCACCTCATATTTAATGCCGGACGTATCGGCGGCTTCTTTATCCTCGGCGGTGTTTTGGGCTTAATCGGTTCGACTTTTAAACTCTCCCCTTTCTTCAACGGCATTTTAATGACTCTGGTCGGCCTGGTTATTTTATTCCTGGGTCTTAAGCTGCTAAATATCTTCCCTGCTCTTAATGATATTGATATTACTCTCCCCAAAAAACTGGGTAAAAAAATGAAATCGGATAGCGGCTTGATTCTGGGCGCTCTGACTTTTTTCTTGCCCTGCGGTTTTACTCAGGCCATGCAAATTTATGCGCTCGGCACCGGTAGCTTCTGGGGCGGCGGCTTGGTCATGGCCATGTTTGCCCTCGGTACTGCCCCCGGCCTGCTCAGTATCGGCGGGCTTGCCTCTTTGCTTAAGAAAAAACATACCGATATTTTCTTTAAGCTAACCGGCGGAGTCATCATTCTCTTTGCTTTATTTAATCTCAACAATGGCCTCAAGCTCATTCAAATTTCCAGCGGTGCCTCGGCGGAAATTTCCGATACCGAGAACTCGGCTCCCGCTAAGAAAAGTTCTCCGGCAACTTCCGCGCCGGCCACCAGTACCGGGGTTGAGATAAAAGACGGTGTCCAAATTGTTACCATGACCGAAACCGGACACGGCTACATTCCCAATAACTTTACGATTAGCGCCGGCCTGCCCGTGCGTTGGGTAGTTAACGCAGAGGCTCCCTATTCCTGCGCCAGCGCGCTTGTTGTCCCTTCGCTCAAGCTGCAAAAACAATTACAGCCGGGAGAAAATATTATTGAATTCACTCCGACATCTGCCGGGACGATTGCCTTCTCCTGTTCAATGGGGATGTATACCGGAACTTTTAATGTAAAATAAATTTATGGAAAATAAAATAACAGTCGGCGTCACCGGGATGCATTGCGCCTCCTGCGCGAAATTAATCGAATCAGAATTACGAAAGGACGATAATATTAAAGAAATTAATATTAACCCCATGACCGAACAGGCGGAGATTGTAACGCGTCAAGATCTCAATCAGGCCGATATTAATGAAAGGCTAAAAAAGCTGGGTTATCAATTTCTGTTCGACTCGGAGAAGCCTAAAAAAAAAGTAGTCGGTGGTTCTGGCACCCAAAGCGAACCGACAAGCCAACTTAGTGTTTTTAAAAAACAAAAAAATGAGGAATTGTTAAACCAAAAGAAAAAGCTGCGTGTAGCCCTGCCCGTCACGACGATAATGCTTATCCTTCTCCTCTGGTCAATCGCCGCCCAATACTTAGATTTGCCGCTTAAAGAATTGCTACCCGCCTCTATTGTCATGCCCTTTATGTTTATCGCCTCAACGGCTATTATATTTTGGGTCGGGCGTGATTTTCTAAGCGCCGCCGTCCGCTTCTTCCGCTACGGCAAGGCAAACATGGATACCTTAATCGGTATCGGTACCGGCACAGCTTATTTCTATTCGGCTCTCATTTATCTTTTCCCCGCCCTCCGTCTTAGTCTGGGCTTAAGCGACGCCTATTTCTTCGACGTTTCGGTAGTCGTTATTACTTTGGTTTATCTCGGTAAATATCTCGAGAATAAAGCAAAGCTACGGACCAACGAAACAATAGAAAAATTAATGGCGCTCCAAACGAAAACCGCTCTGATTGAGGAAAACGGAGTAGAAAAAGAAATTTCTCTTAACGATTTAAAAATCGGCGATTTAGTTATCGTCAAGCCGGGCATGAAAATTCCGGCCGACGGCGAGGTTGCCTTCGGCGCTTCGGCCGTAGACGAAGCCTTGCTGACGGGCGAATCTTTACCGGTTGATAAAAAAGTGGGCGATAAAGTTATTGGCGCCACCATTAATAAAGAGGGCGTACTAAAAATAAAAATAAACCAGGTCGGTGAAACTACGGTTTTAGCTTCAATTATTAAAGCGGTGGCGAGCGCCCAAAACTCCAAAGCCCCAATTCAAAAAATGGCTGACTATGTTGCCGGTATCTTCGTGCCGATCGTCTTGGGACTGGCTCTAATTACTCTCGCTTCCTGGTTAATAATCGGGCCGCATTATCTCAGTTGGTCGCAAACCGTTAGTCTCGGCATTACTTGTTTTGTGAGTCTCTTAGCCGTCGCTTGCCCCTGCGCGCTTGGTTTGGCAACACCAACCGGCATCATGGTTGGTCTCGGCCTGGCCAGTAAAAATGGCCTGCTCATAAAAAATGCTGCAAGCCTGGAAAAATTCGGCAAAACAAAAATAATGGTCTTTGATAAAACCGGCACGATTACCGCCGGCGAGCCCAGCGTGACCGATAGTACACCTTATGGCATCGAGCGCGACGAACTAATAACGCTCGCCGCCTCCCTCGAAAATCATTCCGAGCACCCCTTGGCTCAAGCTTTAATTCACGCTGCGCAAATAGCCAAGCTCGACCTCGTCATGGCCACCGCCTTTCAGGCCATACCCGGCGAAGGCGTTAGTGGCGAAATTAATTTAAAGAAATATTGGCTGGGCAATGTTAAAATGATGCGAGCAAAAAAGTTTAATTTGCCGGAAATAGAAATTGGCAAATTAGAAAAACAAGGTAAGACAATAATGCTTTTAAGCGACGAAACCCACGTTCTTGGTTTAATTGCCGTCGCCGATAAAATAAAACCTGATGCCGCCGCCGCCATCGCGTCTCTGAAAAAATTAGGTATCAAAACGATTATGCTTTCTGGTGATCGCCAAGAGGTGGCTGCTTATATCGCTTCGCAAGCCGGTATTGATGAAGTGATTGCCGAAGTTTCACCTTTGGAAAAGGCCGCTAAAATTGAATCTCTGAAAACAGGCGGACTAATTGTGGCAATGGTCGGCGACGGAATTAACGATGCTGTCGCTCTCGTGGCCGCCGATATCGGCATCGCCATGGCCACCGGTTCCGATGTCGCGATTGAGTCGGCCGACATTACCGTGCTTAATGGTGATCTAAATAAGATTAGCCAGGCGCTCAAAATTTCCCGCCTGACCATGAATAAAATTAAACAGAATTTATTTTGGGCCTTCTTCTACAATATCATCGCCATTCCAATTGCGGCCGGCGTTTTTTATCCGGCCTACGGGCTACTGCTCAGTCCGATTATTGCCGCCGGAGCGATGTCCTTTTCTTCCTTAAGTATAGTATTCAATACTCTACTAATGCGCCGGGTAAAAATATAATTAATAAGCATTTCATGGTAAAGAAAAAAGAGTGTTCGCGAAAGCGAGCACTCTTATTGTATTCGAAAGAAAAATTTTAAGCAGCCTTGTCCAACTTGAGTCTGACGCACTCAAATAGGTCTCCGACTGTTATAAAATTATCCCATTCTTCGTCTTCAATCATAACTTTTAGTTCTTCATGAATATCGAAGGTAATGTAGTGGCGGCAGAGAGTAACTTTGTTCTCCGCCGATTCTTGCTCTTTGCTCAGACCGATTTCTGAGAAGGAGGTTTGCAGGTTGATTTCACCGACTGTCTTTTTACAGACGATCAAGGTGTTGAGGGCAATTAACTTAATGATTTTTTTAAAGATCATTATTCTCGTGGTTTTGGTGGGTTAGTAAATCAGTTAATAAATCGTTTGATGAAAAGTACTTTTAAGACTTTAATTATAGTACATTAATCTATAAGTGTCAAGTAAAACCTATGGCGTTCTAGCTCATTTTAATACCAAGAAAAGCTCCTTAATTCAGGTACCAAATACCGTAATTTAACGCGGCAGCAAAAGTAACCCAGACAATATAAGGTATCATGATATAAGCGGCCGCCTTTTTAATTTGGTAAAAATAATAAATATTAACAAAAATCATCGACCAGAGAGAAATGATTGCGTAAAAAGCCAGCATGGGCGATTTAATATAAAAGAAAAGCAGAGACCAATAAAGATTGAGAAATAATTGCGCCCCGAAGCTGAGCCAGGCCGCCCGAAAATGCAGCTTATCCTTTCCCTGCTTCAAAACAAGAAATAAAGCGATGCCCATCATGATGTAGAGTAATGTCCAAACGGGACCAAAGAGCCAATTCGGAGGCGTGATAAAAGCGGGCTTAACTAATGTCACATACCAGGTACTGATAGCGGGGGTCGTTACGAGCGAACCCAAATAACCGATCAAAAGCGGCAGGACTAAAGAAATAATAAAAAGATAGAAATTTTTAAATTTGGCATTCATAAATTTTGCGCTTATTATTAAGCTTCCTTAATCTTACCACAAATTATTAAAAATGTTAAAAAATAAAAGGCCCGTTGCGCACGGGCCTTAAATAATGTTGATATATTTTTTATTCGCTTCGTAAAGCATCAACCGGATCAAGCCGACTCGCCTTAAAGGCGGGATAGAAACCAAAGAAAACACCGACTAAAACCGAAAAAGAGAAACCGAGAATGGGGCCAGTCCAAGAAGAAGTAACGGACATGAGTTTAAAATAAGAAATTATGGGAATCGCCGCTTGGCCAATTATCATTCCGATTGCACCCCCGATCATCGATAAAATAATTGATTCAAGTAAAAACTGCATAAGAATATCCGTTTGTTTGCCGCCGATTGCTTTCGCAATACCAATCTCTTTCGTCCTTTCCGCCACGGTGACAAACATAACATTCATAATACCAATACCGGAAACCAGCAAAGTAATGGCGGCAATCGCTGTCAGAAGTGTAGATAATGTTTTCGCGGACTCCTGCGCGGCCGCTACCATGCTACCAGCATCCATTATTTGAAAATCATTTTCCTGGCTGGCAGTCAGCTTATGCTGTTCCCGCAAAATCGCGGTAATACTACTCGTCGCCAAGCCAGTATTATCAACGCTGTCCACCGTGGCTGTAATCATAACTTGCCCGCGTGTTCCTAAAATACTTTTTTCGGCCGTACTGCTTGGAATAATTACCGCCTGATCGACTGAAATCATGCCGACGCGCGAACCTAATTTTTTTAAAACACCGACAATTTCCACTTTTTTGCCGCTCACTGTGAGTGTGCTACCAAGCAAGGAACTGGTATCGGAAAATAAATCAGATACTACCGTACTGCCAACAACGGCCACATTAGATCGACTGCTTATGTCCTCTTCCGTAATTCCCCGCCCGGACTGTATCGTCAAATTTGATAAAGAAATAAAATTTTGGTCGGCTCCCACGACGGTATAGCTTTTGTCTGTCGATCCATAAGAAACGGTGGTATTACCCTGGATAGCTCCCGTGGCCGAAGAAATATGGTCGGCTGTTAATAATAGCTGGGCATCAGAAGTTGCCAATTTCGAGCTGCTGGTAAAACCACGACCGCGATTCGGCATAATCAGAATTGAATTGGCGCTCAGATTTTGAAATTGCGAATTAACCGATTCCTGTGCGCCTTTCCCCACAGCAAAAACGGCGATAACGGTTGCCACGCCGATAATAATTCCGAGCATAGACAGAAAAGTGCGCGTCTTTTTGGCGAGCAAAGATTCAAACGACATTTTTATAATTTCCCAGATCATAATGGTTTAATAATTGTCACGCAATTTATAATTATTGTCCACCACTTGCCCATCGCGTAAATAAATTATGCGATCAGCATATTTAGCCACCTCCGTGGTATGAGTTACCATCACTACGGTTCTTCCCTGATTCTTAAATTCGGTAAATATCTTCATCACTTCGACGCCCGACTTTGAGTCCAAAGCACCCGTCGGTTCATCCGCTAAAATAATTTCCGGATCGTTGATAAGAGCCCGGCAAATCGCGACTCGCTGTTGCTGCCCACCGGAAAGTTCCGTTGGTTTATGATGCATGCGCTCATCAAGCCCGAGAGATTTAAGAAGCAGGCGCGCTTTTTTTTCTCTATCATCTGCGGACATACCGGCATAGAGAGCCGGTAAGGCCACATTTTTCAAAGCGGAAAAGCGAGAAAAAAGATTAAATTGCTGAAAAATAAAACCCATTTTTTTATTACGAATAAAGGCCAAAGTAAAATCGTCCTTCACTCCACCAATATCTTCTCCGTCTAAAAAATAACTCCCCTCGGATAAAGGATGAAGACAACCAATCACATTGAGAAGTGTTGTCTTCCCGCCGCCAGACTCTCCCATAATCGCGACAAATTCACCTTTTTTTATTTCCAAGTCAATCCCCTTAAGAACAGGAATCTCTTCCCCGTTCCCGAGAAAATATGATTTATGAACATTCTCTAATTTTATCGCTAAATTATTCATAGCATTAATAGACAACAGTCTCTCCTACCTGTAAGCCGCTCATAATTTCTACTTTCTTGCCATCGGTAAAACCAGTAGTGACATTGCGAACGCTGCCATCAAGCATATTAACTGATGGCTTGCCGCCGACATTGTGGACGGCTTGGACTGGCACGTCAAGCACGCCGGTGACACCGGCCGTTATAAATTCGACCGAGGCGGTCATACCCTCTCTAATCTGAGCCTTATCCGTATTAGTTAGGATAACCCGCACCAAATACGTTACGATCCCATTTGTGCTCGTCGTAGAAGTTAAAGAGATGAAACTAATTTGTCCGGTCAGGTTAACGCCATCAACCGCGTCAAAAGTCACCTGCGCTTGATCGCCGACTTTCAATTTACTAATGTCCGCTTCCTCCACGTTAACCTCAATATAAAGCGTGTCGTTATTGATAATAGTGGCTACTGTTTTCGAAGTGCTATTGTCTAAAATAATATCTCCGACCTTATAATTAAGCGCGGAAACAACACCATCAATCGGTGAAGTTAAAGTCGCCTGTTCCATATTATATTTTGCCTTATCGACAGAAATAGCCGCTGAAGTAAGCTGAGAACGAGCCGAAGCCAAATCCGATTCTTTAACTGGCGCGATTAAATCCGCATAGGTATTTTTCGCCTGAGTCAAAGAAATCTCACGCGATTTCACAGATATATTAGAATTATTTATATTCTGTTGCGCTTGATTTTGAGCAACAACTAAATCACTTTGCGCCTTAGTGTAGGCGAGCTGATATTGGCTCAAACTATTTTTTGCATTATCAACTGCCTGAGTCGCGCTATTCAAACTACCCGTCGCCGCATTGGCGCTTGACTGGTTTGCATTAATCGTTGCCTTAAAGCCGTCGAGTTTCGATTGCGATAAATCGGCATATGTTATGGTCGCGTCTAAAAGACGTTGCATGTCATGCAAATGGCTCTGCATGGCCGTTAAAACAGCCGCCATTTTTTGAGCGGCCGAATCAATATCGCTTGTACTACTATTATCATTTAAGCCTGTAACCAAAGAATCGAGATTATTACGCAAATCTCTGACGACAACATAACTAAATTTCGAATCATTAAGCGTGGTACCGTTAAGCGCTCCCAAGCCGGTCCGAAAACTACTATTAATATTCGTGTCATCAACGCCAATTATACTATCAGAATCGCGTAATTGCTTAACTAAAGTAATATTTAAAGATTTTAGAGTATTTATCAAACTCAAATATGCATTATGGACAATTTCGCTATCGCTAATATCAGCATTCATTTTTAAATTATTTTGGGCGGTCGCAACATTATTTTGTGCATTAGCCACGCTCTGATTAGCACTGGAAGTTGTCTGCTCCAGGCTAATTTTTGCTTGGTCAAGGGAAACCTGAGCCTGATCGATAGAGGTTTGTGCGTTTTTAATTTCGCTATCGGTTGCCGGTTCTTGCTTTGTTTGAAAATTGGCGAGTGCTGATTGATAACTGGAGTAGGCGTTTCTTAAATCAAAGTTTAATGTTTCCGTCTTTACGGACGCAATTTTATCACCTTTTTTAATTTTATCCCCCTCCTTAACATATACATTATTTACCTCGAGGCTACCGGAAACAGGAAAGGACAATTCAACGCCGTCCTTAGCCACAACCTTACCGGTTGAACTCACGGAAATTTTTATGTCTTCTTTTTTAACCGTGTACTCTTTCGCCACGACCACCGCCGTCTTAGTTTTGGCATTACGAGAATAATAATAGTAAGCTCCGGCCCCGGCCACAAGTACAATTAGGGCAATGATAATAAATTTTTTCTTAAAAAGAAAGCTAAAAATACCTCGTTTGGCCTTTTTGCTTTCATCGAGAATTGACTGCGCCATAATAATTTTTAATTAATAAGAATGAAGTCGGCTACCTTTTTATCGGTAACTGATGTATTTAACCAAATTGTAATAAATTTATCAGCCGTAATATCCGCCAAAGTCGCCTCAACTGATTCTCTTTTTTTGGTAGTCGCATTAACATCAGTCTTTAGCATTTGAATGCCGACCGGGATAGTAATTGTCTCTTCGCCCGTGCTCATCGCTTTTAATTGGTCCATCATGGCCGTGCGACTATTTGCGCTATTTTCTCCTTCCGGGCCACCCGGTCCGGCAAAGCCGCCCGCTCGCCCGGCACCGGCTACACCCATACCGGGACCTGCCCCGGCTCCTGTCAAGGAAATAGCTCCTGTGGCCTGATTCGCACCCGGGTTCTCTGGTGTCGAGCTTGCATTACGGCCACCCGCGGGCTGTTCCATTTTAAGAATAACCGCTTGATTCCCGGTGATTGACTTAACTACGCCCCGGATGTCCGCCGGTCGATCAGGCTGGCCAAAATCCGGCATCCCGTTAAATCCACGTGCGCCAGCGTTGGCCGGATTACTAGGCTGATTATTATTTTGACCGGATTGATTAGCTTGGGGAGTCGTCTTACTGCATCCCGTGGCGACAAATAAAAATAGCACCAGCATGGCTGACACTGAATAAAAACCTTTCTTTTTGTTCATACTTTTTATTTTAAAAATTGATAGTTTGCGTAATCTAACAGTAAATACGCCTCATCTAACTAGTTTCTTCAAAAAAAAGTGGCCCCGTGCTAAGGGGTCACTTAAATTAATCAATTTTTATATTTAGAACACGGGAGCAAACGCACCAGGCCGGGCCGGTCCCGATGGTAAGGGTCCTCCGGGTAAAGGCATTGGCATTGGCATTGGACCATTAAAATCATGGAAAAAGGCACGCCCGGCATTAACCGGCAAAATCTTATCAGCGCGAAAAGCGTGATCACCCGTTTCTTCTCCGAGCAAACGAATCGGCTGACCAATAATAATAACTGCACCCGAGTAAGGTTCCGAGTTATCGACGTTTACCAACCACTCTTCTCGCCCGCGATCAACTAATACATATTCGGAATTTTCATCCTTCCCGATAACGACGCCCGACAGACGTCCTTCTTCGGGCTGCGACCAAAAATCAATATGACGATTTATAACGTGGTCATAAAAAGGCGCTTGGCGACCGAGAATATTATCCAACTGCTCGCCGAGCCCAGATACGTAAAAAACTGAACCCAGGATTATGCTTAAAAGAATCGCGGCTCCGGCCAAAAGAATGCTTGAATAGCGATAACCTCTTTTTGTATGTTTAAAATTATAATAAAGCACAAAAATAAAAATACCCAAGAAAATAAACCAGAAGTAAGGCAAAGTTAAAATGAAAAACTCCAAAAAGGTTTTTTTGGTCTGATCATATATTTCCCAATCATTATACTTAAACAAGTAAATCATGACCGAGATAGCACCCGCGCCAATAATCAAGGCGACGGCGCCAGCCAACCAAACCGCAGAATCCTTGAGCAAAAATTGCCAGCGCGGTTTCGGGCTGATCTTATCTTTTTTTATCTTCGCCAATAATTTGTTTTCAAAATCGGCGTTGTTTTTATCCAACATATTTTAAATCTTAAAATTCTTCCTTTCAAATTCTAATTTAAATTCTTGCTTCGCCTTATTCATCAAAGAAGCCACCGTGCCCAGCGGCTTTTTTAGAATATCCGAGATTTCCTGATAACTTTTCTCTTCCAAAAATTTCAAGACTATGACGTCGCGATATTTTGGTTCCAAATTATCCAAAACTATATTAATCGTCTCGCGCAATATTTTATTATCGACAGCACCCTTAATATCAATATCAGCCGTTAGGTTTTTGGCCAATTGATCGTCCAAATTAACCGCATAGCCTTCGGGCCGCGCTTTAATTTTACGATGGCCGCTAATCACCTGGTTATGAGTAATACGATAAATCCAGGAAGAAAATTTTAAATCCTTATTGAAGTCGTTTAAATTTAGGTAAACCTTGATAAATACTTCCTGCAAAATGTCTTCCGCGTCTTCATTATTGGCATTAGTCAGGCGCTTCACATAACTCGTTAGTTTGCCTTTATAGCGGTCGACTAAAAACACAAAATTACTCTGATTGGATAGAGTTAACTTCACTAATTCGGCATCGCTAAGCTTAGCGCTGTCGTCGCCGATCATATCTTGATTGATTATATCTGCACTGTTCATGGTTATTATTATAGCATTTTAGGACTTAATTTAAAAGTCTGGCACAAAAGAAGACTCTTGTCTAATTTACATTAAATTGCTATGCTATAACTTTGTTTTAATTATATTTAAATTATGGAAAAGATTATCGTCCTATACGGACTGCCAGCCGCCGGAAAAACTACTCAGGCGGAAATAATTCATAAGAAATACAACCTTTACCAGTTCGGAATGGGTGATAAATTACGAGCCGAAATCGCCGCCGGGACAGAACTTGGTAAAAAAATCGAAGCGACAGTCGCGAGCGGTCAGCTTATCCCCGATGACCTGATGGCAAAAGTTCTGCAAAATGTCAAAAATGAAGCTCAGGCGGGAGGCATTGTTTTCGACGGTTTTCCTCGCATCATGTCTCAGGCGAAACTCTTAGACGAAATGCTCTCCGAAATTAATTTGGAAGTAGATTTATTCGTACTCTTAAAAATCAGCCCGGAAGAAGCCGCGCGCCGCATTAGCGCGAGAGCTGAGCATGGCGCCCGCAATGACGATAATGACCCCGAGGCGGTGAAGCGCCGCTTTGCGGTTTTCCAAAAAGAATCAATTCCTTTAATCGCTCACTATAAAGCCCGCGGCAAATATCTCGAAGTTGACGGCGAGGCCAGCATACCCGAAGTATTTGCAGCTATAGAAAAACACGGAGCTTAGCTCCGTGTTTTTTGTTGACAAATAAGAGATAATATTTTAAGATTCACGGAACATCTTGACCATTAACAATCCACAAATATTCACCAAAGTATTAACCAAAAAATTCTGATCATGAACATTGAATGTAGGTCAGCGGCAATCTCCGCCGCCCAGTTTATTAGAAAAAAATGCAATTGCCATATCGTTGGCAACAAAAGAGGTGAACGTGCCCCGATTGGTTTAATCCTCGGCACGGGCTGGGGAAACGCGCTGGATATCGAAATCCAGGCGACAATTAATTTCAAGAATATTCCCGGCTTTAAGACTCTGGGACAACTCGCTGGCCACGAGCGAAAAGTGATTATCGGCAATTACGCCGGCCGTCAATTAATTATTTTAAGTGGTCGTGTTCATCTTAACGAAGCCCCAGCCGACCCAGAAATTTATAGAATGGTTCGGCTGCAAACGGAAATGCTCTTTCTGTTGGGTGTTAAGGAAATTATTGTTACCAGTGCCTCTGGAGGACTTTGTCGTTCATCTGGCGCCTCTCTTCGAGTAGGAGATGTCGCTGTTATTGACGGCTTCGTAACTCTGTATGCACCCGACATGCCACTCTGGGCTGGAGAATTCTATTCACCCGAAGATGCAATAAATGAAGATTTAAATAAGATAGTATTAAACTATCGAAATAAAAATCTGAAATGTTTGCCAGCCGGCTACGCCATGGTTCGCGGACCTCAATTTGAGGGACGTAAATATGACAAAGCCTTACTCGCGAAAAGCGGCGCCGGGGTTGTCGGCATGAGCACCTTGCCCGAAGCTTGCATCGCTAACATATACGATGCCAAATTTCTCGGCCTAAGCTTTGTAACCAATAGCGACAGCGAAACCCACTCACACGAAGAAAATCTGCGCCGAGCAGGGGCTGCTTCGGAAAATTTGGGCAACTTGCTTGAACATATTATTTACCATATGTAACGGTCAAGTGAAGACAAAAGCAAACAATCATCACCGCCTCAAAACCGGTGATTTTTTATTATAAAAAACACCGGATTAACCGGTGATTTTTTATTTACGCACGGGATGAGGGAATCGGACCCCCGCCTGCTCTTTTGGAGAGAGATATGCTGCTACTACACCAATCCCGCAATTCTCCGGCTAAGCCGGAGTAATCAATCCTCTATTTCTTCTCAACCATCGGATCGCCGCAGCAAACTAAAGTTCCGCCGCCGTCCGCAATAAATTTTACTTCATTACCGCAATGTTGGCAAACATAAATTTTATCCTCGCGATTTTCCATATGATTTATAATTAATTATTAAAAACTCTAATTAATAATTCTTACTCGTCTAATAATTCTCACCCATGACCTCAAAATAAGATTGCGGATGATTGCAGGTCGGGCAAACTTTCGGCGCTTCCAGCCCCTCATGAATACGGCCGCAATTAGCGCATTTCCAACGTTTAATTTCCGGCTTCTTGAAGACTTCGTTATTTTTCACATTCGCGAGCAATTTTTGATAACGCGCTTCATGCGCTCTTTCGACTTCCGCAACTTCATGAAATAAACGCGCCACCTCGCCGTGCCCCTCCTCTAAAGCATCTTTTTCCATATTCGGATACATCGTTATATTTTCATAACTCTCGCCTTCAGCGGCCGCCAGTAAATTCGCTTCTGTTTCGCCAATTAATTCAAGTTGCTTTGCCCAGAGCTTGGCATGTTCCTTTTCATTCGCTGCCGTTTCTTCAAATAGAGCAGCAATTTGCTCATAGCCGGCTTTCCGCGCAACGGAGGCAAAGTAAGTATATTTATTTCTGGCCATCGATTCACCGGCAAAAGCATCCTGCAAATTTTTTGTTGTTTTTGGTCCGAACATAAATTTATAATTATTTTATTAAAACAAAATATTATTATATCTCTTCTATTTTTCAGTAGCCAAATGCTTAGGGTGGTCGAGTTTTTCCTCCTTCTTTGCATCTTCACAACCCGCGTCCTCCAAGCTGCCGCAGAACTCCAATTCATAAATATGAAAAATCGTGACGGCTAAAGCGACTAAGAGCGGTCCCACAATCACACCCCAAAAACCGAATAGGGCGATGCCGCCAAGAATTGAAAGAAAAACAAAAATCGGATTAATTTCCGCCTTATCTTTAATCATATACGCACGCACCACATTATCAATTAGACTGATAACGAGCGCTCCCCAAGCAAGAACAAAAATTCCCTGCCAAAGGTCACCGACGAGTAGATAATAAATACCGACCGGTACATAGAAAACTAAGGAGCCGAGGTAGGGCAAAAGAGAAAGGAGAGCGATAAGAATAAAGGCCAGAAAAGGCGGAAAACCGACAATCGCAAAACCGATTGCGCCAGCTATACCCTGAGCGAAGGCGGCCACAAAAGTCGAAACCAAAGTTGTATAGCTTACTATGCTGAACTTACGGAAAATCTCTTCATCATATTTATTCGGAAGCGGCGATAAATACATCAAGCGCTGCAGCATTTTTTTACCGTCCACAAAGAAAAAGAACATGATCAAAATAATCAGGAGCACGGACAAAACGAAACTGGTCGTTTCGCGAACGGCGGAGGTTGCACCGGACAAAAGCCAGGTACTCGAATCCTTGAAAGTCGTAAGGATGGTAGTTTGAAAAGCTTTATCCTGAAAATTAAAACTTTCTAAATTAAAGAGGCGCAAAGGCGTCGCCTGAAAGAGCCTGTTTTTAAAAACATCATTAATCGTATGGTCGTTAAAAAAGGTTACAGTATCGTCATAAGCAGCGACCGATTTTTCGGCACCATAAATAACTAATTTTACGGACGGTAAAATTATTAAAGCAACGAGAAGCAGACACATTAAAAGAGCGGCTAAATTCTGCCGTCCTTTTAATAATTTGGTCAGGGCCAGAAATGGCTTATAAAAAATCGTCGCCAATACCGCCGCCATTAATATTTCTGTGAGAAAGGGCCTAAAGACCAAGTAGCAGCCGAAAATGACCATAACGACCAGAATCAGCAAGAAGGGCTTGGTTAAATTTTTAGGCATAAAATCCTATTTAGTTTCCTTATGTAAAGTATGTGCTTTGCATTTATTGCAATACTTCTTCATTTCTAAACGTTCTTTTAAAACTTTCTTGTTCTTATGAGAATGGTAGTTTGTTGTTTTGCAAACGGTACATTCCAATTTCATCATGTTGTCTTGGGACATAATTTTCAAAAAATTAATAATACATTTAATATATATAAACAATATACAAAAACGGGCTAAAAGTCAACTATTGGGCAGCCTATCCCATTCTCTATTTTTACCTAATTTATGCTACTTTTGACAATTCGAGCAATAATGAGTCCCGCGGCCAGCCAACTTGATACGTATAATCGAACTGCCGCAAACTAAGCATTTTTCATTCTTACGACCATAAACGCGCAAATAACGCGAGAAATTTCCCTGTTTGCCCTTAGAGTCGACATAATTATTGAACGTGGTGCCGCGACGAAAAATCGCGCGGGTAATCAATTTATTAATTTCTTTTACCAGTTTAGCAGTTTCCGCCGGCTTAATTTTATTGGCCGGGCGAGTGGGTAAAATCCCGGCGGCAAAGAGCGCTTCATCCACATAAATATTACCCAAGCCGGCAATTAATTTCTGATTTAATAAGACTGCCTTAATATTCGTGCTTCGTTTTTTTAAAATCGTCTCAAGCCGCTCCGCCGTGAATTCGGATGTGAGCGGTTCCGGCCCGTAATTATTTTTCAGGATCGCAGCGAGTTCTTCTTTATTAACAAGTTTTAGATAACCGAATTTCCGTAAATCATTAAAATATAGTTCCCCGCCCCCGCTAAAATAAAAGATGGCGCGGGTATATTTATTCGGTAATTCACCGCCCACTGATTTCTCGTAGGTCTCGCCCCCTAAACTATGGCCGCCGACGATTTTATTACGGCCGCTTTGGTATATTAATTGTCCGGTCATTTTTAAGTGCACTAATAAAAATACATCGCTCGAAAAAGCAAAAATTAGAAGCTTGCCTCGGCGCTCTATTTTTATGAGCCTGCGTCCGAGCAAAGTCTTTTTAAAAAAAGCCGCGGAGTGAGAGGCGGTTTTCGGAGAAATAATTTTGAGGTCTGTAATTTTTTTGCCGACCAAAACGCCTAAATCACGGCGGATGGTTTCGACTTCGGGTAGCTCTGGCATATTTTTAAAATGATAATAAAACAACAATAACAATAGCTAAAGCGATGAAGAGAAGCGCAAATAGCTTTAATAAACCGATTCCTAATTTATCCGGATTTAAAAATGGCATAATATTTTATTATTAGAATATTATCATTATTTCAATGAATTAACAAGATAATAAAAAACCGGGTTTTTGGCCCGGTGCTATAAATTCTAATTAGTTCTCTTGAGAATACTGAAACAATCTTATCTGTTCACCGAGGTTTTTCACTATAGAGGGATCTTCACATGTTTTACGGCGAATAAAATCGATAATTTCTAAGAGAATTTCTGCCCATGTTCCTTTAAAATTTGGCAGACATTCATGATCGGGATAAAACAGAATAGCTTTGTTCTTCTCCTTAAAATAAAACTTAGCCGTCAATTTTTGTCTGGTTTCCCGATTTGGATCGTTTGGATCATTATCTTCGTATTCGTCATCTCCATAATAATCGTCCAGAGATCCATAGCTCCGCCAAAGATTAATGTGACCTTTAATCAAAGAACCTATTAATATCTCCTCGCCGCTTACTTCAATCAGTTCGCAAAAAGGAATATCTTCAATATATTGCCGCCACAGTGCAATATCTTCGCGATCTTTTACAATCGCATTGTAAAGCTCTTCTTTGAGCAAAACAAACGCCACCCTAAAATCTTGATTCATCGCTACCTCCTTTTTTAATGTGTGTGGGGAGCCTGGTATGATTTGGGAACCTGGCTCGTTAACAATACTTATGTTGATATTATAGCTTTAGGCAAATAAAAAAGCTACTGTTATTGATATAATCTCAAGTAGCTTCAAGCTGAATCTTTTCATTCATTTATTCTTCAGCCTCAGATAAAGTAACGGCCGTGGTGTAACGGGGAATATTTAATTTTTTTCTCATATTCCTGATCGTTGAAATAGTAACTCCTACATTTTCCGCTATTGTAGTGTCAGGTAGGCGTCCCAGAAAGGGGTTAACTTTAGTTTTCCAATCAGTTACTTCTTCAAACTGGTAATCTATCCCAATGAGTTCAAAGGCTTTTTTTATGCCTCCATGGTGGAAGACGGCCGAACGAAAAACCCCAGGATATTCTGCGGATAATTGTTCCGGAGAAAGTAGCTCATTCCCCCTTAGCTGGTCTAAGGTTTGGATATCACAGTAAAATGGGATACTGATCGTAGAGTACTGCGAAACACATATCAGGCGAGGCTCAAAACGAAAACCGCAAGCACTGCAAGCAGTAGTAAAATCTTTTGGGTCACGATTAAACCCGCTAAGAATTTCGATGGCGGTTAATTCTCGCCCACAATGAGGGCAGTGTCCTTCGGGAGTATAGGTCTCTCCTCTGAGCTCCTGGATCAAGGCAATCCGTAATTTAAGTCTTTGAGTTTGAACTAACAGAACCCGTTGTTGTTGGGTTAAGGTCTGTTCTTGTCTTAGAACAAATGATTGACTCAGCATAATTAAAGATTTAAAGGTTAAACAATGATTGAATTAATTCCCAAATTTACCAAGAAATCAGATAAATTTAGCAATTAACTCAATGTAGCCTTATTTTTAAAAGAGCAATAACTAACAATTTAATATAACACAATTATTTATTAACGTCAAGCATGCAAAGATAAAAAAATAGACCTCAAAAATTGAAGTCTTTTTTTAATGTGGGCCGAGTTGGATTCGAACCAACGAAGGCGTAAGCCAGCAGATTTACAGTCTGCCCCAGTTGACCGCTTTGGTATCGACCCTTATATATTTATCCTGGTCTAATAATAAAAAAAATACCGGCGCTTGTCAAACAAAATCAAGAAAACGCCGGTATTTAGCAATATTTTATTTAATATTTTGGATTAAGACACGGACTAACCCGTAGGAAGCAAAGATAATTACCAGCCCAATGGCCGACCAAACAATGATATCTCGGCCCTTTTTAATCTTATCAGCACTACCGCCGGAAGTCATCCAAGTCAGACCGCCGAAGATAAACATAATTAAAGCGATTGAGCCGACTACTCCCAGAATAGAATTAATCACCTTACCAATTAAAAGCTGGGGGGTCATACAATTAGGGGTATTCGCGGGGCAAAGAGGGTTGTCTAAAGAGAGATTGGCCCCAAGATTGTTTATTACCGTGTTCGGATCGCTCGAATTATCTATAATAGTTGATGAATCCCATTTACAAAGTGGCAAACTACAGTTGGCCTGAGTTCTACCAGCACAAGGCACAGCCACGACACACTGGGGGTCCTGAAAACTGCAACCTACTGTCGGCGAGCAGGCGCTCGGCCCCTTGCCAACACAAAAGCCGGCGTCCACGCAGCTACTTGCCGAAGATGTGTTCGGTAAAATAAATAAAAAACTGAAAACTAAAACGAATAATAATTTGTAAATGCTTTTCATAATTTTTTAATGATTACCTATATTATACCAGTATTCACAAAAATAAAAAAGAGGACAAACTGATTGTCCTCTAATTACCTGCCCCTAAATTTTTTAGGGGGTGATTTCTTCAACGGTCACGGTAACTAATTGATCGCTGTTAGCCTTAATCTTATAGTAGACATGGGCTTTTTCCGGTATTTTATCCATACCGAAACAATGACTACCATCGCTGCCAAAAACTTCGAAATTATAAGTCGGCGATGACCACGTAAAGCTGGCTCTTGTTCCCTCAGGAGCGCCGATAAATAGAGTTTCTTCTCCGTCTTTAAGATTAAAGACTTTTGAAGAATTTAACAGGATCAGTGCGCCCGATTCCGTTGAGTTCACGTGTCTTATCTTATCATTTTGCTCCGTTTTTTCAGTCCGCGCTTTGTTGTCCTTTATTACATGGGAGTAATGCCACACCGTAAGGAGCCCTGCTTGCAAAAACATAAATAAGACAATTGCTGTTCCAAGGCCTGACTTGGTAATAACGGCGGCGTCAACGGCGGAAAGAACTAACAAGCAAGAAGCGAAGGCTATCGAAACAATCAGCCAGAAAGCCCAGCTTGGCGCGACGACGAAGTACAACAATAGGTAGAAGAACCAGAAGGCGACCGTGGCCACCAGAATTGCTGTCCCCAGCCTGATCCAATCCTCTTTTGTCATTGGTTTCAAGGAAGATGGAGACGAACCATTCGTCTGGGTAGGGGTTTGCGTCGTGGTTTGGGATTGCGGATTGTTTATCGCATTTCCTTTTGGGTGAGCGGCTAAATTTAAAATTTTCATCTTTTAGGTTTTTTGTGGTTTACTTGCTGCACTGAATCCGGTGCCAAATTTGGCACCACTCGAGGCCTGTCCATTTTCTTCAATTAGAATTACTTTGTCAGCGGACTTTGACTCCGAAATGGCATCCCATTTTCGCATTTCAGTTAAATACCGAGCTGATTGCTCCGGCTCAAGCTTTAGTGACAATAATATCGCACCGATTCTCCCTGCCTCCCCCTTTCCTTCAAGAATTTTTGCTTGACTCCTCCCCTCTGCCTGAACAATAGCTGTCTTTTTTTCGGTTCTAGACTTAATAAGAGTAACTTTAGCGACTTCTAAGTCCTTTTCAATTTCTAACTTTTTCGCCCGCTGATCAATAATACCTTGGGGCAGGCGAAAGTCGGCAATCACAAAACTTTTCGGAGTAACGCCAAACTCTTTTAGACTTAAGTAAAAATCTGAATTCTCGAAATCCTCCTTAGTAGCATCCGCAGTTGTGTTATTTGGCAAAGCCGGAACTGTGTTATTTGGCAAAGCCGGAACTGTGTTATTTGGCAAAACCGAAACTGTGTTCTTTTTCAGATCGGTATAACAAGCGATGTTATACAAATTAAATTTTCCTTTCAGGTTCATCGCCTCATCAAGCGTATACATCATGAAATTCACCCGTAATATTCCGTCGGCCTTTTCCTCGATAGCCTCGAATAAGGCATTGATTTCATAAGTTGCCTTTTTCGGATCATCGAGTTGAAAGTAAAGATAGGCGGATACACCGACTCCGGAGCAATCTTTGAATTCTACGTCTCCTTCGCCAAAACCGTCCTTCACCTGTTCGTCTAAATACAGAGCCATAATCTGCTGGCCCAAAAACACTTGGCTACTTATTTTTTCCAAACCAAATGGCACAATAAAATTTAGTCCAGCTTTTAATTCTTTGGCATACTCACCAAATATTTCGGTTACCCAAACAAATTTATTAGGGACTTGTTTTAATGACGTTCCAATTGCAGTGGCAATATATATGGCAATTACTACTGCTGTTATTATTAAAATAACTAGTTCAGCTAACCATAAACTAATGATTAAGGCTAAAATGAGGGCTACTACCGGTGTTAGAAACACCAGGAACCACAAATTTTTATTCATTTTCTTCATTTTCTCTTCCATGATATATATCTGTTTTTTTCGTTAATATTCAGTTTTTAAAGAGCCTTTTTTGCCACTACAGCCAGGTCTCATTAATCAATTATTATATCACTTTTTATAATATCTGTCAATAGAAATGAAAGTGTCCCGCTTTCTTTTAAAATTCAAAATTACAATTTGCTAATATTAAACAAATAATACATAAAATGCCAATAAACCTTTGACATTTTGTGTGAAATAAGATACACTTATAGCCACCAAAACCAAGTAAGATGTACATAAATAAACAAGAAATCCGAGTCGTTTTTTGGCACAACGACTTCTCAGACGAACTCAGCGTCCCTGTCTGGTACGGGAAGGATGGGCCTGTGGCCACTCGTCTGGCCAAACTTATTCCGTCCGAAATTATTTTCGAATGGGAATTCCGCGGAGGATTCATCCGCCCTGGAAAAAATACTCTAATCGAAAGCCTGGAGAAAGCCGACGTCATTATTTGTGCCTATGCCCGTAACATGGACATAGAAAATGATCATATGCATTGGCATGGCGCCGAGCATTCCCTGCTCGCAATCCTAAAAAGCGTTAAGAAAAAAAATAAAAATATAAAAATATTTTTTGCTCAGACGCCGTTCCATCTTTTAGAAAAATTCAATCAAATCGGAACCTTTGTCCCCGATTTGAATGACAAAAAGATAGATGAGTACTTTAAAAGCTTAAATCGTTAATAAAAACGATTAGCTCTAAAACCAAAAGACTGCCCACTTAAGGCAGTCTCTTTTTTTTACTGAGCCGTCTTCGGGATTCGGACCCGAGACCTTCTCCTTACCATGGAGATGCTCTACCAGCTGAGCTAAGACGGCAGTCTCTTATAAACTATCAATCTTTTCTTGCCACTCGCCTAACTTATTATTTTCCGGATTAACGGCCGTTAATTTCTCTAAAGACGCGAGCGCCAAGTCTTTATCTTTTTTCATTATACTTAAATCCAAAATTAAATCAAGGTAACGCGGGCTATTCGCTTCAAGCTCAAGCGCTTCACGAATGTTTTCCAGGGCGGCATCAAGATCTTCCGCCTCTCTTTCTACCCAGGCCAGTGCGAAATAAATTTCCTGCAAAGTAATTTCCGCCATAATTAATTCGTCGTCTTTATGTTGGCGCGCCAGTTTCAAGGCATATTCATAAGTTTGGCGCGCTTCTGACCATTTTTTCTGCTCATCATAGAGCTCCCCGAGCTTAACGAAAGCGCCAAGATTTTTCTGATCAAGACTAATAATCTCCACCAAGTTTTCTTCCGCTTCAGCGTAATTTTCTTTCTTGAGATTATCGGCATGAGCCACCATCAAATCTTTAATCATTTTTTGCTTTTCGAGCAAAGGAATTTTGGCTGCACTTTTATAACTAAGCTTCACCTTTTTTAATTTTGTCTGCCAACTATGTAAAAACCCCGAGGCCCAACGGCTCGCAAAAAGCCAAACTCGAGCCACCTTGCCGCCGACACGCGCCAAATCACGCTCTACCTTCTGTTTGATTATCTGATCTTTAAATTTTGCCTCCTTCTCGCCCGGCATATTATTAACATCAAGAATAGCGAGTGCCGGAAATTTCTTTAAAATTATCGCCAAGATAACAACGAGACAAATTCCGATCAAAATAATTGAAATAATTGTAGGCATATGATTAGCAATTAAATTTCCCGCTCTTAATTTACTATCTGCGGGAATTCGTTAATTTTCAAACTGGCACCGCCGACCAGTAAACCGTCAATCGCGGCTTGAGCCAGAAATCCGGCCGCATTCTTACTCCCCACGCTACCGCCGTAGAGCACGCGAAGCTCTTTCTTAAGAATTATTTTTGCTTGTTTTTTAATATAGTCTTGAATTTCCGCTGCTTCAACCGGCAAAATCGCTTTGGCATTTTTATTGGTACTGATCGCCCATACCGGTTCGTAAGCAATCAATAAATCGCTCGCGTTTTTTATCTTAACGCCTTTTAGCGCGTGGCGCAACTCGGAAAGCAGATACTCCTTAGTTTCGCCCGCCTCTCTTTCGGTCAATTTTTCGCCGATACATAAAATCGGAATAATCTGTTCAGCGAGGGCCGCCTTAATCTTATTATTAATAATCACTGAATTTTCATGCAGGTGTTCACGTCTTTCGCTATGGCCCAAAATCACATATCGGACACCCAGGGTTTTTAAATTATGAGCTGAAACTTCGCCGGTATAGGCCCCTTTCGCGGAGGCAGCGCAATCTTGCGCACCCAGATTAAGTTTCGTCCCTTTTAAAATCGGCCCGACGAACGCTAAAGCGGAATAATCGGGACAAATCACGACGTCGTTTTTTACGGTTTTTATTTTTTTAGAAAATTGTTTAGATAGTTCCAAACTTTCTTTGATTGTCAGTTGCATTTTCCAATTCGCGATAATTATTTTTTTCATACAAATATTTAAATTATTTTTGGGACTGCGCCCAAGCAATCGTTCTTTTAATTCCCTCTTCCATATTTATTTTCGGTTCCCAGTCAAGCACGTCTTTAGCGAGCTGATAACTTAAACAACTACGTCTCTGCTCGCCCGCCTTGCCAGGCATCTCTTTAATTTTCATCGGCCCACCCAAGGTTTTTTCGATATAGCTGCCGATATTTAATAAATTTGTCTCTACGCCCGAAGCAATATTTATTTCTCCGCAGCAGCCAATATTAAGAGCGAGGTATAGCGCGCGCACGACATCGTCCACGTAAACGAAGTCTCGAGTCTGCAGGCCGTCGCCGAATTGGAGACTTTCTAAGCCCTTCACCGCGTTATCAATAAATATAGCGACGACACCGGCTTCACCGCCTTTAAATTGGCGCGGCCCGTAAACGTTAGCAAAGCGCAGAACCGTATAATTAAGGCCGTATACCTGATAATAATAATTTAAATACTTTTCCACGGTTAATTTATGGATGCCGTACGGAGACACCGGATAAGTCGGACTATTTTCCGTGGTCGGTATTTCTTCCGCTTCGCCGTAAATTGCGCCGCCGGTTGAAGCAAAAATAATTTTCTTAACCCCGTGCGCCTGGGCGTTCGTAATAATATTAAGTCCTCCGAGCACATTTATCTTATTATCATAAGCCGGATCGGCGACCGATTTGCGCACATCAATCTGCGCAGCCAAGTGATAAACAAAATCAAATTTCTCTTTCTTAAAAATTTTTTCTATTTTTGGAGAGCAAATATCCGCTTCATAAAACTTCGCCGCCGCATTCAGATAATCTTTACGACCCGAAGACAAGTCGTCGATAACGACAACTTCATGCCCTTCGCTTATTAATTTGTCGACCAGGGTTGAGCCGATAAAACCGGCGCCGCCCGTCACTAAAATTCTGGCCATATATATGAATATAATAACACGCTTTTTAGATAAAAAAAACCCCACTGATTAAAGCGGGGGTAGGCGCAAAAATGATTAAGCGGCCATAGGAACAAAGACGCGCAATTTTCTATCCCCGCACCAAATAAAACTATCTGTATACGCCTCTTCCTGGATAATAAGTCCGCCTGCAGTTACTGTTACGCAGGCGACAAATAAATTGTCCCCTATTGCTGGCTTGTCCTTGTCGCGACGGAATAAGAAGAAATTTGCGTCCGTCTTTGACAAAAAACCGGGATAAATTTTATTAAACTCACATATTTGATCTTGGGTAAGCAACAGCTCCTTGAGCGGACGCTTGAAATCGTCAAACATCTTTATAAAAGTGGCGTCACCGCTAATTTCACGTCCAGCAATTAATGTCGCCGGCGTTGATTTGCCTGGATTATTCAAGCCACGAATCAGTAAGCTACCGGAGATAAATTTTTTAAATACGTCCGTCGCATCAGATAAGATGCGTTTGCCATCCAAAGCTTTAATCGGCAAGCCGCTTGCTTCCGGGAGAAAGCGCAAACAGCTTTCAGTTTGATTTAGAGTTTCTGTTTCCATAATATACTCTTTTTTGGTTAAAGAACTATTTAAAGCTATAAAAATAAGCTTCAAATCATTAAAACATAAAGGTAAATATTAGTCAATGTTTATGGGCGCAAATACATTTTGGACATATTATTTAGATTTGCCTTTCTCCCGGTTTTTTGCTAAAATATACTAAGATAATTAATTAATTTTGTTTATAATTCTGTTTTGTAATATGCCTAAAGACCCAAAAAAAGAAAACGCTTACGGAGCTGATCAGATCACGGTTCTGGAGGGTTTAGACCCGGTGCGGAAAAGACCGGGTATGTATATCGGCTCAACCTCCAGTGCCGGTTTGCACCATTTAATCTGGGAAGTGGTCGACAATTCAATCGATGAAGCCATGGCCGGATACGCCACGGAAATTTCGGTTTCCCTGCTCCCGGACGGCATGGTTTCGGAGTCTGATAACGGCCGCGGTATTCCGGTCGAAAAAATGAAAGCGACCGGCATTTCCGCGCTTGAAACCGTTTTAACTAAATTACACGCTGGTGGTAAATTCGGCGGCGGCGGCTATAAGGTTTCCGGCGGTCTGCACGGTGTCGGCGTTTCGGTGGTTAATGCTTTAAGCGAATACTTGAAAGCGGAGGTTAGACGTGATGGTAAAGCTTGGGAACAAGAATATAAAATTGGTAAACCGCTCAAGGCGGCCAAAGCCGTCGCAAATAGCAAGGAAACCGGGACGACGATTACTTTTAAGCCCGATGCCACCATTTTTACGGAATTGGAATTCAATTGGGGCAAGATTTTGGACCGTTTGCGCCAGCAATCCTATTTAACGAAAGGTATTACGATTAGTGCTTATGATAAGCGTGAAGGTCACCGCGAGAAAAAATATAAATTCCATTTCGAGGGCGGCATTAAATCCTATATCAAATCTTTGCACCGCAATAAAACCGTTAAGAATGATACAATTTTTTATATCGATAAAGAAGTTAATGATTGCCGGGTCGAATTAGCCTTGCAATATAACGATGAATATAACGAAAATCTTTTAGCCTTCGCCAATAATATTCATAACCCCGAGGGCGGCACCCATGTAGCCGGCTTCCGTTCGGCTTTAACCAGAACTTTGAATAATTATGCCCGCGCCAAGAACTTGCTCAAAGAAAAAGACGAAAATCTGACCGGCGACGATGTGCGCGAGGGTCTAACCGTTATTATCAGCGTTAAATTACCGGACCCGCAATTCGAGGGTCAAACTAAAGGTAAACTCGGCAACGCGGAAATGAAAAGTTACGTCGAGCAAACTTTTGGCGAATTTTTCAATACCTTTTTAGAAGAGCACCCGAAGGAAGCGGAAGCGATTGTCGGTAAATGCGTATTATCGGCACAGGCGCGCATGGCGGCCCGCACCGCACGCGCCACGATTCTGCGCAAAGGCGCTCTTGAAGGTATGACTCTCCCGGGAAAACTGGCCGACTGCTCAAGCCGCCATCCCGAAGAATGCGAATTATATATCGTTGAGGGAGACTCGGCCGGCGGCAGCGCTAAGCAAGGACGAAACCGAAAATTCCAAGCGATTCTGCCACTACGCGGTAAAATTTTAAATGTCGAGCGGGCACGTCTCGATAAAATGCTTGCCAATAACGAAATTAAAAATTTAGTGATTGCGCTCGGTACTAATATCGACGATCAATTCGATATTGAAAAATTGAGATACCACCGCATCATTATCATGACCGATGCCGACGTCGATGGTGCTCACATCCGAACTCTACTTTTAACTCTCTTCTTCCGCCACTTTACGCCGCTTGTGACTGACGGTTATATGTATATCGCTCAGCCGCCTTTATATCAATTAAAGAAAGGCGCAACTATCCGCTATGCTTATAGTGACGAGGAGAAAGAAAAAATTATTCTTGAACTTGGGGGCAGCCTGGAAGAAGCGGTTGAGGTCGGAGAAGAAAATGATGACGGTGAAAGCGTTGAGATAAGCGAGGAAGAAAATATGGATGAATCTGAAACCGGTGCCAAGAAGGGCAAAAAGGGTGAAGAAGAAGATAAGAAAAAGCCGAATAAGATTACTATCCAGCGATATAAAGGTTTAGGGGAAATGAATCCGGACCAGCTTTGGGAAACCACGATGAATCCGGCCAGCCGTATCGTCAAACAAGTAACGATTGAGGACGCCGCTAAAGCGGACCAAATCTTTGATATGTTAATGGGCGATAATGTCGCGCCGCGCAAAAATTTCATTCAAACCCACGCTAAGAAAGTGCAAAATATTGATTTCTAATATGTATATTTATATTCTCACACCGATCGTCGCTTTTATTCTCGCTCAGGGCGCGAAGGTCTTCTTGCGCTCTCTCCACCATAAACTAACTTTCCATGATTTTTTCGCCTACTCCGACATGCCAAGCGGGCATACTTCGGTCGTAATATCGCTGGTCACAATCTTAGGCTTGAAGCTCGGCGTGAGCTCACCGCTTTTCGCCATTGCCTTTGTTTTTGCAACCATCGTCATTACCGACGCGATTGGTTTGCGCAATTACCTTGGACTTCACGGAAAAACCCTTAACGTTCTGGTCAAAGATTTAAAGGAAGACGAATTTCTTGATCGCTCCTACCCGAAGCAACTCGAGCATATCGGCCATACCCCGCTCCAGGTGCTTATCGGCGCCCTGGTTGGCTTCATCACAAGCTTATTAGCCTGGTTAATATTTTAAGAAAACGCCGAAATAAAATTTACGCCATCCATAAAAAAATCCCCCAGTGTTTAGCTGAGGGCTTTTTGTTTAGCTTTTTCGTATTTCTACGGATAAGCTTCTGAGTCCATTAATGTCTTTGAATCTTTTGCTTGTTCGGGTTCTCCCGGAAATCCGTTGATGATGTCCAATAGTTGACCAGGTGTTTTTTTTGAGGCAAAACTGGCTGTGACAATTGGAATATCCGGAGAGAAAAGCAAGTTGTAACATTGGTGTTTTTTAGCAAGCGCTTCAAGCGCAGCTAAATCAATGTTCAAATTGTTCAGATCAAAGTTATTAAATTCAATCTTTTTCATCGCCTTGACGATGGCAATAAATCCGGCATCCGTGCCGCGCTCGGTCGCTTCAATTTTTAGTGAGACGTATTCAGCCAGCATTTTGGCTATTTTTTCAGCATCGGTGATTTTTTTTTCCATTTTTCTTTCCTCCTTTTTTAGTTAATTTTGTTTTCGTTTTTATAAGTACAATAAATTTTTTAACTTTCTACTTTACTATATTTTTTAGTTTATGTCAATAAGTGAATGGCCGGTCATTTCTTCCGGTTTTGGAATATTCATAATCGCTAAGATTGTCGGCGCTAAATCTCCTAAATTACCGGCCGGGGGTAATAAGCTTAAATCATCGTTTACCGGCTCGCTCAATCCGATGGTCCTTCCTTTAAACTCTTCACCGACGATAATAAGCGGCACCGGGTTACTTGTCCGCTTGGTATCAAGTAATTCGGTAGCCATATTCTTCATATACTCGACATTACCGGCCGCCGAACTAATAAGGATAATCCCCTTCTTATCTAAAACGGCGGACACAATTTGCCGTAGATTTTTATCAATCGCTTCTACCGTCTTTTTTATCATTTTAAAGTCGCCGCTCGCAGCAACCAAATCAAGCGTCGGCATAACGGTCGCAATAAAATTATATTTATCCGTTTTTAGCGCTTTGACCAGTTCACGGCCGATTCGATTAAGTACTAAAGACGACTTTAGGCTTTGCGCACCCGCCTCCGAAGAAATGATTTTCCATTCCTCATACATTAATTTCTCTTCTTGATGGCCATTGAAAAAATGAGTGAGCGCGGCTAAGCGTTCCGTTTCGGTTATTTTTAATTGCGCTAAATTTTTATCGGCTAAAATTTTAGTAAGAGTAATTGCCGGAATTATATTTTCATCGGCAAAATCGGAGCCTGCGCCCAGGCTTAAATAACGGGCATTCAAAGTTTTTTCTTTTGTGCTTAAAAGCGCTACCGGGTATTCTTTAACCAGCGCGGAGAGAGTTGGCGTCTTGGCTGCAAAAAAAGCATTCGCCTCACTCGCCGGCGCGATGCCCCAACCATCAAGCAATAATAAAACTATCGGCTGTACCGAAAGAGGATCTTCAGGGACTGAGTTAGAGATTAAATTAGTCATTTTTATTTATAATTGCGTCTATTTCGAGCAAACGATTATATTTAGCAAGTCTTTCGCCACGTGATAAGGAGCCGGCTTTAAGGTAGTCGGCGCCGCAGGCAACCGCCAAATCAACAATAAAATCGTCATTGGTTTCCCCGCTCCGATGCGAGATAATAAGCTTGTAACCGTGTTTCTGAGCTAATCTTATACAATCCACAGTTTCCGTCAAGGTCCCGACTTGGTTAGGCTTAATGATTATGGCGTTGGCCGCTTTTTCCTTCAGGCCCTGGCGCAAGCGATCCGTGCTCGTCGTAAATAAATCATCGCCGACTATCAGCATTTTAGCTCCAAGTTCGGCCGTGAGCTCACGCCAATTTTCCCAATCGTCCTCGGCTAAACCGTCTTCAATATAAAAGAAAGGATATTTTTTTAACCATTCATTATATAAACCGATTAAGTTAGCGGAGCTAAAGTAAGTATTATCGAGAGTAAATAAATATTTTTTTGTAGATTCTTCATAGAGAACCGAGGAACCGACATCAACGCCGAGACGGATATCTTCACCCGGTTTGTAACCGGCGCGGATAACCGCCGCCAAAATCATCTCAATCGCTTCAATACTCGAATCTAGATCCGGCGCATATCCGCCCTCGGCTCCGGTATCGGTATCATAATGCGCTTCACGGAGAACATACGCCAGTTCATGAAAAATTTCCGCGCCTTGGCGAACCATATTAGCGGCGCTTCCCGCTTTCGGAATAATTAAAAATTCTTGAAAATCTAAGTTTGTATCCGCATGCTTGCCGCCGTTAAAAATATTAAAAAGCGGGACGGGAATGTTTTTCATTTCCGTAAATTTAAAATGTTCACGTAAATAAATAAATAATTCCTTCTTTTCGCTCAGTGCCGCCGCCCGCGCGCAAGCCAGGGAAACGGAGAGAATTGCATTAGCCCCTAAATTTTTTTTGTTTTGGCTGCCGTCGAGCGCAATCATCGCCTGATCAATCTCTTCTTGCTTGGTAATATTTAAGCCGATTAATTTCGGGGCGATAATCTCGTTGACTTTAGTAAGTGCCAATTGTACGCCTTGACCGCCGTAGCGTTTTAAATCGCCATCGCGGAGTTCAATGGCTTCGTGGCGACCGGTTGAAGCACCGCTCGGCACGCTTGCCTTGGCGCTTAAACCATTATCTAAAGTAACTTTTGTCTCCAGCGTCGGATTCCCACGCGAATCAAGAATTTCCCGCGCCAGAATTTTTTTTATTTTTGCCATATGTAAAAAATTATTTAACGACAATTTTACTCAGTCCCGGCATCTTGCCTCCGCCCAGATAGGTGAGCATTGCCCCGCCGGCCGTTGAAATCCAATCGACGTATTCTGCCATCTTGGTTAATTTAAGCGCTTCAATCGTTTCTCCCCCGCCGACTAAACCATAAGCGCGTCCACCGGCCCGTGAAGCGACCAGGCGCGCAACCGAAAGGGTCCCCTGCTTATAGCTTACTTCTTCAAACTTGCCCATCGGCCCGTTCCAGACAATCGTCTGCGCCGCGCTTATGTACTGTGCGAAAAGTGAAATTGTTTTCGGTCCGATATCTAAAATAATATCGTCCTTTTTAACAGCCTCAATCTGGCGCAAAGTGGGCTCGCCTAATTTTGTTTTTACGACGAGATCAATCGGTAAGACTATTTTTGGCAGTATTTTTTTTCCTTTGTAAAATTTTTCCACGTAAGAAACGCTATCGGCGTCAAATAAGGAACGCCCAATCTCCAGTTTTTGATATTTAATAAAATTATTGGCGAGCGCGCCGCCAATCAAAATATGGCCGGCCCTTCCCTGTAATTTACTAATTAGCGGGGCCTTAGTACTAATCTTCGCGCCGCCCATAATTACCACTAAGGGTTTTTCCGGACTAAGAACTTTACTCACGGCCATAATTTCTTTCTCCAAAAGTAAGCCCGCATAGGCCGGTAAGTATTTTTTAATCGCGGAAACAGAAGCTTGAGCGCGATGACTAACTGCGAAAGCGTCGTTCACGTAGATATCGGCGAGTGCCGCTAACTCCTTGGCGAATTTAGGATCGTCATTAAGCTCTCCCGGGTTAAACCGCAGATTTTCCAGCATGATAATTTCACCGGCACCGAGCGCTCGGGCCGCCTTCTCAACTTTCGGTCCGATCGTTTCCGGCAAAAACTTCACCGGTTTTTTCAGTAATTTTTTTAAGTGGAGTGCAACTTGTTTTACCGAATAGGCCGCCTCCGGCTTACCCTTGGGCTCGCCGAGATGCGTCGCAATAATTAAACTTGCGCCCTTGCCAAGTAAAAAATTTATTGTTTCCAGTCCCGCCTTAATCTTATAGTCCTCCGAGATCTTACCGCCACTAAGCGCGACATTAAAATCTACCCGTAAAAAAACCTTTTTATTTTTTAAACTTTTAATTTTTTTTAGGGTCGCTATTTTCATATCACTATTTGTTTTAGGCACTATTTATTTAGAGAATATTATTTTATTTCGCCCAATTTAATATCCACCTCTTTTTCCTGGCCGGCATGAATATAAGTGACCGTTACTTTATCGCCCGGCTTATAGGTGGAAATAATATCCGCCAAATCATTGGAACTATTAATCTCGCGATTATCTATCCAAGTAATAATATCGCCAGCCACCAAGCCCGCGCTTGCCGCCGGACTTCCTTTAACTACCGCTACCTTATCCGCTCCCGAATAAATTAAAGCTCCCTTTTCCAAACTTTGGCTGGGAATACGCGCCGTCGCTAAGTCTAAATAATTGACTCCCAGAAAGGGCCGCAGCGCCACACCCTGTTTCCAAAAACTTTGCCAATAGGAATCATAAGCGAAAGCGGGAATAATTTCCTTATCCGCGCTGATAATCGCCGTTAAGTCTCCCGACAAATTAAAAACAAAAGAATTGTTTTGAATCGCCTCGGAATTATCGGCGAGGGCAACGCGGGCATTTAAGGAATCACTATTTAAAATCTCCGGTGTTTTCTTAAAAGAAGACAGGGTTGTCGGCCAAACATTGTTATTATTATCAATCACAATTAATGACTGCCCCAGAGATAACTCCGAGCGCGGGACGATTTTTCGAACTGATAAATTAGCGGCATTAGCCAGATGGAAAAAAGTAACATCGCCGGGTAAATTCTTTAAAACGGTTATTTTATCGATCGTATAAATTTTTCGGTCCGACGTGACGACCACGTAGCCTTTAACCGCAAAAGAGTCTTTAAGCTCAGCCGGGAGTGAAGACATAATCCAGCCGTCGCTCGTTATTACCAGGCCCAAAAATAGCGGGTTGTCCAAGGCATAATAATCCGGTCGCAAGGGGTCGGTATCGGTCTTCGCATTTATTTCTTTAAAAACGCTAACGAGAGATGGTGAAAGCGAATTGATCGTTTCCGTTACTTTAACGTCCTGATTAACCACGACTTTTTTCGGATCGCGAATTATAAGACTGGAAAGATTGTTATTTAAATCGGTTAAATTCACATCGGGACTATTGGGTAAAGAAAAATCGTTCAAAAAGTAAACGCGCGTAACGATTTCGCCGCAGGCCCCGGCGACTAAACCGGAAACAACCGCCAGAACAATAAGCAAAAGAAAATTATTTTTTAATTTTTTCATATTATGAGTAAATTTTTAGTTTAGAGCCAGCGTGCCGTCAAAAGAACGACAATAAATATTAAAGTTGTAATGATAATCGGCCATTTTAAATTTTTAAAATCAAGACGATTCTCCTCGCGCCATTCATTAAATAAAAGCAAAAGATAAAAGATAATAGCCACCAGTAATCCCAAGACATTATAATTTAAAGGCAAGAAGAAAAAAACTCCGGCGAATTCCGCTAAAATCAAAACATTAAGACCGAGAAAGAGCCTCTCGTCGTGACTGCTTTTCGTCTGAAACATAAAAAATTGGCCGAAAATAAAAATACTTAAAATAATAAAGCTCGCCAAAAGTAAAATAAATGGCCAATTGAGAAAAACCGTTAAGCCATAAAGATTGGCGGCCAGCGCAAAGGTCGATAAAAAGGCGCCGCTAATTAGAAGGCGGCGCAATTTTATTTCCCGCTCGGGGGCAGAAAACGAAAAATGATAATAAATATTCTTTAAATATGAATATACGAACCAGGCGTTAAGTAAAAAAATTAATTGAATCCAGACATGGCTGGAAATAATGGCGCTATAGAAAGAAAAACTTAAATAAAAGACGGCCGGCGCGACAATATATATCGGCCAAAACTTCTGGCTTCCCTTTTTAACCAAAGCTCGGACCGTATAAGCAATTATGAGCAGGGCTAAACCTAAGGACACGAAGAAAAAGTCGGGTCGGAAAAGAAATATTTCATCGAGCGCCCAAAGAGAAAAGCTGGCGATAATTAGATACCAAAATGTATTTTTCATAAATTAATATTAAGGATTAAGCGCCGCCCCCGCATCGACCGCAGTAGTCGAGGTATCGGTCAC
This sequence comes from Patescibacteria group bacterium, assembly GCA_041650715.1. GTDB lineage: Bacteria > Patescibacteriota > Patescibacteriia > Patescibacteriales > UBA12465 > UBA12465. The sequence continues at coordinate 193,677 of JBAZKQ010000001.1, read as the reverse complement.
CAACTCGCCGTTAACCATATTAACCGGCACCGCTGGCGCGTCGCTCACCGGCAATTCCAAGGCGGGTGTGGTGGTCGTTTCCCCAGTATCAACACTCGGAGTCTCAAGCGGAGCAGTCTCGGGAACTATTTCCGGTTGGCTCGCTGGCGCCGGACTTATAATATAATCATCTCCGCCCGCCGTCAATGTCAAACTTTTTACCGGATTTAAATCCGTCAAATTATTTATTTTCAAAAACTTATTGGAGAAAGTAAATAAATCGTCATTAATATAAAGGCTGCGTTTGACCGTATTATCATAATACCCGTAGCCGCCCCAGAAATCGGCGGTCGAATAATTCCCCCCGGCGGAGTGGTCGATTCTTCCTTTAAGCGCCAGGCTATTATCGACAATGCTAAATACCAGGGAGCCGGCAAAGCTTAATTTAGCATCCGTTCGTAAAACGGCCGGGATGACGATAATATTTTTGGCTTCCGAATAGAGAAAGGCTTTATGGTCTTGCAAGGCGATAGAATCGCTCGAAGCATCACCGATTAAATAGGAGTCTAATTCCTTAGGCTGGCTTAAATCCGTAAAATCAAATAGCGCTAATTTTAAACCGCCGACCTTAACATTGCCATTTTCATCCGTCGTTGCGTCGCGCCCGAGACCAATTAATTTATTGCCATTTTTATCGGCCGGATGCAAATAGGTAGAATAACCCGGTACTTTTATGGCTCCCAACACGACCGGCTTGGTAACATCGCTTAAACCGATAACATAAAGCGGGTCGGTCTGCTTAAAGGTCACTAAATAGGCGCGATCGCCCATAAAACGGGCCGCATAGATCTTCTCATCGGTTGCCAAATTATCGGCCAAACTGCCGACTACCTTCATCTCACTATTTAATACGTATACATTACTATAAGATTTTTCCGGGGTCGCGGTTAAGCGCGACCAAATCGGGCTACGCGTTGTCGCAATTCGAAAATAATCACCATTTTCATCCATCGAAAACTGGTTTAAAACTTGGCCACTTACCTCTCCCATGGCCTGATAAGTTAAAGTCCGGCCGCTAATCGCAATCTTATGGATTATCGTTTTCTCCATATCCTGAGCGCTCGCCGCTAATTTTTGCTTTAAACCGTTATCGATACTGGATTGCATGGCGGTTTGCGCGTCAGCGTTCAAACCATTTAAATAATTATCGATAATGGCGGCCACTTTATATTTTTTCTCTGCCGCGTTTAAAACATAAGCGGGCACCGCCTCAATTTTGCTAATTTTATTTTGGTCATCGGAAATAAGCGCCGGAAAAACCAACTCTCTTTTTACGGACTGCTCTAAATCATACTCATTCAAATATTGCGTGTAGGTAATATAAATATTTTTTTCCGACACATAGAGATTCTGCCCGGCATCAAGCAAATATGATTCGCCGCTTATGGTCTCGCTGTTATCCTTTAGATTTATCGCGGTAATATTGGAAAAAGAATAATTATCATAAGGAATATCAAAATAATATACATCCGGCACAAAACATTTAGGGCTGGCGGCGCAACTATTTGCCAAAACCGTCCCGCTATCAAGCACGCGCGGCAAGAGGGGTTCTCCATCGATATAATTGCCATAACTATTGGTGAACAGATAAGCGTAGTCACCAATCAAGCGCGCGTCCGCATAATTACCCTCAAAATCAAGATCGCGCACTAAACGCGGATTGGCCGGATCACTTAAATCAAACACTTTAAAAAAGGTATAAGCGTTTTGGCGCCGAAAACTTTTATAAACTCCCAGCGTATAAATTTGCTGATCCGAACCGAAGACCGCCAAATTTGTGCCATCAATAAAAATATCTTGCGGCCGGGACTCAAAGCTAATTGTCGTCACGACTGCCGCCTCGCCCGCCGGCTCGGCTTTTATAATTTTTAAATCATTACGCACCAGGGCGTAAATATAAGTACCGTCAGTTTTTATAATATCCGCCTCATCAACCCCTGCAACTTGGTTATTGGTTGTGGAATAATCAAGCGTACTTTCCGCAGAAAGACTACTCTCGTTTGCGCCCGAGTTAAGCGCCGCTGTTTGCCGCGTTGCGCCCGAACTTAGGCCGGCCGCCTGCGGTACCATGCTCATAACCTTGGTGCTAACCGAGTTTCCGTTGCCCGCGCTATTATTTTCTAAAAATGTTTTTAATTCATCATAACTGGCGAATTTTTTCAAAGCATTGGTAGTCGTCGCCACATCCTCGTTAAGCGATTCGTCGGCAACAGCCATATCGGAATTTACCGGGAGGGCCGCTTTTTTCCAAGGTAAGGTGCAAGCACTGACAAGAACGGCCAAAACGACCAAAAGGAGAGACAATTTAAATATTTTTTTTGACATAAACAAAAAATATTAGCGCTAAAATGGCTAATATTTATTATAGCATTTCACAAGAGCTAAAACAAATGAAATTGGGTAATTTATTGAGGGCGCGCTAATCGCGGAAGGCTTATTTAATCGTCACTTCCGTCCCAACTGACACGCGCTCAAAAAGATATTGCGCCGGCCCGATGCCAAGGCGGATGCAACCGTGTGAAACCGGCTTGCCGAGATGATTCTCGCCCTCTCGGTATCCGCTCGGCCAAAGGGGTAATTCATGAATTCCGAATTCACCGTGATCCAGACCCAGCCAATAAGGCATCCAAAGCTGATAGGCCTTAGACCAGGCCTTCGTGCTTTTGTTAATAATTTTATAAGTTCCGGTCGGAGTGGGCATACTCGCCTTGCCCGTCGATACTAAATATTCTTTCCAAACTTCGCCGCTAACCAAATAAGTCAACTTCTGTGTTTTTAAATCGATATGAATGCTATGCGCCAATTTCAGCGTCGAGCTGGAAAGCGGATTATGTGCCCGATCAATTTCTAAACCGTCTTTATAGCCGTCGCCGTCCGTATCCGGATTAAACGGATCGGTCTTAAATTTTAATTCATAATAATCGCTAAGACCGTCTTGATCAACGTCGCTTTTTTCAATTTTAATTCCGGCGGCATTGAAGGGCGAATAGCCATTGGCGATTTCTTGCTCATCGCCGTAAGCGTCGCCGTCCGTATCCGTCAGCTCGGCCGCCCAGGCATTCTCTATCTGCACCAGGCTAAATACAAACAAGGCAATAAAAAAAATGAAGCCAAAACTTAAAATATTAATTTGTTTTTTTGCCGCCATATTATTTGCCTAAAGAAAATTCACAGCCGCAGAATTTCTGACGATAGATGCCTAATTCCTTTGCTAAATCTTGCGACCGGCGGTACCCTTCATCCGCTTGGAAATCTTCGGCCAAATATAGGACGCCATACTTAGCTTCAAGTTCCCGACCGATTTTATTGATGCTTAGCGTATCTTTATAGGGACTAACCAGTAGGCTCGTACTAAAATAATTAAAACCCTTCTTTTTTGCGAGGGCCGCGGTTTTTTCCAGGCGCTCGCGATAACAAATCTGACAGCGTTCCCCTCTCTCCGGTTCGTTTTCCGTACCCCGAACTTGAGCGCGCCAGACGCCATGCTTATAGGGCTCGATTATAAGGGGTATACTAAATTTAGCGGCCACAAATTTGACGGCCGTCAAACGTTTTTCGTATTCTTCCGGAGTATTTAAATTTGAATTATAAAAATACCAGGTCACATCATATTTCGGAGCCAAGCGTTCACGAGTAATAAAGGTACTGCAAGGCGCGCAGCAAATATGAAGCAAAAGGCGCGGCCGCCCTTCATTTTTAGGCTTTTCATTTCTGGAGCCGCGGCGGTCGATAAGCCAAAAACCGATGACAATAAAAAACATCAGCGCAACCAGTATCAAGAGAGCCCACAGTTTGCCTCGGCTTTGCAAGAATAAGCCGCTTAAACCGAAGACTAAAGATAGGGCATAAAAAATCAAAACGGTCGCGCGAGAGCCGAGTCCAAGCGCCAAGAGACGGTGATGTAAATGTTTTTTGTCGGCAAAACGAAAAGGATTTTTACCGCGCAAGAGGCGGCGCAAGATTGTCCAGGCAACATCCAGAATCGGAATTCCCATAATCAAAAGAGCGATCGCGATTTTCCCGCCGGAAATAATCGCCAAGACTCCCAAAATATAACCAAGTAAAAGCGATCCGCCTTCGCCTAAGAAAATCTTGGCCGGATGCCAGTTAAAAATTAAAAAACCGAAAACTGTACCGGCGAGCAGGATAGCGGCAAACGCGATATCCGGTTGATAGTAGCGCGTCGTTAATGTAAAAAGAAATATCACCAAGCCGCCAATGGCGCTCACCCCCGAAACCAGGCCATCGACACCGTCGAGCAATTTCGTCGTATACATCATGCCTAAAAGCCAGGCGGCAATTAAAAGCGGTCCGATAATCAAAAGAGAATCCAAATTTATATAACCGCCAAAAGGATTGGTAATCTTTTCAATCGCCACGCCGCCAATAATTAAAGCGGCACAAGCGAGCAGGGGAAAAATTATTTGCTGTTTCGGCTTAAGGTTATATTTATCATCCAGGGCCCCGCCGATAACGATAATTAGGGCGCCGGCAAAAAAACCAAGCAAATGGGAAAGATGTAAATTACCGGATAAAAATCGCGGCGCGAAAGCAAACAAAAAACCGAAGTAAACTAAAAAAATAGCGACTCCGCCCAGTAGCGGTGTCGCACTCTTATGAATTTTCCGCCCGTCTTCTTTGTCCGTATCCGGCAAATCAACAATGCCGCGGCGCAGCGCAAAGCGGCGCACCAACATGGTTAAGCCGGCGCTGAGCACTAGACTCGCAATAAAAATAGATAAATAAAACATAAATAATAAAGCCACTTAGCCGCCGCCGCTATAAAGCGGCCGCTTTTTCTACTTCAATTTCCGCGTGCGCATTAATAACGACCGAATCGCGGCGTTTTAATTCTCCGCTTAAAATCTTATTGGCAATATTATCCTCAATTCTATCCTGAAGCAAGCGGCGGAGAGGACGAGCGCCAAATTTCGGATCATAGCCGTCGTGCGCCAAAATCGCCACGCCGTCTTTATCCGCCTTCAAGCCAATACCCTTTTCTCCCAAATTTTTTTTAATTTTCTTTAGCATTAAAGTCGCAACTGCGGAAACATCGGCCTCGCTGAGCGGTTTAAAAACAATAATGCCGTCGAAACGATTAATCAGCTCCGGCCGCATGTATTTATTTAATTGATTATCAATCAGCTCCTGCTTAATAATATTAAGCTTAGTCTGCGCTTTAATTTGGTCCTGAATATAGAGGGCGCCAATATTGGAGGTCGCAATAATAATCGACTCCGTGAAACTAATTGTTCTTCCCTGACCGTCGGTCAAACGTCCGTCATCAAATAACTGCAAGAAAAGATTTAAAATATCGGGATGTGCTTTTTCGATTTCATCCAAAAGAATTAAAGAAAAGGGTTTTTTGCGCACCGCCTCGGTCAAATAGCCCAGCGAGCCATCGACATCGCCGATCATTTTTTTGACACTATCAGCTAACTGATATTCACTCATATCAATCCTGACCAAATAATCCTCCGCACCAAAATAAACCTCGGAAACTGCTTTGGCGAGTTCAGTTTTACCGACACCGGTCGGCCCCAGGAAGAGAAAACTGGCAATCGGCCGTTTTCCGTCCTTAAGCTCGGCACGCGCCCGGCGCAAACTGGCCGCCACCGCGCTAACTGCCTCGTCTTGACCAATCAAGCGCTTATGGATTTCCGTTTCCATGTTTAATAGTTTCTGGCTTTCATCAATCGTAACCTTACTGACCGGAATACCGGTTAGCTCACCCACCGCTACGGCAACTTGTTCTTGCCCGCAGAAACATTTAGTCGGATCATTCTGGCAATTTTTCGCTGCGATGAGCGCCGCCTTTTCGAGCAAATCGATCGCTTTGAGCGGTAAAAATTTATCATGCAAATATCTTTCCGACATTTTCACAGCTTGCTCGAGCGCGCTGTAAACAACATAGACATCATATTTTGATTCCAAAAAACCGACTTTACTTTCGAGAATTTGAATGGCTTCATTAAATTCCGGCTCTTTGACCCCGATGGTGGTTAAAGCATTGCCCAGCGCGCGGTTCTCGATAAACTTGGTATAATTTTCCGTCGTCGCCGAAGCTAAACATAAAATATTTTTACGACTCAGCGCTTCCGCTAAAACTTCGGATAAATCCAAGCTCTCCTGGCTACCGGCGCTGATACCGATTAAATTCTCGATATTATCGATGTAGAGAATAATATTGCCGGAACGATTAATTTCATTTATCGCCGTGAGCAGACGCTCTTCAGAGGCAGAAGCGTCAGCTCCGCTCACTAAACGTGAAACATCAATTTCCACTAAACGTTTATCTTTCAAGAATACGGGAACCTTTTCTTCAACCATTAATTGAGCGAGACCGGAAATAATCATGCTTTTGCCGACACCGGTCGGACCGACTAAAATAACACCGCTATGCCCGCCGGTAAAAGCCTCAAAAATAGAATTGAGTTCTTTCTTGCGCCCCACGCAAACTTCAGCAGTGCCATATTTTGAGGCGACGGTAATATCGTGCGAAAAATGATCCAGGGTCGGCGTGGCAATCGCGGTATAAGCACGATTCATACTTGTTCCCGGCTTTAAGAGAGCTAAACGTCGATAGTCTTTATAGTTAGCGAGCAGGCGGCGGTTTACCCGAAACCACTCAACCGTATTAATTATTTTATTTTGATCAACTTCGAGCTCGTATAAAACCTCGGCTAAGCGCGGGTCTTTTTGATACAAAAAAGAAATCAAATTTAGGACCTCAACGCTGGGCTGATCTAAATTATAAGCGTCGATAAAAGCCAGAATAAGCGCTTCCTCGAGCGCCGGTTCCAGCCGCGTCTTGCCGGTAAAACCGTCATCCTGCGCCTTGGCTAAACGATGATCTATCAGTTCAACTAATTTTTTAGCGTTCACATTTAGCCGAATGAATAAAGTTTGAATTTCCTTAATTTTCAGAAGAACCCGAAACAGATGAATAATGGTAACTTCAGGTTGGCGTAATTTATTGGCTAATAGATAGGCGTCAGCGAGTGCCTCGAGCGTCGCCTCGTTATAAGCGCGGGCCACATTAAATTTTTTGGGCTTAGAATTCTCGATCGGCTTCTCGACCGAAAAATTTTTGGTGTCAATTTTATTATCCCGGGCCCGGGCTTCGCTTTTTTTGTAAAATAAAAATAAATCAAAACCCAGAGAAATCAGAAAAATCGTGATCAGCGGGTTGCTTTTATTCCAAAACACGAGTAGCCGCAACGGATGCGCCATTAGATCAACTTGGTTGCCATAAAGCCAGGCGCCAAAGGCTATCCAGCCGGCAAAAATAATAAGCCAGGTAAAAAATTCCAATATCTTTTCAACTTTTCTCCGACCTCGATCAAGCGTGATTACCGACTTCTTTAAAGTTTTATCCCAATATAAAAAACGACCCAAAAACCAAGCGCCGGGACGAGCACTGTCCGAATCCGGGCTAAAAACTATTTCTTCGGGTGTTGTTTTTTGGGTCAGCATATATAAATATTATTTCAGAATCTGAAAAAATAGAGCGATTACGAGGAGAACCGGAATTATTAGCCAGGACAAAATAAGAGCAATCCCTAAAAGCAGCCAGACTAAAAGCGCCAAGCCGCGGACAATAACCTGGACCAAGCGGACCAAAAAACTGATCAGACGACCCGCCCAATCATATTGACCGTACATCGGTACAAAAATATTTTTCGCCCAGACGGAAAAACCCAGCACCTTTTCCTGGTCTCGCCAAAATTTTCCGACATTTTTCAGGAGGCGGTAAAAGCCGACGCTATACCACCAAACCGGAAAATAAATAATTTCCAAAAGCAAAGAAATCACTATTTTTCCGCTATAAGTTAAAAAATTGTGTTGCAACATATCTATACACAATATACCATTTAATCTTAAAAAGATAAAACCTTAGAGAAATATTGGAGCGTCTAAAATCAAAAATTGACAATAGCCGGTTGATATATTATGATACTATTAGCACTCAATGAGTAAGAGTGCTAAACGACGCCGACAAATAAATATTCAGTTCTGCGTATATAAATATATAATATATTAATAAACATATGTTCAATAAATTTACCGATAAATCTCAAGAAGCTATCATCAACGCCCAAATTCTCGCCTCCGCTTACGGCCAGGCGAATATTGAAGCGCTCCATATTCTGCTTTCCCTGCTCCAGCAAAACGAAAGTCTAATTAAGCCAATCCTCGAAAAAATGAAAATTGATCCGGAAATCATCGAGGAATTTACCATTAAAGTTATCCAAAAATTACCGCGCGTTAAAGTTAGCCCTAATAAAGGTCCGGTGCAGGCTGTATCCGGAACGGCTGAAACCGCCTTGATTTTAGAACGTGCCCAAAAAGAGGCGGACGGGATGGGGGACGAATTTATTTCCACCGAACATATTCTGCTCGGTCTGATTGGCGTGCCTTCTCCGGCCCAGGGTGTGCTTTTGGATTTCCGGGTTGAATATCAAAACGTCAAAGAAATATTGAAAGAATTGCGCGGCAGCCAAACCATTAATGATCCCTTCCCGGAAAATAAATATAAAGTTTTGGAAAAATATACGACTAATCTTACCGAACTGGCCCGACAAGAAAAGCTTGATCCGGTTATTGGCCGCGATTTAGAAATTCGCCGCATTATGCAGGTGCTCTTACGTCGCACAAAAAACAATCCCGTACTTATTGGCGAAGCCGGCACCGGTAAAACCGCAATCGTTGAAGGTTTGGCGCAAAGAATAATCGCCGGCGATGTCCCGGAAAATTTAAAAAATAAAGAAGTCATTACACTCGACCTGGGGGCTTTAGTCGCGGGCGCAAAATTCCGCGGTGAATTCGAAGATCGCTTAAAGGCCGTCTTAAAAGAAGTTAAGTCGCAAAACGGCCGCATCATTCTTTTTATCGACGAGCTTCATACTCTTATCGGCGCGGGGGCATCGGAGGGATCCATGGACGCCTCTAATATGTTAAAGCCGGCCTTAGCGCGCGGCGAACTCCGAACAATCGGCGCGACCACGACCAAAGAGTACCAAAAATATATCGAGAAAGACGCCGCGCTCGAACGACGCTTTCAGCCAATTATGGTTAACGAACCCAGCGTGGAAGATACGATTTCTATGTTACGCGGCCTAAAAGAAAAATATGAAGTCCATCACGGCGTCCGCATCACCGATAACGCGGTCATTGCCGCGGCTAAATTATCCAATCGTTATATCAGCGATCGTTTCCTGCCGGATAAAGCGGTCGATTTAATCGATGAGGCGACCTCTTCCCTGCGCATGGAAATTGATTCAATGCCGGATGAGCTTGATCAGCTCAAGCGTAAAATAAATCAGCTCGAACTAAACAAGGCCGGAATTATGACGACCGACAAAAAATCGGCCAGATTACGAGCGATTAATTCTGAGCTGGCAAAAATCAAGGAGAAAGCCAACCAGTTAGAACTGCATTGGAATAATGAAAAAAATATTATCTCCCAAATTAGATTAGCCAAGAAAGAAATTGAGGATCTGAAAATCCGGGCGGAGATTACTCAGCGCCAAGGGGCCGACTTAACCGAAGTGGCAAAGATTAGGTATGCTTTGATTCCTGAACTCGAAAATAAAATTAAAAAATCGCAAGACGAACTGGTTAAAATCCAGAAAAAAGGCCAACGTATTTTGAAAGAAGAAGTTGACGAAGAAGATATCGCTAAAGTAGTCGCCCGCTGGACCGGCATTCCGGTCAACCGTATGCTTCAAGATGAAATCATGAAATTAAGTGAGGCGGAAAATAAACTCAACCAGGAAGTCGTCGGTCAAGAAGAGGCGATCAAGGCCGTCGCTAACGCCCTGCGCCGTTCCCGCGCCGGCATTAATGAAGAGAAGAAACCAATCGGCTCCTTTTTATTCGTCGGCCCGACCGGTGTCGGCAAAACTGAGCTGGCTAAAGCGCTCGCGCAATTTATGTTTGACGATGAGAAAGCCCTAATCCGCTTAGATATGAGCGAATTTATGGAAAAACATTCCGTGGCTAAATTAATCGGCTCGCCTCCCGGCTATGTCGGCCACGACGATGGCGGCCAATTAACCGATAAGGTCCGCCGTCATCCGTATAGCGTTGTGCTCTTTGATGAAGTCGAGAAGGCTCACCCGGATATGTTTAATGTTCTTCTCCAAATTTTAGATGATGGACGGCTGACTGATTCTAAGGGACGGACAGTCAACTTCAAAAACACAATTATCATCATGACTTCTAATCTGGGCAACGAAATCATTAAACAATATTCCATCGGCTTTACCGATGGCAGCGATAAACAAGAAAGTGCCAAGCTTCGTTCGGATGAAATGAAAGAAAAAATCGACAAGATTTTAAAAAATCATTTCAAGCTTGAATTCTTAAATCGCATCGACGAAATTGTGCTTTTCCATAGCTTGACTCCGTCGGCGCTCGAGAAAATTGTTGATCTTGAGCTCATCAAAGTCGAAAAGCGTTTGCACACCAAAAATATCGCTCTGCGCATCAGCCCGAAAGTCAAAAAATTATTGGCGGAGAAAGGCTATGATATTACTTACGGCGCCCGCCCGCTCAAACGCATAATTCAAACCATGATTCTTGATGAACTGGCCCTTGATATTATTGAAGGTAAAGTTAAAGAAGGCGATAAGGTAAGAATCGATCTGACCGATAAAGAAAAGGTAGCGATTCTTGTCACTTAAAATTTGCTGTTCACTAAACTATCAGTAAAATAAAAAAACCCGCTTTATCAGAGGCGGGTTTTGTGTTTTAAGAACTAAATCAATAACCGGAATAAAACCACAGGGTGATCAAGGCAGCTAAAATAATTAAAGCAGTGCTCGAAATATATAATTTCCACGCCCTGATACCCGTGGAATGGCTAAGCAGAGCGGCGCTTATCGGCAAAATTAAAGCAACTAATATCGGAGTGGCATAAAGTATGGCTCCAAAGTCTGGATCCAAATGGAGGCTCCAAAAATAGGTCGCAATCACTACGCCTAAAAGAATCATCAGCGCCGGAATAATACCCGCAAACAGGTTAAATTCCTGCTTATAGGGCGAAATACTATACATCACGATCACCACAACGGTAAAGTAAACGAGCGCAAATAGCAGCATCGTTTCGACGCCGACATAATATACGCTACGCCCGGCAGCGCTCATGGCAATCAGCGCGAGAAGCAAAATGCCCATGGCAAAAAAACTGAAACGGACATACAGTTTGCCAGGCATAGGCAGGGCCCTGAATCTGGACAGAGAAAAATACTTACGAGTTCTAAAAATTTTCATTTGCTTGGTTTTGTTGGTTTATGAATTTATTTTATTAATTTTTTGAAAAGAACTTTTTAAAAACAATTTGAATTTATTAGCAAATTGTTATATAATTAAACAGCTTTTTCCTGCATTTGTCAATTTAAAAAATATCAACAATTTAGCATTTGTTTATCAGGCAAAAGTATACTATAATAGAGGCATAATTATAAAAAAATGACTACAAAAAAAATCTTAAGCCTGCTTTGCTTCATTTTACTCGCCCCTTTGCCGGCTTTGGCTCAAAATGCCGTTGATCCGCTTTTTAATCCTAATAAAATCATCGAAGACAGCGAGCTTTTGGACTATAACGCCATGAGTTTGCCTGATATCCAAAATTTTTTACAGAGTAAAAATAGTTATTTAGCCAACTATATTACTCCCAATGCTTCCGGTGTTTCCAAATCGGCCGCGGAAATTATTTATGACGCGAGCCATAATAATTTCGATTGCTCGGGAGTCACTTTAAGCGACGCGCCGACTGAACTCGAAAAACAGCAAAAATGCCGAATCATAACCACGGTTAATCCTAAATTTCTGCTTATTCTCCTGCAGAAAGAGGCCGGCTTGATTGAAGATCCAAGTCCAGCACAAGCCCGTCTTGACTGGGCGACCGGTTATGGCTGCCCTGACGGCTGGGTTTGCAATCCTTATTACAAGGGTTTCGGAAAGCAAGTTAATAGTGCCTCTCTTCAATTTCTCGCCTACATAAACGAGCAAGAGCGTTATAATTATAAAGCCGGCCAAACTTACACGATCGCCAATACTCTCGACCCCTATTGCACCACCACGAACCAAACAATGGTCGTAACCCCAGTTAATAAGGCCACGGCCGCCCTTTACAATTACACACCACACGTCTTTAACGGTAATTATAATGTTTATTTGCTTTGGAATCGTTATTTTCCGCGCTCGGCTAAACTCTATCCGGACGGCTCGATTTTACAAGTCAAAGGCGACCCGGGTATTTGGTTGATTCAAAACGGATTAAAGCGCCCTTTCCTTAATTACTCTGCCTTTATCTCTCGTTACCAGCCCAACCAGGTCGTAGCCATTAACGCCAACGAGCTCGATGGCTATGCGCCCGGCGATGCCATTAAATTTGCGAATTATTCCTTAGTACAAACTCCGGATAAAAAAATCTATTTGCTCGTCGATAAGCAAAAACGTGAATTCGCGAGTTTAGCCGTATTTAAAAAAATCGGCTTTAACTCCGAAGAAATCGAGCAGGCCAGCGTTAACGACTTAGCTACTTATGCCGTCGGCAACCCGATTACCGCCACTTCAACTTACGTTACCGGTGTCTTGATGCAAGATACGAAAACCGGCGGAGTTTTTTATGTCGTTGACGGTACGAAAGCACCACTCACCGACCGTATTCTTCTCACGACAAAGTTTAAAGATAAAAAAATAACCAAAGCCACGACTGCCACGCTTGCCGCTTATACAAAAGTTGCGCCGGTAGTATTTGCTGACGGCACTCTTCTTAAAACGGACGGCTTCCCGACTGTCTATCTTATATCAAACGGTCTAAAACGTCCTTTCGCGAACGAGGCTATTTTCAATGAACTTGGCTATAATGCCAAAAATATAATTTCTGTTTCTTCTCAATTCTTATATAATTATTCCCAGGGCGAAATTATCCAAAAAATAGTCGAATAAAGACTTGCCGAAAGCACGCCAATAAAAAAGCCTTCCGTTACGGGAAGGCTTTTGCGCATAAAATTTAGAGTTTAAGGTTCAAAACTTAAAGGCTCTGTAGAAACTTTAGTATGTTTATTTTTTCACTGAGCGCTAAGCCCACGGCATAATAAAATCCGAGGGCGGAAAGCATTGTGAAAAAAACAAAGGCGATATCGCGCCAATTCGGTGAACGGTGATCCCGCAAATGATGCGAAGTTCCGAAAGCAATCACTATTCCCATCACGGCAAAAAGGATTAAAGCGACCACATCGCCGTAGCCCAGAGCTAAATCGGCCAAAGCCAGCGCCACAAAGGCAACCGCCGAGGCAAAGAACATCTTCATATCGAAATCTTCAGCGAAAATTAATTGATAGAAAACTACCATAATAATCGCGCCCATCGGCAAGCCATAACTCAATTGCATCGCTTCTTTATCATGTAGCGCAAAAGCGCTTGCTTTGCCCCAAATATACACGGCCACGATTAATAGGGCCGGTAAGACACAGATGGCAAAATACATTATCGTAAGTTGCCAGGAACTCATTTTTCTTTTTTTCATTTCTGGCTTTTTTTTATTTTTGTTTTATTTTTTCAAAGATCTGATTCATTTTTCCAATATTTTATATTACTATCTTTAAGGTTTTTCGTCAACTTCTCTAAAGAGAATAATTATACTATACTAAAAATACCTAAGAATACCTAAATTTATGGCCCTAAGCAAAAGCTTTATCCTTCCTCACTCCCCTTTATTAATCCCGGAAATCGGCCGGACGAATTTTAATTTTCTCGCTAAGACAACTGAGGCCTATAATCGAATTGGTGCCGACCTAAAGGAACTAAAAATTGATACCCTGGTTATCATTAGCCCGCACGGCCTGACCCAGGACGCCAGCTTAACCTTAAACGTTGCTCCAGAAATGTCTATTAATCTCCAAGATTTCGGCTTTATCCCCGCGAAAACCATTTTAAGCGGCGACTCGCTTTTGGCTGACCAAATTAAAAGCGCCCTGGCAGACGAATTTTCTCTGCAACTCGTCTCTGAACCGGTTCTTGATTACGGCAGCGCTATTCCCGCCTACCTTCTCAAGGGCCTTGTCGGTAATTTTAAAATCATTGTCCTAATTCCGGCGGGCGAACTTAGCCTGCAGGATCACTTCAATCTGGGCATAAAATTAAAAAATATCATTGAAGCCAGCGACAAAAAAATCGCGGTTTTAGCTTCCAGCGATTTATCTCATCGTCTAAAGCGAAAATCGCCGGGTGGCTATTCTCCTAAAGGCGCCAAATTCGATAATAAGCTGATAGAATATTTAAGTGAACCGGATAAGGCCGCCGAAAATATCCTAAAAATGGATGCGAAATTAATTAAAGATGCCGGTGAATGCGGCCTCAAGCCGATTACCATTCTCCTGGGAATTTTAGAAGGAAGACCGGTCGAAACGCGTATATTATCTTACCAGACTGATTTCGGTATTGGCTATCTTAGTGTTGATTTTAAAATCTAAGTTAAGTCCCATATGGAAGAAGATAAATTCAAGTCGCTGGCCGATATACTCAAACTAAAGCAAAAAGTAAAAGCACCGGCCTACCCCTGGCAGGATTTTGCCTTAAGAATTATCCAAGAATTAAATATTCCGGCTTTTAAAAGGGGTGCGATTTTTAAAGTTTGCCGCGATCTGCCGGCCCACAAAGTTACCATGGCGCTTAACGATACTAAGGAACTTTGCAAAACCGGTGCCGCGTGGAAATACTTTTTCAAAATTATAGATCAGAAAGAAGATAATAAAAAATTTGTCCAAAAATAAAATATGCCCAAACAATTAAAAATATTGACCCACCCCAATCCGATTCTCCGCCAAAAATCAGACGCGCTTGAACTCGCCGAGATTATGAAACCGGAATTTCAAACTCTGCTTTTAGACATGGCGGAAACCATGATGAAAAAAGACGGCGCGGGCTTAGCGGCTCCGCAAATCGGCAAAAATATCCGCGCGATTGTCGTTCTTAAAGATGAAAAACCCTTATTCCTTATCAATCCGCAAATAACTAAAAAATCCTGGGCGCGTGAAATTGAAGAAGAGGGCTGCTTGTCCGTACTTAACGAAAAGGGGGAAATTATCTATGCCCCAGTTGAGCGCCATAAAAAAATTAATTGTATTTACTTTGACGCCAAAGGCCAAAAACAAAAACTCGCGGCGGAAAAATTATTCGCCCGAGTTATTCAGCATGAGATTGACCATTTAGACGGTATTCTTTTTATCGACCGCCTGGTCAAAAAATAAATAATTAAGCTTGGCGTTTTTTCTTTAAATATTTTTGGCGTTTCTTTAAGATAAAGCGCAATAACCAAATCGCTCCCAATAATAAGAGGGCGCTTTGAATTTCATGATAATATTGCACCAGTAAGTCCTGATTCGCACCTAAAATATAACCGAGAGCGGCCAAAACGCTCACCCAGAGCAATGAACCCAAGGTCGTTAAGGCCACAAAGGGGATAATGGGCATTTTTGTAAAACCGGCCGGAATAGAAATCAATTGGCGAACCACCGGTATGAGACGACCAACAAAAGTCGCCTGACGGGAATTTTTTAAAAACAGCGTCTCGGCTCTTTCCAGATCGCTTTTTTTTAAACGCAAAAAGCGAGCGGCCCGCGTTTCGAGTAAACGGTAAACGAGAGGACGCCCGAGCCACAGCGCTAAATAATAATTTACCAGTGCCCCGACTAAGCTCCCCAATGTGCCGATTGCAATTATCAAAAAAACATCCATCTTCCCTTGACTCGCGAGATAAGCGGCCGGCGGGATAGCCAATTCCGACGGAAAAGGCAAAAAAGAGCTTTCAACCGCCATCAAAATAAAAACACCCCCGTAGCCGAGACCGCTCGTTATGCCAAGCACCCAATTGATAAATACGATAAACATACTTATAATGATAACATGGAAAGAAAAAGATACAAAGTAATATTTATGGGCACCCCGGAGTTCGCTTTGCCCGGCCTCTCACGACTCATTAGCAGCGATATTTTTGAAATCGTCGGTGTTTTTACGCAGCCGGACAAGCCAGTCGGACGCAACCAGGTCCTTACCCCGTCGCCTATAAAAAAATTGGCACTGGAAAATAATTTAGCAATATTCCAACCGACTAAACTTAAAGATGAGTTAGAAAACCTCAAAAATCTCCAACCGGATTTAATTGTGGTGATTGCTTATGGCAAAATAATCCCCCAAAGCATTTTAGATATTCCGACCTATGGCTGCGTTAATGTCCATGCTTCCCTCCTGCCTAAATATCGAGGCGCGGCAGTCTTAAACGCGCCGATTTTAAATGGCGATAAAGAAACCGGCGTCACAATTATGCGCATGGAGGCCGGCCTTGACACCGGACCGATTCTACGGCAAGCTAAGATAAAATTAGCGGGCACGGAAAGTTTAGAAAACGTACACGATAAATTATCCGCGCTGGGTGCCGAAATATTAATTCCAACCTTGGAAGATTTTATCGCCGGTAAAATAATCCCCCAGAGTCAAGATGAAAGCCAGGCAAGTTATATAAAGACCTTAAGCAAGGAGGACGGTAAAATTGACTGGACGAAATCGGCGGTCGAAATCGAGCGCATGGTGCGCGCTTATAATCCCTGGCCGGGGACTTTCACCGTATCCGGCGGAAAAACCCTAAAAATTATCGCTGTCTCTGGCGAAGTTTTAAATATAAACACCCATGCCGCCGGCGCCACTTTTTTACACGAAGGCCAGTTGGCCGTACAGTGTGGACAAGAATCTCTCCTTATACTAAAATTACAACTTGAAGGCAAGAAAATTATGGCGAGTGAAGAATTCCTCCGCGGCCATAAAAATGGTCCCTTCGTCTAACGGTTAGGACGCCAGGTTCTCATCCTGGTAACAGGGGTTCGATTCCCCTAGGGACTACTAATTAAAAAGTGCTCAGCGTTAGCTGGGCATTTTTTAATTAGACGGCGTTAGCCGAGGGGAATCGAACAGGTCAGAAGCGAGCTTAGCCTGCGGCCAGCGGGACGCAGGCGTGGCGAGCGTCGGACGAAGCTCCGGGGGAGCTTCGGACGCTGACCGCGACAACGAACGAGCGGACTGGTCCGCGAGTGAGGCGAGGTTGTTCAGAAATACATGGCAAGGCCAACCTCAAGAGGGGCAACTCGGCCAAACAAAAAAACACAAGCCATCCGTCCGGATATATTGCTCGTGTTTATAGTTGAGTTGGCAAAAATTTAGACTTTGCTTATATTTATTATATTATTTAAAGACTGCATTTTTTTAAATTATTGTCCGTAATCTGACTAGCCGTAGCTATGTTTTATCTTCCTGCCTTATTATGTTTATTAATAAGTCTATGAGAGCGTAATGGCAGAAAATAGGGGGTGAATCAAGAGGCGGATTTTATTAGTAAATAATCAAAATTATCCTTAATAACGCATATTGTGGATAACTTTATAAAACAAAGATAACATTTACTTAAATTACAATTTAGCTAATAATATATAACTTTTCAACATATTTCATTATTTTTCATATATGGTTAATCTCCATTTGACATACATCTTTTAATTTGATAAACTAATAAAGTTATAAGATAACTATTAAAATATGGCGTTTATAAAATTCGAAGATGTCGGAGCAAAATTAACAAATTCAATTTCTCTTACAAAATCTCAATCATTTGGCTTTGCTGGCGGATTTGTAAGAAAATATAATATTTCAGAGTTTAACTTTGTATCTTTGTTATACGATAATGGAGATGGAAACAACAGAGTGGGTTTCCAATTCACAAAAGAAAGGATGGGGAAATCAAGCTTTAAAATAATTTTTGGCTATAACAGGCAAACAGCCAGTATTGTGGTCAGAAGTTTTTTTAGAAGTTTTGAAATTGATAATAAAAAGTATGAAGGAAAATATGAACCGACTGAAATAAATGATGAAAATTACGGAATAATTTATTTTATTGATTTAAAAGAAAAAAAATAAAGGTATGTTTACGGCAAAGACCAAAAGAATAGGAGAAATAGCAAGCGATGAAGGTAAAAAAATTATCGCTGAGTTAGAAAACTTATTGACTGGAAATGTTAATATCTATATTGATTATGCCAATGTAAAACCTTGGTCTACTTATTTAAATTGGCACATAGATATTAAGAGATTAAAGCAATTTTTAGATTCTTTTGACAACATTAAATCCATTAAAATATACGCCGGAACCCTTACCGGCGACCAAAATTCAGAGACAATGATCCGCGAAATGACTAAATGTGGCTATGATTTAAGAACAAAGTTAGTAAAAATCATGACTTTTTCTATTGATGCCAGCAGTGTTTCTGCCCAATCAACTGATTTGTTAAATCAATTTATTAGAACATCTTTAATTAGAAAATACGATGTCGCAACAATTGAATATTTGAATAACAAGTTTAAGGAGATGAACGCTCGTGGGGAATATATGTTAGAAGATAGAAAATGTAATTTTGACGTTGAGATTGGTCGAGATATACTTGTTGACCATGATAAAAACCATATTGATACTTATATTTTATGGAGCGGAGATAGTGATTTTTCTGAACCCCTAAAACATTTATTAGTAAATGGCAAAAAAGTCATTCTATTTGCAACATCTCGTAGGGTATCCAGAGAATTAAATAATTTATGTCCGGACGGTTTGCTAATTTTTGATATTAGAAAAATCAAAGATTTTATTTGTTGGAAAAAAGAGATTTAATAGCAAAAAGGACTCCCAAAGAGCCCCTAAGCTATAAAATGATTGCGACTGTTTCCAGTCAGCTATTAATATTATATAGCTTATTATAAAAAGTGTCAATAGTTTAAATACTTCCCATAAATTAAAGGAAAAATAGGGTTTTCATCTTTATATATTAATAGTTATCCCAACTAGTAATGTCTTAATTAAACTAACCAATAAAAAATATGGATAGTGCTTTGCAACTTTATGGTTCATTTATATTGACTATAATGAGTTTTGTTCTTCCAATTTTGGCGATTGCTTTATCTATATTTTCAGAAGGTTCAAAATTTCTTCTGGAAAAATATGAAAACGAAAAGAAACAAAGTGATCAAAACCTTGTGAACGAAACTAAAAAAATGGAGGAGGAAAAAAATTTAGATTACGCTGGTTTGCAAAAAACGATAAAAACTTTAAAGAAAAATATAAGAATTGCAGAAGTTAAAATAAATTATTTAAAGCCAGACAAATTATTTGTAAAAATATTTATTCCCTTTTTTTTCGCATTTATCTTATTAATGGCTACGCTTATAATTTTTGCAATAGAATATAGATTATTACTGTTAGCATTAAGCTTGATAGCCTTTATTATAGGAATATATATTTTATGGAAAAGCATTTTAATCTTAATTGAGGTATTCGGTTCAATAAACCAAACAAAAAAAGATTATGAGGAAAAAGTAATATCATTATTATCCGATATATCCACCAAAAATGGTAACAGTGTTAGTGATTTATTTATTAAGGAAGAAAAAATTGGATTAATTTTTTATGGCAAATATCTAAAAAAAGATGAAACATTTGATTTTTCTGTAAATAAAAAATATGATATCCCCGTCTCCATAAACAATAGCAGTGATATTATGGCCGAAAAAGTCGAGATAGGACTTATTCTTTCGCAGGACTTTTTAGTCGAGAAGACCACCAATCTTTCAATTTATGCAACGGAAGATAAACAAATTATTAGACTTAACAGCGAAATTGTACAAGCCCATGAAAATCAATTAAAAAATAAAATTAGTTTGACTTTTCTAAAATCAGGAAACTATAATATTGAGGCATTTGTTAAAGGTAAAAACGTTATATACCATAGGTTCGCGTTCTGTATAAAGGTTATTGAATAAATTTTTATCTCAAAATTTCCGCCCACTTCTCGATTTCCCCAATAATACCATCAAAATTTTCAGAAATTCTAGACTTTAAAGCCAATAACTAAAAAGCCCGGCGAATGCCGTGGCTTTTTTAGTTAACAATTCACAACTATGGAAATCGAACAGTCGGCGAGCGAGATACACTGGTCTTCGCCAAGACAATAGGTTTACACCGGACTTTTGTGAAATGGTTAACCAAAAGTTAAAGAGCAATTAAAAAATCTCATCCCCTCCTCCACGCCGATACATTAAAGTCGCCATCTTAGCGATTTTTTGTTATGATATTAGATATGGAAAGGAGCAATTTTGATGTTCTCAGTAAAGATTATGATGCTGCCCGGCGGGGATACCCGGAGGAATTGTTTAGGTTTTTAAAAGGAATAGTTACTGATAAGAAGAGCCAGATTCTTGATGTCGGTTGCGGAACAGGAATTTCGACCCGCCAACTTAAACATTATGGTTATAAAGCTATTGGTTCGGATAAAGGCGTGGAAATGATACAAATAGCGAAAAATCGTGCGGACGGTATATCTTATATAGTAGCACCGGCAAGCAAGCTCCCTTTTCGTAAATGGCAATTTGATATAATTACAGCCTTTACGGCCTTTCATTGGTTTGATGATGCTAAATCCGTAAATGAGATGAAAAGAGTTTTAAAAAAAGGGGGAATTTTTATTGCCGTACAAAAAACGCTTACCAAGTCTAAAGACCCGCGGGTTGAGAAACTACAGAGGGGGCAGCGAGTGATAATGAATAGATATTTCGGAAAAAAATCCGATGCCGCGAAAAATCATGATGCCGCTGCGGTTCTTGGGAAAAGCGGTTTTGTCCGGATAACGCGTCGTCCTTTTTATTTCCAAGAAAAGTATACTCTGGCACAGGCGATGCTCCGTATTAAATCGATGAGCAATTGGAATCTCCTTTCGGACACACAAAAGGAAAAATATTATTCCGATATATACAATCTATATAAAAAGAATTTAATTGGTCGTTACGTTGTTAGAGAATGTGTGGCTAAAACGGTCGTGGGATATTTGTCGTAAATCAAAACTGTATAACAAAATTTAATATTAGCAATTTTATTATAAAAAAGTTCGAATAATGCCTCGCCTCTTGCCCTCTTCTTCGCTTATGCCGCCCTATCGGTTCTCATCCTGGTAACGGGGGGGGCGATTCCCATGGGGACTACATATAAATAAAGAGATTTCGTAAATACAAAATTTCTTTTAGTTTAAGAAAAAAAGACCTTCCGGAGAATAGGTCTTCTTATTTTAGCTTCTGTCCAAGTTACTTTGTTCTGAAGCTTTTTTGGGAGGGTTTAGGCGATGAGATCCGAAGATGCTCATAAATTTTCAGGTGTTGTCGATCTCTCCAGAAATCTTCTTTTTAGACAATCCTATAACCTCGGCTAGTTCAAAGTACGAAACTTTCATCTAGTGGATTTGGCCTGCTTCCTTTGGGCTGCCCACTTGGCGGAAATCACTATTGTATTATTCCCTCTTAATTTAATTATATATCTTGGCTTTCTAAATAGTCAACAAATTTATATTAAGTCTAAAATACCCCTTCTCTCAACCCCCTCAATAATCTCATTAAACTTTTATATTCCTACTCAACCAAAATAAAAAAGCTGCTCCTTACGAAACAGCTTTATTTGGTCCAAGTATCGCTTAATCTAATCAGCGATCCTGCTAATTCTAATTCCTCCTACGAGTCCTTTTTCGTAAAAGACTCTTACTTCATCTCCCAGTTTTAATCCTTGAAAATTATCTTTGGAGACCAACAGAGATCGTTTTTTTCCCCGAAACATTAGATATATTCGGTGTTCAGCGGGAAAGAAAACTCCGCCCCTGCCGGCAGCAACGGAGTATGTCTTGGAGGCGGCATTCTCAATTTTACCCATTACCGTCCCCACTCCTTCAATCTCTGGCATGAAACAAAAGTTAAGCCAGGAAAATAGAAGTACAAGCAACAGAATTAAGGTGATAATTACAAATAGTCCGAACAGCATCGCAATGCTGTTTATGACAATTTCATCGGCGGGCATGCCAAGCAGATGGTGCCAAAATTGAACCAGTTTTTCCACGATGTATTTATTTATGTGATTAATTACAGAAACTATAAGATTTACTACTTTCGTAATCCTCCTTATAGTTTCTGCAATTACCCGATGTTAATGAACAAATAATTGTATCATAAGATATGCTTTTTGTCAAGTTTTCAGCCATATCTCAATATTCTTGGAAAAATTGCCATTTCATAGAATAACTAATAGCTATTCTTGTATCCAAGATAGAATTTAAAAGGACATGTTTGGCACATGTCCTTTTGATTAACTACAAATCTATTTTTTCGCTTCAGCCAGCTCTCTTTGACGATCATTCAACCAATTATCCCAAGTGGATAAATATTGAGGAAAACGCATTTTGTTTTCAACAATATAATTTAGCCATTCTTCAGCTAATTCAATTTTGCCTTGTTGCAAGGCCAACTGAAAGTCTGAAGTTTTTCTCAGCCCGAATTTTTCGATTAATTCTTGCTGAGCATCTTCTTTAGTTCTTTTTGTTTCCATTTTTTTACGATTTTTTGGTTGATATTAATTTGCTTAACTTGTTTTTAAAATACGATTGATTATTCATTTAATCACAAATAGCTAACAATTTCAAGAGGCCCACAACTAAATCTGTCTCTCAAGCGTATTAATAATCGACTCATTTATAACAATTAACATCAACCATATGGAAATTAAAGACAAAGTAATAATTGTAACCGGCGCCTCCCAAGGAATTGGCGCGGCCACGGCCAAATATTTAGCGGACCAAGGCGCTAAAGTTGTATTGATAGCGCGTTCAGAAGAAAAATTAAAAGAACTCGCTGCCGGTCTAAAAGGCGCCTTGGCGATTAAAGGCGACCTACGCCAAGAGAATGATATTACCAATCTAATCGCTCAAACTTTAAATAAATATAGCCGGATAGATATATTAATTAATAACGCCGGCCAAGGCATATATGGCCCGGTAGAAAAAATAAATATCGACGAATATCGCGAAATTATGGAATTAAATCTTTATGGGGCCTTACGCATGATGCAGGTGCTTATACCAATTATGCGCGAACAGGGCGGCGGCCAAATAATTAATGTGAGCTCGGCCGTTACGAAACATTATTATCCCGGTATGGCTGCCTATAGCTCAAGCAAATACGCCTTAAACGCGCTTAGCTATACAGCTCGCCAAGAGTTGGCAGCCGACAAAATAATTATCAGTTCAATTATGCCCAAAATGACGGAAACTAATTTCGGAAAAAACTCTCTGGGCACTCGTCCGCAATGGGTAACGGATAGCGCCGCCAGACGTGATCCGTCGCTGGTCATCGACTCGGCAGATAAAGTCGCTCAAGTAATCGGAGAATTAATCCGGAGCGGCGAAGCGGAAGCGTTTGTCTAATTTCTTCTGAATTATTTGCGCCACTCTATACGCCATAACGATTTAATATTATAATATAAACATAATCATTTTTTTATGGCACCAAAAATTGAGTTTCGGCTTTCGCCCAAAACAATTTACACTTTGATTTTAATCGCGGTTGTTATTTTACTTATCTGGAAATTATCCGTCATTATCATTTTAACCATTACTGCCTTAATGTGCGCGGCCGCGCTTGATCCGCTTGTCGTTTGGCTTAATAAAAAACTCCGGCTAAATTTAAATATCGCCGCCGCCTTGGTTATTATCGGCTTAGTCTTGCCGCTTATTTATGTTTTAATTTCGGTCATCCCGACTTTCGCCGCCCAGCTTCCCGGCATCATGAATGAAGTTTCTCACAGTTTAAATTCTTATAGTTTTATCCCGTCTGAAATCCGTAATATTAATCTCGCCCAATATTTCCAAAATAACATTTCCTATATCCTGAGCTCCACTTCCCTGATTACTGATTTTTTCTTTCAGACCATTACTCTTGTTTTCATGATTTTTTATCTACTGGTTGACGGCGAGCGCTTGCATTCAATTATCTCTTCCCTTATCCCGGCGCAAGATCGCAAAAAAATAGA
This sequence comes from Patescibacteria group bacterium, assembly GCA_041650715.1. Lineage (GTDB taxonomy): Bacteria > Patescibacteriota > Patescibacteriia > Patescibacteriales > UBA12465 > UBA12465. The sequence goes on along the minus strand of JBAZKQ010000001.1, from coordinate 169,694 downwards.
AAAAATTTTCTCGGAACTGGCAAGGATCAGCGGCCTCTATATCCGCGGCAATCTCCTCATTTCTTTTATTTGTATGGTCGTCATCTTTTCCGGACTCTTGATCATGAAAGTCCCCTTCGCTTTACCCTTAGCTATCTTCGCTGGCATCTTCGATTTACTTCCTTTAATCGGCAGTACTATCGGCGCCATCCCGGCCGTAATTATCGGTTTCTCAATATCTCCCCTGGCTGGTCTCCTGGTTGTAATCCTCTTTATCGCCTACCAAATGTTTGAAAATAATATTATTTCCCCACTTATTTATAAGCAGGTTCTCGACCTTATCCCATTCCTTAGTTTCATTGCCGTTATCATCGGCACCATCCTTTTCGGCATCCCCGGCGCCTTCCTGGCCCTGCCGATTGCGGCCGGCATCCCGACAATCCTTAAATATTTAAAGACCCGATAGCTTCAAGGCTTGTCAAATTAAAAAAGTTTTGATATTATCACTTTAGAATAAACTGGCTTGAATTAGCCTTTTTGTTTATGCGCCTATAGCTCAGTTGGTAGAGCGGCTCCCTTTTAAGGAGATGGTCGTAGGTTCAAATCCTACTGGGCGCACAAGAAAAATAAGCCTCTTTTGGGGCTTATTTTTTTATGGTCAGCAGCCCTTTTTGAGATATTGACATAAATACAAAATTGTATTAAGATTGAAAGTTAAAATTGAACCTTTAAAATTAAAATAATTAACCTAAAAATAACCCCAAAAACCCTAAAGAAATCATGAAAACACTCGACGAATTAAAGCAAGAAATTTATCAGGAGGCTGAGAACAATATCATCTATGCCATATCGGAGCGACGCCTTAAAATTAGCTATATTGCACTCTTTGTTTCAATCCTAATTCTACTCGTCTATTTGATGGGTTTCGCAAAAACTCAACCGCTTGATAGAATTCACATCAGTGCCATCAAAATTCACAACCTGGTCCTGACAATTCTTTTATTAATCTCCATAGTTGTTTTTTTTACAGGGCTACCTGTACGTATAATCGACGCGATAAGAATTAAAAAAAATACAAAATTTAATTATCGCGTGCAGACCGAGTATCTTAGACTGGTCGCCGAGCGAATTGAGTCCTACCCGGACGATATTAAAGATATAGAAGAATCAATCGAACAAGCTAAGTCTGTTCTTAAGGAACACTTTAAAGAATGCGAGGAAGACATTCAGGAATACGAAAAAACAATCGAAAGTCATGTGCACGAACTGAATTTGCTCAAAGAAATTAAATAAAATTTCCCAAAAACACTAACCTAAAAACTTTAGCAATGGAAGAAAAACCCCTAAGCCTCAACTCGCTCAGCGCCGGACTTCAACTTGAAGCCGAAATGAATGTTAAAGAAAGCATTGCCAACAAAAATAATTTGCTTATCCAACGGGTATTATTATTTATAATCCTGATTAGCTTTATTATTGCCGTGTTCTTCAATGGCCACCTTAACGAGATCATGTTTACTATTGTCTCTGTTATTTTTTTTGGACTGATAATATTAATATTTTTCTTTGCACCGCTTAAAATATTTAAGGCCGCCGGTGTCAAAGACTCAGTCGAATTACGGATGAAAATTGCCGCTGAATATGTGACTATTATTACCGAGAGAATAAAAAGTATTCCGGGGGAAATGGCTGAAAGAGAAAAAAACATCCTGAACATTCAGGCAAATCTATCTGCCTATCAGGAAGAATGTGCCGCGGATAGGTCTGAAGAAATAAAAGAAAGGGAAATATTGAGAAAAAACCTATTCCTTCTTAAAGAGATAATCCGGTCAATATAATTGCCGTAGAAATCAATTCTAAACAAAGTACAGGAGCCCCAACCCGGCTCCTTTTTTATATCACCCCATCCTCTTGGCCGACCCCTTCCCAAAATTAAATAAATACTTTATATTATAGATGTTCAGATATTACCCGAATATGCCGACTTAGCTCAGCTGGTAGAGCAGCTGTCTTGTAAACAGCAGGTCGTCGGTCCGAGCCCGACAGTCGGCTCCAAGTGAAATAAGAACCGCCCAAAATCATCATTTTAGGCGGTTTTTATTTAAGACCGTCGTTTATGGCAAAAACTGTCAATAGCTTAATAAAAAGTTGATAAAAGGTTAATAAATTTGCCTTGAATAATAGCTACTTATAGGTTAAAATTAGTCTGCATGAAACATGCTCGCTAAACACTTAAATATTTTCCTATGGCTAATGATCAATTAATCGAAAAAATCCCGCCGCACAGTCTTGAGGCGGAAGAATCCCTACTTGGCTCCCTGCTAATCGATAAAGACGCCATTATTAAAGTGGCGGACAATATCATGCCTCAGGATTTTTATAAGGACGCCCATAAAACAATATTTGATACCATTAAAGAACTCTATAGCAACCAGGAGCCAATTGATATTATTACCCTGTCTAACCGCCTTGAAGAAAAAAAACAAATGTCCATGATCGGTGGCCGTTCCTATCTTGCCCATCTCTCTAACGTCGTGGCTACTTCCGGTAATATTGTGCAATACGCCAATATCATCCAGCGCAAAGCAACCCTACGCCGCCTTCAGCAAGCCGCTGCCGAAATTTCTTCCATGAGTTTTAATGAAGAAAAGGAAATTGATGAAATTTTGGATGAAACCGAAAAAAAAGTATTCGGCGTCTCCCGCAAATATTTAAAAAATGCCTTTCTTCCGATTAACGATTTATTAACCGCCGCCTTCGACCGTATCGATGACCTTCACAAGTACAGCGGAAAACTGCGCGGTCTATCCACCGGCTTCCCCGACCTCGATCACTTGCTCGCCGGACTCCAAAAATCGGATTTAATTATTCTGGCCGCCCGTCCTTCCGTCGGTAAAACTTCCTTTGCGCTCGATATCGCGCGCCAAGCCGCCATTAAAAGTAAGGAGGGCGTCGGTATCTTCTCGCTTGAAATGAGTAAAGAACAGTTAGTCGACCGCATGCTCTGCGCGCAAGCCAATGTCAGTTTATGGAAAATGCGCACCGGTAATTTATCAGATAAAGAAGAAGATAATGATTTCGCGCGTATTGGAGAAGCAATGGGTAAACTCGCCGAAGCGCCAATTTATATTGACGATTCCGGAACCCTATCAATCATGGAAATCCGCGCTAAGGCCCGCCGTCTCCAGATGGAAAAAGGCTTAGGCTTAATCGTTATCGACTACTTGCAGTTAATGGAAGGGCGCGGTAAATATGGCGATAATCGCGTGCAGGAAATTGCGGAAATCAGTCGCGGCCTTAAATCAATCGCCCGTGAACTTAATATTCCGATTCTGGCCCTCGCCCAGCTCTCCCGTGCCGTCGAAGCGACTAGTCCCGCCATCCCGAAACTTTCTCATTTACGCGATTCCGGTTCCATCGAGCAGGACGCCGACATCGTCATGTTTATTTACCGTAAAGCGGCTGACCGCGGCTTTAATCCGGCCGACCTCCCCACCGACGAACGCTATAAAGCGGAAATCCATATCGCCAAACACCGCAACGGTCCGACCGGAAAAGTTGATTTATTTTTTGATGAAAATACAGTTAGCTTTAAGAGCCTAAGCAAAATGCCGACCCAAGATAAGCCGATTGAATTTTAAAAATAATTTATTAATAATTAATAAAACCCCCACGGGTAAACTATTTATGTTCAGCAAATTAAAACAATTCCAAGATCTGCGCAGCCAAGCAAAAACTATGCAAAATGCCTTGGCTCAGGAGTCAATTACCGAAGAAAAAAATGGTGTTAAAGTTGTCTTAAACGGCAATATGGAGATAACCAGCCTCAGTCTTAATGAATCATTATCAAAAAGTGCTCAAGAGGATACTTTAAAAAATTGCTTAAACGATGCCCTCAAACGCGCCCAAAGATTAATGGCTAAAAAGTTGCAAGACATGGGCGGTATTCCCGGCTTAAACTAAAACCGATTTAAATGCGATACCCAAAAGCGATCCAAAGCTTAGTGGAAAAATTATCCGCGCTACCGAGCGTCGGACCGAAAACCGCTGAGCGTTACGCTTTTTACCTTTTGCGTCAAAGCGACGAGACCCTTAATTCCCTGGCCCTGGCAATTTCCGAATTGAAAAATAAAACCACGCTCTGCCCCTCTTGCGGAGCCATTAGCGAAACCAGCCCGTGCTCAATCTGTGCTGATAGCGCCCGCTCCGGCGAAACGCTTTGTATCGTCGAAAACACCCAGGATCTCTTATCGATTGAAGCGACCGGGCAGTTTAACGGTAAATATTTTGTGCTCGGCGGACTGCTAAATACAATCAATGAGGTTAAGCCGGAAGATTTAAATATTGCGCGCATGATTCAAAAAATTAAAACTGATAAGGTCAAGGAAATAATTTTGGCTCTCAACTTTAATCTGGAAGGAGAAACAACCTCTTTATACTTAAATAAGTTGCTGCGTGATCATTTAAAAATAACCCACCTCGCTAAAGGCCTGCCCGCCGGTTCCGACCTGGAATACGCCGACGAAATGACGCTCGCGAGCGCCCTAAAATACAGAAATGAAATAAAGTAAAATATAAACCCCAAAAACGCCAAGCATGATAACGATTTCTGTAACTTTGCTCATTATCTTACTTATCATTATTGCCCTTCTGCTTCTCTTTATTTTTTGGTTCATCGGACTATTTAATAAAAAAGTTGATGGCAACGTGAAGGTAATCTTCTTTAATCTTGGTCGACAGCGCGTCAACCGAGTGAACCTCAGAAAACTGCCCGAAACAGTTAGACGCCTCCGCTTTATTATTTTAAAGCGCCGCGGTTTATTTCTTAAACTAATCTTTAAGAATTACCATCGGCACCGCGCTAAAAAAATGGGCGATACCGGTAGCGACGACAGTCCCCTTTAAAAAAGTCCGTTCCCCTCAAATGAGAAACGGACTTTTAAATTTTCCAAATATAAGCTTAAGCGATCGCGGTAATCTTGAGAGCGGTAAACTGCTGACGATGGCCGACAGTTTTTTTATAGCGAGTCTTATTTTTATACTTAACAACGGTAACTTTGTCGCCCTTCGCGGTTTCTAAAACCTCGGCTTCAACTTTTTCACCCAGAGACGGTTCACCCAATTCTAAGTTAGCGCCGTCAGCGATTAATAAAGTTTCCAGTTTAACCTTTTTACCGTTTTCTACTTCTAATTTTTCCACTTTAACCGTATCGCCCACAGCGACTTTATACTGTTTGCCTCCGGTCTTAATTACTGCAATTTTTGCCATAAAATTTATAAAATTAACATTTCTGCTTAACATTTATAAATAATAACAGATATTTGAAAAATGTCAATAAATAAGTTATAGTTAAGGCATAAACAATGCTAATTTACCCTTTACAAATATGTCAAAATTCATTATTACGGGGAAACAAAAGCTAAGCGGTGAAATCGCGGTTGGCGGGGCCAAAAACAACGCCCAAATCATGCTGCCGGTTGCCCTGCTATCCCAGGAGACGATTACCATTAAAAATGTACCAATCATTGATGGCGTCGAAAAATCGCTGGAATTATTGCGCGATTTAGGGGCTGAGATTGTCGAGGGTGATCACCAATTTGAAATAAATACCGCCAAGCTAAGCAAGCACGAATTAGACAAAAAAATTGCCGATAAGTTCCGCACCTCGGTCATGTTCGTGGGTCCAATTCTGGCTCGTCTCGGCGAAGTGCGCTTTCCTCATCCCGGCGGTTGCGTCATCGGCGCGGCCGGACGCCCGATTGATTTATTTTTGGAAGGCTTTGAAGCGCTCGGCGCTAAAGTCGAAATTGAAGAAAAATATTATCATATCAGTGCCAAGAAATTAATCGGTAACGAGTTTTTCTTTACAACCATGGCCGTCACCGGGACACAAAGCATGATTATGACCGCGTGTCTCGCTGAAGGAAAAACCACGCTGCGCAATTGTGCTATGGAACCGGAGGTCGTCGCTCTGGTCGAATATTTAAATTCTCAAGGCGCAAAAATTTCCGGCGCCGGTACCCCGACTATTGTCATCGAAGGAGTAAAAAAAATTAGCGGCGGAGTCTGCGAAATTATTCCTGACCGGATTGAAACCGGGTCCTTCGCTTTAATGGCGGCCGCGACTAACTCGGAAATTAAAATCACGAATTGCAATCCCGAACATATTTTAAGCCTGCTCACTATTTTTGATAAAATCGGAGTTAACTATGAAAAAGGCACAGACTGGTTGAAAATGAAAAAGTCCGATTCCATCAAATCTTATGATTTAAAAACTCATGAATACCCCGGCTTCTCGACTGATTTACAATCGCCCTATGTCGTTTTAATGACTCAAGCCCGTGGCGTCTCCCTTATTCAAGAAACCATTTATGATCGCCGCTTAATCTGGACGGATATGCTTTCTCAGATGGGCGCGACAATTACCATGTGCGACCCGCACCGCGTCGTTGTCAGCGGTCCGACCGGCCTTTATGCTAAGAAATTAATCAGTCCTGATATTCGCGCCGGCATCGCCCTGGTGATTGCCGCCTTAATCGCCGAAGGAGAAACGGAAATAGATAATATCTATCAAATTGATCGCGGTTACGAAGAACTTGATGCGCGCCTGAGAAAACTTGGTGCCCTAATTGAAAGAGCAGACTAAATTAATCTATGAATAAACGAATCCGCGATTATCTTTTTATATTATTCATCATTATTTTTATAGTGATGACGGTTGTGATGTCCTTATACGCCTCCGGCTACAAATTTAACCTCAGCTGGCCTTTAAAATTTAACCGCCTCCTGCAAAAAACCGGTATGCTCGTCGTCGCGACGCAGCCGACACGCGCTACTATTTACTTAAACGATAAGCCGCAGAAAAATTTATCTTTAAATCCCTGGAAAAACGATTTCCTGACAACGCCGGCAAAAATTAAAAATATCCTGCCCGGCGAATATATTCTTCGCCTTGAAGAAGACGGCTATTGGCCCTTTACCGAAAAAATTCAAATTTATTCCGGTGAAAGTACTTTTGCTGAAGATATAAATTTATTCCGCGCTGATTTGCCGGTCATGATTTTAACGACTCCGGCCGACAACCTGAGTTTAAGCCCGGACAATAAATATCTTTATCTTAATGCGGCCAAGAAAATAATTACCCTAAAAACTGAAGCCGCGCGCACTTTAACTTTAAGCGCGACTGGGACCAGTCTTTGGCTTAAAGATGGCTTACTGTTTGCCGCTGGAGGCATTTTTGATCCCGCCAAAGAAACTAATGATATAAACTACGCCGGTTTGGTCGGGAGCGGCGTCGCCAATTGGCATCTTGATGAAACAAACGGTTATTTTTATTACCAAAACAATAACGCAATTAATCGCCTTGACCCGTCCACTAAAACCTCCTCAGTCATAATCAGCGGACAGAATTATCTCGACTTCCTCCCGAACCGGGACCAAATATTTACTCTGGTCGAAAATAAAAATCAAATTCAACTTGAATCGTATAATTTAAAAACTAAACAGCTATCCGGTGTTTGGACTTTAGCGCCCAGCGGTCATTATATTTTTAAAACCGATATCCCTAATTACCTCTCTATTTACGACGATAAAAATAATACTCTTTATTTATTCAACCCGATTAGTATCGCGAGCGGACCGCTTTCGATACGTAATATCAAAAAATGGACCGCGCCCGATAGCTCGTCGCTCATTTATATAAATGATTTTGAAATTAATATTTATAATTTTCAAAATAACCGTACAGACTTGGTCACACGCCTGAGCGAAGAAATTAAGGATATTATTTGGAACGGAAACGATAATTATCTGGTCTATGCCACGAGCAATACGCTTAATGTTTTAGATTTTAAAAACCGTAATGTTACTTTTTTATTCCGCGCCGAACAAATCGCTTCCCCGGTTCTCGATAGCAAGAACAGCTATTTATATTTTTGGGCTTCAATCGGCCAGCAGGCGGGAATTTATAAGATGTTGATGCAATAAATTATATTAAACCAATAAAAAAATACCGAGACCTGTTCCCGGTATTTTTTATTAACAATTTTAGGCTGTAACTAATTTATTTTGTATCTCGTTTATTTTGTACTCAATTCTTTGTGCTCAATTCGTTTATTAATTTCTGTAAATCAGCGCCGACCTCTTCATTTTTTAAGCCAATCTTTAAGGTTGCTTTAATAAAATTAAACTTATTGCCCGTATCAAGCCACTCCCCTTCTATTTTTTTGCCGTACAGTTTCTTACCTTGGCGCAGCATTTCATCATAGGCATCAGCTAATCTAATCTCGCCCGATTTCCCCACTTTCATCTTCGCTAAAATTTCTAAAATCGCCGGCGTAATGACATTAATTCCGACCTGGACTAAATTCGAAGGCGCTTCGCTCGCTTTCGGCTTTTCAATAAATTGCGTAATCTCATAAATACCACCGCCTAAATCGTTTCCCGCAATAACGCCGAATTGGCTCACTTCTTCCGGTTTTACTTCCGACAAACCGATAATCGTTTCGCCATATTTTTCATAAGCTTCGATTACCTGCTTAACCGGAGAAATCTCAGCGTCATAAAGCGTGTCGCCAAACATAACCAAAACCGGTTCATTCTCTTTTACCAAATGTGCCGCGCATAGGACAGCGTGTCCATCACCGAGCGGTACGGGCTGGCGGACATAAGAAAATTTTGCGAGATTTTCAATTTCTTTCACCTTCTTAACTAAATCGAGCTTATTTTTTTCAACCAGCGTTTTTTCGAGTTCGAAAGAATAATCAAAATGATCTTCAATCGCCCGCTTGCCGCGCCCGGTCACAAAAGTAATCTCCTCGATCCCAGCAGCGACCGCCTGTTCTACTAAATATTGAATAACCGGCTTATCAACGACCGTCAGCATTTCTTTCGGCTGAGCTTTCGTTGCCGGCAAGAATCTGGTACCGAATCCGGCCACCGGAAATATCGCTTTTTTAATTTTCATATAATTTTATTTAAAACTTTATTCCCCACTTATAGAAATATTTAATCCAGGAATTAATATGACGCCAAGCCAAACGATCCAGGAAAATTGCCAGATACCAGGGATACTTGGCACTTTGCCGGGCATGGTCATGCGTTAGAACCGCCTCCGAATTATAAACGACTTTAAAACCTTTCTGTCCGGCAGTCCGACACAAATCGGTATCCTCAAAATACATAAAAAAGAATTCATCGAAACGCGGTTCCCAAAAAGTCCCGTCCGCCAAACTTAATTTTTTCTTAAACATCAGCGCCGAGCCCATGAGCCAGTCGACCTCCTTAATCGAATTATGATCAAACTCCATCATCTGATAATGGTCCCGCAAGACCGCAAAATATTTTCCGAAAAAAGTGCGGCGCAAAATCGGCATATAAACTTTAGGAAAACGCGAACAGGAATACTGCAGAGAGCCGTCGGTATTCATTAATTTCGGACCGACGATGCCGACGCCGGGATTATTTTTTAAATAATTAAATAAAGTCGCAATCGCGCCATTTTGAATTATCGTATCGGGATTAAGGATAAAAATGTATTCGCCCCGCGCCGCCTCGATACCGAGGTTATTGCCGCCGCCCATGCCCAAATTTTTCGCACTGACAATCAGGCGCAAATTAGCGCGGCCCGAAACCAAGTCGCTTAAATCTTCACCCGAATTATTCTCCACCAAAATAATCTCATAATTCAAATTCTTATTATCAGCCTGAAAAATTGAGGCCAGACAGACCTCCAATTTTTTGCGGCTTCTATAATTGACGATCACGATCGATAAGTCCATATTAAATGATTAGTTTGAGTAGCTGCCAATAAATATTTAGCAGCGGGTTAACGATATATTTCAAAATCGGATTGGCGATTTCGCTAAATTCTATTTGACCGGAAAAATCCTTAGCCAACTCGGAAAAGGGACGTTTCTGGAAAGCTTTTATTTTCTGCCGTTCCGCTTGAATCTTATCATAATTTTTGAATTGTAAAAAATAGTGATAAATTTTTAGCTCTTCCTTAAACCAGCCCTTGAGCAGCGAGAAAAATAGCATCCCGATATCCATTATTACGCCGGGCAAGCCAATTAGCATCAGTAGGTAAGACGGATAAAAAGTCAGAAGAGTCAAATAGCGATTACGTTCCATATAATAAATCATCCGCGTACTACGCTTAAATTCATATTTATGGAAAATGACGGAGCGCGGCGCCAGAATTATTTTCGCGCCCGTAAGTTTTGCCTTGAGACTTATTTCCAAGTCGTCATGATACATGTAAAATTCTTCATTGTAACCGCCGATAATTTCCAAAAGTGAGGCGCGAATTATAAATGAGCACCCACTGGCGTAGCCGGTAATTTCGGGGTAGCCGGTAATTTCACGATCCGCTTCGCCATAAGCGGAAGTAAAGCCAAAGCCGAGGAAATGAATTTTATTGCCCAAACTATTAATTCTGGGCTGCGCTTTTTCCGCTTCCGTTTTCGGGTATAAGAGTATTTTTGATTGCGCAATTCCCGCTTCAGGGTTGCTCTCGAGCGCGCGCACTAATTCGCTTAGCCAGGTCGGAGCCATTTCTGTATCCATATTAACAGTAACGATATATTCGCAGCCATCATGAGCCGCCTCTTTAAAACCAAGATTATTGGCCGCCGCATAATTACCATCGCTACGGGCTAATATTTTTGCTTCCGGATAAAGCGTCTGCAAATAAACAAAGGATTCCGGGGTCGAGGCGTTATCGATAATGTAGACTCTAATCAGTTCGGCCGGATAATCCTGAAGACGCAAAGAATCGCGGCAAGGCGCCAAAAAGCTCTCCGCGTAGTCTTTATAGTTTATTAATATTATTCCGACTTTTGTGGACATAAGAAAAAACGTGTTTTGGACTTATTTATTTATAAAACAAGAGTATAATTCTCCAAACAATTTTTAATATATTGAATTTCCATTTTGCCTCCCATTTCTGAAAATATTTTAGCATCGAATCGCTAAAATATTTTTGTGCTTGGCCGCGTTTTACCTGCGCGAAGCTTTGCCCGACGTAGTCAAGACACTCCGCCACTGGCGCATACCAAACTTCACCGCCTAATTTATAAACTTCCCGGCAAAAATCAACTTCTTCGAACCAAATAAAATAACGCTCATCAAGTAAGGGAAAATTTTTGCCGCTAATTTTATTATAGCTGGCGCGATTAATCAGAAAAAAAGCACCGCGGATAGAATCCACTTTCGCCGCCTGCGCATAATCAAAATCAGCTGCCAAATATTTATTTACCACGCCGGGGAAAATATGCGGTAATTTTAGAGTAACGGCCAATTGATCGCAAAGTTTAGGAAAACGGCGCACCTGTTTAATAATTTCTCCTTTCTCGTCAACCAGTTTGCAGCCGCTAACGGTTGCTTGCGGGTTAGATTTCGCCCAGGCGAGCATATTAACTAAAGTATTTTCCGTCACCAGCATATCCGGATTCAATAATAAAATAAAATCTCCCGTGCAATCCTTGAGTGCTTGATTATTAGCCGCCGCAAAACCGCGATTATCAGAATTGGCGATTAATTTAACTTGCGGAAAATCACGCCGCAGCATTTCTGCGCTACCGTCGCCGGAATTATTATCAATCACAAATACCTCAAATTTAAAATCGCCTTGTGATTTAAACAAAGCGCTTAGATTGGATTTTAATTTTTGGGCGACTTGCCAGGAAACGATAACGACGGATAAATCCATAAGTGTGATATTTTATTAGCGACTAACCTTGAGCAATTTGGCCCGTTCGCTTAAACCACTGATAATTTTAACCTGATATTTTCGAACGCCCAGAGCTTTAGCGACAAAATTTACCAGCTCCTGATTGGCTTCACCTTTTTCTGCCTGAGCGGCTAAAGCAATTTTAATAGTCCCGTCAGCCATTTCATCGCGAATCTCCGTTTTTGGAGCACCGGGAATAACCTTGACGTTGAAATAAATTTCTTTATTATTAGCTAAATTCTCAATTAATTTCTCGAGCATACTGATAAAAGCTTAAATATGATGTTTAGCGTTATCTTCTACTAACAGTTTATCCCCTTTTTGCACTTTTTTAAAGGCCTTAGGGACAGAAAGGGGCATCTGTCAAGATTTATTTTATTCTAATAATATACTAAAATATAAGTACTAAATCATTAAAAAAATATTATGTCTGAAGCCTACGCTCGCCCCTCTTGGGACGAATATTTTATTAAGATAATGGACATGGTTGGCAGCCGCGGTTCTTGCGACCGCGGACGATCGGGATGTGTAATCACGCGCGACCGGCGCATTATTTCGACCGGTTATGTCGGCTCACCGGTCGGCTTGCCGCACTGCGATGAAGTCGGCCATGAAATGCATACCGTTATCCACGAAGACGGAACCCAGACGCGCCACTGTATCCGCACGGCGCACGCCGAACAAAATGCCATCTGCGAAGCGGCCCGCATGGGCATCGCCCTTGAGGGTTCAACTTTATATTGCAAAATGACGCCCTGCTATACCTGCGCCAAAATGATTATTAACGCCGGTATCAAACGCGTCGTCTGTGCGCAAGACTATCACGCCAGCGCGCGTAGCAAAGAAATTTTTAAAGAAGCGGGCCTGGAATTTTCTTTACTTTCGGAGGACATGACAACCTACTCCGATATGGATATAAAATAATTATTAAATTATATGAAACAATACCTTGATTTGCTCAGCGATGTTTTAGAGAACGGCCAGGGTAAAGATGACCGCACGGGAACCGGAACGATTAGCGTCTTTGGGCGCCAAGTTCGTTACGATTTAAATGCCGGCTTTCCCCTGCTCACTACAAAAAAGGTCCATCTTAAATCAATCATTTACGAATTGCTTTGGTTTTTGAAAGGCGATACCAATATTAAATACTTAAACGATAACGGCGTAAGTATTTGGAATGAATGGGCGGATGAAAACGGCGACCTCGGTCCAATCTACGGGAAACAATGGACTGCTTGGGAAGCTAAAGACGGCTCCAAGATAAACCAAATTGCCGAGGCGGTAGCAACCTTAAAGAATAATCCAACTTCAAGACGCATTATTATTAGTGGCTGGAATGTTGGCGATTTAAGACAATTAATCGGCGGCAAAAAAACTGCTCCGCCGCCTTGCCACACTATTTTCCAATTTTATGTTTCACATGATAACAAATTGTCTTGCCAACTCTATCAGCGCAGCGCCGATATATTTTTAGGCGTACCTTTTAATATTGCTTCCTATGCCCTTCTTACCATGATGATGGCCCAAGTTTGTAACCTAAAATTGGGTGAATTTATTCATACTTTTGGCGACCTTCATATTTACAACAATCATTTAGAGCAGGTAAAATTGCAATTATCCCGTACGCCAAAAACTCTCCCCAAAATGCTTATTAACCCGCAAGTAACTGATATCTTCGCATTCAACTACGAGGATTTCACTCTCGAAGGCTATGACCCGGAACCGGGAATCAAAGCCCCGATAGCAATTTAATCTTATGATCCCAGTAACCATGATGATGGCAATAACAGTTGACGGAAAAATTGCCAAAGACAAAACCCAATTTGCGGACTGGACAAGCCGTGAAGACAAAAAACTATTTGTTGAGATTTCCAAATCTCACGGCGTTATCTTGATGGGCGAAAATACGTTTCGGACTTTTCCGGCGCCGCTGAAGGAACGGCTAAACGTCGTTTTTTCCGAAAATGACAACCCCGAAGAAATAGCTGGTGTTAAGTGGGTCAAAGGCGAGCCAGAAAAAACTTTAATCGAGTTAGAAAAAATGGGCTATAAATCTGCCTTGTTGGGGGGAGGGTCTTTCCTAAATTCCCTTTTTCTCGAAAAAAAATTAATTACCGAAATTATTTTAACCGTAGAACCAAAAATTTTTGGGACTGGCCTTTCTTTATTTAATAAAGACTTGGACGCGAACTTAAAGTTATTAGAAATCAGAAATCTAAACGACAACACCCTGATGCTTCATTATCAGGTTATTTATTAATATGAAAAAAACCATCATCGGCCTTGTCGGCGAACTCGCGAGCGGCAAAGACGTCACGAAGAAATATTTGGAAGAAAACTATGGGGCGAGCTGTCATCGTTTTTCCACGATTTTGCGCGACGTGCTCAGCCGCCTCTATCTACCGATTGTGCGTGCCAACCTCCAAAAATTATCAACCGCCCTGCGGCAAAACTTTAGCGAGGACATCTTCGCCAAAATTATCGCCGAAGATGTGAAGAACGATCCGCACGAAATTATTGTCGTGGACGGCATTAGGCGTGAAGCCGATATGGTCTATTTAAAACAATTGTCCGGCTTCATCTTGGTGAGCATCGAAGTTGACTCCAAAAAGCGTTACGAGCGCTTAATCGAGCGCCAAGAAAACGCCGATGACGCCTCTAAAACATACGCGCAATTTCTCCTCGACGGTCAAGGCGAAGCGGAGCTCTTAATCCCCCAAGTCATGGCCACGGCGAATTATAAATTAGATAATAACGGCAGCTTGGAGAGACTTTACCGGCAAATCGAAAATATTATTATTGAATTAGAAAAATAGTATGAATAACTATCCCGGAAAATTAATCGTCTTCTACGGCATCAATAACCTCGGTAAAAGTACCCAGGCAAAATTATTAGTGGAAAGATTAAAGGCCAACGGTTATCAGGCGGAATATTTAAAATATGCGATTTATGATCTCTTGCCGTCAGGCGAAATTCTCAACGATTATTTGCGCTCCGGGAACCCCTTTGATTTAAGTCCGCGCGAAGCGCAAACTATCCAGGCTTTAAACCGGACGCAATACCAAGGCGATTTAATCGCTAAGCTCAAGGCCGGTATTAACGTGATTGCTGAAGATTATAAAGGCACGGGCATCGCTTGGGGCCTGGGCGCGGGCGTGAATGAGTCCTATCTTAAAAAAATTAATTCCCATTTAATCGACGAAGACTTGGTCTTTCTCTTTGACGGCGAACGTTTCCGCCAAGCGATTGAAAATAATCATAAACATGAAAATGACGAAGAGCTAATGACAAAAGTCCGCTGGGCCCATTTAAAACTACGCGAAGAATACGGCTGGTGGAAAATAAACGCCAATTTGGCAATCGAGGAAATTCATGAAGAAATCTGGGCAAGCGTGCGCAGCCTGCTCGAGGGCCCGCGAGAAAGTGCTACTCCGGCTGAAATCAAACCCAAGGAAACCTATAGTTATTCCGGTTTTCAGGCCATCGGCGATATTATAACTGACAACCGCCAAACCGATATTACCGTAGCCAATAGCACGCCTTTTATTAAGCCGGAAAAGCCCCAAGAGATTCCGATAAATATTCCCGCAAGCGAAAAAATTAGAGATCATAATATTGATATTCTTCGTATTGAAAAATTAAGCCCCCAAGCAAAATTACCGATCAAGGCTCACTTGGGCGACGCGGGTTATGATTTATATGCGAACGATTATTATTCCATTCCGCCCTACGGACAAGCTCTGGCTTCAACCGGCATTCGCATGGCTATCCCAGAGGGCTACGTCGGCTTAATTTGGGACAAAAGCGGCGTGGCTTTTAGCGGCATTAAAACGATGGGCGGAGTAATCGATTCCAGCTATCGCGGAGAAATTAAAGTCATAATTAAAAATTTAAGTGAAGAGCTTTTCAATATTGTACCGGGCCAAAAAATCGCTCAAATATTAATTCAGGCGATTTCTGATTTAAGAATTAGTGAAGAAGCGATAGATGACGAGACAATGCGCGCGACCGGCGGCTTCGGCAGCACCGGAAAATTCTAACGAGAAAATAAGCGTTAATTTTAATCATATGAAATACGACGTGATTATCGGCCTGGAAATCCATGCCGAATTAAAAACAAAGAGCAAAATGTTTTGCGCTTGCGATAACGACGCAACGGACAAAGCGCCCAATACAACGGTCTGCCCGATTTGCCTCGGCCATCCCGGGACTTTACCCGTACCTAACCGCGAAGCCATTAACTTTACACTCATGACCGGGCTCGCCTTGCACTCAAAAATAAACCGTCTTTCTAAATTTGACCGGAAAAATTATTTTTATCCGGATCTCCCCAAGGGCTACCAGATTTCTCAATTCGATTTGCCTTTATGCTATGACGGCTATTTGGATATAGATGGTGAAAAAATTATGATTACCCGGGTTCATCTTGAAGAAGATACCGGCAAATCAACTCATTTTAAAGATAAAGATTATACCCTTTTAGATTTCAATCGCGCCGGCACTCCGCTCATGGAGCTCGTCACCGAACCGGTTATAAAAAATGCCGCGGAGGCAAAAAAATTCTGCCAAGCTTATCAGCAAATTCTGCGCTATTTAGAAATTAGCAACGCGGATATGGAAAAAGGTGAAATGCGCTGCGAAGCCAATATTAGTTTGCAGGCCCAGGGAAAATGGGAATATAAAGATGGACTAATCAAGCCCCTAAAACGATATAAATTAAATAATAAAGTTGAAGTTAAAAATATTAATTCTTTCCGCGCCGTGGAAAAAGCGATTAATTTTGAAATTGAACGCCAAATAGCGGCACTTGATAAGGACGAAGAAATTATTGCTGAGACCAGAGGTTGGGACGAAAACAAGGCGGTAACCGTAAGCCAGAGAGTTAAGGAAAGTTCAGCCGACTACCGCTATTTCCCTGAGCCTGATATTCCCCCGCTTAAAATTGATGAGGACTGGCTCGCGCGCTTAAACGCGGAACTCCCTGAACTCCCGGCCGCGAAAAAAGAGCGCTTTATCCGCGAGTATGGTTTTAGCGCCGAGATTGCCGAAACCTTAATTAGCGATAAAGCACTGGCTCATTGGACAGAAAATGTTATCTCCGAGCTTGATGCCTGGATTGAAGCGAATGGCGACGAGGAAGAGCGCCAAGAAAAGCGCCTCGCCAAGACTGCGGGTAATTGGATTACGAGCGAACTCTTAAAACATCTTAACGCCGATAATAAAAAAATTACTGACCTCAAAATAACGGCCGAAAATTTTGCCGAATTAATTAGCCTTATCTACCAAGATAAAATTAATTCTTCGGCCGGCCAAAGGATTCTCGAAGAAATGTATAATAATGGCGGCGACCCGACCGATATCATGAAATTAATGGGCCTCGAGCAAATGGATAATACGGACGAGATCGAAGCGGCCGTTAAAAAGGTAATAAGTAGCAACCCCGTACAAGCGACCGACTATCGCGGCGGCAAAACTAACCTTCTCCAATTTTTCGTCGGCCAAGTGATGGCCGCCACTCACGGCAAAGCCAATCCGAAAATGGTTAAAGAAATTTTAGAAAAATTATTGAAATAAATTAGCGTCTAAAATATTAAAAAATAGCTCTTTCATTAGGGCTATTTTTTTATATACTAACTATTCAGAAAATAAAAAAAACCCCCGGTCAATTTCAATTTTCAAAAGCGAAAAAAGAAAGAGTCGAGGGGGCTGTCGAGAGAATTACTAATATTATACTTGTAAATGGGAAAAAACTTGGTAACCGACTTCCTGCCCACGAAGAAGTCCGATAGAGCAAGCATTAACGATCCATCCACTCCAATTATTATTGTCCCATCGAACATACACGACACGCATCGTCCCGGTAACGTCGCGGACATAAAAAATACTAGCATTAAGATTATCAAACAAATCGTTGTCTACTCCACTACCTTGAAGTTCCATCATGGTATAGATTTCAGTCAAAGTTGTTTCCGCCAGAATACCACCAAGTTCATATAAAATAGGTTCATCAACCGATCTGTAATTAATCTTGCGTCCATAAATAGTACTACCAGGAAAAGGCTGTTCGATTTTTTCTAAAAACCACATCTTAAAGTTATCGCCAAGGCTTATAATCTTAACCGATTTTTTTTGGTTTTCATCAATCTTAAATTTATCCTTTGTAATAAATTTTTCTTTTGTCTCTGGGATAACTGCATAGTTAATAATTTTACTTAAAATAGAAGTGGCTGTTTGTACGCTTGTTTTAATCCGGCTCATAACCGTATCAACAAATAAACGGGCAGCTTCTTTGCCGTGCATAATAACCCATTGGGCATCTTCAGTCGGCAAATCCATAAATTCTTCCTGAAACTCCGTCAGTCGAGCGGCTATGACAGGGACCTGTTGTTTTGTGGCCATAATTACCTCCAA
The DNA here is from genome assembly GCA_041650715.1 of Patescibacteria group bacterium. Lineage (GTDB taxonomy): Bacteria > Patescibacteriota > Patescibacteriia > Patescibacteriales > UBA12465 > UBA12465. The sequence continues at coordinate 151,574 of JBAZKQ010000001.1, read as the reverse complement.
TTTTTACAGTTGTTAAAGTATTTTCTGCGCTTTTCCCAGCAGAGTTTGGGCCTTACTCATTATTTAAGTAATAAATAATTATTCCATAAAACATGCTAAATGTCAAGGATTCAGCTATTTATCCATTTAATAGCTACCTTCTCCGCTTCCCCTAAATCTTTAAGCCATTTGATTTTCTGTCCCTGTTTTTCCCAGCGGCGAAACCAAGTTTTTTGCCGCTTTGCAAATCGGTATAGGGCGGTATTAAGTTTAGTAATCATTTCCTCATACTCAAATTTTTCTTGAATATATTGGCTCACGAATTTATACTCTAAGCCAAAGCCAATCAAACGCTCGAACGAAACGCCCTCGCGGTGCAGACTTTTAACTTCTTCGACGAGACCTTCTTCCAGGCGGTCATTTAGACGCTTTAATATTCTGACTTTTAAAATATCATCCGGACAATTTAAACCGGTCACTAAATAATCATATTTAGATTCCCCTTTCTTATTTCCTTCTTCGCCCGGCGTTTCAATAATTTCCAAATAACGGACCAAGCGCCGTTTATTGTTTTTATCACTATTATTAAGCCGTGCGGCAAACTCAGGCTTCTCTTTCTCCAATTTTTTTAATAATTCTTCTCGGCTTAATTTCTCTAAAATAGCTCTTTTCTTTAAATCTGGTTTAACACTCGTTAATTTATAATTATCAACCAGGGCTTGGAGGTAGAGACCGGACCCGCCGACAATAATCGGTAATTTCCCGCGTGACAATACGTCCTCAATCGCTTTAAAAGCCAATTTCTGGTATTTAGATAGGTCAAATGTCTGCTTCGGGCTAACAACGTCAATTAAATGATATTTAATTTTCTTGCCTTTAACTATATACTCATTCAGGTCCTTCCCCGTGCCGATATCCATGCCTTTATAGACCTGGCGGCTATCAGCACTAATTATCTCCCCGCCGAGCTTAGCGGCCAATTTAACGGCTAATCCCGTCTTCCCAGCCGAGGTTGTACCCAAAATGACCAAGACCTTGGGCCTGGCGCTAATGAAGCTAATTTTCGTCTTTTTACTGAGCATGAAAAAAATATATATAGTTTAGCGGACCTTTTTTATTTCACCAAATCCCCCTCAAGCGCAAAAGGTAAAATTTCAGCAATTCTTACTTTTACGAAAGTACCAATTAATTTCTGATTAACTTTTTTCGGCGTACGAACCAAAACTGTTTGGTAGGTGCTTGTCTTTCCGTAATATTTACCCCGCTTATTAACTCCTTCCAAAAGCACGGTAATATCCCGACCGATATATTTTTTATTATGAGCGAGCGCGGTCTTCTTCAAAATTGTATCAATCGCGTCCTCTCTTCTCTTCTTTTCAATTCGAGTTACGTTATCATCCATTTTTGCCGAAACGGTACCGGGACGCGGACTATACTGAGAGATATAAGCTAAATCAAATTTAATTTTTCGAAAAAGCTTGGCCGTATTTTCAAATTGTTTTTTAGTCTCTCCCGGAAAACCGACGATAACGTCCGTCGTAATTGCAATTCCCGGCTTGGCTTTGCGCACCTTTTCAATCAGCTTTTCATAATGCGCAGCGGTATATTTCCGGTTCATCGCCTCTAAGACTTCATCGTCCCCGGACTGAACGGCCAAATGCAAATGCGCGCAAATTTTGTCTGATGACCCAATAACTTTAATTAAGGCATCGCTCATGTCTTTCGGGTGACTTGAAGAAAACCTCAGCCAAAAATCGCCAGGGATTTTAGCAACCGCGGATAATAATTTCGGAAAATCATAATTTTTATCATGATAGCTATTTACATTCTGCGCAATCAGCATGACCTCTTTATAGCCGCGGGCAATTAGGCTTTTAACTTCAGAGATTACATCTTTAGCTGGCCGATAAACCTCGCGCCCGCGCGCATAAGGGACGACACAATAGGAGCAAAAATTATTACAGCCATTACCAATCGGGACATAAGCGGTATATGTTTTCGTGAGTTTCGGCAAAATATTTAAATACTTCTCGCCTTGTTTTAAACGGACTTCATCTAAACTAAACTCGGGGACAAAATCCTTGCCGCTAAGCAGCTCAGGGAGCTGAAGCATCTCATTTATCGGCATAAAAATATCTGCCCTTCCCTTAAGTCGCTTCTTAACATCTTCCCGCTTACTTAGACATCCGGAAAGCACAATTTTAACCGCCGGATTATTTTTTTTAATTGTATTAACTAAGCCATAGGCCCGATCTTCGGCCATTTGTCTAATACCGCAAGTATTAATAACAACCACTCCCGCTTTTTTCACATCTTTTTCCGGGCGGTAGTTCTTGTCTTCCAAAAAAGCGGCCAGACGTTCGCTATCAACGACATTCATCTGGCAACCAATGGTAATAATATGATAAGTTTTATTTATTTTTTTCATTTATTTGTGGGTTGGCGGGCTCTTTCGCGTATAACTCATAAAGCCCGAACTTGGCGTTTACTTTATTAACTAATTTCATTTCTAAATTATAGGGTGAAAATTTACGCTCATTTAAATAAGTGACTGCCGCGTCATCCAAAAAGAAATTATAATAATAAACCGGGAAATATTTGATTATCTTCGCGGTCGCGGTCAAAATTTCGTCATTGGGCAGCGTGCCCATAATTATACGCCGCTCCGGAAAAAAGAATTTGTCATAATACTGAGTAATAATCACACCCTCCGGGTTAGTAAGCGCAAAAACCTTCTCCGCATTTACGCGCTCGGCTAAATTATTATAGTATAGGTAGCTTAAACCCTCTTCGGAGCCATAAAGCACAAAAATAACGCCAATAAAGCCGATAATGAAAACCGCCCCCGCTTGGAGGCCGGCCGCCATTATCTTCCGCACGCGAGCCGGTGTTTTTCCGTTAATCAGCAAAATAGCCCGCGTCAGCCGCACGATGGCAAAAGAGACTAAGGGCAAAAGCATGAGATAAATCGGCAGCCAATAACGGGTATAAGAATTGCCGATGGTAAAATGCGTCGGATTCGGATTATCGTTGAATCTCCAAGAACCGTAATAAAAAATCAAAATTACACCCAGCACGCCCCAGACTAAAATATATAGCAAATATTTTTTCTGAAAGTGCCGGATGTTTATAATCAAAAGCAAGAGCACGCCAAGAGCGCCGACGCCAACTAATACCGGGTACATGTCAAGGACATAATGGCGGAACATGCTTATCGATTGAGCGGGATTAAAACCAAAATAGAAGACATTATGAATAATTGTTTGGAAGTAGTCGCTATAAGCCTTAATCTGTCCACTCAAGGTCGATTGCACGACGACTGCGCTGGCACTCGATATTTCCTCAAGCGAGCGGTTCATCTCGTTATAACCGCCACGAAAGGTATTCTGATATAAAACATTATTCCAATAAGCGACCGGGAGCAGAGCTAAGAATAAAAGCGCCCCGAAAACAATTAATTTTATAAATCCTAAGCGGCGCGCATAAAAAAGCCAAATTAGAAAAAAGACCGGTGCCAGCCAGAGAATTTCCGAGCTGCGTGTAATAAGAGCGAGACCGGCAAAAAAACCGGAGCCGGCCGCCGCCAAGATACGCAAATGGCGGACATTATCAAATTTAAAAGAAAAAAACTTGGCCTTCATTTCCGCCCAAATTTTAGTCGGCCGTTTTGGTCCGAGAGCTAAAGCAAAGAGATAGGCGCTAAACAGCAAAAAAACGATAAACAAAACATTATGAAACATGCTGCGCACCGTATAATAAATATAAACCGGGAAAGACGCGAGCAAAAAGGCAGAAATAAGACCGACGCGTTCATTTTTAAAAATACGGCTCACAAGTAAATAGAAAACTATAATACCGAGCGAGGCGAATAGCGGCGTGAGATAAGGGATAATGCCAACGCCGAGCCAAGCACCGATTGTGCCATAAGTTAAAATAATACCCAGGAAACTTACCGGCTTAACCCAGCCGAAATCACTGCGCAGGCTGCGCGGCATAACTAAGTTATCGCCGATTGCACCCGCCGGATCAAAGTAGGCCAATTGACCCGTTTCGGCAAAGCGCTTACTAAAAAAATAATTGGCCGTTTCGTCGGGCGAAGTCCATTTTGTATAATTTTTATCCTGGGTTAAATAGTTAAAACTGGCCGTGGCCAGAAAAAAAATCAGCGCCAGGAGGCTGACGATTAAGAGATTTGATAATTTTAGCCAATTCATTTTCATCATTTAAATATTACCTAAAATTGCCTTTTTTAGCAAGAATTTGCTATTATTAAGATGATATGAATACTCGAAAAATAATCCATTATATTAGCCATAATTTCCTCGATTACCTGCTCCTATCCATAACTCTTATCGCTATCTATGGCGCCGGAATTTATTATTTATACGCCCTTAATTGGGGTTCAATAATTTTAGTCTTATTACTGACTATCGCCAGTTTTTGGGCTTTACATAAACATCTTTTTTCAGTCTTATCTTTAGATCCTTCGAAAGTCGACCTTAAATCCCGTCTTAAGCTTAATGCCATCCTGAGCAAATTGATTGAGGCTTGGCCCGTATTTATTTTTTTTGTCTTTTCCGCTCTCAGTTTTTATTTCCTCTATAAAAGCCGAAGTAGCCGCGCTCTAATTTCCCCCTGGCAAGTAATGGACTACCGTTTCTATTTTAGTTATGCCCTATCCTCCCTAAGTCTTATTTATGTTTTAACGCGCCAGCGTTTTCATATCGGTCTTAAATTATCTGCTTTATCTCTTTATTACTTTCTGAGCCTTAGTCTGGCGGCTATTATTTATAAAATCGGCTACGGTTACGACCCCTTTATCCACCAAGCGACGATGGAACTTATCGATAAGCACGGTCTGGTGACCCCCAAACCTTTTTATTATCTCGGCGAATACAGCCTGATAGTCATAATTCACAAGCTAAGCGGTCTTTCGATTTATCTCTTAAATAAATTTTTGGTCCCCGTTCTCGCTGCCCTCTATCTTCCCTTGTCCATCTACCGCCTGACAAGAAAAACCGAAGACGATAAGGCCGCAACTCGGCCGGCAACGACTATCAGTCACTGGCTCAGTCCTCTTTTTATTTTAATACTAACTTTCTCTCCTTTTATTGCGACCACACCCCAAAATCTCAGTTATCTTTTTCTGATTTTAACAATAATTTTTGGGCTGACTAAGAAAAAAATGCTTTGGCCATTTTTACTTGCTCTCGCCACTCTCGCTATCCATCCCTTAACCGGCATTCCGGCGCTCGGCTGGTGCTTAGCCCTGTCTCTTTATCGCCGCGCACCGCAAATCAGCCCGCGCCGTTTTCATACTTTAAGATTTTTCCTTTTTTTGACTAACGCTTTAGTCTTGCCGCTCGCCCTCTTTATTTCCGGCGGCAGTAATTTTAAAAAACTGGCCTGGAATTTTCATTTTATTTTAGATCCTTTAAAAAATCTTTTTCTCACCTTAAACTCAGCCGGGGCGGAAAATTACTTACTTAATTTTGTCTATTTTTTTATTTACAATTATAATCTCTGGCTAATTTTGGGAATTGCCGCCAGCGTTTTCGTCTTTTTCCGCTTAGCCCAAAAAACGCCCGAAGCCCAGCGCCGTTTCCGCAGTCTAATCGCAATAAATTCTGCCTTGGCGCTTGCCTATTTAGTTTCGAGTCAAATTGTTTTTACAGACCTGATTAATTATGAGCAAACAAATTTTGCTGCCCGTCTCTTAATAATAATCACCCTCTTTTTCTTGCCTTTCCTGGTCGCCGCCCTAAACGATTTTATTGCCCTCATTTTAAGACAAGACAGAATGATTAAATATATCTGGCTTGCTTTCGGCTTAGCTTTTTTAATGAGCAGTCTTTACATGTCTTACCCGCGCATCGATAAATATTTTAATTCGCGCGGTTATAGCACAAGTCAAAACGATATTGCCGCCGTAAATTTAATCGCTGCCGAGAGTACGGGCTCGTATATCGTTCTGGCAAACCAGCAAGTAAGCGCCGCCGCACTCCAAGAGTTGGGTTTTGATCATTATTATGACTCTCCAACCGGACCGATTTTTTTCTATCCGATTCCGACCGGCGGACCGCTTTATCAATTTTATCTTGATATGGTATACAAAAACCCCAGCTCTCTGACCATGGCGAGTGCCCGGTCTTTAGCTGGAGTTAAAGAATCTTATTTAGTTGTAAACAAATATTGGTTTCAGAGCGACCGGATTATCGCGGCCGCAAAACTAACAGCCGATTCCTGGCAAAGTATCGACGATGAAGTTTATATCTTCAAATATTAAAGTCTAATAATTAGAGGATTCTAATAATTAGCGGGTCTCGGAATAATTCCATATCGGCCCGACGGAAAAGACCTTGTTGGCGCCGGATTGATGGACGACTACCATTAGTTGCAGGCGACCCAAATTTTCTTTAAGACCGCTACGGGCAGCGGCCGTTTTTAAAGTAAACTCTTCTGTTCCGCCGCTTGCGCCTTCAATAGTTAGTTGCTTGGCAAAATTGCTTATAATTTCATTATCTTCCGGAGCGAGTGCTTCTCCGCTTAATTCCTTGATAACGACGGAGCGTAGCGAATTTAAATTATCGTAAGCCGCCGTGAGCGCATTCGCAACCGAGACCACCTCCTGATTAACTTGGAGCGCGCTAAACATTTTCTGCATCATTTGATCATTAGCCATGAGCTCATTCAATAAATTTAAATTCGGTTCCACGTAAGAATTATCGTTAAAGCGCGAAAAATCGTCAAAGCCTTGACCCTTGAATTGCTGCATAACCGAAAATTTATCAAGCGGTAATTGCATATCAACCCAGGCACCGAGTGCGGTATTTAGGCTGTGCTCGTGCCAGGCAAGAGTCTGCGCAAAAAGCGGTTGTGACTTTTGATTTATGTTTAAATAGGCAGAGAGGGCGGCCAGAGTAGACCAATAATTGGTCGTATGCCAAACCGAATCGGCATTTAACTTTTCAACCAAGTTTTTTGACTCGGCACTATAATTAAAATAATTTGTGTTTTCCGAAAAATAATCGTTGCCGGTAACCGGTGCAATTAGATTAATCACGTCGAGGGCAATTCCGTTGCAGCGCCTCGTTTTATTGTTCAAAGAACAGGCGCTAAGGTTATTCGCTTTCGTGGAAGTTCCCAAGAAGGCGTCGACCGTCGGGTAAGTCAAGTGGGTCAATATATAATCGTTCGGCGGATATGGCTCAACCAGGAGTTTAAAGCCGAGACGATAATTAGTGGCCGGATCAGCCTTATCAATCGCGCCTAAAAAGGGCGAAAACTCAAGAGCATTTAATTTCGCCTGCAACTTTTGCAGATTATTTTTTGCTTCCGGATTTTTATCGCCAAATAATTCCTCGATATCATATTTTTCTCCAAAAACGGATCGCAGCGCGTCGCGATAAAAAACATAATTCAAATCTTCGCGCAAAGGATTAAAATAAGACATGACTTTATAAATCCGGGCCCACTCATTCTTTAACTCGGGCGAATCAGAAAAATCCGCCGAAATAAAGCTGGCGGCAATCATGCCGAGACGCCAATCCTCCTTATCAAGCAAGCACTTCGGACAATTTTTATCGATATAGTTAAGGGGAAAAACTGAGTTCAACCATTTCGTGGTTAAATAAAAATTATTTAAACGCGCATTACCGCGATAGTCGCTTGGCACGACGAAATCCCGGTAATTACGGGTGTAAAGCATCACGGGCGACTTGGTATTTTCATTAGCCTCTCTAATTAGTTTAACTTCCCGCAAAACGTCATCCTTTAAATAAGGCGGGGTAACAAAATAAAAACGTTCTGTTTCCGTCGTCACAAATTTATTCTTATCGTCGAGTGTTCCCTTCGGAGCGATTTGATCGTTGGCCGGTTTAAGCAGTTCTAAGGCCACCGCGAAATAAGCCGCCTCCAATCTTTCTCCCTCAAGAATCGAGTCATTGATATTGCCGATTGAAGCGAGGCGCGACTCATAGCGATTTTTAGCAGAATTATATAAGTCTTTATTTATATTCCAAAGATTATCATAAAAAATATTTTCCTCGATATCTTTAAAGACCTTTTTCAAAGTCGTTTGGTAGTAATATAAAATCAAATCAGAAGAAATAAAAAAAGGAATCTGCCTCTCTTCCAACTTCGTATAGATGGAATAAAAATCGGGAGCCTCTTTAGCCCAGGGATTGTCGATAATGGCAAAGCCGTTGGTATTAAGATTACCAACGACCGGGTCAAGACTCAATTTACGCGATAAATCATAATAATTTAACACATCAATCTTAACGTTTAACGGCAGCTCATAATCGCTAAACTTTGTTACGATGCTGTTGTCCGGTGATTTGTAAAAATCGGCAAAGGATAAGTACTCGACGGCAATATTAGAAAAAGTTGAGGTGGCGATAGTCGTCGAAGCTATACCCGGCATAGTTAAATTCGGCAAAGCGCCCTGAGAAGTGCTCGCCGTTTCAACTACGACTGGCGTTAGAATGGGTGAAGCTTTTTTAGTAAAATATTTGCTCACTCCATACCAAATACCAAAGCCGAGAACCAGCACACCCAAAACCAATCCGCCCAGGAGCAGAATTTTTTTCAGAGGTTTTTTTTCTGTGAATTCATTTACAGCCGAGTTGGCCGCTGGCTGAGACGGGATTATCGTCTCTTGACCCTCAAACATAAATTTTACTTATTTTAAATATTTATATTTATTATTTAGATGTTCATCGTATGTCCGCGCATAAACAACTCGCCCGTCCGGTGTCGTTAAAAAATAATTATAATTAGTTTCTGCCGGGTATATGGCTGCTTCAATAGCGACTATCCCCGGATTACAGATCGGACCAGGCGGCATGCCGCGATATTTATAAGTATTATAGGGAGAAGTACTATCAAGTTCGTCGCCGCTATGCGCCGGCTTATTGTCACCGTAAATATAAGAGAGAGTAGCGTCCGATTGCAGGGCCTGGCCGATAGCAATCCGGTTTAAAAATATGCCGGCGATAATATGGGCGTCCTTATTCTCGGCGGATTGATAGTTGATTGGCGCTTCTTTCTCAACCAGCGAGGCCAGCGTAATCACTTCATAGATTGTTCGGCCCTGTGCCTTGATGTCGGCTCGCATCTGGGGCGTCAGCTTAGCATCGAAATTAATCAGCATTTTTTCAATAATTTCCGTCACGGTTGAACTGGCATAAACACGATAGGTATCCGGGTATAGATAGCCCTCAAGACCAAAATAAGTTGGTTTATCAGCTAAAAAACTAAATTGAGCGGAAAAATCTTTTGGCTGAGCATTATCCTTATTTTTAGTTTGCCGATAATCACGCAAAGGGTAGCCGGCAATTTCGTAAAAACCAGTGCTGGTCCAAATACCGCTTTTTTGTAAATAATCGGCGATATCGCGGCTCGTCCAGCCCTCAATAATCTTTAAGGTTTCTTCGGCTTTTAAGGTGACCGGGGCGGGGGCGGGCTGATGTCTCAGAGCACGCAAATATAAAACCCCTTTGGTCGCCACGGCCAGCAAAATAACAACGCCAATAAGCAATAAATATTTACCGAATTTGGTTAAGGCCATAATTATTTTTTATTTATGACGGCAGCGCGTTTAATCAGTTCCGAACTGGCGCGGATTTTTTTGCCCAGTCCATCGACTATTTGAATGCCATACTTCTGACAAATCGGATATTCAGGAACGTTAATAAGATTATGGCGATCCCCGCCGTTAGCAAAAATATCGGGACGAAGTTTGGTTAGTGTTTTAATCACCGGTATTTCGCCATTAGCCAACTTATAATCATCAATCGCGAGTACGACCTGATCGACATCACGCAGTGCCGCTATTATTTTCATGCGGTCCTTCTCAGACATAAAGGGCACTCTACCTTTAAGTTTGACTTGTTTATCATTATTTATGATAACCACCAACTTATCGCCTAATTTCTTAGCCATGGCAATCATTTCGAGATGACCGACATGGAGAGGATTAAAGTACCCAGAAACAGCGACCACAACTGGTTTTTTCTTGATATTTTTTTTGATTTTTTTACTGATCATAATGAAAAATATACACTAAATTACTAAGTTAATTATAGCAAAAAAAGCGCCAGACAGAAAGCGCTTTATTTATTCCCCAAATTCAGATAAAATGGAACTATAATCAAAATAATATGACTTTCCGCGAATATCAATTGAAAGCTAAGGAGACAGCACATTTCCCCGACCCGGAAATTGCCTTTATTTACACGGCGCTCGGCCTGATGGGCGAAGCCGGCGAAGTTTCCGAGAAAATAAAGAAAATTTGGCGCGACAAAAATAAGCAGGTTAACGCTTCTGATAAAGAAGAAATCAAAAAAGAAATCGGCGATGTGCTCTGGTATTTATCACAACTCGCCGAAGAGCTGGGAATTGATTTCGATGATGTCGCCGCTACTAATCTCGCCAAAACTCATTCCCGCTTAGAGCGCAATTTAATTAGCGGCTCAGGCGATAATCGTTAATTATATGACAATCTTACATGGTTTAATCTTGGGTGTTATCGAAGGCTTAACCGAATTTCTACCGATCTCTTCAACGGCCCATCTTGTTATTGCCGGCGAATGGTTAAAGATACCGACAACTGAATTTTTAAAGACTTTTGAAATCTCCATTCAATTAGGTGCTATTCTGGCCATCGTAATCCTTTACTGGAAAAAAATCTGGTCCAGCTGGAATTTAATCGGAAAAATTGCGGCCGCCTTTATCCCGACGGCAATTATCGGTTTGATTTTTTATAAAATCGTTAAAAATTATCTCCTGGACAATAACTATATTATCGCCGCTGCACTTCTACTTGGTGGCATCGTCTTAATCATCTTTGAAAAATACTATTCCCGAAAAATGACCGGCAAGGAAGCGACCAATATCGGCGCCAATTACGAGGATGATATAAAAATATCATATAAGCAGGCAGCTATTATTGGTGTCTTTCAGTCTTTAGCAATCGTGCCAGGCGTTTCCCGCGCTGCCGCAACAATTATTGGCGGTTTAAGCCTTGGAGTTAGTCGGAAAAATATTGTTGAGTTTTCTTTTCTACTCGCTATACCGACTATGCTGGCTGCTACCGGCCTGGATCTATTTAAAAGCCGCGATGCGCTCCTCGGTTTAGGTAGTCATGAACTTATAATTTGGCTGATTGGATTTGTCGCCGCCTTTGTCACAGCCATTATCGGCGTCAAATTCTTTATTAAATTCATCCAAAAAAATAATTTTATTCCTTTTGGCTGGTACCGTATCGGCTTAGCCCTTGTGGTCTTCATCTGGTTGTTTCTGAAGTAATATCAAAATAACAATCATCTTAAAATAAAAAGGCCGCCTTTCTGGGGCGGTCTTTTGAAAATCAAATAGTTTTTTACTCCATGGTCTCCGGACTGACGAAGCCTTTAACGGCTACTCGGCCCTCAAACTTAGCGGCCACTTCAGTAGCGGCGTTTTCCCAGGCGGCCATTTCCGAAGAATCCTTGCCGACAACGATAATATAGAAAGGGTCATTAGTACTAAAACGTTCTTTCCCAAAACCGTGGTGGCCAAGAGCGATTCCAGCTAAGGTTTCCAGCTCACTCTTCATATACTCACGACTGAAGCCCAAACCGGCTCCGGTACAAACAAAGTGGGCAGGAAATTTTTCCAGGTTCGTCGAATCAAAACGAGCGGTCGCGTCAAGCACTATAGCCGTCTCATTATGATATTCGCTCGCCATTTCTGGCATATCCAAAAAGCGATGTTTAGCCCCCAGTTCTTCAGCAATTTTTTGACCAGTATAGGTACCATATTCATCCGACGTTTCGAGACCGGCCGGAATCAAGTCCGGTGACTTAGTCTTTAAATCGGCAAATTTTATGGCCGCTGCTCCGCAATCACGGTGCGTCGTCACTTCCTTTATCTTACCTTTGAAGCGTTCAATAAATAACAATCTTTCTTCAGGAGATAATAATAAGCCACTACCGGCAATACCGATTTTTTTACCTGACAAAACGCGGCCATCAGAGCAATCAATCGTATCTAAATCCGTAAAAGCTTCACGAAATCCAGGCAAAGAATTCATAATTTCTTGCAAATTTTCGTTGGCTTTAAGGCGTTTGACGACTTCATTCAGGCGAGACGCTTCCCAGCCTTTTTGAATTTGTTCTTCTTGCTTTGTAAGCGTTTCCTTCTCCATAATTTGTGTCTCCATGTTTAGTGTTTCTATTTTGTTTGACATATTTATAATTTATTTTTTACAATGAACTGATTATTTTAATTATATTGGTTAATTACTATTTATTAGGATCAATATTTTTCAAACGGCGCCACTTATTAACGGCCCGCATACGCGCGAGTTCCTTCTCGAGCCGCGCCGAGACATCGGCAAATTCGACATCATCAATCGCTTTAGCGGTGTTCTTTAAGTCGATCGCCTTTTGCTGGGCTTCTTTAATCCGCTCTTCATCCAATTCTTCGGCGCGTTCCGCTGAATCGGCTAAAATAACAATCTTATCTTTTAAAACTTCAATAAAACCACCGGACACGGCCATAATTTCGATTACATTGTCGTTACGTTTAACTTCAATAACGCCGGGAGCTAAAATCGAAACCAAGGGGATATGATCCGGAAGAATCGTAATCTCGCCGCTTGTGGTCGGTACTGTTACCTGTAAAGCCTCCGTTTTCATAACGGTGCGTTCGGGGGTAACAATTTCAAATTTTATTGTCTTCTGAGACATAAACTAATAGTTAGTTTGCAGCTGGGCTCGCTAAAATATATATTTTTCAAAATTAAAATTTTAAAAAATAATATTTATAGCTCGCATTCTAAATTAACAACTTTGTTTCGCTTCGCGAAACCTGGATTTAAACATCTTCGCGAATCCTGGATTTAAACATCTTCGCGAATCCTGGATTTAAACATCTTCGCGAATCCTGGCTTTAAACATCTTCGCGAATCCTGGATTTAAACATCTTCGCGAATCCTGGCTTTAAACATCTTCGCGAAACCTTGATTTATACGTCTAAATTCTATTCTTCATTAATTTCCTCAATTCCGCCCTTCATGTAAAAATTATCTTCTGGTTTGTCATCATGTAAGCCATCCAATATTTCTTTAAAAGCACGCACGGTATCAGTTAACTTTACGTATTTACCAGGACGACCGGTAAAAGTTTCCGCGACAGAGAAAGGTTGGGACAAAAATTTCTGAATCTTACGGGCACGAGCGACGATAATTTTGTCTTCAGGTGATAATTCTTCCATTCCTAAAATCGCGATAATATCCTGCAACTCCTTATAACGCTGTAAAATTTTCTGCACGCCACGAGCCGCTTCATAATGCTCGGCGCCGACAATTTTTGGATCCAAAATTACTGAAGAGGAGTCAAGCGGATCAACCGCCGGATAAATACCAAGCTCGGATAAAGAACGGGATAAAACGACCGTAGAATCCAAATGAGCGAAGGTAGTCGCCGGAGCCGGATCGGTTAAATCATCGGCCGGTACGTAAACCGCTTGAATAGAAGTGATGGAACCATTCTTAGTTGAAGTAATACGCTCTTGAAGTTCGCCCATTTCCGAAGCAAGCGTCGGTTGATAACCAACGGCAGACGGCATACGACCGAGTAGGGCTGATACTTCAGAACCCGCTTGAGTGAAACGAAAGATATTATCAACGAAGAATAAAACATCCTGATTATTTTCATCGCGGAAATATTCAGCGATAGAAAGGCCGGTTAAAGCAACACGAGCACGAGAACCAGGCGGTTCGTTCATTTGACCGAAGACCATCGATACTTTATCGATAACGCCACTTTCTTTAAATTCATTATATAAATCATTACCTTCACGCGTACGTTCGCCGACACCGGCAAAAACGGAATAACCACCATGTTCAGAAGCAATATTATGGATTAATTCTTGGATAATAACTGTTTTACCGACACCGGCACCACCGAACATTCCGACTTTACCGCCTTTCACAATCGGGCAGATTAAATCAATAACTTTAATACCGGTTTCTAAAATTTCAGTGCTATTTGATTGATCGACAAAACTCGGAGCCGGACGATGAATCGGATATTTCTTTTCAGTTTTAACGGGTTCGCCGCCATCAACCACTTCGCCAAGCACGTTAAAAATACGGCCTAAAGTTTCTTTGCCGACCGGCACTGAAATGGCCGCCCCGGTATCAATAACTTTATCGCCTCTCTTTAAACCATCAGTCGAACCCATGGCGACGCAACGAACGACATTAGAACCGATGTGCTGTTCTGCTTCCAAGGTTAATTTTTGACCATTTAAATCAATTTCTAAAGCATTATAAATTTCGGGTAAAGTATTTTCAAAATGGACATCGACCACGACGCCGATAACCTGCTTGATAACCCCGATGTTTTTTTTGGTCTCACTCATATTATTTAAATTATTTTTTTATTTTTATTCAGCCAGCGCGTTCGCCCCGGCACTAATTTCCGCGATCTCCGCGGTAATACCGGCTTGGCGTGCCTTATTATAGAATAAAGTTAATTCACTAATCATATCGCTGGCCGCTTCGGTCGCCTGGTGCATCGCGGTCATACTCGCACTATGTTCAGAAGCGTTGGCTTCTAAGAAGGCTTGGTAAAGCTGAATTTCAACTAAACGCGGAATCATTTTATCAAGAACTTCGCGCGGGCTCGGTTCAAAAGTATATTCGTAACTATAATTATCAGCACTTAAATGTTTTTGGCTTTTCTCACCGACCAGTTCAGTCGTGACGCCGACTTTCGGATCCTGCCCGACGATACCGAGGCAGCCATCTTCTTTTTCGACTTCAACCGGTACCAATTGCTTCACGCGGGGGATCTGCTTAACCGGATTTACGAAATCCGTATAAGCGACTAATATTTTATCGTATTTTTTATGGGCGTAATCACTGAGCGCCATTTTCACAATTGGATAAATATCGCGCGCGTCAGTTAAGATATCGCTTTTCGTAAATTCCGCCGCCACATTATAATTTTGGCGATGAACCACAGAACCCTTTTTCCCGACCAGAATAAAATCAGTCTCGACCGGGTGCTTGGCAATCGATTCTTTCGCCTTATTTATAACCGCCGTATTATAACCGCCGCACATGCCGCGGTTAGAAGTAATCAAAATTATGGCGACCTTATTTATTTTCTCTCTCTTTTTCAATAAGGGATGCAAAGATTCGCTGCGGCTGGCTTCAAGCGCGGCCAAATGCAAAACCGTCTCCCAACTTAAATTTGCATAAGTTCGAGTTTTGAGTACAGCTTCAATTGCTTTTCTCATTTTCGCGGCCGCGACGACTTCCATCGCCTTCGTTATCTTCTTGGTACTGGTAACCGACTTGATGCGGCGCGAAATTTCTTTGGTCTTTGCCATAGTAAATCCGTTTTCTTACTTAATTAAATAATCAACCGTACTCTTATAGTCTTCCAATAATTTTTTCATTTGCGTTTCGATGGTCTCGTCTAATTCTTTCTTCTCGGCAATCGCTTTCAAAGATTCATCATTTAAATCGGCATACTTATATAAACCGGCTTCAAATTCGCGCATCATTTCAACCGGTACATTATCCATGAAGCCGTTGATAAGCGCATAATAAGCGAGCACCTGCTTCTCAACCGGTAAAGGTTGATACTGGTCCTGCTTAAAGATTTCATATAATCTCTGACCACGATCCAATTTCTTTTTTGTTTCCGCATCGAGATCGGAACCGAATTGGGCGAAAGCCGCGAGTTCGCGGTATTGAGCCGCCTCTAAACGCATCTTACCAGCTACTTTCTTCATGGCTTTAATCTGTGCAGATGAACCGACACGAGATACGGATAAACCGGCATTAACCGCCGGACGATTACCTTTATAAAATAAATCCGGTTCCAAGAAAATCTGTCCGTCAGTAATGGAAATAACGTTCGTCGGAATATAGGCGGACAAATCTCCCGCCTGAGTTTCAATAATCGGAAGAGCCGTAATCGAGCCGCCGCCATATTCTTTATTTAATTTACAAGCGCGTTCGAGTAAACGGGAATGAAGATAGAAAACATCGCCCGGATAAGCTTCACGACCCGGGGGACGGCGGAGTAATAAGGAAATTTCACGGTAAGAAACGGCATGCTTAGATAAATCATCATAAACGACTAAAACATCTTCACCTTTATCTAAGAAATATTCGGCCATCGCACAACCGGAGTAAGGGGCAATATATAATAAGGAGGCAGAGGTCGAAGCGCCAGCCAAAACAACCGTCGTATATTCCATCGCGCCGGCTTCGGTTAATTTCGCGACAATATTAGCAATCTTAGATTCTTTCTGACCGATAGCCACATAAATACATTTCATGTTCTGGCCTTTTTGATTGATAATCGTATCTATCGCAATCGCGGTTTTGCCTAATTGGCGATCGCCGATAATAAGTTCGCGCTGACCGCGGCCAATCGGAATCATGGCGTCAATCGCTTTAATACCGGTTTGGACTGGTTGTTTAACCGGGTCACGAGTAATTACACCGGGAGCGATTTTTTCAATCGGATAAAATTTAGTGGTTTCAATTTTTCCTTTGCCGTCCATCGGTTCACCGAGCGGATTAACGACACGACCAATCATGGCTTCGCCAACCGGAACTTCCAAAATTCTCTTAGTCGCCCGGACTTCGTCGCCTTCTTTAATCGCAGTATAGTCGCCGAGAATAATAACACCGACTTGGCTTTCTTCAAGGTTAAGCGCAACGCCGGCCACTTCGCCTTTGTCGGTTTTAAACATTAAAATTTCACTCATCATCGCCTCAGCTAAACCGGAGACTAAAGCAATACCATCAGAGACCTTAAGGACCTGGCCGACTGATTTTTCGCTAATTTCCGCCTTATAGCCGGATATTTCCGACTTTAACTGTTCGATGATGAAATCTTTTGTACTTGACATATAGTTTAAATTGTTGTATAATGAATTTAGTTAATTGAGTATTAATGGTTCTTAAAAAAATATTGTCATGGGAAAATTCCTTGTTGTTGTCGCCGCTTTATTGATAGTCTTAGGCATTTCAGAATTCGTTCTGTATCTTGAAAATCCCGCCGATCCCGCTATTCTCTTTCTGCTCGGATGTGGTGCGACTCCCTTTTTGGAGTTAATATCCGCGCTTATAATTCTGGGATTATCAAAAATCATATCGGACTTAAAAGACTAAAAACGAAACATTTTTTTAGTCAAACCATCGCTTGCGATGGTTTTTTATTTCCAAAAAATAAAAGAACTACCCACCCATCTCAACTTTCAATTCCTCTAAACTGGTTTTCAAACTGCCGTCTAAAACTTTACTATTATATTTTAAAACAAAACCACCTAGCAATTTTTTATCAATTTCTTCCGTCAGGGTAATTTTCTGGGCGCTCGTTTTCTTCTTTAAATAATCGAGCACAGTTTCCCGCGCTGTCGGTCCGAGTTCGCGCGCACTAATTAGCTGCGCCCGCACTTCTCCCTTTTCTTTTTCCCAAAGTGCTTGAAACGCGTCTTCAATCGCCGGTGCTTTCGCCAAATCCATATTCCGACCCAAGAGCGCGACAAAATTTTTCAGGGCAGCCTTAACTTCCTTTTCGTTTTTATCGAAAACTGATTCAAATAAACTCTGCGTATATTGTGCGACTGATATTTTCATAACTTTTTAGCTCATCATTATTACTTCACTAATTTTTTAATCAATTCTCTATCCTTATCACCCGTCATTTTTTCACTTAATAATTTTTCAACTGTCAGTACAACTAAATCGGCGACTTCTTTTTTAATTTCTTTCAGGGTTTCCGATTTCTCCCGAACTAACTTTTCCTTTTCCGCATTAATCACTTGGCCAATTTCTTCTTTAGCCTTGGCTACCATTTCACCCTTTCTCTCTTCCCCCCTCTTATTCGCTTCTTCGACGATTAAATTAGCCTGCCGCTTTGCAGCTGTAATAATTTCTTCTCTTTCCTTCTCAGTAAGCGCCAATCTTTTTTCAATCGCATCGGCGTCCTTCAAACTCTTATCAATTTTTTCGGTTCTTTCACCCATGGTTTTTACCAGCGGTTTGAACGCAAAAAAATAAAGGACGGAAAAAACAATCGCAAAATTAATTAATTGCGCGATGAATAATTTTAGGTCGATATGAAAGGTTGAAATTAATGATTCCATATTAATGTAAATAATAATCAAGCGTTTTCCCCCGATCCGATCTCTACGGATTGCGCAGGCGGATACAGGGGAAATGCGTCAAACGATTATTTGCTGAGAAATGATTATTTGATACTGAAAGCGATAACTAAAGCGTAAATAGCGATAGCTTCCGCAAAAGCAGATACTAAAAGCATCGGCACTAAAATTTTGCCGGCAGCTTCAGGGTTGCGACCAATCGCTTCCATGGCTTTAGCACCGATAAAACCGATACCTAAACCCGGACCGATGGCACCAACGCCGATGGCGATGGCTTTGGCTAACATAGCAGTTTCCATAGTTTTTTAAATTATTTATATTTTAATTAATAATTTCTAAATTAGTGTTCTTCGGCGGTCGTGTTAATAGTCAGATATGTCAGAATCAGCATGGCAAAAATAAGCGCTTGAATCAGGCCAACTAAAACTTCCAAGAAGAGAAACGGAATCGGGATGCCGAAGGCGAGAATCGCCGACATCGAGGCCAGTAAAACTTCACCGGCAAAAACATTACCGAATAAACGGAAGGAGAGACTGGCGACTTTCGCGAGCTCACCAATGATTTCAATAATACCAACAAAAGCTTTAATCGGATTTACTAAAAGGATGGTCGGATCCTTGCGTACCTTCTTCGGAATTTCTAAAAACGCTTTGATATTAATAAACTTATTTAAATACTTCCACCAACCAACGGAAATGACGCCGATAATATGGCTCACGACGACGCCAATTGTCGCTAAAGCTAAAGTCGTATTTAAATCAGCCGTGCCGCCACGCAAATATGGAATAAATAATTTACCATCGGCCGTTTGCACGATTTGACCGATTGAGCCGACACCCGGTAATATCCCCATCCAATTATTAATGAGGACAAAAAAGAAAAAGGCTAAAACGAGCGGGGCGAATTGTAAAGATTTTTTTCGGCTCCCGGTAACCCCGTCAAAAATATCTAAGAATCCTTCAATAATCATTTCCATCGCGTTCTGAATTCCGGTCGGTACTTTTTTTATTTTCCGGCCGATTAACAGCGCAATCGTAATAATAATTATAAGAGCGACACCCGAAGTCATCAATGAATTCGTAATCGGAAAATTGCCGAAATGCGCAATCGGTTCGGCGAACAGTGTATTTTCATGAATTATTTCCTCGGCCATTTTATTTCTTACTTAAATTATTGCTATCTTTATTATTTTCTTCTTCTTTTTTATTTTTGGCGTACTCCGCGTCAATCTTTTTAAATTCTTGAAGCGCATTTATGATCAATCCATACATAGAAACTATAAAGGCCAGGCCAACGGTGCCAAGAAATAGCCATGGTTCGCTACCAAATTTTTTGTCGAGCCACTTGCCAAGAAAAGTCGCAATAATTACCGGGAAAGCAATCCAACCGGAGAGCTTGGCCATGACTTTCAGGGCTAAGGCCCAAGATTCATTTTTCATAATCTTAGCGCAAAAATAAAAAGGGCTAAATGCCCTTTCGACGCAAAGGGTCCGACTCATTTATAGCGCAGAATTGACTAAGTGTCAAGACTGCGATTTTCCTTTTTTTCGAAAATTGCCCCTAAATTCGGAATAATTCCCGCGCCGTGCGCGTGGTAATCTCGGCCACCTTTTCAATCTTAATACTTTTTATATCCGCTATCCTTTTGGCTACATATTGGACCAAAACAGGCTCATTTCTCTGGCCGCGATAGGGCTCAGGGGTCATATAGGGTGTATCGGTTTCAATCATCACTTTATCAAGAGGGATTTTTCTAATTAAATCGTCCCATTGCTTACTAAAAGTAATTAAACCAGTAAAAGAGATTAATAGCCCCAATCTAAAATATTTCCAGGCCAAGTCCTCATCGCCAGAAAAGCAATGAATAACGCCCCAGGGGCGGTCGCTCGGTATAATATGGCCATATTCTTTCTTGAATTCCTGAAGAATTTCGAGTAAATCGTCATGCGCTTGGCGGCAATGAATAATCACCGGCAAGTCAAGACTACGTGCTAGTAGTAATTGCTGAGCAAAAACCTCATGCTGTTTCTTTTTAACCGCGGTAACATCTTTAGTTGGATCTAAATGGTAATAATCAAGGCCGATTTCGCCTATTGCCACCACCTTTTCGAACTTAGCTAATTTTTCATAACTGCCATAATCAAAAACCTCAAAACGCGGGGCAAAAGCGTAACTATTATCTTCTTCCTGATTATCGATAAAGCCTTCCTCTAAATGAACTGGGTGAAGACCAATCGCCGCATAAACGCCTTTTTCGTATTTATTGGCGTAATGCAGAGCCCGATTAGAGGTCTTAAACTCCGCGCCGACCAAAACCATCCAAGTATCATTATCCAAAGAGCGGCGAATCACCTCTTCGGCGTCGTCTTTAAAAGCATTAAAGTTAACATGGGCATGGGTATCGATAAACATGGGTCTTTTACGTAAAAAACGCGAAACACGCGTTTTTTAGTCTATTTTAAAAAATTATTGATTTTTTGTGATGTCTTCGGCCGCCATATTTTCAGCTTTTAATTCCGGGGCTGAAGTAATTTGCATTTCTTCATTTTTAGCTTCTTTAACCTCATCTTTTTCTTCGCAATGGTCGCAATGACCGCAATGTTCGCAAGAACCGTGATCGCTCCCGCCAAACAATTTCTTGAACCAATTACTCATAGATTTGCTTGAAATTAATAATAAATACAAGCTAATTATAGCATTTTAGAGGGGAAAGTCAATTATAGATAATGAATCAAGAATTATCTTCGGATATGAAAAACCCTACGATAAGCAGTAGGCTTTTTCGTAGGGTTGACTTGTTTTTTACAAAATAGAATCGAAGTGATAGATAATTAGCCGAGTAATTTCGGAATTGTCGATTTTTCCTTCGGCAAGTAACGAAACTACGTTCAGGCGATTGGTTTCAATATGATTACCGCCACCCAGTTCATTTAGTTTATTTGGCCGCAGCGGGGCAAATATATACTGACCCAATGGCATCGGATTTAAGTACCAATCGCGCTTGCCAGCCTTTAATTCGCTGGCGAGTTCTTCAGCCCTACCATACACAGAAAGACCGTTCCACCAGCTTAACTTAAGATAAGAGGCAAGGATAAAAAGGAAAACCCCAAAAAATAGGGAGGCACAGCTTACAGCGATTGCGATATAGCTCGTCATTGAGTTAACGGCACTTGAATTTATCGCTAAAGCAATAACAAGGATCACTGCAAATATGCCGATAAAGACATTACAGACCAGCACATTACGTTTCATTCTTCTTTTAGGTGTCATTTTGTAAAATTTAAGGTTAATAATAATTTATGGGATTTTCTCAACCTCCATCAAGAAGCTCAGAGAATCCGATAAATATTAATAACTTTTTATTAAAGTGCGATTGTACTATGAAAGAATACTAACATATTATTAATATAATGTCAATATATACAAAAAATAGACTAATTTTAGCCTATTTTATAATTAATATATACCTAATTATTGCAGATTTAAGCTTGTAATTCTTCCAATGCCTTTTGTGCATAATATCTGACACTTTCCCGAAAAACATACTGACTATCATCAAGCTGTGCGGCCGTGAACCAATGAATATCGTCGCTTATCTCTTTCTCGCCTTGAATCACTTTATTATCGTCCGTCGTCGCGAAATAGACCAGGGTGACATGTTCATGGGTTTCGTTAATACGGTGACGATTAAGAAAGCGCGGAGCTATTAATTCTTGATAGCCGTCCAGAGGCGCAAATTTCTTAAGTTCGCCGACAATTTTAATATCTAAGCCGACCTCTTCTTTAACTTCTCTCAGCGCGGCTTCAACCGGATCTTCATTCAATTCGATATGTCCGCCCACGCTTAGCCAGATTTTATATTTATCATGTTTTCTGAGGAGTACGGTATTTCTATAAACGATAAAGACCTCAACTGTAAAATCTATTTTGTCGTGAATGTGAGGCATAACCTTATTATAATTATATCCCCAACTCTTCTAATAATTGTTTCTGCTTTTTAGTGACCGCGCTCGGAATTTTAATCGTTACCTTTACATACTGATCACCGATACCGCGATTGTGCAAACGCGTTATTCCCTTTTCTTTTAATTTAAAAATAGTCCCCGACTGCGTGCCTTCTGGAATTTTTAATTTAACCGGTCCATGGACGGTTTCAATATCAATCTTGTCCCCCAAAACCGCCTGCTTAATGCTAACAGTTTCTTCTGTCCGAATATCATAGCCTTCGCGGCGAAATTTTTTATGAGTCTGTAATTTAATGCGTAAATATAAATCGCCCGCGGCTGCCCCTTTTTCGCCCGCCTCGCCTTGCCCCGTTAAACGAATCGATTCGCCATCATTAATACCGGCCGGAATTTTAACTTTAATCTTGACCGCTTCGCGATGGATACCGCTACCGCCGCACTTCGTACATTTCTGGCTATAAATTTTCCCTTCACCGCCGCAAGTCGTGCAAGTTGTTTGCGCTTGGATATTGCCTAAAATCGTGCGCTGAATGCGCGTTACGTGCCCGCTGCCGTGGCAGGTCGAGCAGGTTTCAATCTTAGCGCCCGGTTCGGCGCCATTACCATGGCAACGGTCGCACTGAATATTTTTATTAAAACTAATTTCTTTTTCGGTGCCGAAAGCGGCATCCATAAAATCCAAACTAAGTGCCATTTCCATATCACGCCCACGCCTGTCGCGCTTTGTGCTCTGGCGCCCGCCGCCAAAACCAAAAATATCGCCAAAGCCCCCGAAGAGATCGCCTAAATCTTCAAAATCCATATTGCCGAAACCTTGTCCGTTTTGAAAACCACCAAAGCCTTGGCTATAGCCGCCGTAGCCACCACCTCCTCCGCCGCCGTTAAAAGCGGCCTCCCCGAATTGGTCATAGCGCTGACGCTTCTCGGTATTACCCAAAACTTGATAAGCCTCATTAAGCTCCTTAAACTTTTCCGCGTCGCCGCCTTTATCCGGATGATGCTCGTGCGCTTTTTTGCGGAAAGCAGTTTTTATTTCGTCAGCGGAAGCGCCTTTAGAAACACCTAATATATCGTAATAATCTTTAGCCATAATTTTTTATTCAACAACTTGCCCCTCGGGACTAAAAACGCCAGAGGGGCAAGCAATGAATAGACAATTATTTCTTTTCTTCGACTTCGCCTTCAACGACGTCGTCTTTTTTCTCTTCTGAATTTGCACCGGGCTCGGTACCGGCCTGTCCGGCTTCCGCATTCCCGGCACCGGCTTCAGCGCCCGGTGCTCCGGCTCCCGGCTGTTGATACATCGCGGCGCCAATCTTTTGTGCTACCGCATTGATATCTTCCATCTGTTTTTTCATTTCTTCAAGATTGCCAGCCTCTTTAGATTTCTTAAGCTCGGCCGTCTTATCTTCCAATTCTTTTTTATCTTCCGGTTTCATCTTATCGCCAGATTCTTTAATCATTTTTTCCATGGTAAAGACAACGGCGTCCGCCTGATTTTTTATTTCCGCTTCGTCTTTTTTCTTTTTATCTTCTTCGGCATGAAGCTCCGCTTCTTTCTTCATCTTCTCAATTTCATCTTTCGACAAACCGGATGAAGCGGTTATGGTAATTTTCTGCTGTTTATTAGTCGCCTTGTCGGTCGCCGAAACATTTAAAATTCCGTTCGCGTCCAAATCAAACTTTACTTCAACCTGCGGAATACCGCGCGGTGCAGACGGAATACCGTCTAAAGTAAAGTGGCCTAAAGTTTTATTGTCGGTCGCCATTGGGCGTTCGCCTTGGACAATATGAATTTCCACAGCGGTCTGACCATCAGCCGCAGTCGAAAAAACCTGTGCCTTCGAAGTTGGGATGGTAGTATTTCTTTCGATGAGCGGTGTCGCTACGCCGCCTAAAGTTTCGATTCCTAAAGTTAAAGGCGTAACATCAAGGAGCAAAACGTCCTTAACATCACCTTGCAAAACACCGGCCTGGACCGCTGCGCCCATCGCGACAACTTCGTCCGGGTTAACTGTCAGATTCGGTTCTTTACCGAAAAATTCTTTCACTTTTTGCTGAACTAAAGGCATGCGAGTCATTCCGCCGACCATTAAGATTTCATTAATCTCACTCATTTGGAAACCGGAATCGGCCAAGGCCTTTTTGCAAGGCTCAATCGTTTTCTCGACTAAATCCATAATTAAACTTTCTAATTTCGCGCGCGTCAGTTTCATAACCAAATGCTTCGGACCGTTCGCGTCGGTCGTTATAAAAGGCTGATTAATTTCCGTGTCCTGCGCAGTTGATAATTCAATCTTGGCTTTTTCGGCAGATTCTTTAATTCTCTGGAGCGCTAAAGTATCTTTCGATAAATCGATGCCCTGATCTTTTTTAAATTCCTCAATAATCCAATTAATAATTCTCTGATCAAAATCTTCACCACCTAAATGCGTATCGCCATTCGTCGATTTCACTTCAACCGTATCGGCGGAGATATCAAGCACGGAAACATCAAAAGTGCCGCCGCCTAAATCATAGACGACAATCTTTTGACCTTGTTTTTTATCGAAGCCATAAGCAAGCGCCGCGGCCGTCGGCTCATTAATAATCCGCTTCACATCAAGACCGGCAATTAATCCGGCATCTTTAGTCGCTTGTCTTTGCGAGTCATTAAAATAGGCCGGGACAGTAATAATCGCTTCCGTAATTTTCTCACCGATTTTGGCTTCGGCGTCCGCTTTTAATTTCGATAAAATCATCGCGGAAATTTCTTGCGGGCTATAATCCTTATCACCCATCTTAACTTTTACGCCTTCGCCGGCCTGGACGATTTTATAAGGCGCAGTTTTTAAATCGCGCTGCACTTCGTCTTCGCCGAAATGGCGGCCGATCAGGCGCTTAACCGCGTAAACGGTGTTTTCCGGGTTAATGACCGCTTGGCGCTTGGCGGCTTGGCCGACTAAGCGTTCGCCGTTTTTAGAAATCGCGACGACCGACGGGGTTGTCCGATTGCCTTCAATGTTTTCGATGATTTTCGGAAGTCCGCCCTCCATGATCGCCATGGCGGAGTTGGTCGTTCCCAAATCAATTCCTAAAATTTTTGACATATTAATTTATATTTACTTTTATTATTTTTTATTTTTTCCTAAATATTCAGTGTTTCTTCTTTAGAATTTAACACTTCTTCTTTCAGTGCCTTAATATCTTCCTCGTTATCCACGACACTCCCAGTTTCTAACTTATAGAGAAGCGGCACAACGCCACAAGTCGCGCATTTACCCCAGGCACAGCCCTGTTTTTCTTTAAACATTCGAGCGCACATCTTGGTTTCTTTTTTATAAACGTCGGAAAAATATTTCATATTATTTTTCTTAAATTATTTACGCTTTTATTTTTTCTTGGTCTCGATTTTAATGGTCTTGGGCTTGACTTCGGCGGCTTTCGGTACTGTTATTTTCAATATACCGTCTTCATTTACGGCGCTCGCTTTATCGCCGTCAACTTTAGTCGGCAGCGGAATGGAGCGATAAAAAGAACCGCGGCGAATTTCCTTGCGATAATAATTTTTATCTTCCACTTCGCTTCTCTTTTCGCTTTCCCCTTTAATTGATAAAACATTATTCTCAATCGAGATATCGACCTGCTCCGGGTCGATTCCGCCCAGCTGAGTTTCAATAACGATATTGTCTTTATCTTCGTACATATCAACGGCGGGCGTAAACCCGAATTGATTGCCGCGCACGGCCGGCAACATGGATTCCATCACTTTATCCATGTCGTCGAATTCCGACAAAAATGGGGTCCATTTTATAAGTGACATAGAATTAGATATCTTTCCCGGAAACGGCGGCTCGTCCGCAGTAGACAGAGAAAGAATTAAATTAAATATATTATTTATTCAACGATTACTTTAGCCGGCCGAATTACTTTACCGTTTAATTTATAGCCCGGCATGACTTCCTGTTTTACTTTTTCCCCGCTGCCATCCAAGGCTTCCATAGTCGCGTGATCAAATTTCTGGCCCAGCGTCTCTATTTCTTCAACGCCGCGGGCAAGTAAGACATCTTTAAATTGTTTCAAAACATATTTAACGCCTTCTACCCAAGGATTTTTCGCTTCCTCTTCCTTTAGCCCGGCAAGCGACATTTTTAAATGATCGTAAACCGGCAAAATATCAAATAAGAAATCACTCAGCGCATATTTCACAAATTCTTCCTTTTCCTTCGCGGTTTGTTTTAATAAATTTTGGTAATCGGCGAGGGCGCGCTTATGCATGTGCTCCCAGCTTTCCATTTCGTCTTCAGCGATGAATTCAAAACGCGGTTTGGTTTCTCCCTCGACCTCAACTTCTTCCAGCCACATTTTTTTCGGCCGTGACCAAATTTTTTTCAAGTCTTTAAGATCCTGGTAGATAACGACCGCTTCTTTATTCTCCGAGTTAAGGCCTTCGTTTAAGACCCGATACTCACCGCCTTTATAATGGCGATAAATTCCTTTTTTAATTTCCTTCATATTAATCAAATTTCTTTTTAATAAATTCCGTGAGCGCTAAATTACGGGCGTAGTCCATGCGCATCGGACCGAGAATGCCGAAAATTCCGCTCGCATTATTATTTTTATATTTCACCAATACTGTACTCAAGAAATTACCGAAAGGATTTTTCGAACCAATGAGAATTTTCTGACCGTCTTCAAGCTCTTCAAATATTTCGTCAATAATATCTTCAAGGCGATCAATAATTTCCGACACATCGCAAACCATATTGAGCTGGCTGAATTCCGGTTGGGCAAAAAGATTGCTTAAACCGGTATAATACAAATCATTTTTATGGAAGGCCCAAAAAACCGCGCCCCCAGACATTTCGGCAATCGCTTTCGCGGTCTGCCGGAACGAGGTTTCGTCATGACGAAATAATTTTTCGAGCATTTCGCTTTCCGGTCGTTTAAGCTCACGTCTCTTCTTAATATCTTCAAGATCGCCCACGAATAATTCATAAGCCATTTCCGTGGGCACGCGTCCGGCGGAAGTATGGGGCTGGTAGATATAGCCCTCATCTTCGAGCTCCATCATTTCGTTGCGGACAGTCGCCGTCGAAATATCAAACTTATACTTCTCGACCAGCACGCCCGAAGACACCGGCATAGCCGTTTTTAGGTATTCCTTAATTATCGTTTCCAGGATAAATTTTTTGCGTTCACTTATCATACAAATATATTATAAACAAAATTAGCACTCAAGTCAAGAGAGTGCTAAAACGGTTAGAAATTCTCGAAATTTATCCATTGACTTAATTTATCAAATATGTTATATTACTATGATTTTGTTCATTGACAATCGGTTATTACGAAATACCTATTTTTATTGGGTTATCCTTGTTTTTTGCTTGAAAACTGGGACAACCCAATAAAAATTCTAATTCTAATAATAACCAATAAATAAAGCAGCGATGAAACAAAAACCGATTGAAGTCAAGAAATTTTATAAATTTCTGACAAGTAAAATCAAGACTTACCTCGATCCCGATGAAGGTCTTATTATTTTTCCTTATTACAACACGTTATCCGATGTGGGGGGAAAAGTACAAATGGCTCACGCGTTAATTTTTTGGGATTACATCCACGACACTTTAATTAATAAAATGTCACTCACCCCGAAAGAGCTACGCGAATTTTTCCTCATTTTCTTAAAGGAAAATTATGCACAAAAGAATCCGCTAATCCAAATTATCATCATGGTTGAATCATTACCAACGAGCGTTTGGCGCAAGCTAATCTGGCGTGAAAACATTGATATGATGTCTTACGAATCCTTTTTGCGTCGCCTCACAACTCAACAGATTCAAGCCATTAAAGACAATTACAATGATCTGTTTCCGCAAACAGGCGAACCAGTAGTCTCTCGCGTATTCAAAAAAAGTTTGCGTGACCGCCTAAAAATTTTGTTCGGAACCGTAACCGTAACAAAACTCTTGCAGGAAGATTATTGTGCAGAAAAACGAAATCAAACTAAGGGTGCTTGGGCCTTCAGCCTGCTCTCTCTCGACTTTGGTTTTAGCCTCTATCCAAAAGGTAGCAACAACGACAGCAAAATCACCAACAAAAGTTTTACCCGCTTCCTCTCCATAAAGGAACACATTAATGACTTTATCGTGAACCAAGAGGACGGAAAATATTGGTGGCTTTACCGGACGGTAAGATCTAATTATGCTTTCTTCCCTAAAAAAGAAGTGATCTTAAAAGATCATATCTGTCCTGGCTTCTGGATGACATTAATAATGCAAACGCTGTTCTGGATAGTGTCTCCTATTGCCCTTATCAGTACCGCGAGCGTTATTCAACAAAGCGGCTTTTCTGCTTTAGCCCTAATACCGGCCGCCTTCGCGTTGCCGATGATTTCCTGGGCCTACGTCGCAATAGTTCGCCTTATTGTAAATCTGTTAATACTCTGGGGCAAAAAAAGTAAGTCACTCAAAATACTTATTAAAATTATTTTGACACCCATTGCATTAGTTGTTGCCATTGCCATAATTGGAGGCCTCGTTTTGTTACTGGTCTCTATCTTTACTTTCCTGGCCGCACAAGTCGGATTTCTGCTCACTACAATGTTTATGCTCAGCGCACTGTTTTACATTTTCTTCTTTGTCACTTGTGTGGCTCCAGAAAGTAACAACAACGATGGCCTGTTCGATTATGACGATATCCCCTCTTTTGTCAGATTTCTTCTGCATCTTTCTATCGGGGCGCCAATAATTGTTCTCTTCGATAAATATCTCACCCTACCGATAGTTAAATTTATCGTTAGCGTGGCGAAGTCATTCTGGACATGGTACACGGACAACCTCCTGTTATCAAACTGGTTTATCTTTACCCTCCTCTTCAGTCTCCTATTTGTTTACCTGGTTAACTTGTTCCTAAATAATGAGAGTAAATTCATCAAGTTTGAAAAAATACTAAATCGCCTGGCCAAGGGCTTTCTGGTGTTAACTGTCATCGTCTTTGGAATTCTGTTTTGGAAAATTGGAGAGTTTGATTTCACCGCTTTTGGTGTCTTGCCTATTCTATTTTTTCCCCTTGTAATTCTAATCTTCAGCTTCTCGCTTCTGATGTCGAATATCGCCAACGCAAGCAATATTGAGAAACGAGAACAAGCCTTTGACTTTTTTTACAAGATGGACCGAAAAATGGGGAACCTGGGATATAAGAGCCACATTTCTCTGTTTCTCAACAGCCAATGGCTCGGTCAACTGGAAAACCAAGCGCGCTGGGAAATAATTTGTCAGATTGATTATCTGGCTTTCTTCTTTTTTCCGAATGAAAGGGATTTACGTGTTAATTTTTCTGAACTTTTAATAAAAAAGGGGAGCCAGGAAAAAATAGATCTCTTATCCGAGAATATGGGAAAAATAATAAAAGCTGGAAATAATCGTGATTATCGAATGGAGCTTATCGGAGAGATTGTGGCCGGTTTATCGGTTGAAGATGCCAAAGATGTAATTAACTCCCGTGAGATTAAAAAAAATATAATCTGGGAAAATATTACGAATGTATTTAAGATAATGCTTTGGCCATTCGCCTACTGCTGGCAAGGAATTACCTGGACGGGAAAAAAGATTAAAGAATTCTTCCTTACCCTTAAGGATCTTTGGGAATTATTTAATAAAGTATGCCCCTATGTATCTAAGCCTGAATTGCTCAAATAAGTAGTGAACAAAAACCAACAAAATAAGCCCGTTCAAATCTGAGCGGGCCTTTTTATTTTGAAAATTATTTTTTATAAACCCAGTTCTGCCTTTAATTCCATGTTCTTTTGGTAGTCCGCTGGTGATACTAAGGTTTGAGCGGAAAAGTCGGCTTTAGCCCGGTAAATCAAAGAGTAAAATTTCGGCGGGTAATGATTGATTAGGCAGTCCGTAGCGAGATGAATGAGACCGGCAAAAGCCAAAGTCACGAGCACCATTTGTATTGTTTTCTTCTTTCTGAATATCCAGGCACAAATTAATAAAATCGGAAAATACTCCCAGGCATGAAACCAAAGATGAACTTTGTCGCTCAGCAAAAATTCGCGGCCTTGAGAAAAATATAAGAGGTTAAAATGCAGACCGTAAACTAAAAAATATTCCAAAACATGGTCCAGGTCGATTAGGAATCCGCCGATGATACCCAGAATAATTCCTAAGCCCGGTTTTTTATAATAACGCCCGACTAAAAAGCCGACAATAATGGCCAGCGTCAAATGTATAGTTAGATGCAAAGGTAATGGTATAGTCATGAAAATTAAATATGAATTAGTATTAGCCGCTTAATTCGTGCTTGCCGCTGCCGGTTCCGGGTGAACCGTAAAATACCAGTTTAAAATATCACGAGCGATTGGGGCGGCGATTGTACTGCCCTCGACTCCCTCTTCAACTAAAACAGTAATGACGAGCTCCGGCTTATCATATGGCGCGAAGCCGATAAACCAAGCATGCGGCGCTTTTTTGGTTGACCATTGCGCCGTTCCGGTCTTACCGGCGACCGCGACGGGCACGATGCTCAAAGAACGGGCGCTTCCGGCGGTAATGGTTTGACGCATCCCCTCGCGAACAATGCGCAAATTATCAGGATCAATAAAATTACTACGGATAATTACCGGCGCCACATCTTGCACGACATTATTATTAGTATCCAAAATCTTACTCACTAAATGCGGTTCATAAAGCGTGCCGCCGTTAGCAATCGCGGCCGTATAATTAGCGACTTGCAAAGGAGTAACGATTACATCGCCTTGACCAATAGAAAAATGGTAGGTATCACCAATATACCAAGGTTCGTTTTTCGTTTCTTCTTTCCACGCTTGCGTCGGCACAAAGCCTTTGCGCTCGCCGTGCAAATCAATCCCGGTTAGTTCTCCCAAACCGAATAAACGCGAGTATTTAACCAGGCCGGTTAAACCCAATCCCTTAAAATCTTTATAGCCCCCGCCGATATAGTAGAAAAAGGTATTAACCGATTCAGCAATGGCTTTGCGCACATTGGTGACGCCGTGGCCGCCCGCTTTCCAATCCGGAAAAAACCATTCCCCGATACTTAAACCGCCGGTACTAAGCACGCTCGTATTTTCGGTAATGATTTTTTCTTGAAGAGCGCCGGCCGCAAAAATAGGCTTAATCGTTGAGCCCGAGGGAAATTCACCGCTAATTGCCCGATTAAACAATGGTTGGTCCTTATCATTTAAAAATTTATTATAATCAGTTTGGCTAATTCCTTTCGCGAACAGATTATTATCATAAGCCGGCAAAGACAGTAAAGTTAAAATTTCCCCGTTATTCGGATTCATAATAATAACCGAAGCGCGGTGCAGGCCTGCTTTTTCCAAATAGCTTTTTACAATCTCCTCTGTTTTTTCCTGCAATTCAAGATCAAGCGCTAACTGCAAATTAGAACCGTCAACTGCCGGTATTTCGTTTATCACTTTTTTCTGACGCCCCAAAGCGTCGACTTCAATATTCTTGGCACCCGCTTTGCCCTTCAATTCTTTCTCCCAAGAATATTCCAAGCCGGCTTTGCCAATATAATCAATCAAGGAATAATCTTTGCCCATCGCCTTAATCTCCGTATCATTAATTTTCCCCGTATAACCGAGAATATGCGACAAACTATTTTCGCCCAGAATCGCTGGCGTACTCGTGGCTGAGGGCAATAAATATTCCCGCCGTGTTTTACTGGTTAAAAACACCCCCGGCCAATTCGGTAACTCTATTTCCAAAAGCATGGCCTTATCATAATCAATATTATCAGCGACAAATAAGGGTTGATAGGATTCAAGCGAACCGATTTTCACTCCCGCGAGCATTTCCTTAATTTTATAAAAAGTTGGCTGATCGGCAACCAGGTCGATTCCGTCCGCGCCGGTACTACTCGCGACCGCATTCGTCAAAGTGCTTTTAGGTGCTTGGCCATTATCTAAAATCCCGCCAATCTGGCGGATTAAATCATCGCGTACTAATTCATTCTTCGGTAAATCTATCGGCCGCAAATATAAAACAAAATTAGCCTTATTCCGCACCAAGGGCTCTAATCCCTTTGCATAAATAATGCCGCGTTTCGGCTCGATGGTTTCCGCTCGCAAGCGATTCCCCTCCGCTAAAACGCTATAATAGTCATTTTTAACGACTTGCAGCCAGATTGAGCGCCCCACAATGACAAAAATGGCGAGTAAAACCGCAGCTACGAAATATTTCAGCTTAGAATAGCTAAAAGAGCGGCTAACCATCTCCTTGCTCCCAGTGTCCGATAAGAACGATTGCTCGGTCCAGTCAGTATAATAAAAAGAGTCCTTAAGTTGCCCATATTTAAAACCGCCCTCTTTAATTGAAAAAGGGTCGGATTCTTTGTCGCGCAGAACATCCAATAATCGGCTTTTGCGAGTCATTTTGAAGATTTTTGCACTCATAATACTCCTTATAATATCGCGAATTATTGATTATGGCAAACCATAGTACGCCCGTCCCTCCCTTTAATGTTAGACCGCGATTACTTATCCCCAAAGGAGAAAATACTTTAGATTTTCTTTATCTTGTTTAAGCTATAATAAAGAAAAAATAAAACATGAATAAAACTTGTCGCGGACACCAATGTTTTAAAAAAGATGACTGCCCGAAAAAAATCTGGCTGGCGCGCCTTGCTTTGTGCCGGGTTTTACATCCGAGAAAACAGCCCTTTTGTTCTTACCGCGCGCCCCTACCCTATGGGCGCTATCAATTGGAAGACATTATTCTTCCTTAAAAATATCCCCGCCTCTCAAAAAAATACGGAGTCGGGGATAATTTCATTGCCAGACTTGTGATATTTTTATAAACTATACGTATATATGTCTTTACTTCTCATCGAAGACGACGTCAACATGGTTCTCTCTTTATCGTTATCGCTCGCTAACGCCGGCTTTAAAGTCGAAACCTCTTCCGACGGCGCCGAAGGCCTGGACTTCGCCCTGAACAATAAATACGAGGCAATCTTGCTCGACTGCAATCTGCCGCGCTTAAGCGGATTTGAAATCGTCAAAAGGCTGCGCGCGGCCAAGATTTTTACTCCCATAATAATTTTAACTGTTCTTGGCGAGCTTAATGACAAATTGGAATTATTTAATTTGGGCGCCGACGATTATCTCATCAAGCCTTTTCCTTTTTCGGAGTTGCTCGCGCGCTTAAAGGCGCTGCTCCGGCGACCGCAAAATATTCAAGGAGAAGTTTTGCGGGTCGGTAATCTTGAGCTTGACCCTGATAAATTTCTCGTCACCCGCTCTGGTGTCCGCGTGCCGATGTCGTCGCGAGAGTTTTCGCTTTTAGAATTCCTAATGCTTAATAAAGGAAAATTCCTCTCCCGCCAAACCCTTTTGGATAAAGTCTGGGATGAAAATGCCGATCCCTTTTCCAATACGGTTGAGGTTCATATTATGAACGTCCGCAAAAAACTGGAAACCGCTTCAGAACACTATATTTTTACCGCTTCCAACCGCGGCTATAAGGTTGATACGGAAAGATAAAAAAATTTTTTATCTTTTTTAGATTTTCTTCATCGGTCCTTTGCTAAAATTTATTTAGCAATAGCCTGAACCGGCGAATCAAGGTCGATATTGCACTTAATAAATATCAATCAATACTAAGGATATGAAAAAAGTAAGCAAAAAAATACAAACTTTAGCCACCCTGTACGCGCTCGCAGTCAATGCGGGCATACCGTGGCGCTATTAAAGCTCAAAATACTTCCGCCTAAACCCGGGAGTATTTTTTAATATTATGGAAATAATTAAAATTAGAACCTGGCTCGGAAATTTAGTCAGGGCGCGCCAGGTTGATGAAGATCGCCAGCGTCAAGAATTAATTCTCAATATCCTTTTAATATTTTCTCTACTCAGTTTTTTTATTATTAATATCATCCGCATTGCCGACTATATTCTTTATGTCGATAAACGCGGGCTTCCGCTCGGCGTTACGCTAATTATCTTCTTTTTTTTCGCCTTTTTATTTTATCTCAGCCGACGCGGTAAGCTAAAAACGGCTTCCGTCTTGCTTATTATTACTTTTGCCATACCGATGATATACTCGCTCTTTGTCTGGGGCGCGGACCTGCCCGCCGCCCTGCTTTTGGCAGTCTTGGTGATTACTCTCTCCGGGATTTTGCTTGGTGCCCGCCTCGCTTTTTTAAGCACTTTTCTCATTGCGCTCATGCTAATAATATTTACCTATCTTCAGGGTAGCGGTCTCATCCCGGTCCAATCTTATTGGCGCTGTGCAACGGCGCAAATTGCCGATGCCGCCAGTAATGTTATTTTGCTTTTTATTATTGCTGCTATCGCCTGGCTATTTATCCGGACAATTAATCGCGCGCTCAAACGGGCCCGTGAAAGTGAAAAATTACTTCAAGCGGAACGCGATTCCTTGGAACAGAAAGTAATTGAACGCACACAAGAAATCCAAGAGCTGGAAGCAGATAAAATTAATCAGCTTTACCGCTTTGCCGAATTCGGCCGGCTTTCTTCGGGAATTTTCCATGATTTAATTAATCCCCTGACGGCCGTGTCTCTAAACCTTGAACAAATTAAAAGCGAAACTGATTCAAAAATATTAAGCGCCAAATCCTATCTTGGACAAGCCCTGCTAGCAACCGGCAAGATGGAAAGCTTAATCTTAAGCATCAAAAAACAATTGGCGCGGGAAAATATCATTGGTCTTTTTTCCGTAAACCAAGAAATCGAACAAATCATGCAAATTCTCTGCTATAAAGCACGCCGGGCGGGAGTCGAAATTAATTTCTTGCCGACTGGTGATATTAAAATTACGGGCGACGCTCTTAAGTTTGGTCAAATCATCAGCAACTTGCTCGCTAATGCGATTGAAGCCTGTGAAGAAAGTTCAAAGAAAGAAATTTCGATTACTTTAAACTCGACCGAATTAGAACTTAAAATTATAATTGCCGACAGCGGCGGCGGAATCGCACCAGAGATAATATCGCATATTTTTGAACCTTTCTTCAGTACAAAAAAGACTATGGGCCGCGGCCTCGGTCTTGGGCTGGCTTCAACTAAAACAATTGTCGAAAAAGATTTCAGCGGTACTATTCATGTGAATAGCCAAGTCGGTCAGGGTACAACCTTTACAATTATTCTTCCTCGATAAAATGAAACAGAAAAATAATAGAAAAAAAGAAGAGCCTTATTATTGGCCCTTATGGTTGAGTCTGAATTTAAGCGCTAAGAATCAAAAAAAGGCAAAGATTATTCTGCCTCAAATTTCTCGCGCCCAAATTTTTTTATGGCGAGCTCTAAATATTTACGATGATTTTTTAGATGGCGAAGCAAGACCGGAAAATCTGCCTTTGGCTAAC
Organism: Patescibacteria group bacterium; assembly: GCA_041650715.1. Classification (GTDB taxonomy): domain Bacteria; phylum Patescibacteriota; class Patescibacteriia; order Patescibacteriales; family UBA12465; genus UBA12465. The sequence continues at coordinate 116,103 of JBAZKQ010000001.1, read as the reverse complement.
CAATACTACGGCGATTTTTTAGAAACACATTATCGCTTATCTTTGACTGACGATTACTATCGCCTATTTAATAGAATTATAAAAAATCTAAATACGGCTAACCGGGCGGAAGCACTGAAAAGTTTTGGCGCTTTCCCGGCCGTCTATAAATCCCTGGCCCTGGCGCTCGGCCCGCTCGCACTGCTCTCGTTTTGCGGATATAAAATGAATGATACTCTAAGTCGAGCGACTCTAAATTTTTTCCGCCATATTTTAGCAACCAAGCAATTGGCTGACGACAGTCTTGATTGGCTTGAAGATTTAAAAAATGGTTTAATAACGGACGCTAACCGGCCGATTATTTTGGCGGCCAAAAAACAAAAGATAAAAATCGATTTGGAGCGCGCGCCGGAAACCGCGTATCTTCTATATGCTACTGAGGCCTCACCCCTTATTATTAAAAATCTCAAAAGTCATTGTCGCTCCGCTCGGCGCGAGCTAATTCGAATCGGCGGGGAGAAACCGGCCGCCCTGATTAAGCTCATTACTCCATTTGAAAAAAGCTGCCAAGAAGTCGAAGCTTTCCGCGCGATGGTGGCGGGAATGTAGCAAAAAAATAAACGCCGTCCGACTCTATTAACATATTTCAAGACTGCCTACCATGGAAAATTTGACAGACTATCAAAATTTAAAAGACTCCGCTCAGAAGATATATAATAATATTAATTCTGTCTTTTCGCCTGCTTTTAAAGAAAAGGTTACATTTTCTGCCGAAGGTTTTAATCACATAATATTTAAAAAACGCCATTCAATGAGAGAGGAGCCATCGCAGATTTTACGTTTTAAATTATTATCTCTGGCTAAAAAATTAATTGAACTATCTACTACCTACCAGGAATTTGAGGAGTCGATAAAGGAAGTGTTCATCAAAAAATATAAAAAGAAAACGAGGGAAAGCCGAATAATAAAATACTGGGGCATTATTGCTATTATGGATGGACAAAAAATAAAAGTGATTTTGAGGAAAATAGGTGATAATGGATCTTTGCATTTTTGGAGCATAATCCCTGCCTGGACTACAAACAAATACAGGGATACTAAATTTTTCACCACCATGGATGGTCGTCCGGAAGAAGACTAACCCGATTACATAATAAAAAAGACTTCAGAAATGAAGTCTTTTTTATTATGCCTGCCTTCAGCTTATTCAGCCGAATAGGGCTGACGCCCCACAAGCACATTAATACTATACACTATTTCAAAGCAGAAGTCAAAAATATTGCTAAATTTTGGAAATACTTTCAAATTCTGTCAGCCCTAAATCCCAAGCGTCTCTGCCCTTTTTCCATAATATCCACTCCCCATAAGGCTTTTTATTGGTGATTGAACCTTTGACCGGGATACTTTTCATTGCGACGTCAAATATATACCAGCCGTCATTCAATTTAATCTCAGCTACAGAATGGACCGACTTATCATTCATCACTTTAACAAAATTTGTTTTCAGACCAAGCGCCTTGCACAAAGCAATAAACAAAATCGTTAAATCTGTGCAGGCCTTGCCACTATAAACATAGGCGTCTTCCAAAATTTCACTGGCCGTCCTTTTCCATCTTATTTCTTTTTCATATTCTTTCGTCGTATTGTCATAGGGACGAATTTCTATTTTTGAATACATTAGATCCCTAATCCTAACAAGCGAGTCTATGGTTAAGGGACTCTTGATGTCTCTGACTAAGTCTTTGATGACAATTGTCGTTTCAATCTGCGAATTCATATCTATTTTATATCATTCAACCACAATGAGCAGCGGGAGCAATGCGTTATTAATCGATATTAACTAATAATCTACGTAAAATTCAAAGATAGTGCAAGATGATCCGATACTTCATCCGGCAAAACTTCAAACTTATCAATTTTAAGATTCTCCGTTACAAAAGCATAGTCGGCATAAGGCAACGCTTCAATATTATTATAATTTGCATTTCTTGTCGTCTTAAATCCGCCTTCCTTAACTAAATTTTTCATCTTCTGACCCAATCTTGAAATCGCCTCCGTGTTCATATCTAAATTAAAGTCACCGACTATAATTTGAGGGGCAATGCTACTATTAATAATTTTCAGCAAACGATTTGTTTGGATATCTCTTTCCGGCGTGTCTTGCTTAGAATTGCCGGGAATACCGTGAAAATTATGGACAATTAAATTATTGTTTTGCAAATAAATTGATTGCATTAGGCGCGGGTAATGACGAAATCCGACCGGAATTTTCAAGTGCTTAATTTCATCTATGGTAAACATTACTACCGGTTCTACTTTTTCTACTTTAATATTATTGCGAATAAAAGTTGCCATACCAACGCCTGGGACCATCTCCGCGAAATACCCCGTAAAGTCAGGTAACGCGCCCTCTAAGTCTTTGAAGAGATTGGTCCTTTCTTCGGGACCCGCCTCTTGGTTTAGATACTCACCATTTCTCACTTCCTGGAAACAAAAAATGTCGGTGTCTTTTAGTTGAAGTTCAAGAAACTTTATTAATGCTTCATATTTAATTCCGCACCAAACATTTAAAGAAATTAGTTTCATAGCTTGTTATTAATTATTTCTTATTACTTTCTTGGATTAGCTCAATCGCGCCCTTACCGGTTTGATTTTTTAGTACTAACTCTTTTTCTTTTAGGGCGTCACGTATTCTGGCAACTTGTTTCTGAGAAATATTAGCTGGGATTTCTTCGATTCCAAAGTATTCAATTTTGTCGGCTTCTTCATTCAGGGTTAATTGGCCACCAACAACCTTACAGATAAAAGAAAAGGCTAAGGCCCCCTTGTCTGGCTTATTATATATTCCAGCCAGTTTTGATATTTCTACTTCCAGGCCTGTTTCTTCTTTAACTTCCCGCACAACACATTCCCAAGGAGATTCTCCAAGTTCCATTGTCCCGCCTGGTAAATTCCATAAATCATAATCACGGCGGTGGCAGAGTAAAATTCTATTATTCTCATCGAAAATAAAACCAAACGATGCAATAACAAATTGAGATTTCATAAATATGCTTATTATTTTATATGAGATATAGCTTTGTAAAAACTCTCATGGCTATTCTACTTTTATATATTGATTGGGCCGCCAAGCCGGAGTGCAGGGCATAAACATCGTCATGTTCCCCTCCCAAAAAAATTTTTCTCCTGATTCTATTAAAACCAAATCGCCCGGAGACAAGGCGATGATCCTATCATCAATCGTAACCTTACCTGAGCCGTGAATGATATAGGCCAACTCTTTGCATTCCCTATTCATAGCTCCTCCGGTATCCGGTTCTCTCCCGGTCAATTCTATAATAGAGCCGTTAATATCTTCATCTCCCAAGGGATATTCCACGGCGATGCAATTTTTACCATTTGCAACTCTTTTTGTCTGTTCTTTGTGAATGATTTTCATAAAATTAGCAATTAAATTATCATTTTTTTGATAATCCCTATACCCCAGGCTTCTTGATATCCCTATAATTTTAAATAATCCCCTTCAGTAATTACCGTGACCCCGCCGTCCACGACTTTCAAGGCCGACTCATCATCAAGACCATAAACAGCTTTCCCGGTTTCTTTGGCGGTCTTCTCCAAGTTTTCTCTACTGGAAGCTAAATGTTTCGGAGAGTTAAAATGAGGAAAAGTATAAAAATCGACAAAATTTAAAGCTGTGTCGTCTTTATAACCGAAATGATTCTCGTAATATTCCTTCTTGTCACTATTAGAATAAGCTAAACTCGGGTTCGTTACTATGCTCCCGGCACTGATTCCGGCGTAAACTCTGGTTTTTAATAATTCAGGCAATAACTCAAATAATCCCGACTCTTTTAGCCAATACATCAAGTGATAATTGTTTCCTCCCGAAAAAAATAAAACGTCTCCACTTTCTATCTTTGGCAACCAAACTTCTTTCGGAAGTGCGGAAATATCGACGATGTCAATAAATTTAAATCCCTGCTTTTTGATATTATAAAGATCATTAATAAACCAGTCCTTGCTTCCGCGAGCGACGTTCATCGCGGTCGGTATAAAAACAAGCGTGGTCTCTGACGCCGGCTTACCAGTCAATTCAAATAAAGCGTTAGCAATCGACTGATTGGAAAGACCGTTAGAGGTTAGGAGTAATTTCATAAAATTATTTAATTAATTCTAATTTATCGTTTCTTGATAGTTTCTTAATTCTATCTTCCTCCTTGAGCGCTGCGGATTTGTCGCGAAACTTCTTGGCATAAACCAGTTTTACCGGCCGGCGCGCTCGCGTATATTTTGCCCCGCGCTGAGACGAATTGTGTTCGCCTACTCTTCGCTCGATATCAACCGTAATGCCGGTATACAATGTTTTGTCGGAGCATTCCACAATATAGACACTATACATAAATTTTAGAGCCTAAAGCTTAGATTTAAAAAGCTCCTTCAAGGCAGACTCTTGCATCACCGCGTGGCTCGCCCCATACACAATAAACAAGCGTTTATATTTTTTAAGAGCTTCGGCAATGTCTTCGACAATATTCTTGTCTCTAAACGCAGACGATGCCTCCCCAATACGATTTAATACTGTTTGTTTTTCTTTCTTTTCTGACCAAGGCGTAGGATCAATATAATCTGAGGCCTCTTCTTCATCACTAAAATTAATCGTCTTACCAAGAATAAGCTCGGCAATTTGTATAGCCCGCTCATACGAATAATCAAATCCTTCCCAATTCGTCTCTTTTTTAAATTGCTCAATAAAGGACTGGCTATATTCTTTAAATTCTTGCTTATTTATTTGTCGGTTATACTGGGGCAGAACGAGAAGAACGGCTCTTGAAAAAATTTCATCTTTAGAAAATCCTTGGTCTAATAAATGCTTATAAATATCTTTGTCTTTCGGTTCCAGTGAAAGCCATTCTATTCCTTTTTCTAAGCCTAACTTCAGGGCGTAACCAGCCTCACCGGCACTATCAATAACTTCTTCATAACTAGACTGTCCGGCTTTTTCATTTATTATATTTCTGTCGATACTATCACTCATTCCTTCAATAACAACCAAATCAGGATCGGCTTTATCAAAAGCCGCTTTAATTTCATAAAATATTGAATCTTTAGGGTCGCGAACATGCGGTGCGCCAAAATAAAAAAGCTCTTTGTCTCCGGATTTCAGAGAAAAATTATAGGGTGTTTCATGGTGCAGACCGGCATATTCTTCCATGGTCATTATTTTCCCCAAAACCGCGTCCAAGGTAGGTTCTTTATTCTCCTGTTTTAAAAATGATGATTCATTTATCATATTAATGATTATATCACGCCATTTGCAAGCGATAAACTCCCTACAAAAATAGCCAATATTTCAGGGCTATTTACAATTTGCGGAGAGGGTGGGCCTCAATTCTCCCCCAGTGGCCGAAACTTAGCAAAAAATGATATAATAATACAGTAAATAAACATATGAAAAACATTATAATCAGCGTCAGCGATCTGAAAAAATCCACCTTAAATGAGCTCCTACTCTTAACCGAATCGCGCGAACAGGGTTTAAACACGGACGAAGCCATTAAGCGTTCCCGCCTCTTCGGCTATAACCAAATAGAGGCAGCGAAAAAAATGAATGCTTTTGTAAAATTTCTCCGTTATTTTAAAAACCCCCTGATTCTAATTCTAATTGGCGCCGCTTCAATCTCTGGGGCCATTGGCGAAATCCGGAGCATGGTTATTATTCTCACCATGATTCTCTTAAGCGTTGTCCTAAATTTTTATCAAGAACATAAATCGGACAAAGCCGCGGAAAAAATCGCGCGCCGCATCGCTATCCGCTCCCAAATTCTGCGCGACGGTTTACGCCAAGAAATTGATACAAAATATATTGTGCCCGGCGATATCGTTTATCTCGCCGCCGGCGATATCGCGCCAGCCGACGGAAAAATTATTTCTGCTAATGATTTTTTTCTAAATGAATCCAGCCTCACCGGCGAAAGCCTTCCCGTCGAAAAAGAAGCGACGGAAAATAATATAATTTTTTCCGGAACGAACGTCGTGTCCGGTTTCGGCGAATACTTAGTGACCGCAATCGGCTTAAATACCGAGTTCGGAAAAATCGCCCAGAAAATTGCCCGCCCCGAAGCGGAAAATGCTTTTGAAAAAGGGATTAAAAGTTTCGGGTATCTTATTATCCGCGTCATTGCTCTTATTGTCGCGATCATCTTTTTTATTAACGCCGCTTTGAATAAAGGCCTCTTTGATTCCTTTCTCTTTGCGCTCGCCGTGGCGGTCGGCGTTACCCCAGAACTTTTGCCCATGATCATGAGCGTTAATATGTCTAAGGGTGCAATGAAAATGGAAAAAAACGGCGTTCTCGTTAAACGTCTCAATTCAATCCCGACTTTCGGCTCGATGGATATTCTCTGCACCGATAAGACCGGCACCTTAACGCAGGACCGAATAACCGTCATTAAGCATATCGATATTTTCGGCGCCGACTCGCCTTCAGTCTTCGAAACCGCTTATGTCAACGGCTTCTTTGAAACCGGCATTAAAAGCATTCTTGACCAGGCGATTTTAGCGCATAAAGAGCTTGACCTTAAAGATTGTCTTAAGATTGAAGAATTGCCTTATGATTTTAACCGCAAACGCTCTTCGATTATATTTGAACGCGCGAAACTTTTAAAGCTTGTGACCAAAGGCGCCCCTGAAGAAATTTTTAAAATTTCCGGCTTCTATTTAGATAAGGGGGTACGAAAACCGATTACTCCGGAAATAATAAAACAAGCCAAAAAGCTTTATGATGAATTAAGCGCCGACGGTTTACGCATTCTTGCCATCGCCGAAAAAGATATTAGCGAGAAGAAAGAACGTTATGCACTTAGCGAAGAGTCGGCTCTAACTTTATGCGGCTTCATGGCTTTTTATGATCCGCCCAAAGAAGACGTTAAAGAAACTTTAGTATTCATGAAAGCGCATGGCGTCGCCATTAAAATTTTAACCGGCGACAGTCCGCTCGTCACAAAAAAAATCTGCCAAGATTTGGGCTTGCCGGTCACGGGCATTGTTACCGGCGAAGAATTGGATTTAAATATTTTAAGCGATGAAGAAATTTATAAAAAAGTCAGCGGAGCGACCATCTGTGCCCGCCTCTCCCCAAGTCAAAAAGAAAAAATCATTATTGAATTAAAGCGCAATGGCAATATCGTCGGTTATCTCGGCGACGGCATTAATGACGCCCCCTCGCTTAAAGCGGCGGACGTCGGCATATCCGTCGATAATGCGGTCGATGTCGCCAAAGAAACGGCCGACATTATTTTGCTCCAAAAGGGCTTAAAAGAATTGATGGAGGGCGTGATTGAGGGCCGTAAAACATTCGGCAATACCATGAAATATTTACTCATGGGACTGAGCTCAAATTTCGGTAATATGTTTTCACTCATCGGCGCCAGCCTCTTCCTACCCTTTTTTCCGATGACCGCCGGACAAATTTTATTAAACAACTTTATCTATGATTCTTCCCAACTCTCAATCCCCTCGGATAATGTTGATACCGAATATTTAAAAAAACCGAAACACTGGAACATAAATTTCATCAAAAAATATATGTTAGTTTTCGGTCCGATTAGCTCAGTTTTCGATCTCTTAACTTTTTATATTCTTTTCGGCGTCATGCATCTCAGCGCAGCCACCTTTCAGGCCGGCTGGTTTATTGAATCACTGGCCACCCAGACTTTTGTCATTTATATTATCCGCACGCAAAAAATTCCTTTCCTTCAGTCGCGCCCGAGCAAGTATTTAGTGATGACAACCGTCGGGGCTGTTATCCTCAGCATTATTCTCACTCAAAAAGGGATTGGCGAGTTCTTCGGATTTTCTCCTCTTCCCTGGCCGGCGTTACTAATTATCTTTGGCCTCGTAATTGTTTATTTGATCGTTATGGAATTCGTCAAACAAATATTCTATAAGCACACAGCCGTAAAAAATTAATATGGCCGAAAAATTACTATCAATTATCGTCCCGATTTTTAACGAGGAAAAACTGGTCGCCTCAGCTTTGCCGACTATTTTTGCTTTGTCTATTAACCACGAAGTTATCGTCGTAAACGACGGCTCAACCGATAAGACTAAGCTTATTCTCGACGGGCTACAAGCGAGTTACGACTTTAAATTAATTCATCAAGTAAGTAATCAAGGCAAGGGGGCGGCCGTCAAGCGCGGGCTCGAAGAAATGTCCGGTGATTATTTTATTGTCTGCGACGCCGACGCCGAATACGACCCTAAGGATATTATTAAATTATTTACAGCCATAAAAAACCAGGCGCCGCAGACGGCCGTTTTTGGGTCCCGCTTCCTTAATAATTATCCTTTAAATTTTCATCGTCTCGTTAATTATTTTTTAACCGCCCTGACCAATTATTTTTTCGGTTCGCATCTAAGCGACATGGAGACCTGCTTTAAATTAATTCCGCGAGACGCTTTAAATAAATTAAATCTGAGCGGACGCCGCTTTGAAATTGAACCGGAAATTACCGCTCAGCTTCTAAGAACCGGCTATAATATAGTCGAATTGCCGATTAGCTATAACCGGCGCAGCTACAGCGAGGGTAAAAAAATAAAAGCCCGCGACGGACTTTTAGCGATCCAAACTCTTTGGGACGAATGGCGAAAAAAATAAATCTATTTCAATTCGCCTTGTAAACGTAGTTGTTCAATTTGATTCAAATAATATAGAGCCGATTCGTTTTTACGATCCAGCTTCAGCGCTTGGTGCCAGCTGCTTTCCGCGCTCACGTAGTCGCCCAGCCGCCAATCAACTAAGCCGATTTGGTTATATATACCGGGCAAAACAAAACCGGCTCTTAACGCTCGCTCATAATACGCCAAAGCTTTAAACTCGGTCGCTCTATCCGTACTGGCCGCGTATATCGAAGCCAGGGAGCTTAAAACCTGGCCATTATCTGGACTGTTAAACAAGATATCTTGATAAATCTCTTCGGCTAGGTCGGGTTGATTAATCGTGACTGCAAATGAGGCCAGGCGTAAACGATCGGCCACGCCTGAATTGGCGGCCAAGCTACGCAGCCTCTCTCTAACTGCGGAATTGCTCAGGGCTAATTTTGCGATAAGCCCGGCTTCATTATTTTTACGGCTTAAATAAATAACCGTATACCTGTCAAAATAAACCAGGGCCCAGTCGCTATCAATGGTTGTGCTTAAAAACTTTTGGGCCCAGGGAGTAAAATCAGTGTGGGAAAAATAAACTGTCTTAAATTTATAAGCCGCGCTTTCCTTAAGCCAAGTATTTTCATCGAGTTGCATCGGCCGGTAAATATTATTAAAGAAATCATTGCTATAGGCTTCCGGCCGGTTATCGACAAAAACTTTCTCTTGGCCGTAAAGCCAGAAAATTAAAGCGCTGCCTAAATCATAATTATTGAATATCGGGCCCTGTAAATTATTTTCTCGGAAAAAATTTATCGAATCGTCACTGCCCTGCGATAAGCCCCAACCGAGTGGGTTGCGCATAAATATATTCGTACGGCGCGCATCAATAAGAAGATAAATAGTGCCGATAAGTATTATAAATAAAAGCAGGCCGGCTAAAATATAGCGGACGAACTGACGACGGCCGGCGTCGAGGTATGAAACATTAGCTTTTAGATAAGCCAAGGGCTGGACTAAGTTAGCGCTTAATAAAACTAAGGCAGCCAGACCGAAAATAGCCAGGTTGCGAATCGCAAATAGGGCGAGTGCCGAAAAAAATAAAGCGCTTAGTAGTTCAAAATATGGAATCTTCTTACGAAAGAAAAAATAAGTGCCGGAACTAAACAATAATAACAGAAGCAAAGCTTTAAAAATCGCAATATTAGGGTCGATCATTAAATGCTGCAAATAGAAAATAGTTTTATTTTCCGCGATTTCGTAGGCATAATTATTAAAAATATTAAAAGGATAGAGCAAACCGCGGATAAAATTCGGATTAAGAAGACAAGCGAAAAATAAAACGCCCAAATTTATAAACCAGACTTTTGACGCCTGCCAAGCCGCCGCTAAACGTCCCCTAAAGACACCGGCCGTCTCGATAAAAACCGGCAAAAATTCCGCGGCCGCTTTAATTCCGATTAAAGCCAGGCCGATAAAAAAATAGATGTGCATATTGGCCCAAAGCACAAAAAGCGGGACGAGCCAATAAGCGCGACGATAATTTTTGCTTGCACTAACCCGGTCGATAATGAACCAAATCAGAAAAATAAAAAAATAACTAAATATTTCCGGACGCACCTCGACGCGTTCGCTCAGTATAAAAATAACGGGAATTGAAATCAGAGCGGGCAAATAAAAACCGGCTTTTTTTTGAGCAAGTCGAAATGCCAAAATAAAAGCCGCGAGGATTAAAATAATATTTAGGGCGGTGAGCGCCTTGAATCCGCCGAGAGAATAGACCAGGAAATAAATTACACCGCTTAGCCAATGGTGATTAATAAATGCGGTCTGAGGCTCGGTATAAGAGTAAAAATTTGTGAAGAGGACGCGGCTGTCTTGCCAGACGATTTTTCCGTTTTCGAGATGGCGCCCTAAATCGACAGCGGTAAATTCAATTTTTTGAGAAAAAATAATAACGACCAGGCTGAGGAGACCAGCAAAAATTAAAACCTTTAGCCACTCTTCAATTTTAAGCCCAGTAAACATAGGTATTTATATAATACCATATTTTATAGCTCTGGGGTAAAAAGTCAATTAACGCTGAAATAATCCGGTCAGAATCGTCAAATCGACCACGTGGCCGGAAATAGCGGCTAAAAATTCTGTCTTCCCCGAAGCGGGCGGCAAATCAAAAGTCTTATCAAGAGCATACAGCTTAAATTTATAGTGGTGCGTGCCGCTGGGTGGGCATGGCCCCTCATATTTATTCGCACCGGACCCGCTTTTGCCGACTTGGCTGCCGGCCGGTACGCTATCTGCTTTAATCTCCGCTGTTTTCGGATCAATATTCCAAAGCACCCAATGTACCCAATCACCGCCAGGCGCGTCTGGGTCATCCACCAAGAGCGCCAGACTCCTGGTTGCGGCCGGTACGCCACTTATTTGCAGAGGCGGGTTTATACCCGCTCCCCGACAGCTATACTCTTGAGGTATCGGCTCGCCCTCTTTAAAGGCTGAACTTGTTAGCATAATCATATGGTTTTTATTAAATACATTAGCCCTTCATCGCTTCATTCATTTGAATCAAACCGAAGCGATTGCCTTCCGAATCTTTAGCACCGGCAAACCAACCCACTTTTGGAATTTCTCCCTTGCCCTTAGTGATTGTTCCGCCGTTAGCTTGAACAGCGGCAATCGCCTTATCAATATCGCTTACGCCAATCGTGCAATCATAAGTATAAAATTGATCCATTTTTTCGGGTGGCCGCTCATACATCCCGCCGTTAATTCCCGGTGCGCCTTCGCCGGTCATGACTGTCCAATAATTCATGCCATCCTTTTCTTTAGACATGGCCGTAGTAATTTTCCAGCCCAAGGCTTGCTCATAAAACTTCTTCGCCCGCTCAATATTATCAACTTGAATTTCAAAATGCGTTACTCTATTCATATGTTTAAGATTTAATTTATTAACTCTTTCTATACTACGCTTTTTAGCCATAATTTTTTTACAAAAAAACACCCGTTACGGGTGTTTATAATTTGTCTAATCAAGAAAAAATTAGGCAGCCGGTATGCGCTCGATTTTTTTTATCAATTCAAAAATAAGAGCCGGGCTAAGCGCAAAAGCGATAACCCTTAGCCAGTCTAACATAAGCAGCGGAGAAAAACTAAAGACACCCTGCATAAAAGGATTGTAAATAGCGAAAATAAGGAAGGCGAAAGCGGAACCGGCGATCGGCCAGAGAAATTGATTCTTTTTTCGCAAAGACTTGAAGACGCTGTCTGACCAAGATCGGTTAGCTAAAACCATTAAAATGTCCGCTGTGACCAGCGTCGTAAAAACCAAAGCGCGCACGCGGCCGCTTTCCTCACCCAGGCGCATACTGATAAAATAAATAAGAAACACGAACAACAAAATGCTAAAACCCTGAATCAAGCCGACAGTAAGATTACCAAAATGAAGAATTGATTTTTTCGAATCACGCGGCTGGCGCGCCATTAAATCGGAGCTGGCCGGCTCCGCTTCAAAAACGACCGAACAAATCGGATCCACTAATAATTCCAAAAACATGATATGCGCCGGAAAAAAGATTAACGGCCAATCAAGAATTATCGGCAGGAGTGCCAGCAGAGCTATCGGGATATGGACGGCGACCAGATAAACTACCGCCCTCTGCAGATTATCAAAAATACGACGCCCCTCATGGACACCGCTAACGAGCGACGAGAAATTATCATCAAGTAAAACAATGCCCGCCGCTTCGCGGGCGACATCCGTACCCTTCTTACCCATAGCCACGCCAATATCCGCCGCCTTTAAAGCCGGACCGTCATTAACGCCGTCGCCGGTCATGACAACAACCTGGCCGTCATGCTTCAAAACACTAATAATTTTTAATTTATATTCCGGCATCATGCGCGCAAAAATGCTGCTGGACTTTATTTTTTCATGCAAATCTTTTTCGTCTAAATCAATAAAGTCTTGTCCGCTAACAACTGCTTCGGGATTTTCCAAACCGATTTGACTGGCGATACTTTTGGCTGTTTCCGAATAATCGCCCGTAATCATTTTTACTTTAATGCCGGCCCGGTAACATTCTTGCAAAGCTTTGGCAGCCGTCGGCCGAACCGGATCCATAAAGCCGATGAGACCGAGAAAATTAAACTTTAATTCATTCAGCTCGACTCCGGGTTTTGCTTCGTTCAGCGCCGCCACGCCCAGTACGCGTAAACCCGAACTCGCCATTTCCTTTATTTTTTTAATTAAATTATTTTTTTCAAGTGAGCTTAGCGCACACAAGGACATGATAGCTTCCGGCGCACCCTTAACATAAGCGTAATTTTTTTTGCCTTCCTGCCAGACATTAGCCATCGCTAAAAACTGGCTCGAGAGAGGATACTCCTGTACCAACACCAGGTTTTCATAAATATTTTCATGGAATAAATTTCGCCTGGCTTCCTTAATCGCTTTTTCCAGAGGATCGAAAGTATTACGATTACTGGCCAAAGCGCCCGCCCGAATTATCTCGTATATTGATTCATTGCCAACCAGGGCCGCCCCGCTTTTCGCAAATACCGAGTAATCAATAATTTCATTTTTATCGGCTAAAAATATTTTCGCAATTTTCATCTCGTTTAGGGTCAGGGTGCCAGTTTTATCGACGCAAATAACCGTGGCGGCACCCAAACTTTCAATTACGCTCATGCGGCGGACGAGTACTTGGTGGCGCGATAAACGCCAGGCGCCAATCGAAAGAAATATTGCAAGCACAACCGGAAATTCCTCCGGCAAAATAGCCATCGCCAAGGTAATACCCGCCAAAACGCTTGGAATAAAACCATGCGCTGTTAAAATATTTAAACCGAATACCGCCAAACAAAAAAGGATGGCGACAATTAAAATATACCGCACCAATTGAGCGATATTTTTTTGCAGCGGTGTGCTATCCTGCTCGACCGCATCTAATATTTTACCGATACGGCCGATTTCCGTCTCACGACCGATGGCTTTTATAACGATAATGCCGCGGCCGGCCACAACCATGGTGCCCGAATAAACAAAGGGCGTATTATCGCCCTGGGGGCGGGCCATATGCAAAGTTTTTTCCGCCTGGCTTTTGCCGACCGAAACCGACTCGCCGGTTAGAAGAGACTCGTTTATATTCAGCCCTTTATTTAAAATCACGATGCCATCCGCCGGCACCCGATCGCCTTCTTTCAAAAAAATAACATCTTCACGGACCAATTCGCGCCCGTCAATTTGGATACATTTTCCATCGCGCCACACTAAAGCCCGCGGACTGGCCAGGGACTTTAAAGCGTCAAGCGCGCGCTCAGTTTTATTTTCTTGATAGACCGTGATAACAATAATAAAAAGGATAGAAATCATCAAGACAATTGACTCGCGTAAATCACCGGCAAAAATATAAATAGTAATGCAGGCGATGAGAAGTAGAATCATCGGCTCACGTAAAATATCAAAAACAATTCGGATAAGGCGCCGTTTCTTCTCGCTCGGTAATTCATTATAGCCTTCAGCGGCGATTTTCTTCCGCGCTTCCGCGCTCGATAATCCCTGAATATTATCCGGTAAACTTAAAAGCATAGAATATGATTAGCGAATTAATTACTTATAGTTTAGCAAAATATGCTAATAATGCCCAATTAGACAAATAAAAAAGGAGGGGTTTAGCCTCCTGCGATGTAAATTATGAGTGACTGGGAATTTTTAAAGCGGCTGCCAGCTTTACGGTTTTTTCAGTCGCCGACTGCTTCAGTTTTAAATCTGACATTTCGCTTCGTATCCTTGTTGAATGATATTGATTTTCCGCACGTACATATGTTTTTACTACCTGCTGGCGCCAGACATTTTCATCTTCCAAGACAGGACGCAAAAAATAAATAGTTTCATACAGATGTTCGGAATTATCGGGCTTCTTCCAAGGCATCAGGAGCGGCGCATCTATCATTAATGAATCACGCACAAATAAACTATTGGTCTTTGTTTTGACGAGCAAAAATAAATTTACCAAAATCCAAACAAGATAGAAGATCTGATAAATACCTAACGTATACCCAGCTCGCGTAAATGCGATTGGAATAATAAACATAGACAAAATCGCGCGTAAATAAGACAAGTCCCAGACGTTAGTGGCGACATCGAAGTCATCATAAGCGAATGTTTTTGCTATTTGCTTGTACTTAGCTGGATAGTAGAATACACCATAGATGAAATGGACAAAATACAGAAATGCCGCTAGCAGAAGCATTAAGCCGGCGCCATTTGTTGAATTATAATGAAGTGCGCTTTCTTTTGATGATAAAAGATAAGGGATTAATGCTAAGGTCAGGCCGATCAATAAATAAACGCAAGAAATATGCGCTCCACTTGCCAGGGCTTTTTGTGTTTTCATTTTCAATTATTTTTGGGGGGTTAGACAATTATGGTTTATGGTGGCTAATTTGATTTTAAGGTGCGATGTATTATGTTAAAATATTATCTCTTATCTGTCAATACCAGAAAAGGGGAACTTGGCGTAGGCTGATTTAGCTCCCAACTCGGCCTCAATCGCCATTAAACGGTTATATTTGGCCGTCCGCTCACTGCGCGCCGGAGCGCCCGTCTTAATCTGCCCCGTCCCCATCGCGACAGTTAAATCGGCAATAAATGCATCTTCAGTTTCCCCGCTCCGATGCGAAATTACTGCTGTCATCCCGTTGGCCTGGGCCAAATTTATGGCTTGTACCGTTTCGGTCAATGTTCCGATTTGGTTCAATTTTATTAAAATTGAATTGCTTATCTTTTCCGCGATTCCCCGTTTTAAGCGAGACACATTAGTGACATAGAGATCGTCCCCAACCACCTGCACCCTATTATTAAATTCTGCTGTAAAATTTCTAAAGCCCTCCCAATCGTCTTCCGCTAAAACATCTTCAAATGATAATATCGGATGGCGCGCATTTAAGCCGACATAAAAATCAATTAGCTCGGCGCTCGTCATTTTCTTATTTTCTTTTTTTAAATCATAAACACCAGCCGCATAAAATTCGCTCGCCGCCGCATCAATACCGAAGACGATGTCTCGACCGAGTTCATAGCCGGCCGCCTTAACCGCCAGCGTTAATAATTCAAAAGCTTCTTCGTTAGAAGAAACTGCCGGCGCAAAGCCCCCTTCGTCGCCGACGCTAATACTATATTTTTTTTCTTTTAAAACTTTCTTTAGGGCTTGATAAACTTCCGCTCCCATTCTAACTGCCGCCGCCATAGATTTAGCGCCAATCGGTAGAATTAAATATTCCTGAATATCAGTCGCCCAGTTGGCATGCTTGCCGCCATTTAAAACATTCATCATCGGCACCGGCATTTCGTATGTCCCCGCGAAATTAGGATTAAACTTCGTTAAATACTGATAGAGCGGCTGACCACTACTTGCCGCCGCCGCGCGGGCGACCGCCAAAGAAACGCCGAGTATGGCGTTGGCTCCCAAAACAGATTTATTATCTGTAGCGTCGAGCGCAATCATTAAATTATCGATTTTTTCCTGTTCGCTTGCCTCCTGTCCGATTAAAGCCGGAGCAATTTTTGTTTCGATATTTTTAATCGCTTTTAAAACACCAAGTCCGTTATAAACTCTGGCGTCGCCATCGCGAAGTTCGACGGCTTCATGGCTACCGGTCGAAGCACCGCTCGGTACGGCCGCCCAAGCACTAACTCCATTTTCTAATATAACTGTGGCCGCTAAAGTCGGGTTGCCGCGCGAGTCTAAAATTTGCTGAGCTTTAATGGCGCTAATTTTCATATTATTATTTCTTTATTTTTAAAGCTTCACAATTAGGATTCTTTATTTTACCGATTAAGTGCCCGAACTGTACTAATTCCTCGGCGCTAAAATCTTCAAAAACCCGGCTCACGGCGGAAAAATAATTATCTTTAAAATGCTTAAAATGTTTTTTAGCGAGCGGCGTCAATTTAATATTAATGGAGCGGCGGTCGCGCAGGCCCTCCTCTCTGATTACCAATTTCTTTTCAACGAGCGCGTCGACAAATTGCGTCACGGCGCCCGCCGTGACATGCATTAACTTAGCCAATTCTTTAAGCGTTGCTTTATCATTATTTTTGGCGACAAAAAATAAAATAATTACCTGCTGTTGGTTAAGCAAATACTCGCCGAAAGGGAAACTTTGGCCGGCGTGCATTTCCTTAATCGTATACTGTAATTTTTCAATTAAGGTCCGTAATAATTTTTGTCTGTTAGCTGTCATATTTTTTTATTCATGGCCTAAGGCCTCAATCGGGTTTAATTTCGCGGCCGTACGCGCCGGGAGAACGCCGAAACCGATACCGATAACGGCGGAAACGCCGAAGCCGATCGCAATCGCATACCAAGGGACTAAAAAAGTCCAAGCTAAACCATTGGCGATTGCGATTACCGATAGCAGCCAGCTTAATGCGGCGCCAAAAAGGATACCAACCGCGCCCCCGAGAATTGTCACCATGACCGACTCAATTAAAAATTCCAGCATGATATCGCGGTTATCTGCGCCCAGGGCCTTTTTCAAACCAATCTCGGCCGTGCGCTCGGTGACAACCACATACATAATATTCATAATCCCGACACCGCCGACCACAAGTGAAATCGCGGCGATCGCAATAAGTAATAAGGTGACGCCGTTAAAAATCGTATTAAAAATATCCATGACCTGTGCCTGAGTCGCCACCGCAAAATCATCTTTATTCGGATCAGTAATATTGTGGTTGTGGCGCAAAAGCTGAGTTATCTGCTCCGCCGTATAGTCGCCGAGCTTTAAATCGTCGATTTGTACCACCGCCCGAATAATATAATTGATGCCGAGCATTTTTTTCTGAGCCGTCCCCAGAGGAATCGTCGCGTAGTCGTCTGTTCCCCCGCCTAAACCGCTTGAAGCATTATATACGCCGATGACCAAAAAATTTAAATTCCCCAAATGAACCAATTTGCCAACCGGTTCGTCGGCATTAAATAAATTAGTGGCCAGCTTACTTCCTAAAATAATTACCTGCGCACCGCCCGTGTCTTCGGCAGCGGAAAAAAAGCGCCCTGATTTTAATGTGCTCTTATCAACTTCAAAGCGCGCGGCTGAGGAACCGAGGTAAATAACATTCTTTTGATTATCGCGGTAGCTGGCGACTGCCTGGCCCGTAACCATACCGTAATCATTAACCACGTTCGGTAATTTTTTTATATCCGCCAAATCACGATCATTTAAAGTGGTAATAATTACTCCGCCCGACATTTCGTCGCCGCGCGATGCGGCCAAGCCCTTGCTGGCCGACGGTACTTTGGTCGCGACAAATAACGTATTGGTACCGAGAGTCGCCACCTGATCATCGATTAAAGCCCGAAAGCCCGCTCCCGCGGAAAGAACAAGAATAACTGTGGCAATACCAATCATAATTCCCAGAGTCGTCAAAATCGTCCGCGTCGGATTCGCGAGCAATACTTTATTCGCTTGTTTAAAGGCTGTCCACATATTATTCGTATCTTAAAGCTTCAATCGGATCTAATTTAGCGGCTTTAAACGCGGGCAGTAATCCAAAAATCACGCCGGTTAAAACCGAAACGCCGACGGCGAGCACGATTGAGACCCAAGAAATAACAAAAGCCCAATCGTAACCCAGATAATTCATAAGCAAGGAAAGTAAATAAGAAATAATTACGCCGATAATAATACCGATAATGCCGCCCAAGCCAGTTAGCATGCCGGCTTCAAGCAAAAACTGATTGCGGATAACTTTATTGGTCGCACCGACCGCTTTGCGTAAACCGATTTCTCGGGTACGCTCGCCGACGGTCACCATCATAATATTTAAAATGCCGATACCGCCTACCACCAGAGAAATACCGGCCATGGCGATCAGAAATAAGCTTAAAGCATTCGTAATCGTCGATAATATTTTTACCGCATCGGCCTGATTGCGCACGGCAAAATCTATATTAACCGCACTTTTAATATGATGCTGCTGGGTTAAAACCGCAGTGACATCCGCAATCGTTTGGTCCACGTTTTCTGCGGAATCTACTTTAATATAGATGCCCTGCAAATAATGAATCCCTAATATCTGTTCCTGACCGAGAGTAAGGGGCAGAAAAATCATCTCATCCTGATTTTGGAAAAAAGAACTGCCCCGCTCGGCAATCACGCCGATAACGCGTAGCGGCACTCCGCCTGCCTTGGCCTGAATCGAGCTTTTTACTTTTATCACCTGGCCGATCGGATTAACGCCGGAGGCGCCAAATAATTTTTCGCTGACGGCCGAGCCGAGCACAACCACATTAGCGGATCCCTGATCTTCCTGTTGGCTAAAAAATTGCCCCGCTTGCATCGTAAAAGCAGTCACCTGCGGATAGGTATAATCGGTTCCGGTAAAATTAGTATCGATACTTTCGCTACCCCAAGTGATTGTCGCCAAACCGTTAACGCTTGCGTTAACCACGCTCGCGTGCGGGACCCTGCTCATACTGCGCAGAGCATCAACATCATTATTCACTAAAGTAGTAATAATTAAGCCGGGGATAGGCGCGCCATTTTCCACATTTTTTGTCGGCTCGACAAATAATAAATTACTGCCCAATTTCGTAACCTGGCCCAGAATCATACTTTGCGCTCCGGCGCCCAGCGCGATAATAATAATGACGCCGGCGACGCCGATGACAATTCCTAAAATCGTCAAAAGCGAGCGCCCTTTACGCGCCAGGAGATTTCTGATTACTAATTTAATAACCGCCGAAATATTCACAAAAATTTAAATTAAATTTTATTTGATGAGATCTTGATCGGGAGTCGCAATCGTCCGCTTAGCCACTTTTTCATCGGCCACCAAATTACCGTCGCGGATGCGAAGAATTCTTTTGGCATGATTGGCTGTATCAGTTTCATGCGTCACAAGAATTACAGTATGACCTTGATCATTGAGCTGCTGCAAAATATACATGACGGTGTTGCCTGATTTTGAATCCAGGTTGCCGGTCGGTTCGTCCGCGAAAATAACCGCTGGATCGCAAACGAGAGCGCGCGCTAAAGCCACGCGTTGTTTTTCACCGCCTGATATTTGGTTCGTATAATAATCTAAACGATGGGACAGGCCAACCGCGTCTAAAGCCTTCTTCGCTAAAGCGTCATGATTTTTTTTCTTGCTATATAGTAGGGGCAATTTAACATTATCAAGGACGGTAGTGCGCGGCAGCAAATTAAAAGACTGAAAAACAAAACCAATTCTTTCGTTGCGCAGTTCCGCCAGATACGAATCCGTAAAATCTTCCGTATTACGTCCTTCAAACTCATAAAGCCCAAAGGTCGGACGATCCAAGAAACTGAGAATATGCATCAAGGTTGATTTACCGCTTCCAGACGGTCCCATAATCGCTACGAACTCGCCCTTATCAATCTGAAAGCTTAAATCATGCAAAACCGGAGTGACCACGCCGTCGCTGCCGTAATTCTTCTTTAAATTCTTAACGTTAATTAAATTCATAGATAATTGCATTACTTATTTACGGTTCCCTTGATTACGGCTTTACATAAGTGACTATCGTTTGGCCATTTTCCAGTCCGGAAAGGATTTCTACTAAACCGCCGTCGGCCGATAGGCCAGTTTGAACTTCTACCTGGTGGTAAGAACCTGTCTTAGCATCATCGACCACCCGGACGAAATGCTTTTCCCCGGTGTTGATGATAGCTGCACTCGGAACGGCGATAACATTTTCCTTAGTCGCGACCAAAATCGTCATATTAACAGTCATGCCCGGTTTAATCTCCGGTATATGCGGTAAATCCGCTTTTACCAAATAATCAACGACTCCGGAAATAACGGTTGAAGCCGGGTCAATCGTTAAAATCTTGCCCGCGTAATGATTGTCCGGGCCTAAGGCATCAAAAGTATAATCAACCGACTGGTCAATTTTAATAGAAGCCACGTTAGCTTCGCTCACATAAGCTTCGGTATGTAAACTACTTATATCTTGAAGGATCATCACTTCTTGCATCGCACTCGCCTGCTCTCCGACCTTGGTATTAATCTGAGTAATCGTGCCATCAACCGGCGCCTTAATAACTAAATTATTAAGATTAGCTTGAGCGGCTTCGACCTGCCCTTTGGCAGACAAAATCTGCGCCAAGGCGACGTTAATATCAGCCGGCTTTGCTTTGGCTGATTGCTGGGCTAAATTAGCCTTAGCTTGTTGCAGAGAAGCTTGGGCGCTATTAATCTGATTTTGCGCGGCGGACAATTGCTGCGTTTGGGCGAGTTGCGCGTTAGTAACGGCGTTTTGCGTCGCCGTCAGCGCGTCAGTTAACGCTTGGCGGGCAGAGCGAATAGATGTCGCTCCCGGGTTTTCACTGGCGAGAGCCGCATTAATCGTGGCCTTATAGGCGTCGAGCTGGGCTTGGCTAAAACTGGAACTCGGTACTGAGTTTACCAAAGAGATAAAGCAATAGTTTAACGAAGTTAAATTACTGTTTAAAGCATTTAAAGCATCATTCACCGCTGTATCAATATTGGCGTCGCTCTTATAAGACTGAGCGGTCGATAGGCTGGCATTCGCTTTATCTAATAAGGGTTGGACTAAAGTAATTGAATTCTTAAAATTTTCGCGGGCATTCGTATCAGTCACGCCGAAGGAATTTTTTAGATTATTATCATTTAAAATTTGATTCTGTTGATCAAGTGCATTCTTCACCGAAACGAGTTGTGCGGAAATTACGGAAAGAATAGCCGAGCGCTTATTATCCGAAGTCGAGGTTGGCGACTGTAAGTCGGCTAAAGTTTTCTGAGCTTGGCTGATTGTCGCTGCGGTTGACTGCTGAATTGTGCTTAATTGATTTTTATTGTTATCATAAGCGACCTGAGCGGCATTAACCGCTTCTTGAGCAACTTTTATTTGCTCGGCACTCGAACCGGACAAAACTCGCTGATAATTAGCATTAGCTTGCGCCAGAGACCCTTGAGCGCTAAGCAAAGCGGCTGAAGCATTGGCCTGATTTAAGGTTGCCAAAATATCACCCGCTTTAACCTTGGCACCGGAGACAACCATGATCTCTTTAACCACTCCACTTCCTTGGAAGCTTAGGTTTAAATCAGTGGCGCTCACTACTTGGCCGGTTGTTAGAACGGTCTGCTCGATATTTTGGGTACTAAGCACGGCCGTTTGGATATTGGCGGCCGGATTTTTGCCTTTGGCCACAAAATACCAAACGGCGGCGGCGATTAAAATAAGAATAACAAACCAGATAATTTTCTTTCTGGTAAAAAAACTGCGCATACTCATAAAATAAAGATATAATAAGTTATATTTAACTGTCTTTTATTTTAGCAACTAAAGTAAATTTTGTCAATGTTTAAACAAAAGGAGGCGATTATGCCTCCTTTTTATTTATTCAGTTTTTATGCGATATCCGATCTCCTTACTCCGGTTTGGACCCCGGTTCGACATCGAGCGGTTTTGGAGCCGCCGCTTCTACTTTTTTATTAGTGTTTATGCCCAATAATTTATAAAGCGCGCAGAAACCGGTTAGGGCGGTCACAAGCGCAATAATACCTAAAACATAGAAGACGATGCGCCAGGTGCCAGTAAGTTGGAAATAGGCAAGGAGCAAAAAAATGATCCCGAGGATGACCCGAACCCAGCGATCTGTCGCGTTTTCGTTTTGCCAATTTTTCATAATTTTAATGTTAATGATTAAAAATATCTGAACCTATTAATTTCTTATCTAACTTAATTATAGCTTATTTTTACCGTAAATTAAAGCGCTTGGCCGATATCCCTATTTGACAGAACCAGGATATAATTATAGGATAGCATGAAAACCAATTACGAACCTTAAAATAAATAATCATGAAAAACCAGCCCAAACAATCCCCTCTAAAACTAAAAGGAGAAAACCGCGAGCAAACTTTAAAGATCGTACAGCATCTTTACGAAATACCGCGCCCCGGCTGGCATGAACGCGGGGTTATGGTATCGGAAAGCATTGGCGACAAGATTGATGCCACTATAAAATTAGCACAAAAGTTTTTTCCGTACTTAATCGGCCTGGATAAGATGCTAAAAATCGTAGACTGGCCGAAATCTAAAGACGAAGTCAAAGGCTCTCGAGCCAACGAAAACTTGCTGATTGAACAAGGCTTGTCTAAGGCGCTCAAATACCTTAAATACATGGCCGAATATAAAGCCATGAAAGATATCTGTTCGCCGCTGGGTGATAGCGGTAAGGCCATTTTCAAACTCTGGGTTGAATATGCCGAGCAAAAAACAGACCGGGCTAAAATAGCCCAGGAACTTGTCCGGCTTCAAAGGATAAAAAGGGCAATCCAATACCAAAAACAGGGCGAACCCGTTAACGCGCGGGAATTTATTGAAGCCGATTCTGCCAGAATATCTGATCCCAGATTAACCAAGGAACTGGAGAAGACAACAATGAGCTTGTTATCTTTTGGTTCCGTATATTGAGGCTTCAAGGCAAAATTTGAAAAAACATATCAAGCATCGGATTATCCGGTGCTTTTTTATAATCAATCATTATTGCAAATAAAAAACCACTTTCCTCGGAAGAAAAATGGTTTTAAACGCAGCCAGAAAATTTTTTTATTCCGCCGGCTCTCTAAAATTTGATAGCTCTAAAACAAAGAGCAAAATAAATAAAGAGCTGTAGAATACGCCCAAAACTTTTGTTAAGCTAAGTTGAAAAAACTTTAGCCAAGTTTGAGAAATAATATCCGAGCTGATGAAACCAAGCTCGGTAGCACAAATCACTACCAGCGATAAAACTAAGTATATAATTAGCATTACCGTGGCACCTATAGTTGATAGACGAGCTTCTTTCATGACACCCTCCTTTTTTTAAGAACGTTTATATTTATTTAACTAATTATTATACTATTTTTTAACTGTTTTGTCAATAGTTAGAACAACCCTATCTTATAAAAACTTTAGAAGCGAAGTGCCTGATCAATAATAAGCACTACTCCAGCCCCCAAAAGGCAGCCTGCCATCTTTCCGACCGCTGATTTAAGCATAGTCCTCTCCTCCGGCACTAAACGAGCCCGTAGCGTCTCGGCGGCCCGGCCTTCGAATATTCCGGCAATCCCATCGGTAATCGCATTGCCAACTACTCCGCCCATAACCGCCCCAGTGACTCCGGCGAAATGACCCCCAAAAATAGCCAAAACGGCCAAGATACCATTATCAATCATCCCAAAAAATATATCCGGTAAAGTTGCTTTAAAACTAATTTTAAAAGGGCGCAAAGAAACTAGGCAAACAAGTGCGAGCCCAATCATAATATAGCCCATCAGATGCGATTCGTTTATAAAATAAATACTGACCCCGGCAATCACGATGCAGAGGCTTAAAATATTGACAATCGAAGCAAAGAATCTGGGGCGCATTTTTTACAGAAATAAGTAAAATTTAGATGATTTAATTATACCTTAAATAATAGTTTAATCAAATTTTAATAGCAGGAACAATCTTAAGCGCGGCTGAATTAACGCAAAGGCGTATACTTTTTGGGGTTAAATATTTATCCGCAAAGACGTGGCCCAAATGAGCGTCACATTGAGCACAGCTTATTTCGGTCCTAATTCCATCGACGTCCGGTTTACGCCGCGCCGCCCCAGGAACCTCATCATCAAAACTCGTCCAGCCGCAAAATGATTCAAATTTTGCTTCCTAATTATAAAGCGTCGCGCCGCATGGGCGACAAAGATAAATACCTATTTCCCCACAATCGGTACTTAACCGAAAGTAAAAGTAAAGGCATCAAGACCGGACTGCGGAATGTCTATCTCAATTGTATGGTCCGCATATTTAAGCGAGTCAAAGAGCGTATAGAGCTCGGACTGATTAACGACTACTTCCGGCTGAGCAACGCCATCAACCACGATACTAAGCGTAACCGGCTGGCTTAAACTCTGGGCGACCATAAATACTTTGGCAGCATAGAAATGTAATTTTATTTTTCCACTATTTCCGACCAGCGTCGCCTTATCGGCCGCAAATTCCCATTTTCCTCCGAGCGCAAATTGATTTAAACCTAAATTGGCCGGCAAACTATATTCTATCGGGACTATCGATGGTTCTTGCTTGGCCGTCAAATATTCGAGGCGATTACCCCCGAAATACATTTCCGGAGACTTTACTTGGCTTAAATCTTGCCCGTTATTGGCCGCGACTCCTCCCGCTACTCCCAATAACTCACGGATGGCGTTTTCCGTCTTATCATATTCGCCTTCGCCGAAATGAGTATAAACGATATTACCCGACTGATCGATTAAATATTCGGCGGGCCAATACTGGTTATCATAAGCCTGCCAGGTGCTAAGATTATTGTCCTGTGCCACCGGGTAATTTATTTTATATTGCTTAATCGCCATTTTTACATTAGCCGTTTCTTTCTCAAAAGCGAACTCGGGAGAGTGTATTCCAACCACGACTAAACCACTGTCTTTATATTTATCATACCAGCTCGTTACGTACGGCAAGGTGCGCACGCAATTTATACAGGAGTAAGTCCAAAAATCTACCAAAACAACTTTACCCTTAAGGTCGGCCAAGGTCAGCGGTTCGGAATTCAGCCAAGTATTAATACCAACGAAGTCAGGCGCTTTTTTTTGCGCGCTTAATTTAGGTCGCGTTATAAAATTATTCATAAGATTATTTTCCAGGCCAATGTTCAAGCTGGGAACACTGGCTAAGAGTTTAGTTTGAATAAGCGTGTCATATTGAAAATATATTGCCAGCGCCAAAATAATTAAGATGACGCCAAAAACTTGCTGGAGACGGCGCGAATATTGGGCGATACTTTTTATTTTTGTCGTTAGCGCTTGGCCGCCGTAGGCAATCGCCAGCATCGGCAAACCGGCGCCAATGGCATAAGCCACCAAAAGCAAAGCAGCCTGACTAAAATTATTTTGAAGCGCAATCAAAGTTAATATCGCTCCCAGAATCGGGCCGGCGCAGGGCGCCCAAATAATTCCAATTAATATCCCTAAAATAAAACCGCCGAAATTGCCCGCGCCCGCTCTCTCCCCGGTCTGATTAGCGCGACCCAGCAGGGTGCTAAAACGGCTCATGAATATTTCAAAAGGTCGCGGCCAAATCATAAAGACCGCAAACAGCGCCAAAAGAATAACGGCGATGCTTCGCAAAATATTCGGGTTTAAATTTAGGGCCGTTACCAAGAAATTAATTAGCAGGGCCAGAAGAGAAAAACTCAGGATAAAACCAAATACCAGAAATAGGGGTCTAGTCTTATTCTGGTGGCCGACCGAAGCACCTAAAATAATCGGTAGGGGCAATAATATACAAGGCGCGGCAATAGTCAAAATTCCGGCTAATAACGCGAATAATATTTGAACCATATCCTTATTAATAAACAATAAACAGGCGAGTTCGCCTGTTTATACTACGCAGATTATTGGGAAATTGATTCTAAAAATTATAGCGATAAACGCGACTTTCAAGAAGTTTTTTAGTCCCGACTGCAGCGGGGCACTTTTTCAATTCCTAATAATCTTAATAGGGAGCGAAATTTAATTAAGCATTTTTTCTATTTTTGAATTAAAGTCAATCAGAGATTTTTGTATGGCGTGAGTAAGCATTAATTCGCTACCCCCTTGAAGATAATAATAACCTTTTCTTTTTTCCCCGGCCGTATCAAAAACTGTCTTATCTAAAAAATCCTCATCATAATATTCAATTCCAGAATTGCCTAACTTAGTGGTTTCTAACATCGAAATTGCGTTAGCGTGATCACCTTTAAAAACATTAGTTTTTTTATCTTTATCATCGGCAGACACTGTTCCCGGTTTAAGATAGAGATTATTTATCTTAATAAGCTTATCGGACAACTCAACGCTAAAACTTTTAAAGAATTCTTCTCGATTTATTTCCGTGGTCTTGGCATATTCCTTCAGACTTAGGGTCGGATCGATATTGGCGATTATTGAATCAAAACGTTTTTTGTTATATTCACCGCCGAAATCGGCCGCATCGACCCAAACGTCTTTATCATCTAAATAGCCAAACATCTCATTATCTATAAACGATTCATTATGTCGTTTGACTGAAGAATTTACCTGGCTAATTAAATCGAGCCATAATCTGGCTAAATCGGCAATTTTTTTATCCTTAGAGTCTATAGCCTCGTCGATACTCCTTTGCCCGTCCGTCGTCTCTAATAGATTTAGGACCTCCGAAGAACCCCTGGGAAAGCATTCTTTAAAAGCCTGGATCGCGATCGCTCCGTTGAAGGCGGTAGTAACCGCTCTTTGCAAAGTTTCCTCCTTGTCTATGGATAAAGAACGCAATTCTACTGAATTAGTTTTTTTCCCAAAAAAAGCAATATTATTAGATTGCTCGGCGTCTCTCCCTCTTAACGACACTCCGCGTCCGCCATTAACTTTATGGCCGGTTTCTCCAGACTGAATTCCGCCCCAAGAGGCAGCCAGCAAAGCATTTTGTAAAAAATTTGTTTCCGAGTCAACCGTCAAACCCTTTTCCCCGCCAATAGTCAAATGGAAACCGCGCGCTCCCTTCTGATAATTTTCCGAACGATTAAAATTTAAATCTATATATTCAATATCATGAAGAAGCTTCATTTCTAAAAGCATTAAATAGGGATTATCAGTCGGCTTGGTCGCAATTTCATGAACAGCATCTTTCCCCGAGCCTATTCTGGCGGCCTGACTTATTCTGGCGATGTCTTCTTTTAAGCTTGTTTGTGAAGTTAATTCCTCATACCCCTTAGCGGTTGAGGAAGTAATTTCGTATTCCATCCCGATTGACGCCCTAAACCCTTCCGGCACGTTTTTATAAGAATTATTCTCAATTATTTCGCCATATTTTCTTAAATTAGAAGCCACTCTTTCAATAACTTCCTCAAGGGGTCTACTCGGAAGATATTCTCTTGCAAAAAGCATCACCGCCACGCTCCGGCCCTTGTTTTCTTTATTATATTTTTCAATAAAATCAGAAATGTCTTTTAAATTTAAAATGTCTTCGGCTCTTGGTTTATTTAAAAATTGTCCCAATTGCTCGACGTTATTACGATTACTGAGCATGGAGCCAATAACATCGATCGAATTCATAATTTGAATGCGAGCATTGTCCGAAGACGACGAAGTTATTTCCTGATAGAATTTTTTTGATTCCACCACACTAAGAAAATCGGCATTAAGCAAAGCCATGCGCCCTGCCGTTGCTTGCTCTTTGTCAAGCTTGGACAATCTTTTTTTAAACTCATTCACCATTTCCAAATTACCATTTTTCTTGAGGTAATCTAAGAGCTTATTAACATCATTGAGCGAAAAATTATTATTTACAATATTATCTAATAATTTATAATTATATTCTTTTGAATAACTAATGTTAGCATCGAGCGAATAGCTAAAATAATTTTTTTCAGTTAAAATATTTTCCATCAAAACTTGATCATACTTATAAAAAGCCTCAAGATTATCTATTTTACGCGTATTTTCAAAAGCTTTTCTAACTATTGCTTGCGCATCATCACCGGTAAACTCAAACCCGGACGCGGAAAGTGATTTAATGAAAGCAACTATCTCTTCACCGCTCTCTCGGAAACAATCATTGCCAATATTATTAATGCCTTTTCTAAAAATATTTTCATCAAGGTAGAAGGTGGGATTTTTTTTGGGCGACTGCAAATATCCTTTCCAGAATTTTGGTGATAATCCGCGGTTTTCCATAACCGAGGTACTTATTTTTTTTACTTCCTCATTACTTAATAAAAAACTTTTATCATTACCCTTCATTGAGGCCAACGATTCAAGAATATTTGTTCCGTCTATACCGGGCCAACGAATAATATTATTGAAGAAAGCGTCTTTAATTTTACTATCACTGAAGACGATTTCTTTATCAAAAAGAACGCTGGCTGCTTCCGATTTAAGACCGGGGTCATTTAATAATTTTAAGTAAATCCGAGTATAAACTTCTTTATTACTTGAGAACTCACTGAAATAAGTCAATTTCCTACAAAAAGAATCAAATACGTTTGTAGTAAGCTCTTTTAATTCAAAATTATTTTCAAAACAGCTTATAAAACGTTCCTTTTGTTTGGCATCCATCTCGGGCAATAAGCCCAGAAAAGAGTCGCTCCGCTCGGTTATATTAAAATTAAATATCTTATTTTCCAACTCCTGTTTGCGAGAATTATCTAAGGCACTAAATAATTCTGGTTTTCCAAAATAGAAAGACATGACAGAGAAATACTGCCGGTTATCTTGATCGCTTATTAATTTCTCAAATAGTTTATACAAATAATCAGCTCTTTCTTGCTCTTCAGGAAAAGCTTTAGCGGTATTTTCACGATTAGTGATAGTAAGCAGGGTTGCGTTTTCCGAATTGCTAAAACCGAGGGCGCCAAGCATCATTTTTTTTCTGAGACCAAGAAGCTCTTCTCTGCTTAAAATATCTGACAAATCCTCATTAAATAACTGTGCCGAGACGCCGGCTACCTCGTTCCCATACCCATAAGCTGTTTTTTTTGAATCATAATTATCACACTTAAGTAATATATTATCGGATAATGAATTTAGAATGTCTTGTCTTTTTTCCTGATTATCAATCGACCCGCCAAGCATTAGCATCCTTAGTATTTCCGTAGCATTATTTGCTTTTCCATACTTGAGAGCCGATTCTAAAAACCATGTCTTATCAACAGAATTAATAAGTTCACTATTTAAACCCGTTAAAATTTGCTCATTACCAATCTGGTCAATAAAATATTGAATATATTTTTTATCAATGCGATTCTCTAAAAACAAAGCCCTTAGCTCCTCAAAATCAAAACCGGCACCGGAGCGACCATACGATTTGATTAAGTCACCCAAATTATCTGACTGCTGCTTACCGTCTAAAACATTATAAAAATAATGTCTTAAATCATTATTTTGTGCTTTTTTATGAAAATCTATTTGTAATTGACTAAATAATAATTGATTATTTCTTAACCAATCGAACGTCGGATCATCTAAACCGGTGACGATTTTATTCAAAGTATTGGCGCTAATGCTATTAGCACCGTAAACCTTTTTCTTGAGATTGTCAGGCCAATAGCAACGACTCATTAGTTCTGTTAAGCAGTGCAAAGTATCAATATCAAAACGTTCCTGACGGTACTTCAGCAAGACGTCAAGTATGTTCTCAAGTTCGGTTTCATTAATACCCAAAACTTTATCCGGATAATTGGCAATAAGATTACTTAAAAAGATCACTTCGTTGCCACCACGCAAAGATTCGGCGGCGGTAAGTAATACCTCATATTCCCGTTTCTCGATATTTTTACCCAAAACTTTATCCCTGTTTAAAGACAGGAGTTTATCTGAGTTCTCACCATCAACTAAATTTTTCTTTTTATTGATTAATTTAACATGGCTTTTATCAAGCGGTAGGAACTCAATTAACAAATTAAAATCACCGCTATCATAAGAATTGTTCCAATTTCTTAATAACATTTTGAGAAGTTTATCTGTTTCTTCCTTAGAACAAGTTTGGAGTCTTTCGGCGAAAATCGGAATAATTGATGAGCTTGTTAATTTATTCGAATAAATACTTATTTTATTAATCCATAAATTAAAAAGGAAGTCTGTCCTACGAGCATCGGACATTATTTCTTCAGGTTTTTCCGTGCAAGCATTAAAAAGTTGGTCAGTAATACCGCCTGGTAGTTCTTTAACGTTGGGATGATTTGAAATTAACGAATCGAGACGCTTGATGGTTTCTTCGGAAACATCAATATCTTTAGAACTGAAGTTAAGATTTAATAAACACGTTAAAGCTGTAAAATCATCACACGATTTTATATAATTAATTTTTTCATCATTACCGCTAATAACATTATATTCATTTTCCTTAATATCCCTAATCTGCCGATCGAACAAATCAGTATTACAACTTATTTCCCGGCTAAATAATTCGGGCCAAATTTCTAAGATATCCTTTCTTTTTTCAGGAAAACGCTTGGCTATCGAATATAGAGCGGTATTGGCTCTAAAAGTGGCATCCGCAGCGTTAGCAGAACTTCCCCAAAAATCAGATTGGATTAATTTCAGAAAACTATCATAATCATCTACTTTTGGCAGTTTATTTTCAACACTCAATTCTTTATGAATGCTTATGCTCCGTTTCTCAATGTAAATGTCACGCAACTTAACAACTAATTTACTGGAATTAAATATTTCTACAATTTTCGAAGATAGCGTCTTTAAAGATTCTTCGCCCAATCTTCTCAGATCGCGTAGAGATTCTCGTAATTTATCATCTTTAGTCTTTGAAAACTCTTCTATAACATGCTCCTCAAGATTAATTTGAGAATTAAGATCATTTAAATAGCCGGAACTTATATCATTTTCTAATTCATTCTTATTATCAACAGTAATATTAAGCTCCTCCTTATTTTCAGGCTGATCGATGACGTTCGCCTTGAGGTCTTTTGGGTCAATAAATTGTTCACCAAAATTGTTCATATAAATCTAATTACTACAAAAACAAATTTTATTTCAATAGCTAAATAAATATATTTGCTATTCTTTATTTAATTATAGCAAAAAATGGGGAAAAATGACATTTTTATGCCTGTGAATAAAAAATACGCCAGTTGGTGGCATATTTTTAAATATCCTTAAATTATCTCCAATATTAATTTAATCATTACCCCTGTCTCTTCCTCTCTGCCGCATTTCGTTTTTATTATTAACATCGTTCGTAGTAGACGCCACCCCGCCTTGGGGCTCTATTTCTTTTTCTTCGTCCACTTTTTCCGTATTTATTTCTTCTGTGTCCATCTTTTCTTGGTTCTGTCTCCGCTTATTATCTTCATTATATTTCTGATTGCCAATCGACTCTTTAGCCGCCTGGACATTTTGCAAAATATCCTCATTATTACTTTCCGCGGCAAAGGCGGCGATTTGATCCAAATAATCCATTTCTTTTTGATCATTGGTTTCGGCTTCATTAATCAATGACTGCGCTTTCGGGCTATTACTAAGATTATTAATATGCTTAGCGATGGCCTCATGATTATTCACCCCGATGGCAATATTATTCTTTATATCTTCATTAATGCGCTGGCTTTCCTGAATAGTGGCCTGCTCTTTTTCACTCAAACTAACTGCCTCGCTCAGGCGACGCTCAGAAACTTTCTGTAAATTACTAATTTTTGCCGAATTGGTGACGGTAATTGTCTGCTCAATCTTTTCCAGCGCAATCTTTACCGGATATAGTTGACTCCCGGGGAGAACATCGCCGCTCGCATAGGCATAAAACGAAGTTGTTCCTAAGACCAAAAATACAAACACGGCAAAGGCCAAAGCTTTATGCATCGTTACCAGCCGCCAAGCGGAAAAATCAAAAAAGCGCGCCAGTTTATTTTGTAGAATAAGACGATACAAACTAAATTTAATTTTTATATCAGCCCGACGACTTAATTTATTTTTCGGGAGAGCTGATAGGAGCTTTTCCAGATTTTCCATATTAATTGGTCTTACTATTTAATATTTCACGTAGTTTTACGAGCGTGCGACTAATTTGCGTGCGAATAGCCCCTTCTTCCTTGCCTAAAATTTCGGCAATTTCCGAGTTACTCAGCTGATCAATAAAGCGGAACCTTAATATCTCCGACTCGGAGTTTTCCATAGCGTCAATTATTTCTAAAACTCGGGCTAATTCATGTCTTTCTTCCGCGCTTTTATCAATGTAATATAAGGAATTTTCTAAGGGCTCGATCGGTATAACGCGACCCGCCGTTTTATAATGATTAACCAAGTGGTTATGCGCGATCATATATATCCAGGACTGGAATTTCTTATTTTCATCAAAGTCGGCAAAACTTTTTAAGGCCTTTATAAACACTTCCGAGCTTAGATCCTCGGCCAAGGGCTTATCAAAACCAACTCGATATAAAAAATAATTGTATATTTTATCTTTATACTGGTTATAATAAGGCAAAAAATTATTCTGCTTCTTCCTCATATCTTCTATCTATTTATACAATAATAAAGGGGAAATGTTACAAGTGGTAAATACCATTATATATCGCCATGTAACAAAAGACAACCAGCTTTGTATCATATAGTAGAAAGACGTTTTTTATAATTAACATTAAATTTATGAAAAAATTTGTCATGCTTTTATTGGGTCTTGCTTTTGCCCTTCCCTTGGCCGGTTCAGCCTTGGCGGCGAATAGCTATACCGGAGAGCAGGTCGCTCTTCACAATACCGCCGGCGATTGTTGGACAATCGTTAATTCCAAAGTTTATAACGTTAGTGCCTATGTTGCTCTTCATCCGGGCGGACAAGCCGCTATTAATAGTTTATGCGGCCTAAATGGTAGTACTCTATTTAACGCCCAGCACAGTACAAACGCCGCCGCTAACGCCGCCTTGGCCGGGTATTATATCGGTGACTTAAGTATTCCCGATATAAGCGCGCCGAGCGTGCCAACTAATCTAACTGCGCAAGCCGTTTCCACAAGCCAAATAAATCTGCAGTGGACAGCGGCCACCGATAATGTCGCTCTGAGCGGTTATCGAATCTTCCGTGATGGCATTCAAATTGCCACCACAACGACTACCGGATACGTAAACACCGGATTAGCCACATCAACGACCTATTCTTACAGCCTTAAAGCATACGACACGAGTGGTAACACTTCCGCTTTATCGGCTTCCACATCCGCCACCACTTTAAGCACCAATACAAATCTGGTCGAAGCGCCTACTGGCCTGGTCGCAGTTCTCAGTGCGAACAATAAAATAAAACTATCCTGGAACGCGGCTTCCTCAACTCTTGCCCTGGCAAATTACCGTGTATTGCGCGACAACGTGGTTATCGCCACAACCAGCGCACTTAATTATATTGACTTTAGTGTAAGTGCCAGCTCAACCCATGCTTATACAATCACAGCTCTCGATATCGCCGGAAATGTTTCCGCTCCCTCAGCCGCCGTTTCCATAACAACCGCTCCGGCGATTGGTAGCGACACGATTGCCCCGAGCGCACCAACTAATTTAGTCGCCACCCTAATCGCGCACAAAAAAATTAAATTAACTTGGGCAAGATCAACTGATAATTTCGGTGTCTGGGGCTATAAAATATTACGCGACGGCCTTGTCATCGGCACCTCAAGAAACCAAAATTACCAAGATAAATCGATTAAAGACGGATTAGCTCATACTTATACGGTAATTGCTTTTGATCGGGCGAATAATCTTTCCGCCGCTTCAAACGCTGTGGCCATCACCGCGCCGATTGATAAAGAGCATACCCAGAAAGCAAGGGGTGATGAGCATAAGAATGAAGAACACGGAAACGTCATCTCAAATAACAACGGAGATAAGCAAAGATACGCCGAAGAAAATAATGAAAGAAACCACGAGCAAAATAATGAAAGAAATAATGAAAATAATAATGCGGGCAACCAGCAGAAAAACAATCATTAATTAGACAAGAAATATATTAGATAAGACGGAATCCTTATCTATCTAAAATAACCGGCCAGAGGGTCGGTTATTTTTTTACTTAAATAATGAAAGCTTAAAATTCAACTTTAATCCCGAAGTTGTCCAAAAGGGACAGGACCTCGGGATAAGAAAAACGCGCGCCTTTCAGTTTATTGTCTACGGGATTAAGATAATAATCTCTGGCGCCGATAAAATTTACTTTTTCTAAATTGGTATTATGGAATTTACTTAAAAGCAAGCTTGAACCGGAAAAATCAGACCCGCTTAAATTTGAATTTATAAAATCGCTCTCTTTTATTTCGCAGTTTATAAATTTGCTTTCCTTAATGCTTAAATCGCTAAAATCGCAGAATGAAATAACACAATTTTTAAAAACCCAGCCAATGAGCAAGGAATCTATTAAGGTAAATCTCGTGCCCAGTAATTTACATTTCTCAAATAACACGCCCTGAAAACTGCAGTTATTTACTTTTATATTAGTTAGGTTGCAACCGAAAAAGGTACAAGCCATAAAAGAGGCACCGGAAAAATTAGCCTCACTAAAATCGCACTTTTCAAAACTGCAATTCGAAAAATCCTTGTCCGACAGGTCTTGCCCGGGACAGATGATGTTTTTAAACGTTTGTTTTTCGTGTGTTTGTTCCTTGAATTCCATTTAGTCTCTCAGCTTATAATTCCCTCTTATTATATAACGCGATTGAAGCAAGTGTAGAGGCGCTAAGCAGTATCAGTGCCCCGGCCGTCCCCACTATCCAAAGCATATAAGGGCTACGGACAAAAAAGGAAACAACTTGAGTAAATAGTTCTGGGTGCTTCCTCACTAAGAAGGACACACTGAAAACCAAAACGATATACGGCAGATTCGCTAAAGCCGCCAATTTTGAAAAATCATATCTGAAATAAAGCGGGAACTGGATTGAAACTAATAAGCAAAAAACCAGAAAGGAACCGGCGAGCCAAGCAGTAAGTTCAAGACCACCGAAAGGCACTTTAATAATCAGCGAAACGATAAAAGCTAAAACCGTGGCCGCAGCGGCAATCGTTACTCCGGCTATAAGCGCAAACAAATAGCGCCCAATTACAGTTTGTTTCTTTTTTATAGGCAAAATGCCATATAACTTATTGAGATTACTTTTTTCGACCGTGGCAAAAATAGTGCTCATAATAAATCCAGACAGCATCATAGTGAGCCCCAATACGAGCGGCGGATTTTTTGACATAGCCCCGGCGAAGAGCGGGACAACCACAACTATCGCCAATCTTCTAAAACCCGAGGCTCTGAGAATGAAATAATCCAGTTTTATGGAATTAAGGATGTTGTTCATATTTTTCTTTTGCTTATCGACACTAAAATGTCATCAATCGAGGGCACTCCCGGATAGGCTTCTAATAGTCCGGCTTTTGTACCCGTATAGACGAGAGCCCCTTTATCGATGATGGAAATATAGTCTGCAATTTTTTCCAAATCCGTTGTTATGTGTGTTGAAAAGAATATGCTTTTTTGTCCGTCCGCGACATAAGCGCTTAGTATCTCCAAGAGTTCGTCCCGCGCGACCGGATCTATCCCGCTCGTCGGTTCATCAAGAATTAATAGTTTTGCTTCGTGCGACATAGCGACAGCCAGCATGAGTTTCATTTTCATGCCTCGTGAGAGCTCCTTCACTCGTTTACCCGCAGGCAAATCAAACTCTTTAATATATTGCTTAAATAAGCCGCTATTCCACTTAGTATAGAAACCAGCGACCGCTTTCTCAACTTCAGAAATTTTCCAAGCGTCGACAAAGAAAATATCGTCCAAGACGACAGCAATGTCCTGTTTTATATTTTGTTCTTCGGAAATATTATCTAAGCCGAGGATTTTTATCTGACCGCTGCTTCGCGAGGTCATATTTAAAATCAAGCGGATAGTGGTGGTCTTGCCCGCGCCATTCTGACCCACAAATCCCATAATATGGCCGACAGGCAAACTAAAAGAAATATTACTCAGCGAGAAATCTTTATACGCCTTACAGAGCTCGGTAATTTCAATTGCGTTGCTCATAATTATTTTTAGTTCTTAATTTATTAATAATGACTCCTTTGGTGATATGCTCTCGAAGTGTCTTAGTCGCCCATATAGTTTCCTTATTAGAATAAGCTCGCAGCTATATGGCTCCATTTTTTGCCCGATAAACGGCAATGCTATTCTTTTTTATAAATCTTTCTTTTTTCATAGCTACATTATAACATATTCTTAAAACAACAAAAATGAGCCTTTCGGCTCATTTTTCTTCAATGTTCGGGGACAAGGATTTCCGCCTCAGCGAATTCGCCGTCGCTCATTCGCTTCGTTGTCGCGGTCAGCGCCAAGCATCCCCCGGATGCTTAGCGACGCTCCCCTTTTCGCCGCTTTTGCTAAAGCGGCTCAAGACTCGCTTCTGCCCTGTTCGAATCCGCGCCTCTACGAGGCGTATACGAAAAAAGAAGCAGCTTAAGCTGCTTCTTTTTTCGTATGCTCGGGGACTGGGATATAGTTGGAACGCAACTATTTACTTAATTGTCCCAATGTTATGTTTAATGATTTCAAGGGCTGCTTTGTGCAAATTAGGCATAGAATGACTGGCCGAAAGATTTTTTAATACAACTACAGACATCCCCCGATCAAAAGCATCTCTTGCGAAAGTCAAAACGCAGTTCTCCGTATCAAAACCAGACAACTCAACTTGATCTATTTTATTTTTTTTGAGTAAATTAAAAAGCTTATTATCGACAAAGCTGCTATATGTGTATTTAGGGAACAAGTTTTTTTTACTAGTAAATCCCTTTATTTCATCAGCCAAATCTGTTTGGTTCTTATTCATAAAACCACGCCATTTTAAACTTCGAATAAAATTACTACCCTCTCTATTAAAGTATTGGGTGAAAACTATAAGATCATAATTATTTATATTTTTTACTATATAGTTTTTTATTTTCTTAATAACGGGTGTTGTTGATTTATTTATAAAACCTTTTTGTACGTCAATTACGATAAGTGCTTTTTTCATAATATAAGAATTATTTATATAACAAAAATACCACGAAAGTGGTATTTTTGTCTATTTGCTCGGGGACAAGGATTTCCGCCTCAGCGAATTCGCCGTCGCTCATTCGCTTCGTTGTCGCGGTCAGAGTCCGATATGCCCCCGGCATATCGTCCTACGCTCCCCTTTTCGCCGCTTTTGTTAAAGCGGCTCAAGACTCGCTTCTGCCCTGTTCGAATCCGCGCCTCTGCGAGGCGTATACGAAAAAAGAAGCAGCTTAAGCTGCTTCTTTTTTCGTATGCTCGGGGACAAGGATTTCCGCCTCAGCGAATTCGCCGTCGCTCATTCGCTTCGTTGTCGCGGTCAGCGCCCGAAGCTCCCCCGGAGCTTCGTTCGACGCTCCCCTTATCGCCGCTTTTGCTAAAGCGGCTCAAGACTCGCTTCTGCCCTGTTCGAATCCGCGCCTCTGCGAGGCGTATACGAAAAAAGAAGCAGCTTAAGCTGCTTCTTTTTTCGTATGCTCGGGGACAAGGATTCGAACCTCGATAGCCAGGACCAAAACCTGGAGTCCTACCATTAGACGATCCCCGAATATGTTTGTTACCTCAAAATAGTATTAAAAAATAGAGAAAATGTCAACCCTATTTTTAAGCTAATTTTATTTGATTACTTCTCTATATCCGCGCGTATTTTCGCACCGCGAATAAACTGGCCAGAATATTTATGACTAAGACCACCAAAAACTGCAAACCGAAAATTACTGCAAAATTATCGACAAAATAAGAAAGAATATTAACGTCATAGCCCATAAAGAAAACCTCCAGATACGGCTGTAATAAACTTAAAAATGGATAAAAAATAGAAATTACTATAAGGATACTTAAAAGAGTATAAACAAAAGCGGAAACGATATAGGGCATATAAATAAAGAAATTAGAAGCCCCGACGAGGCGCATAATCTCAATTTCCGCCCGGTGCGTATAAATTGCGACCCGAATTGAATTATAAACGACGAGCAAACTCGTCAGGATAAAAATAGCGATAATAAATAAACCGACCTCATTAACGCGATTGGTAATTTCATTAATTTTCGAAAGAATACTACTATTATCGGAAAAATCGCGCGACTCGATTATCGGACTATCTAATACTTTTAATTCGTTAATCAAAAGATTGGCTTGCGTAAAATCATTCGGAATAATCGTTAAGCTCGGTGAGAGCGGATTACGCCCCAATTCTTTAAGCGCCGCCAAGACGGCCTGATTATTTTTGTATTTATCGCGAAAGGCATCAAGCGCACTTTGGCGTGAAACATAATTTATGCTCTTCACTTTATCGGAACTCGCAATTTTCGCCTTCAGGGCCATAATCTCCGTTTCCGGTGCGTCTGCTTTTAAGTACAGGCTAATATTAATTTTTTCCTTAACCGCCGAGACGGCATTATCGCTAATAACCCGAACCGTAAGTAGCGTGTTAATAGAAAAAAGAGCGAGTAAGAGAATGGTCACTGTCACGATACTCAACCAAACATTGCGCGCAATGTCCTGAAAACTAAATTTAATGATTCTATATAATGACAGCATATTTTAGAGTAAATATTTACCGTGTTCTTGGTCGCTAATAATTTGACCAGACTCCATGGTTACGACCCGGCGATTTAAACGATTAACGATTTCTTTATTATGGGTCACAAGAATAACGGTCGTTCCAAATTTATTGATGCGGAGCAATAAATCAATAATTTCATTGGCGTTGATGGCATCAAGGTTCCCGGTCGGTTCATCGGCCAAGAGTATTTTCGGCTGATGCACCAGCGCGCGCGCAATCGCCGCCCGCTGCTGTTCACCGCCGGAGACTTCGTTCGGATAGCGCTTCTTTTTATCGTCCAGCCCGACTATTTTCAAAACACTGGGTACAATTTTTTTTATTTTTCCCGGCTGCCCGTCAGAAACTTCGAGCGCAAAAGCGACATTTTCCTCTAAAGTTTTTTTCGGCAATAATTTAAAGTCCTGAAAAATTACCCCGATTTGGCGACGCAGATAAGGGACTTCCCGTTTCGATATTTTCGTAATATCCCAATCCCCGATTAAAACTCGCCCGGAATCAACCCGTTCTTCGCCAATCAAAATACGGACCAAGGTTGTTTTGCCCGCACCCGATTGGCCGACAATGGACACAAACTCACCCGGTTTGATTCTTAGATCAACCGCGCGTAAAATTTTCTTCTTATTATTATACGACTTGGTGATGTTCTCGAGAGTAATCATAATTATTTTTTGAGTTGGAGTAGGCCATAGCGAATCATCTGCTCATTATCGCTAAAGCTGGCGGCGCTGCTCGTGGAACCGAAATTAACCACGATTAAATTTCCTTGTGGAGACGATACACGTGTCATCAAACAATTACCGGCCTCATTTAAAAATCCCGTTTTGGAACCGATAATCGGATAATCGCCCGCCTTAACTAATTTACTCGTATTGTTAAGCGTGTGCGTTTTTTTAGTATTAATGGTTTTAAAAGTATAGCGCGCGGTCGTACTAATTTTACTGAGTAGCGGGCTCGTGAAAACTTCTTTCATTATTATAGCATAGTCAAGCGGAGAACTCACATTTTGCGGCGACAAACCGGTCGGTTCGATAAACTTTGTGCTCGTTGCCCCCCAAGATGCAACCACCTCATTCATTTTTTTAATAAAATCGGGCCGGCTTAAGCCACTCACGCGAACTAAACTTTCCACGGCGTTGTTAGCTGAGCCGACGAGCGCACTATAAACCAAATCACCAATCGTTAAGGTCTCGCCGTCTTTAACAGTCAGTCGCGCTGACTCCCAAGGATTAACATAAAGATAATTATATTTTTCGTCTTGGACTTTATAGGTAACAACTTGATTCAAACTCGGCTTGCGATCGAGGAATACACGTAGCGCCACTAACTTGGTTAAACTGGCCAAAGGTGAGACGTCCGTCTCGTTCTTGCCCCAGATAATGCTGCCATCCTTTTCCAGCATAATCACGGCTGATGAGGCGGTAAGCGTCGGCATGGCTCCAAATTGGGCCGGCGATTTATTAATGGTCGGCGTGACAATCTTTAGAGGAGTAACTTTAACATTAATTAAACCGTCACTGGTGGCAGCAATTTTTGCAAAAGCGACTTTATCCAAATCAACAACGCGAGTCGGAAATTTAGCGCGCTCCGGACCGTAGTCGTTTACGGTCACATCAACAAATTTACCGTTTGCTAAATTAGTAACGCGCAAAATTGAGCCTTTCGCAAAATCAGGCGAAGCGGCAAAATCGCCGTTCTTATATTTATACCAGGAAGCAGTCCCAACGCTTAGTAAGTCAGATTTAGTCAGCAAAATTAATTTACCCTGGGTTGAAGTTGTAATCGCCGTTGCGTAATTTTTTTCCGATACATCCGTCGTTAAAAGAGGCTGCCAAATACCCGAAAGTTCGTCAAGAATAAAAATCTGTTTATACTTATTGTTCTGACCATCATAATTAATTGTGATAGTCATCGGTCGGCTCGGGTCATACATTTCCGGATGCGAAAATGAATAACTATAAACCGGGCTGAGCGCTTGCCACTCCCAGGGAATATTGCTTGTATCGGCGCTGGTCACGATAGTGGCCGTTTCGTTATAGCTCGGAGTTGCAAAGTTTAAGCTGGCGGCGAAAGTCGCGGATGGCGCCATAAACAAAAAAAGTGCCCCGATCGTGATAAGTTTTTGCAGTTTTATTTTCATAATTTTAATTGACTTAATTAAGCTCTTACCTTTATAATAGATTTGAAGTAAGTAATGGGCGGATTAGCCTCAGAGTAGAGGCGGGTATCGTATAATGGTTATTACATCAGCTTCCCAAGCTGAGGAAGGCGGTCCGATTCCGCTTACCCGCTCAGGAGATGGCCGAAGTAGCTCAGCTGGTAGAGCAACGCACTCGTAACGCGTAGGTCAGGGGTCCGAATCCCCTCTTCGGCTCAAAAATAAATATCAATTTAACTCGAAAAATAAAGCCACCATTTAGCGAAATTATTTTCCTGCTCGGTGGTTTTATTTTGTTCAACGAATGAGCTGGAGCTCGCCGCGTTTTCAATCACGACAACTTCTTCTCCCGGTTTTTTCAAATTCAGATTAAGCCGGGCTTGGTCCTCAAGCGACTGATCAGATTGCAGATAGCTAATCATATCTTTCATGTCAGAATTACTTTGTTCAAAATCACTGATCTGCTTTTTTACATCGTTAATTTCATTCTCGACTATTTTTTTTTGGGTATAGGCTTTAGCCAGCGGAAAAACGATTAATAATAAAAAAATCAAACCAACCAACGCAAGAAAACGCTGGCTGGAAAATAAACGATAAAAATAATTATTCGGTTTTGGCAAATCCCCGGCGCTCAAAACGCGGGGATGAATTTTATGACGTTCCATTGTTTTCTATTATAGCATATATTCTAATACTAAAAAACCGGCCACAACGGGTCCGGTTTAATGAATTTATTATCGCTAATATCAGCGGGTTAACGCGACTTCGGGGTAATCCAAAAACCCATATATTTTCCGCGCATCAATCTAATTTGAGCATCAAGACAGGGGATGGCTCCAAAGATAACAATAGTAAAGGGGACAAAGACCCACTCTAAAATCATGCGGATGTTTTTCCAAGCGTTATACTTGTGGGGGCGGAGCGGCAACAAGAGCGAAGAAATGACGGCCGACAAAATTAAACCGACCATGGCGACGTTCATGAGGTTCTGCGTTATCGCCGGAAGGTTTCCCGAAAGAACGGTTGAATTAAAACGATTGCCGCCCAAAAGCATTGGCAACCAGCCAATCACCGCGATAATCAAAGCGTTGGTTGCCCACGACCAAAAGCCGTAAATTTGAATAAAAATATGGCCGATTAATTTTCCACGGTCAACCGTCTGCCATCTTTTAGACGTATTAAAAATCAGATAGGGAATATTTTCCGAACCCCAGGCCCAGCGGCGCTGCTGCTTATATAGGCTCTTCGCCGTCCGCCAAGCGCTCCGATCATGAGTCACATCCATCGAAACTTTATAATAAAGCGGCTCGACACGGTAATTACCGTTATAATAAAGCAGGCAATGCCAAAAAATACGCGAATCCTCGCTGACCATCGTCGTTGACCAAAAACCGATTTCCCGTAGAGCAATATAAGTCATGGAATGGGAAGAATAGGTAACCAAACTCTCTGAGCGGATTTGCATAATCATCTGCCAGAAAGTATTAGACGAGGCGGCCAGGCGCGAAAAAAAAGGCGAATCCCAAATATTATTATGATAGACCGGTATCGGCTGATAGCTGGTATGATAAGGATCACTCACGGATAAAAATTTATAAGTCAGCGCAAAAAAATAGCCGGCTTCGACCACAGTATCAATATCAAAAACACTAACTAAAATTTTAGTTTGATCTAAGTTTTCTTTCTCAATAATTTCTCGGCGCACCACTTGAATGCCCCAGGCCTGATTAGCTCCCTTGCCTTTAAGCTCACCCACTATTCCGTCCGGATGCCAAGTTATTAAAAAATGTTTAAATTTATCGCCAAATTCAGCTTGAATTATTTTCGCGCGCTCATGCGCCTCATCGCCCGCTCGTTCTTCCATTGCCAAATTAATAATCATGCGCTCCGTTGGATACCCATCGTTTACCAGAGCCGCCAGACAGCTGCGAATAATTTCGGCGCTCTCAAAGCTGGTCGGCAAGACAATTAACTGCCACAAATCGGTCCAAAGCACGCCTTGGCGCGCCACCGCGTCCGGCGCCAGCTCTTTTTCGAAATCCGGGTCGCTAAAGCGGCCTTCTTTCAAACGGGCACATTTTTCTGCCCATTCAGTAGCTAAACCCTGATTAAGCTTACGATAAGAGCTAATTAAAAAAATGGCCATATAAATGACCAAAAGAAGCCAATAAACGTCAAAGGCAATGATAAAATAGGCCACCCAAACCGGTTTAAAATATGAGAGGACAGCAAGAATAATTAATGTAAAAATAGACAAAAAACCAGGTAATATTTCCAAAAATCTGTATAATTTTCGGTCCTTACCTGTTAATTCAGTGGCTTTGCCAATTTTAAGATAATTTATGCCTTCGGCCATAAGTCTTTGTTGCCGCTTAGATTGCGCCCCTTCTTTTTAGCTCAAAAAAGCAATCAGCGCAAGCCTTAACGTCAACCAGGGCGTCATGCGCTTCGGGAAACCCGGTAGAAAATAAATAATTATAAAGCTCGGTAAGATTGGGCCATTTATAGCCCCCGCGCCCGTTACTTATTTTACAAACATCAACGCTCTTCTTCATTGTGCAAATTTTATCGGCTCTAAGGAGCGGATTTTCCAAACCCATGCGTAAAAGTTCCGAGCCGACAACTTTATCATCAAAATCAATATTATGGCCGACTAAATGCTCGGCCTTTTGAACGTCACTGATAAAATGGTTTAAGGCCTCGCGCAAATCCACGCCCTCGGCGAGGGCGCGCTCAGTCGTAATACGGTGGATTTTTGCTACCTCGTCGGAAATAATAAAACCGTCTGGCTTAATTATATAATTATAACTTTCCCAATGATTACCTTCAGCATCATATAAACTCCAGGCCAATTGAACCACCCGCGGCCAATTAGAAAAATCATCAAGTGGTGCTTGATAATTTTTGGGCAAGCCGGTTGTCTCCGTATCAAATATTAAATACATAGTGATTGCTAAATTTAAAATTGGTTATTACTGATAATAATATCCTCGCCTTCTTTAAATTCTTGTTCGCGGGCTTGATTTTGCTTAGTCATATCTGAGTTGACTGAAGTTGCAGCCGGACGAGGACTCGTTTTTTTCAGCTCGCGACCGCGAAAATCAACCGGACTTGCCTTAGCCAGGTCGGCAAATGACAAAGTCGGTCCGTCACTCACTAAAACTGTCTCCTCTTCCAGGTTTTTCTTTTCAATTTCTTTGGCGATATGGCGCTTTTCAAGATCCATTCTCTTTTCTTCTCTTTTTTTACTCAGACATTCTTTGCAATATATTGGGCGGACACCATCGGGAACAAAAGTAATAATCGTCTCCTTGCCGCAGTCAGCACAAACCGCATTATAACCGGTCTCGCGCACTATCCGCGGATGATTTGGCGGTGTTGCACCAAGCGGCGCAGAAACCGGGGCTGCAGACGCAGCCGGCGTGGCTGCTCGAACCGGGGTATTAGGTGTCGCAGGCGCCACGGGGCGGCTGACAGGACGGCTGACAGGGCTTGAGACAGGACGCGCGACAGACTGGGGAGTAAAGGGCCTGGCCGTTGTCGCGGGTTTTGGCGCAGCGGGCGGAGGAGTATAAACAGGGGCGGCGGGACCATTGGCAAGATTTATTCGCGTCGGCACTGCACTCGCCGGCGCTTCATCTTCTAAATGCCAGCGCATAATTTTCTCTTCGACCACCTCTTTCACGGAGGCATATTTTTCCCGAGAATAATTTATAACTTTTTCCGTATTATTGGTTTGTTCATCCACACGTAAAGGCGGCAAACC
The DNA here is from genome assembly GCA_041650715.1 of Patescibacteria group bacterium. Lineage (GTDB taxonomy): Bacteria > Patescibacteriota > Patescibacteriia > Patescibacteriales > UBA12465 > UBA12465. The sequence continues at coordinate 71,443 of JBAZKQ010000001.1, read as the reverse complement.
CTTAGCCGAAAATGGGGATGACGCAATACCGTCTATCATTAATTTCAAATACATTTCGTACTTCGGTAAGTTCACTAAATCTTCCTCAGTAAATGTCGGCAAAAACTCCTTTTCAAGTTCTTCCGCATCGGCCGCCCCCACCCGAAAAACAACCATCGTGCCGACATTACCAAAAACAGCTGGTTTAACTTTTTCGCTTAATTGCTCTATATATTGATGCGCTAAAATTAAATTCAAGCGATATTTTCTGGCCTCGGATAAAATATTCGCAAAACTATCGGTCGAGAAATTTTGAAATTCGTCGATGTATAAATAAAAATCGCGGCGCTCCGCCTCCGGAACATCAACACGGCTCATGGCCGCTAATTGAATTTTGGTAATCATCATGGCGCCCAATAGGGCAGAATTATCTTCACCGATTCTTCCCTTCGACAAATTCATAATCAAAATTTTTCCATTATCCATAATGTCGCGGATATCAATCGCCGACTTCACCTGGCCAATAATATTGCGCATCAAGGAACTGGACAAAAATTGCCCGACTTTATTTTGAATAGGCGAAACCGCCTCAGACGCAAATTTATCGGCATAACCGGAAAATTCTTTTTCCCAAAAAGCCTTAACGACCGGGTCTTTAATATTAGCGACCACTTTTTTACGATAATTTTTATCCGAAAGCATACGCACGACGCCCATTAGAGTCGAACCCGGAAAATCTAAAATCGCTAAAATCGCGTTGCGTAAAATATACTCTAAGCGCGGCCCCCAGGAGTCCGCCCATAATTTTTGGAAAACACCAATTAAACCCGACGCCACTAAATGGCGCAGATGCGGTTCAACTTGCTCGACCACGTTAAAGGCAATCGGAAAATTAATGTCGGAAGGATTAAAATAAACAACATCATTAATGCGGTCGCTCGGTATGTATTCGACAATTTTTTCCGCCAAATCACCATGCGGATCAACAACGGCCACACCTTTACCGGCGCGGATATCATCGACAATCATATTCTCGAGAATCGTCGATTTTCCCATACCGGTTTTCCCAATCAAATACATATGCCGACGGCGATCGTCGGTTTTAATGCCGAATTTTTTAAATTCGTTACGATAAGTTGTGAGCGCAAAAACGGCAATATCTTTCATACGACACAAAAATCAAAAATTATTGTAACAATGATTTGTAGGAAGATAAATATTCCTGGATAAGCGGCGGCAAATAAATAAAGCCTAAAATTATCGGGCCGATAATCAAGAGTAAGCGGAGCGTCCCCCAAATATTCTGGAGACGCATATATTTCTTGATATCCCGAGAAATTTTTAAAACTTCGTCGCTTTTTTCTAAATTGGCACGCAATAAATCAAGCAATTCGCTTGGCGCTTTATTTTCAAGAGAAGTATTCGCTTGTTCCTCTATATTTTCTATCATATTAAGTTCTAACTTCGCAAAGACCGACATATTCTCGACCGATAACGGCAAATTCTTTCATTTCTTGAGTGCTGAAGCCCGCCTGTTTTTTATAAGTAGCATTTACTAATTCAGTATCAGACTTAAAATTTTGCAAATACCATTTGCTGGCTCCTTTAATTAATACGCCCATCGCATGAAAATCATCCTTTTCTAAAAGCCCTGGAACGACGGTCGTCCGAAATTCATAAGGCAGGCCGCTCGCCATTATTATTTTAACACTTTTTCTGATATTATCCCAGTCAAGTTTGACATTAACCGTCGTCTCATATTTATCGAGCGGCGCCTTAATATCCATGGCAATATAATCAACCAATTTATCTTTAATCAGACCCGCGAGCATTTCCGGGTTTGTGCCGTTACTGTCTAACTTAACCAAATAACCCATGTCTTTTATAGTTTTAATAAAAGACGGCAGGTCGGGGTGCAGTGTCGGCTCCCCGCCCGTGATAACGACCCCTTCAAGGCGGCCAAATCTTTCCTTCAAAAAAAGAAAAAGGTCTTCAGTGGAAAGCGGAGAAAAACCTTTTTCTTTTTTATTTTTTTCGTCCCCTCCCGTTTGGGGCAGGACAAGCATAGGGTTGTAGCAAAAGTGGCAACGGAAATTACAACCTTGGGTAAAGATTATAGCCGCCAAATGATCGGGGTAGTCCAGAAGCGTTAACTTCTCTAAACCACCAATAATCATAAGCGTGAAATCTAATTACTCGGAGAGAACCTTAAAGGTTTTTCGATCCTTGTATTCAGATGCTTTACCGGGATTATAGTTCTTAACCGGTGTTAACCAGCCGACGACACGGCTGTAAACGATACATTCTTGTCTTTGAGTTTGAATGGGGCTCATATCTCAAATTAAGCAACTAATTAATAATTTTAGATTAATTAATGACTAATTGCATTATTATTATAAATAAGATTTATTAAAATTACAAATCGGCGAAAGATATTACCTAATATTAGAGATTCGCACTGCGTACCTCGGCTACAGTCTCGGTATAACCGATTTCTTCGTCACATTTCGGACAGAATTTATGTTCGCCAGATAGATAGCCATGCTTCGGACAGATAGAAAATGTCGGGGTAATTGTGAAGTAAGGAAGTTTATAATTATCCACGATTTTCTTCACTAATTTTTTCGCAGTCTCGCCGTCGGGTAGACGTTCACCGAGATAGCCATGCAGAACTGTGCCGCCGGTATACTTAGTTTGTAAGTCATCCTGCAAATCAAGCGCAGAAAAAATATCATCGGTATAATTGACATGCAAATGAGTGGAGTTTGTGTAATAAGGATCGGCGTTAAACTTTTTAACCGCCTCGGTATTCGAGCAAATAATTCCCGGGTATAACTGCTGATCTTTTTTAGCAAAGCGATAGGTGGCGCCTTCTCCCGGCGTCGCTTCTAAATTATATAAATCATTAGTTTCGTTCTGGTAATCCATTAATTTCTCTCTCATGAAATCAAGGGTTTCGGCAGCAAACTTATGGCCTTCCGGAGTCGTAATATCTTTACCCATTAAATTCAGGACTGCTTCGTTCATTCCGTTAATACCGATCGTGGAAAAATGATTTTTCCAATATGACCCGAAACGAGCGTTGATATTATCCAAATAAAACATAGAGTATGGGTATAGTCGGTCTTCAGTAAACTTTTCAATAATCTTACGCTTGATCTCTAAGCTTTCCTTAGCTAAGTCCATGAGATGAACCAATTTTTCGCGGAATTCTTCCTGACTCTTGGATAAGTATCCCAGGCGCGCTAAATTAATCGTCACAACACCAATTGAACCCGTTAAAGGATTGGCGCCGAATAAACCGCCGCCTCTTTTTCTTAACTCGCGGTTATCAAGGCGCAGACGGCAACACATTGAGCGCGCATCGTCGCGGTTCATATCGGAATTAACAAAGTTGGAAAAATATGGAATGCCATATTTGGCGGTCATTTCCCAAACAGTTTTTAAGCTTTCACGATCATAATCAAATTCTTTATCGATACAGTAAGTCGGAATCGGAAAGCCGAAGACGCGTCCCGTCGAATCGCCCGCGAGCATAACCTCGGCAAAAGCTTGGTTAAACATATCCATTTCCGTTTGAAAATCTTTATATTTTTCCGGCATGATCTCTCCGCCGATAATAACGCTTTCTTCGCCGATTAAGGGGGACGGGGTAACGTCTAAAGTAACATTAGTAAACGGGGTTTGAAAACCAACCCGAGTCGGAACGTTAATATTAAACATGAATTCCTGAAGACCCTGTTTAACTTCTTTATAAGTTAAATTATCGTATCTAATAAAAGGAGCAAGGTAAGTATCAAAATTAGCAAAGGCTTGGGCACCGGCCGCTTCGCCTTGCATCGTATAGAAAAAATTAATAATTTGGCCGAGCGCGCTCCGAAAATGTTTCGGCGGATTACTCTGCACCTTTTCATCCACGCCGCGAAAACCGCGAATAAGCAAATCTTTTAAATCCCAGCCGCAGCAATAAGGAGCGAGCAGACCTAAATCATGGATATGCATATCACCGTTCACATGAGCCTGACGGATATTCTCCGGATACATTTTATTGAGCCAATAGCGCGCGGAAATCGAAGAAGCAATATAGTTATTTAAACCCTGAACGGAAAAGCTCATATTGCTATTCTCTTTCAAACGCCAATCGGAACGGCCCAGATAATCCTCCATCAATTTATCATCCGAGGTTGCGCTACTAATATCGCGGATCTGGCGATGCTGGTCGCGGTAAATAATATAAGCTTTAGCAATTTTAATTAATTTATTCTCAATCAAAACCTCTTCGACAATATCCTGGATTTCTTCTACGGCCGGGATACTATTTTTATGAAATTTTTTATTGATTTTCATGACGACCTGATCGCCGATTTTTTTCGCCAGATGGCGATCGTCTATTTCGACCGAAACGGCCGCTTTATAAATCGCCCGCACAATTTTGTCCTGGTCAAAATCAACGATTTCCCCGGATCTTTTAATCAATTTGCTAATAGTCTCAGACATACTATTTTTTTTCCTTAATTAATTTATTGAGTTCCTTTTGAAACTCATGGGCGTCTTTAAATGATTCATAAACCGAGGCATAACGGATATAGGCGACCTGATCAACCTTTTTTAAATTTTTCATCACCACTTGGCCAATCTGGCGTGAGGTTATTTCCGTATCTTTCAGGCGTTGGAGATCTCTTTCAATGGAGTGGATTAATTTTTTAAAGCGGTCATCGGTAATCGGTCGTTTCTCGCAGGATTTTTTCAAGCCATTGACCATCTTTTCCCGGCTATAGCTTTCCCGGTGTCCGTCCCGCTTCACAATCGCCAAATCAAGCAATTCTATTTCTTCATAGGTGGAAAAACGAAAGCCGCACTTCAAACATTCGCGGCGGCGACGAATCGAGAGGCCGTCAGGCGCGACCCGAGAGTCGACCACCTTAGTATCGGGGTAATAGCAGATTGGACATTTCATATTATCTTTGCTAAAAACCTATATTTAGTGGCTCTTTGAAGTGTTGACCACTAAATGTTGTATTCTGTCTCAATTTTAGCAAAATTATACCCCCGGGTCAATTATGCTAATTTTAATTAAAATATTAATATTTTCTAAAGTTATCCACAGAAGAAAATAAAATGTATTTTCGGAAAATAAAAAAAGAACATAATTGTTTTAATTATGTTCTTTAAAAATGAATATATTTTTATAAATTACCCCATCTTCTTCCGAATAAACGCGGGGACGCTTAGGTCATCGTCGTCATTAATCGGTTTTTCCGCCTTTTTCTCGAGGGCTGGCTTTACCGGAATATTCTTAAAGACATTAAACTTACCTTTATTCTTATCGACCGAGGTTGAAGCCATCATCGAGTCCTTCTCGCTTTCTTTCTCGACGATAAAGGCGTTCGGAGTATAAGTATTAGTCATTTCGCTCTTTTGGTTCTTGCCGCGTCCGTCGAAACCGGTCGCCACTACCGTAATCTTAATCTGATCTTTCATTTTTTCGTCAATAACGGCCCCAAAAATAATCTTGGCGTCTTCATCGGCCGCTGAAGTAATAACCTTAGCCGCTTCCGAAACTTCAGTCATGCTCAAATCAGGTCCGCCGGTAATCGTAAAGACGATGCCACGCGCCCCGTCTATGGACATATCAAGCAGATTGGAGTTAATAGCATCTTTAGCCGCTTCGACCGCCTTGTTCTCTCCTGTGGCCATTCCGATGCCCATAAGGGCCGATCCGGCGTTAGACATAACCGCCTTCACATCGGCAAAGTCAGCATTAATAATCCCAGGAACAGTAATAATCTCGGCGATTCCCTGAACTCCTTGGCGTAAAACGTCATCAGCGATTTTAAAAGCCTCTAAAAGTGAGGTTTTCTTATCGATTACCTGCAATAATTTATCATTAGAAATAGTGATAATCGTATCTACCTTATCGGCGAGCTCCGCATAGGCGCGATCGGCGATATTCTTGCGTTGGCCGCCTTCAAACATAAAAGGCTTGGTCACAACCGCTACGGTTAAGGCTCCCATTTCTTTGGCAATTTGCGCTACGACCGGCGAAGCGCCCGAACCAGTACCGCCGCCCATGCCGCAGGTCACAAAAACCATATCACAGCCCTTAAGGCTTTCTTTGATTTCATTCTGGGACTCTTCCGCGGCCGCTTTGCCGAGCTCCGGATTCATACCGGCGCCCAAACCCTTGGTAACGGTCTTGCCGATATGTATTCTTTCATTCGCCTTATTATAATGCAAAGCCTGAACATCGGTATTGATAGCCACAAAGCCAACCCCACGGATGCCGTTTGCAACCATACGGTTAATGGCGCTGCCGCCTCCGCCGCCGACGCCAACTACTTTAATCTTGGCAAAGGTTTCAATTTCTGGTTTTACTTCCGCCATAAAATTATCATTTAAATTATTATTTTGGCATTATTTTACTAAATAAGCCCTTGGTTTTTTCAAAAATTCCACCCAAGCTTTTGGAAAGTTTATTACCGGTAGCGCCTTCGCCTTCTGTATGGCTACCCCAAATAACTAAGCCGAGAGCAGTTAAAAATTCCGGATTTTTTACCTTATCGATAACCACATTAATATTCTTGGCTTGACCAATCGCGGCCGGAAGACGTAATTTCTTTTTTGCCGATTCGACTAAACCATCGAGACTGGCACCGCCACCGACAAAAATCACGCCAGCCGGCAACATGCCGGAGCGATCAATCCGTTTAAACTCATTATCAACTTTTTCAAAAATTTCTTCAACTCGCGCGTTTATAATCTCTGATACATACTTACGCGAAATTAAACTGATATCGTCATTAATCTCTTCTTCGCGAACCAAGTCGCTCACATCAATTTCTTCGCTCTTATCAAGATCATCCGGTAAAGCGCTCCCATGTTCGCGCTTAATTCTCTCCGCCAAATTAATCGGGCAACGCAAACCAATCGCAATGTCAGCCGTAATATGTTCCGAGCCAATCGGCAAAATCGCCGTATGGATTAAATTTCTTTCTTCATAAACCGCGAGCGAGGTAGTCGAAGAACCAAGATTAACCAAGGCCACGCCGAGTTCTTTCTGTTTCGGGCTGACCACCGCTTCCGCGGCCGCCAAGGGCCCAAGAACCAAATCTTCAATTTCTAAACCAGTACGATAAATTGCTTTGGTTAAATTTTTTATTTGTGTGCTTAGTCCCTGGACAATTAAGGTCTCCACTTCGAGACGAATACCATTCATGCCAATCGGATCTTTCACGTCGCCTTGATTATCCACGCTAAACTTTATCGGAATAACATGTAAAATTTCATAATTTACCGGCACGGCTAAAGCCCGCGCCGCTTCAATCGCGCGGTTAACATCATTTTCGCCAATTTCTCCGTCGCTTCTACCCACGGCGACAACCCCCTTCGATCGCTCACATTTAATATGGGGGTCGTTAATGCCGACCCAAACGCGACTGATCGGAACGCCGACCAATCTCTCCGCTTTTTCGAGACAAGCGGAAATTGAAGAAGTGGTTTCTTCAATGCTGTTGACAATACCGCGGCTGACTCCGGCCGTAGGAACGGAAACGGCGCCGATAATCTGAAGTTCTTCTCCGGCAATGCCGGGGATTTTTTGACCGATCACCAGACGGATTGAGGTTGAGCCAATGTCCAGGCCAGCGATAATATTATCTTTCATAGGTTATGAAGAATTATATAAAAATTAGACAATTTTTGAAAATAGTAATTGCTGTTAATATTATACAAAATTTTATAAAATTAAACAATTATTTTTATTAAAAGAAGAGCCGAAAATACCAAGCCAATATTTGCTCGCCCCAAATTAAGGTAATAATAGCCCCGAATGCCAAAAAGGGGCCGAGTGCTATCCTGGTTTTAGCATTTTTCCCTTTCCACTTCATTAAAACTAAGCCGAGGGTTGCGCCGCTACAGTAGGCCAAAACTAAAATTAAGAATAATTGCGCGAAGCTGGGAAAACTGACCCCAAGCAATAAGCCCAACCAAATATCACCTTCTCCCAATCCCTTTTTCTTGGTGATGATATATTGAATCAGAAAGAAAAGGGCGATCGCTGCTCCGGACAGAGCAATTGTTAGGAGCGGTATTCCTAAAAATATGTTCAAAGCAAAAAATACGACGGTCATTGGCCAAATTATGGTCATCGGAATTAATTGCCAGCGCGTATCATAAACAAAGACTATAAGCAGAGTAATTATGAGCAGCCAAGCACGCGCCAGGCTAAAAGCAAAATTCGGTAAAAGACTGGCTTGTAAAAAAGTAATTAAAAATAAGAGGGCCGTGATTAATTCGACAAGCGGGTACTGCCAAGAAATTTTTTGCGCGCACTGGCGACAGCGACCGCGCAAGAAGAGAAAACTTAAAACCGGAATATTATCATACCAAGCAATCGGCTGCCGGCACTTCGGACAATAAGAGCGCCCGAAGATAGTTTCATTCTTATATAAACGCCAAATCAAGCAATTCAAAAAGCTGCCGATGATGAGACCAAGAACGAAAGCATAAATTGAAAATATGTAAATCATAATAATTTAAAATGTTTTAGATTTATTAACTTTATATGTCGACCATAAAATTTTTCGATAAATATTAAGCAAACTATTGGGGATAAAGGACACTAATGATCTTTTAAGCGCTAAAATGAAGACTCGTAGATATTTACGAATATACATTGAAAAATTTTTATCGCTAAAATTAAAATCCGCCCAGGGTGTCATTTTTAAATATTTTAAATAATATTTTTGACTTTTTCCATAAAAAATATATTGCCATGGCTTCACCCTGTCCGAATAATGTAAAATGACGGTGTTAGCTTCTATTTCGCGGCTGGGATTACTTCGTTTTAAATCTGAGTTAAAACGCTTATCGAGCGGCTGCCAATCACCAACGAATAAGCTATTTAAGATATCTTGATCGGCACGGATAATTTCACGACCATATAAGCGGATAAGCTCGAAAGATTTTTCGGCTAATCGTAAACCGCGCCACTTCTCTAAATTTAACAATAAAACGCCGGCATTAAAATAATTGGAAACATTCTTGTCAAAATGTATTTGCAGTATTTCATCCGCCATAATATCCCTAACTGCGCCCAAGCTAAAGTCTCCCAGACCCTGATTATATAACTCCGAAATATCACCCAGAACAACGATGTCCGTATCTAAATATAAAACTTTATTTATAGCTCGGGGCAATAGTTCGGGGATAAGAACCCGGAGATAAGTTGAACGCGGTAAATAATTGTGCTTAGGATAATTATCAAGGTCGGATGAAGAAACAAGGTAAAAAAATAAATCTACTTTATATTTTTGACCGATTAATTTAATTTTTTGGATGTTAACTGAGTTAATATTATTGTCTAAAATATGGAATTCTATTTTTTGAGTACTCAAATGATTTTCTAAAATAGAAACCATGGTTACGCCCAGATGCTGTGCGTAGTTATCGTCGGCTGCCAAAACGACTTTTATTATATCATTGTTGAGTTCATTTAGAATCATGTTTCAACTTATACATATAGTAATTAACATTGGCTCGATAGCAAGCCAATAAAAAAGCACTTTTAAAGCCTGGGAAGCCGGCCAGATATGCGCCGCCAATAATATTTTTGCCGTATGTCCATATAAATTCTATTGGAGTTAAAAATAGCGGGAAACGTCTTCGAATTCTAACCGCCCAAGGCCAGCTGGTTCTGATTTCGTTGAATTTAATAATATTGGAGAAATCTTGTAGATAACAAAAAGCTTGCTGACGCGCCCAAGGAGATTGTTTTTGGAAAAAACCTTTTATTGATAAATCAGCCAAGAGGGGTTGATGGAAAAGCCTAAAGTTTGTCTTTATCACCTTTCCTGATATTCGAGGTACAAAATGAGGTATTCCCCACATAACAACCGCACGCTTACGAAAAAGAATAATTTTCTCTGGCCAAGAGCCCTTTTTGTTGGCTGAGCCATCCCAGATTGGCCAAATTACTTTATAGGCATCAACTTTATTATTAGAAACAAGAATTTTTAAATTAGCAGATAGCTCAGCCGATAAAAATTCATCGGCATCGATTTGCAATATCCATTCATGGCTAGCTTTCTCATAGCTAAATGGTCTTTGTCCTTCGGCGACCCCGTAAAAAGGCCGTACAAATATCTTCGCCCCATATTCGGCGGCAATTTCTAAAGTTCTATCTTGGCAGGGTCCGTCATGAACCAAAATAATTTCGTCGACCGCGCCCTTTAAACTTTCGAGGCAACGCCCAATTAATTTCTCCTCATTACAAACTACCAAGCAGGCGGATATTTTTTCCATATTTTAAAAATCTGCTTTTAAATCCAGGAGCTGTTTTTCTCCGGGCGCCAATTTAAGTGCTTGCGCAAAGTTTTCTTTAGCAGCCCCAAAGTTACCCATTTCTTTATAAACGGCAGCTATCGCCAGAAACCAATGGTAGTCGCCGGGATTCCTTTTCGCCCCCTGTTCATTATAAGCCAAGGCAGACACAAAATCACCACGGTAATAATAGGTATCGGCAATTTTCTTTAGCAATGAATAATCATTTACATCGCTACGGTAGGCTTCTTGATAGTCTTCCTCTGCTTCTGTGTAATTTTTAACAGTGAAATTAATATCGCCTACGGCCGTATATATTATTTTTCGGTAAAGATTAACGACCGCCTTATGTCTATCATTTAAACGCGGATCATCTATCTCCGGCAAAATCTTCGCGGCCACGCTATAGCTGGCCATTGCCCTCCCCCAATCACCGCTCCGCACATATAACTTTCCAAGTTCTAAATAAGGCTTCGGCCAATAAGGCGTGACGGCAATTACTTTTTGAAAAAAACTTTCCGATCGCTTACTGTCGCCGAGCGCAAAATTAATCCGGCCCAAGATTAAATTATTTTGATAAGAATCGGTAGTAATACTTGATTCAAGCGCGACTAATTTATCGTGAACAAGCTGACGTGATGAAAGTTCAGTAATGGCGGGGTAGAACTCGCTTAATTTATCACCGAGAAAAAGATTATAATATTCCTGATTAATCGGATTATTCTCCACGCGCGCCATATCATCCGCCAAAGTTAAGGCGGTGAAATATTGACCTTGAGGCAGAACATAATATAGTTTACTGAAGTAGTAATCAGCTGCCAAGACGCCATATTGATAATAAAGACCACTGGCAAGAGCACTTAGAAAAACAAGGAATAGCACGAGCTTGGTAACCCGAGCGGCCGGCCTATTCGCAAGAGTCCCAGAATTCAAGTCAGGAACATCCGGCGACCAAAAATTAAGCGCCACAATCAGCGCTAAATATAGCCAGAAATATAATTCGGCGGTCACAATGCTAAAACTAAAAAGCAGAGAGAGTAAATAGGCACCCGCGCCGAAAATTAAAGCTAAAGACAAAGCGCTCATTTTCCGGTGGGCAATATTCTGGACCCCCAAACGAAAAAAATAATAATAAAGCAAAGAAAATAAAGCCAGCCCAAAAAACCCCGCACTAAGCAAAATATCTAAGACAAGATTATGAGCCCGGTCAGTCGTCGCCCCTACGTCCCCGTAAATTCCCCAGTCGGGTTGATAATACTTAATAAATTCCTCGCCCGCGTTTTCCAAGCCATAGCCGAAAATCGGTTTCTTTATAATCGCATCGGCCGCAGCAGAATAAAAATTTACCCGCGCTGCCGTGCTTCCCTCTTTTAAACTAATGAGGCCCGCGACTCGCTGCGGCATTAAATAGTAGACCGTTAAGCTCCCGGCAATAATTAAAGCCGTAAGCGCTAAGACGACAAATAATTTATGAGTTTTTTTGAGACTCCCAAAAAATATGGCATACATTATCAGGAAAAATAGGGCGAGGGCGAGGGCCAGTAGCCCGCCTCGGCTCGCGGTAAAAAATAAACAAGCGAGCTGGGCAGCCAAAATAATGAGAAATAAAAATTTAATGAGATTTTTCCGGCTTTTATAAATAAGATAAACGCTGAGCGGAATAACGAGTAAGAGCCACGAGGCTAAAAAATTGGGCTGGCCAAAAGTGGAAAGCGTCCGGCCGGTAAAAAGCGGGTCTTCCGGCCAACTTAAAAAATCGATCCCGAAGATTTGTAGAATTCCGTAGAGGGAAACAAAAAAACTGGAAATGACGGCCACGACGACCAAACGATTAATTCTTGAGGGTAAGCCGTCGGCGACACCCTCTCGGCGGCGACGATTATCAAGCGTCAAAACATTAAAAACCAACAAGCCGAACCAAAGAAAATAAAAAAGATAACTCAAATAACCGGCCTGACGTTCATAGGAGCCATATAAAGATTGAAGCGGATTACTCGAAAAAAATAAACTTAGACCCAGGCCGAAAATAAAAATCAGCGGGAGAATAATATATTTACGCAGAGTTCGGTGCCCCTCCTTAGTTCTAAGGCGAGCGAGGAGCGCGCGAGGCGGATAATACATTATTTTAATTAAGCTTAAAAAAAATAAGATTAAGACAGCCGCTTGAAAAATAACCGATTTCGCCAGCTCAAAAATATTATTGGTTGGGAAAAAATAGGAAAAATAAAGAGGGACAACAAAAATGATAGCCAGATAAACAAACTCTATGAGGAGATCGATAATTTCCCGACCATTAAACTTAGCGGCCTGCAATGAGTATTTCATAAAGTCATTATAGCAAATAAAAAATGGGCTGAAAACAGCCCATTTTTATATTTTCCGTGATTTTATTTAAACAGTTTTTTTGCGATGCATCAGTTTTTCCCAAACTACCAGAACCGGACTGGCAACAAAAATTGAACTATAAGTACCGATAAAAATACCGACGATAAGAGCAAGCGCAAAATCCTTAATGGTGCTGCCACCGAAAAGGAGCACGGCAGTTAAAGCCAGGATTGAAGACAAGGAAGTATTAATGGAACGAGTAATAGTTTGGTTTACACTGCGATTAACCGTATTTTCAAAGTCCTCATGACTCTTCGGTAAGTTTTCCCGAATACGATCGAAAACGATAATAGTATCGCTCACGCTATAGCCCAAAACGGTTAAGACGGCGGCGATAAATGGCGTGTTAATCTCTACGCCATAAAAATGACCGAGAACGGAGAAGACGCCGAGAATAAACAGAATATCATGAATCAAAGCGATAATAGCCGCTACACCATATTTCCAGGAAGCAATCGGTTTTGAAACCTTGCTGAAGGCCCAAGAAATATAAATAATAATCATGATAAAGACAATGGCGGTAGCGTTAAAGGATTTGCTTTTTAATTCCTGGCCGATAGACGGGCCAACCGAATCATACTGCAGTTCTTTAAAGGTGGTGTTCGGCTTATCCTTAACCAAACTCTCTAATTGAGTTAGGGTCGCTTGATGCGTCTCTTCGGTACTGTCCTTAAAGCGTAAAATGACTGAATCCTGAGTCGGTTGAATCACGAGGCTCTGGAGCCCGACATTTTTAAGTGTATCCTGGACTTCGCTAATCGTCGGCTGATAATTAGTGTATTGAACTTCCAAGAGACTGCCCCCCGTAAAATCAATACCGAAATTAAGGCCCCAGAAAAAGAGGGCTAAAATCGAGGCGACGGCGGCCAAAGTTGAGAGCGATAAGAAGATTCTTCTTTTTTGAATTATCCGATAAATCATATAATTAAATTATTATTTACTTTCTTCAACTTTAGCTTTTTTTGCACCCAAGAGCCAGGTTCTATTTTCCAACCAATCGCCGAGAATAAGAACAAAGAGCGTGCGGGTAATGACAATCGCACTGAACAAGGAAACTGCGATACCGATGAATAAGGTCGTGCCGAAGCCTTTAACAGCTGAGGTTCCGAAGAACATCAAAATCAAACAAGTGATAAGCGTCGAAACGTTTCCGTCTCTAATTGACGGCCAGGCGCGTTTAAAGCCCGCGTCTACCGCTTGCGAAACTGTTTTACCCAGCTTAATTTCTTCACGCATACGCGAGAAAATAAGAATGTTGGCGTCAACCGCGATGCCGATAGAAAGGATGAAACCAGCCACACCGGACAAGGTCAAGGTAACGGCCTGTTGGGCATAGAAGAAAAGTAAAACGCCGATGACGGTAAACAAAACCGCCAGGGTCCCATTAAACAATTTCAATTCATTAAAGGTGTAGAATATTAAACCGATCATCATAACTACCAAGACTAGAGCGAGCCAAATCGGCAGAGCTTTAAAGATAGCCAGAATCGTTAAACCATAAACCAATAAAGCAAGAACAGCCAGGGCACCAGGCAAGCGATAATATAAAATCATGAATATAGAAACGAGCAATAAGCCGACCAAACCAGCTTGCATACTATTGGTAATAGATTTCGAACCCAAACTGGATTCAACTGTTTTTTGAGAAATAAGAGTAACCGGAACCGGTAAGGCGCCGGAATTAAGCCGAGTTACTAAAAGTTTAGCTTCCTCGACGTTAAAACGGCCAGAGATAACGGCTGACCCACCGGTAATTTTATCATTCACGGTCGGCTCGCTAATCGGATAGCCGTCAAGAAAGATTGCGACTGGTTTACCGATATTGCGGCCGGTGATAGCCTCAAACATTTTTGATCCCTCGGTGTCGAACTCTAAAGAAACTTCCGGAGAACCATCATTCGGGTTAAATTGCAAAGTGGCCCGTTTCAAATTTTTACCGGTTAATTCAGTATTTACCCAGTTTTGCGTAACCGTAGCGCTTGAGGAAGCGTCTACCGGAGTAACCGTGGATCCTAATTCTTTAAACTCAAGAATAGGTGTTTCCCCAATCAATTTAATAGCGGCCTTAACGTCCTTAATACCGGCTAATTCGGCAATAATGCGATATTCGCCATTAGACCCCTGGTTAACCTGAACAACCGGCTCACTTACGCCAAAGGCGTTGACCCGTCTTTCAATGACGTCACGAGCGGCTTCCAGAGCGCCCGCCCGGTCTTTCTCTGGGATATTAGTAACATCAGCCTGATAAACCAAATGAGTACCACCCTGAAGATCGAGGCCCAAGCTAAAGGGCAAATCTTTAATAACCGGCAACATGACGATATTATTGGTTTTTTTAGCCAAATTTTTCGCAATATCATTATAATAACTGCCTCCGGCGGCTAATCCGACAGCGATAGTAAAGATAATAATAATGGCGAAAACCCACCAGGCTTTGGCCCGTACGGACAATTTCGAGAATTTTTGCGTAAATGACATAATATTGTAAAAAATGAGATCGGCTTAAAAAGGCCGGTTTTATTTTATATTAGCTATAGACCCTAAAATATTAGAATAGTTAAAAATAAAAATCAAGTTTTAGCAGATTTTTTTTGAGGAGCGTACTAAATATGCCCGACTTTCGTCTTTACAAAAAGGCTAATTTTCTTTATAATTAATCTATTAATTAACATAAACATATGCCACTTATACCAACAGTTATCGAAAAAGAGGGCCAAATTGAACGTGCTTACGACATTTATTCCCGCCTGCTCAAAGACCGCATAATTTTTTTAGGAGAAGAAATCGATGATCATACGGCCAATATTGTTATTGCTCAATTTCTTTTTTTAGACGCGGAAGAAAGTGATAAAGATATCAAATTCTACATCAATTCGCCCGGCGGATCCGTGACGGCCGGCCTAGCCATTTATGACACCATGCAGTATATAAAATCTCCGGTCTCCACTATCTGCATCGGTATGGCCGCTTCCATGGCCTCAGTCCTTTTGGCCGCGGGCGCACCCGGCAAACGTTTTGCTCTTCCGAACAGCGAGGTTATGATCCATCAGGTGATGGGCGGAGCCGAGGGGCAAGCCTCGGATGTTAAGATACGCGCGGAGCATATTTTAAAAATAAAAGATAAGATGAATAAAATTCTCGCTTTTCATACCGGCCAGAAAGTGACGGTCGTTGAAAAAGATAGCGACCGCGATTATTTTATGAGTGCGGATGAAGCCAAAAACTACGGAATTATCGATAAAATTATCAAAAAATAAAAATCAATCTATAAACAAAAATTAAAACAGAGCTGCAAATAACAGCTCTGTTTTTTTGTGAGAAAATTAAGAAAAAAGAATAATTATTTTAAAGTAAAAGAATTAATCATGAGGGCAAAAATATTTGGGTAAGCAATGCGCCCGGCGACCGAGGGTATATAAGATAAAATATAAATTTTTGATTTCTTTTTATCGGTTAAATAAAAATTGGCGTTATCATCGGACCAAATACCGTCCCAGGCGTCAGTCGACTTTAATTTATCATAAGTTATAGTTGTATCGGGAAATAAATTATTATACCAAGCCATGATACTCTGCCCATCGGCGTTATCTTCAAGCGAGATTTGGATAATCGAATCATCCGGCGCACTAAAAGTCACCGTGGCGTCATTATTTAGGGAATTAAAGGGCCAATCTTTTGGCGTCAAAATCGAATATGATCCCGCTTTATTGGTATAAATCTGCAAATTTGCGTTCTCGCTAAGTCTCCCTGTCCCGGCGGGATTATAATTATTTTCTATCTCTAACAAATCTGAATAGGTATTGTTATTGCTATCAACCAGTTCCGGATTTGTCCCCAATACTGCCTCTTCTTCATCATTCAAACCATCAAAATCGGTATCAACGAGCGGCGCTAAACCCACACCGGATTTGCCGCCTGATTCTTCGGGCATGATTGCCTCGCTTGAACTCGAAACCTGCAAAAGCTCCGGCGTAACCGTTGCGACCGGCGTTGGCGTCACATTAACTTCAACGACCGGCTGAGTCGTAGTTGCGACCAGCACGCTCGGTGTTGGCGCCGGGGTATTAACTACCGCGACCGGAACTTTCGTCTGCGGTTTGATAATGTAAATGTAACTAAGATAAACAAGTCCGCCAATAAATAAAAGTCCCCCGCCAATAATTAATAAGCCAACAATTTTAAAATTCTGTTTCGGTGCGTTTATCTGTGATAAAGGATGGCTGCCCGGCATTGTCCTTTCGGTGGCAGGACGAATAACGGCCGTGCGTATTTTTGCCAAATTAGGCATATTACGCACCACCATGTCTTCATTAACCTTGGCGGCAACATCATTTCCCGCCGTTTCAATTGTATTTTTTTTATGACCAAACATAATTTATGACATCAAGTAATAGAGCCCGAAAGACAACAAGGCAAAAATGCCAAGTATCAGAAAACCCAAAACCAGCCACTTTTTCCAGTGGCCAGTGACGGTTTGCGGCATGGTATGCAGATTCAAGGAAAGGCGTTGCTTTTTGGCTCCGCCGCCCAAGATACTTGTCCGCGTGCTTGGTTTTTGTTCAAGATTATTTAACATAATCTTTAATTAGAATTTAATTTGTGCTTAAATTTCCCGGTAATTTCGCTCCCTGGACATTAGGATCATAACCGCTTTTTACTTCGGCGCCGTCCAAATAACCATCGCCGTCCGTATCGGCATTCACGGGATTAGTGTGATAGATTTTTACTTCTTCGTAATCGCTCAAGCCATCATTATCCGTATCAATCACGTTAATATTCGTTCCGGCGATATTTTCTTCGCTATCCGTTAAACCGTCGCTGTCCGAATCAATCGTCGAGACGGGAATAATTTCGCTTGAGCTGGCAACGAATCCAGGTTCAGTCGTAGTAGCAACTGCGACCGGGCTCAGGACAGTACTTGAGGCCATCCCCGGAATCTCATTCACAAATTCCGTGTTGGTCGCAGGGCTTGTAGTCGCTGCGGTGTTAAGGTCGACAGTCGGGGCGACATTACTTGCGGCCGGTGTTTGCGAACTTGGCTCGCCATCGATATTTGATTTAAAAAACTGCGAATAAGTAAAGTAAGCTCCACCCAAAACGACAATTACTACAACCGCAATAATTATTATTTTAAGGTAGCCCTTGCTATTTTCCATTGGAGCTTCGACCGGCATAGGCGGCAGGTTTTCACCCGAATTAGCCAGACCGACATTATGCGTTTCAATGTCCGATTGGATGCCACCGGCACTCGGTTTATCGGTTTCGGCAAAAATATCATCCACGACCGGATGAGCAGCGCCATTAGCGTTGTTTAAATCATTAAACATATCTTTTAACAAAATTTATTAGTAATTTAATTATAGCGAATATTATCTTGCTTGGCCAGACATTAGTTTTGTCTTGGGCTAATTGCTTTAATTTCCGCCGGATTTTTTATATCGCTATCGCTTCGAATTATTTTATAAACCATTACCGTGCCCGAAGCGTTACGGGACATGGCCTGAACACGCAAATCCGTGCTTATGCCCTTCTCCGCTTTTTCCTCTGCCGTCATAAACTCCGGCTGAAAATTAAGTCCTGGCTTCTCGATAATTGCGGTCTGGGTGCGGCGCGCATTAATTTGCCAAATTATCAGCGCCACGATGGCAAGAATAACAAGGCCGCCGCCGACTCCAAAAAATAATATTTTTTTTCTGTTCATAAAATTTGTTATATTTGATTTTATTTACTCTTTATCAAAATCAACGAATAATAAGGCGCCAGGTTAATACTGCCCGTCCGTATAACCCCCGTGACATCTACGTAAACGGTAGTGCCGAGTGAAATCGTCTTGGTCGCAGCAGTCGCATTGTATTCAAAGCGAACATCGTTGGGATCGGTTATGGTAATCGGGGATATATGGGAATTAAGATCCTGGTGATATGCGGACTGCCACTCGCTTAATTTATATCGAGGGTAAATAGGAGCGATGGCAATGTAAAAAACATTATCGTCATTAAGTGGCCGCTCATAATAATTATTGTTCAGGGTCCCCAAGAGGGCCGGATCGGAATTATCAATAAAGACCAAGTCCTTGCTTAAGTCTTTGGCGAAAAATATATTATCGGTAATTGTAAAGGCGGGGTTAATCACACCGTCACCCCTGAGCGTCCAGAGTTGATGGCCATTATTATAGGAGACGTTATGTATAACGGTATCATTTTTTGTCGCGTAGCCTAAATAAATACCACCGCCGGCATTATATGCCGCTGTATTATAGGAAACAGCAGTATTCTCAGTGCTGTCGTCAAGATAAATACCGTGGGCGATAACGGTTGTACCGGCTTTTACGCCGTCATGATTACCGACGCTATTTAAAACGATGTTGTTTTGGATATAATTTGTCGGGTGGTTATTATAGGTTTTGGTTCCCACATAAATTCCGGCGCAATCATCTTTAATCAGGCACGAATCGCTAATTAAATTATTTCTGACCGTCACATTGCTTCTTTCTCCGGTAATACTCATTCCGTTAAATCCGGTTGAGCTAATCACATTATTTTCAACCAAACTATTGTTGCATGATAGGGTGAGCGCGTTATCGGGGTTATAGGAAATACCCACGCCGGGGAAAAGCGCAGTATGGCTGATATTGTTGTTGGCCACGCGCGCGGTATTCGCGGCGGTTGAAGAAACACCGATATAAATACCGTGTTCCTGGCTATTATTTATATTGCAGCTATCAATGGCTATATTACTGGTTGAGCCATCAACATAAATAGCGTCAAGTCCGCTTGTATCGATATTGCAATTTTTGACCGAGACAAAATTGGCGGCGCTTGGTGCTCGAAACCGGACTGCGCTGGTATTCGCTCCGGCAAAACTAAGACTATCAAGGGTAATATAATTTTTAGAAATGGAACTAAACAATTCATCGGTTGTACTGACTTTTACCACGTAAGCGCTGGGGCTATTAGCGCCGAAAAACATGGAAAGTTTTTTCGTCGTACTATTATAATACCATTCGCCTAATTGGTCCAAAGTTCTTAAATCATTTTGAATAAAGTAGCCATAACCGGGGATAGCGGCGTACCTTATGGGCGTAGCGTAAGTAATGGTTCCTCCGGACTGGCTGGCGATTTTGCTCCTATCGATCCACCATTTATTCGTTCGGGTCACTATTTCCGCACCCGTCCAATTATTAGTTGAAAGAGAGGGCAATTGGTTGTCGGTGATTGAGGTAGTCCCGTTATTAGACTCAAAAGTTAAATAGCCGCCATTAGTTGTACCCGCGTTAGGCCACCGGCCCATGGCAGTATTTACGCCGTTGACCGTTACGATACGCGGCGCCGATTGCGGCGAGATAACTTTTGAATATATGCCTCCGCCTTCGTTTGTCCAACCGGTAAGCGTTGTAAAACCGGAAATAACCGGCTGATTGCCGGTTCCATAAGAACCGTAAGTAATTGGCGAACTGACACTGCCCGAAGAGTTAACGACTATGGTTTCTCCGCTCCAGACGTCACCCCTCTTAAAAAGAATGGATGTTCCGGGACCAAAAGTTTGAGCGTTAACTTTTGCAATACTTTTCCAAGGAGTCGCCGGGTTTTGGGCTTGAGTCGCCGTATATGTATCGTTTCCTGATGAAGAAGAAATATAATAAGATGTCCCGCCCGTTGTGTTAGTGGTTATCGTAACAGTCCGGCTCATGGCAGAAGAAATGTTGTCTGCTTCGTCAATGGCCCAAGCATATAAAGTTTTAGAGCCGGCGGAGGCAAAAGTATAACTGGTCGGCGCAATTATTTTCCAGGCACTGGAATTAACGGCCGGAGCCAGGGCTGTCTCGGTTAGGGCGTAACCGATAACCGCGGTGTTGTCAGAAGCGGTGAAAGCAAGAATCGGTATTGTCAGAAGAGAGGAGGTCGAAGGAATATTAAAAGTCATCACAATTGGTTTAGCGGTATCAGCCGGTAGGCCGCAATCGGCGCTGCAGCAAGTCGAGTTTTCACCATTTTCAGCGGTACATTGTCCGTCGCCACACCATAAGTAATTTTTGTGGGCAGTCGGATCCCAAACACAGCCGTAAATCGGACCGTTACAAGAATCCTCAGTCGAGAGGGCGTTACAATCCTCTACACTCGGGCTGGGATATCTGGGCTCACAATGATTAGTCTGCCAAACACAGTGAACGCTATCGCAATTGCCGGGACTAATGGGGAGTAGACAAAGTTGATCGGCGCTCAAGGCGTCGCTGTCTTTTAGACAAGCTCCATAAGTACAATCAAAGGGGCAAGAAGTTGCCGTTTCGCTTCCCGCGCAAACACTATCGCCGCAGGCGCTGCAACCTGGTGCCGCCACGACGCATTTGCCGTGAATGCATTTATCAGAGCCGCAAGACCCACAGGTCCCGCCACAACCATCGTCGCCGCAGACACTGCCGACACAGCTGGGGACGCAAGTCGGGTCACAATCGGCAATACAATTAGTATAATTTTCGAGAGGATATTCAGTGCCATTATAATTAATTAGACTTTGGCAAAAGCCATCACCGCAGTAGCCGCCACCATCAATAGCTGATTTGAAAATACAATAATTATTATTCGGTATCGGATAGGGGGTGCCGCTGCTATAGGTGCTGCAAGCATATTGTAGGGTTGGGTCAGCACTCACAACCGGGACACCAGAGTTTACAGAAACTCCGGCACTGCCGTCACAATCTTCATAGCCGTCATTATAGATACCACCGCGGCCTTCCGAGTTAGGGATTTGTTTGAGGCCGTCGCCGCAATAGCTATTCACTTTGAGAGTAAAAGCTCGGCTTGAGGTCGCCCCGTATTCATTAGTCCCTAATATCTTGAGTTCTTGGCTACCGAGAGTATTGGTGGTGCCAATGAGAGAGACTAAACTCGTTGAGGCGGTCGCGATTGAAATTCCAGCGGGCAAATTAGTGGCGCTATAGCTAATAGTATGGTCGCCCTGTTTAGTCGAACCCAAGAGACAAGTATATGCTTGACCGAGACGTGAAGCGGGCGGGCAATCGAAACTCAATACGGGGGCCTCTATTTTGAGGGTGATTTTGATATCTTTAGTTGTTGTCGCGTTATATTTATCACGCACCGTCACGCGATATAAGTAGTCGCTGTCGCTATAGAATTTGCTCGTTGTGGGGATAGTTCCTTGGTAAGTAACCTGATAGCGGTTATGGCCGGCCGGAACAAGCGAAGAGGAAAAGCCAGCCAGGGTTAGGTTACTGGCTCCACTTAATTTAATGAAGCTAAAGGCTGAGGCCGGCGCGGCTAAATTATTATCCGAGAAATAGAAAGAATAGGAAAAAGGTATTTTCGGGTTAAGCGTATAGACGCCGTCATCCGCCTCAATGAGCGGTTTGGGGTTAATAATTACAAGGGGCGTAATTGTACTCATCACTGCGCCCAGATTATCATAAACGGTTAGCCGGGTGGTATAGGTCCCAGGACTGCCGGCTAAGGGGGCATAGACTTTCTTTTGATTTAAATTGCTCGTGTCTTTTAGCACGGGGGCGCTCGGCCAACCGCTCCAACTCTGGCCCGAAGTATTAAGGGCCCAAACTAAAGGGTTATCTTCGGCGTCAATTACTTTAACTGAACCGTTAAATTCTTGATCGGCTTCGCCGGTTAAATATGATTCTATTAAGACGGGAGCGCTATTCGTGATACCACCATCTGAAATAATGCCGGTCGCGGTCACGCAACTTGAGACCGTAGGATTATTGGGCGCGAATTGGAAACCCAAAAGAGCAGTGGCCTCACGGGTCTCCATAACGGCACATAAATTATAGTCCGAGCCGGTCAGGTCTGTTTTATAGACAAAGCCGTAGCTCCCGGCCGGAAGCGGGAGATAGGAGTTGGTCGGAGCCATGAAGAATCTTTGTGCGCTTTCACTCCAACAGGTTTTGGCGTCGTAGCCCGCACAAGCGCCTAAACGGTTAATGGGATCAACAATATTTTGGGCGGTGGCGAGAGCGGGCAAGAAAGTATTTTGCCAGCTGGGCCAGACCGACATCGTATAGCCGCTCAGATAAGAGCCGGCTGATAAACGCGGATAACTGCCGTTAACCGACTTATAGGCGTAGAGAGCATCTTTGAGTTCTTCAGTTTTGCCGATTCTATTTATGTCCCGAATGATTTTGGCTTTAACGCTGCTGCAGAAAAAATTATCCGGGCAATCATCATCACTTGTACAGTTAAGGGCGGTCTTGAGTTGGCAGGAACTGGAAGCAATACCGCTCGTCGCACAAAGTTGAGTACTATCACAATCTTTGTCACTCGCACAAGACAGAGCAGAGATAGTGCACTGGGGTCCGGGGTTACTGGCCTCAATCAAATCACTATTGAATTTCCAATTCTTCACGATTTGTCCGAGAATATCCACTGTTTTGGGGGAGGGGTCTTGGTTATATGAGATTAAATAAATGTTGGTATAGATTGATTTCCCCTTGACGTTAGCGGCGTTAACATAGACGGTGCGGCCGTCACGAATCGCTTCATAGCCGTCGACAGCCAGCGCTTGCGGCGAACCGGAAAAGCCCTGGCTATCATACCAGCGGTATACGCTATAGTGGTTGGGGTTAGGGATGATGCGCACCCCAATGGCATCACTGGTACCGGCCGATTGGGCGAAACTTTCTCGATAAACAAAAAAAAGTGTCGCGATTATAAAAAATCCAAAAAAGATAGCCAGTTTAGCTTTTTTCATACATCAAAATTATATTTATTTTATGTTGCCCAGATCAACAGTTAACTCATTGGACTTATCACTTTCATGATTATTTGTGCCAATGGCAGTCAGGGCAAAATAATTTATGCTTTGAGGAAATTTATCAAGAGGAAAAGTTAGACTTGTGGCACCCGGAGCAGAATCGAAAGACTCGCCATAGACGCCGCTCACTACCCCGCGATAAAGTCTATAGAAAGCTACCTTGTCGCTAATCGGGTTGGCGGCCCAACTGAAATTTATCTCATTTGCCTTGGCTCTAATATCTTCAATCGGTTTGCTCGGCTTATGTGGCTTTGATTGATCGGTCGGCGTAGCGGTAATCCCGCTTGATAAAGCACTTTCAGTTCTATTGGCCGAAATAACAGTCAACTTAAAAATATAGGGCTGATCATTAATTAAATCGATAATATTAGTTCCACAAACATAAGTCGATCCATTCAAATAACAGGAGCTACTTGTCGTGAGTTCCTTGGAATACATCGTACCGCTTCCTGCTTTTTGATAATAAATTTTGTAGGCGGTGGCCGTATCGGGAGAATTCCATTTTAATTGAATTTCGCCTCCCTTTTGCGTGTCGAGCGCAGAAATAAATTCAACAGAGGATAAAACTGTTTCTCGGAAAAAATAAGATTCTTTCAAAACATTCCAGAAACATAAACCATCCGGGCTGCCGTCGCCATTTTGATCAACGCCGCAAGGTGAATTTACACTTGAACATGGTGTCTTATCAGAACTGCAAAGTAGTGTGCTTCCCTGGCCCCGAACGACAGGCGTGTTATTTATCGCCGGTAAGTCATCCAAAGTCCCGGCGCCGCCGGCATCACGGCAATAATAAAATTTATAATTATAATTTTCACAATTAGCGGGATTGACCGAACAATTACTGGCCACGTCGTTCCAAGGAAACCAAGTTCCGTTCCAGGCGATAGCCGGCCAAGGATTATCACAAATAAATACATAAACATCGCTGGCTTTTGTTTCACCGTCTCCGCTAAAATAAGCATTACACGCGTTGCCGCAAGCAGCGGTCGGGCGGTAAGCGTCCATATTAACCGTGGCATAAACTTTTGTTTGGGCGTCACTAATATCCGGCTTGGCTGCCACTAAGCGACGATTAGCAACACTGATACCGAGCGGGGCATTCAGGGTGCTTAAATCAGTCAAAGTAACCGCACTGTTATTATCTGCGACCCAATTCCAATCCCAATTATAACCGGCTACCGGGAAAAGCAACTGATCGTCGGCGCTATAGGCACCCGCCGTCAACACTTTATCGCGGTCTGCCTTGGTATCAAAAGTCTTATTGGTAATATCCGTATCAACTTCATTTAAATCATTTTTTGTTGTTTTAAATAAATATGAGGCTGGATTTATGCTGACATGATCAACCGCGCAAACGCCTCCGTTCAAACCCTGATCAGATAAGGTACTAAATTCAAAACTATAAGAATTTAAATAAGCGCGATCGTTAAATTTAACCGCGGCACTGGCGACAAAAGTTCCGTCGCCTTCATCAAGGCCAGTTTCATTAAGGCCGATTCCGGAGATGCTTAAAATACCACTCTTACTATTAAGCGCTTCGTCGCCCTTAACGATAGCATAATATTTTGTGGCGGGCGCCAATAATCTAACCGGTGTAAAAATTAAATCGGTTTGTGAACCGTTCTCGACGGCGCTAACCGCTCCCGGAACTGCACAATATAATTTCGCCGGATCCGGCGGGGTGGCCAAAGCTTGCTCGCTTGAACGAACAAATAAATGACGTACGGACAAACTTAATTTATCCCACAAGCGCGCCACTAAGTTTTTATTATTTGCGTTAAGTAAATCTTCAACTAAACGATTATCGGTAACATAAGTGCCGTTCGGGCAAACGCCGCTACCGTAAGCTTTTTCTTCAAGCAATAAAAAGTTATTCCCGAAACTGCTTAAATCCATGTTCTCGTTAAAGCTAATCTTTAGCGCCGCGTTTCGACAAACATTAGTGGCGGCCGCTGCCGGCTCAGTCGTTACAACCTTCGGTCGCGCTTCGCAACAAGTATCGCCGCCGCAACCCGTCGTACTAATTGATCCGCAATCACTATCTTCTGAACAGCCGCAACACAAACCGCGACCCGCACCAGAACATGAGCCTTTATCGGCCTGGCAATGTAAATTAGGGGTTAAGGCAGTGGCGCAAGAATCAGGCGTCTCACCAACCTGGCAACAGCAAGTTCCGCAGGATGGATAAGCACCGCCCTCACCGGTATCGAGTAGACAAGCAAATCCGGCAAAATTACATAAACCAAAATTACAAGTTGAAGTGGCTGTTTGGTTAGCACAGTCTAAGCCCGCACCACCCGGGGGATTGGCGCAACTGGTTGCGCAAGTAGAAGTGCTCGCAAATTTTGGCGTCGTCGTTGGCGTCGGGTTACATAATAAAGGATTGCCGGGAGGAGTTTCGCAATCATAATAAGCGCAGTAACCGTCATTCGCTCCGCCCGAAATTTGGCTGCCCGATAAGCAATTAGTGGAGCTCGCATCAAAGCAGCAATTACTTTCATTAGAGCAAGTAACCTGATTTTTATCGAAGGCGCGGCACGGGTCGCTACCGATTCCCGCCGGACAGTCGCCGACGCAAGTATTTACATTTTTGAAAAAACCAATTTTTAGCGGCGTCGTCGATGCACAAACCAGAGGATCGCCAATTGGCGGGGTGCTCGTACTGAAACAGTTATAGTAACCGCAATATCCATAATTATCACTATTTTTATCAGTGCTCACGACCGCTCCACCATTAGTCCCCCGACAAATATCATCAGTCGTCGTCGCGGTTTTATTTGAATCAAAGCAGCAGGCAGAAGAATGATCACCGCAAGTTTCCTGACTCGTTATGCCTGAGCAATCCGTGCAAATACCGGCCGGATGGTCTGAACTAATGTCACAAAACTGTGAGGCGTGGCCCGAACAATTGCAGGCGGCATCGTGATCGGCGGCTGTCGTTCCGACGGCAGCGCAACCGGAGCAAGAGCCGTAAGTATTTGTATTATTGGTTATATCTGATCCACACTTTCCGGCACAGGTAAGCGGCGCACAACAATCTTCAGCATCTTTCCCAATCCGGCAACAGCATTCGCAACTCGGCGCGACTTCAACAATACAATTATCCGCTTCGCTCCCGATCGGGTTATCAATACATTTCGCATCCTTGTCGGCACAGATTTTAGCGGAAACACAACGGCCCTGAGTATTTACCTCATTACAACTTAAATTGGCGCCACAAAGAGCGCACGTAGCGTTGTCCTGAATACAATGGTCGCCACTGGTGCGTGTCCAGCCGATTGGGCAAGAAGTTGGCGAAACTATTTCCCATTTGCCGTCCGAATTACAGCTTTCCTTGGTAGTATAAGCATCCGGCCCAACTGTGAATGAATAAGCCGAAGCCGGAAAGGTAATTGATTTCTCTAAATCGCAAACCCCGCTGGCAATATTTTGCACGCATTTATCAAGCGCTACATTATATGTACAAGTAGTGGCGGTACAGCCGGGCGCATTTTGGCAACTGATATCGCAAGAACCGACAATTTTTTGATAATTAGTACCCGGTGATGAGCAGGCCCCGGGGCTATTCGGGCATGAAGCGCCTTGATAGCAAGTGCCAAGATATTTTGATAACCCCAAACAACTATCGAAATTCGGCGTGGTCGTGGCCTCAAAACTGGTGCTGAAACCCCATTCAAAAACTGAAGTTGGAATATTTACAAAGCATTGATCAAGATCAGAAACACACTGCCCCTTTTTATAGGTATTCGCTGGGCAGCAAACTTGATTATTGCATTCTTCATTACTCGTACACTCCGCCACCGAAAAATTTAAGTCATTACCCGCTTCATTATTTTTTATAACTTTAACCGGCCCGGTGACCGCAGCGGCGGGAACTTGTGTTTCAATAATATTCGCGTCGTTCTCTTTTGTAATCGGACCGCTTGCGTCTTGATTATAATTAAAACGCACTAAACCATTACTGCCGACCGCGCCAAAATATTCTCCCCATAAAGTAATCGGAGTAGCCATCGGCCCCTGCTCGGGGTCGATTTTACATAAGCTTGTTTTTAAGCTTGAGTTATGATCAAAAATAAAAGCATTGGGATTTAAATTTTGCGTCGTGATAGTTGTCGAACCAATGGCTACCTGAATTTGGTAGCTATCATCGCCCAAGGTACTCGGCACCTTAACAATAATCTGGCTATCTTTCCAAACCGAGTTGGCGCAAATGGCCGGAAAATCATAGGCCGCTTCCGTCTTACTTGCCCCGCTGGCAAAATATACATGGCTTGTGCCTTGGGCTCCGCCGAAGCCGGCACCTTTAATAGTTACATATTGGCCGCCATTACCGATGCTCGGCGAAAAAGAAACAATATAAGGGCCTTCACCGACTTCGTGATCTTTGGTGAATTTAAGAAAATTACTTTTTTGCGGGAAATTAGCTATCTTACTTTCAACAAAACTACCCGACACGCCCGGCTGGATATTGGGCGTCGCTGCTGTGCCTGACAAACCGGCCGGATTAGTAAAACTTGAATCTAAAGCGCGGACATTACTTTGATAATTTCCAAAATAAGCCTGACCGGAATACAGATTAACCCCTTCATAAGAAACCGCAGAACTTAAAGTTCCTTGATTCGGATCTAAATAACAAAGACCGGGGCGGTTAATATTATTATTTACAAAATCATCTAACTTCGGGCCATAACTATCAGCCGTCGCGTCAGTTAGACTATCTTTATTAATGACTTCAATCGGTCCGGACTGAACGCCGGCGGGCACGGCAACGACAATCTGGTCATCCCTCCAGGAATTTACACATAAGGGATTTACCGTAGCCGGCAAGGCTGCGTTTACGGGATTACTACTGCCCTGAAAAACTACTTGGCTCGTGGTCGCAGAATAATCGCCGAAGTTTTTCCCGAAAATAGTAATAAAATTATCCGCCGCTCCGTTCGCCGCGCTTAAATTACAGGTATCGCCGCCGCAATCAGAATCTTGCGCACAAGGCGTGCTTGGAGCGTGTTCGCAAAAACCACCGACGGGACTAAGCCCGGTAATAACGGGCGGACCGGCGCACAAGCATGTCTCCGGATTACAGGTTAAATATTCGGAACAACGAGTATTGTCCGCATCGCAAGTTAAATTACTGGAATCAGCGTCGCAGGAGTCGCCCAAATTTCCTTGCGTCTGACAAAGACAGGTATTATCGCAAAAATATCCGGCAGCACAAATTTGATCGACTGCTTGGCAGCCCGGATTTGGACTTGAATCACAGCTGGTCGGAGGAGTAATACAATTTTGTAAATTTGAACCGATGCATCCTCCCCAGGTGCCATTACTGCAAGCCATTGAACCGCCGCAGCCGCAAGACTGAATCTCGCCGCTAATACAGCCGCTGCCCCCGTTACCGTTAATCGTTCCTCCTAATTGATTTAAAATAAAAGTTGCAATCGCCCAAGAAGATAAAATGATTAGCAACCCGATAATGCCATTTTTCAAAATATTCTTCGCTGTGCTAATTTTATCTTCATCGCCCGCCGAGGTCATCCAGAGAAAGCCGCTATAAAGAATCAGTCCGACAGCCACGGTCCCCAAAATGCCAAGCGCAATATTTATTATTCTCCCAATGAGTTCGCGCGGATCGCCGGCCGCCAAAGAGCCGCCCAAGCCGTTACTGACTGCATTGGTCCCAAAATCCGCCGCTAAAATATAGCGCGCGAATAAAAGGCCCGCCATTAGCAAAGACAGGACTAAGAATTTTTTGGCGATTTTTTTAGACACCAATTTCACAAATTTTTATAAGTTACCTTATTTTTAAAAAAATTTTGCTCGTTTTATTTCTACTGACAATTGCCACTGGCATCAAGAGTACTGGTGGCCACGCCGAAGCAGCAAGAAGGATTTAAAGCAGTTACCGGGCAACTCACGCCCGCGCTTGGTTTATAGCAATTCTGATATATATCTTTAATACCCGATCCGGCTTGAGCACGATAGCTCATTGCTTCAGAAAAAGGGGTGTGTTTTATCCAAGAAATAGTTTTATCCGGTTCTCCGTCCAATGGTTCAGTGTCGATATTATCATTTTCAACCCAATATCCGTTCGCGGTCGGGGACGAACTCTTTAAATTTATTAATTTATGCTCTATTGTGCTGGTGCCATTACTCACTAAAGCACTGCCCGTCGTCAGGCTGCCATTCATCATTAAGGAATTCCAAGCGATTCTGATCGGATCGGCTAAAGTTACCCCCATCGCACCTTGGGCCGGCGTCACGGATTCGATTTGCGGTGGCGTCAGCATGATTGTATCGTTAACATAAAAGGACCAGCGATAATTATCCTTTTTATTTAAATTTTGGTCCGGCTGAAAATTATCATTATAAAAATCGAGCGGCCCGTCAGCATAAACATTACGATCGCCATCAAAAGAATTTACCGCCGTATCAATAATACCATTGAGCGTGCCCGCGGCTGCCGGATAATTTTTAGTATCAATATTTTGGCAAGTCTTATAACCAAGTGGCGTCGACGAACAAGTCCGAAACGGCGTATAAGCTAAACAGTCGCTATCACTGGCGCAAGTTTTCAAATCAGCGGACTTTAATTCTACCGCCAAATGACTATTGGCCGGCAAGCAATAAATTTTTTCACCGCAGCCATTAACGCCGCACTCGTTATCCGAAACAAACTCAACCGTTTTATAGGCGTTGCTAACTAAAAACTTTCCGCCGATATAATCACCAACGCAAACTTGAGCACCGTCAGCGCCCTCGCA
Organism: Patescibacteria group bacterium; assembly: GCA_041650715.1. Taxonomy (GTDB): domain Bacteria; phylum Patescibacteriota; class Patescibacteriia; order Patescibacteriales; family UBA12465; genus UBA12465. The sequence continues at coordinate 41,225 of JBAZKQ010000001.1, read as the reverse complement.
CTTATAAGAACGGCAATCGGAATTTTTAGTGCAGGGTGAACTGCTTGCCAAGCTGGCCGCGTCATAATTAACAACTTTAATATAATTCGCTACCTCGGAGGCTAAGCCCGCTACTTTCAAAGGATTAACCGGTTCGCTAAAATTAACCTGAACAACCGTATTCATGGGGTTGTCTTTTTTATCAAGGACTTTCGCTAAATCTTTTTTATCGACTCCTCCCTTAAGCGTCTGAGTTTGCAGGGCGGTATTATTGGTAGTACTAACAATAATTTTATTACCGCTGGTTCCGGCTACCTTGGCTGTTAAATTAACCGTGTTGCCGACATGTTCGACATTGACCGCCGGGTCGCCGCTTAAAACCGCGTATATCTGATTACCAGTTTCCGGGATACAGTGAAGATTAGCCACGTGAATATTATTATTTCCCGAAGCCGCCGCAGAAAAAGTATAAGTTTCCGCGCCAATCGTTAAGGTATCTGCTAATTGTTCCGGAGCCATAACAATATTCCAAGAATTACCCGGAGCACGCTCGGCGGCGGTTAAAATAAAATAGCCATTAAACTTGGCGCTCCCTTGAGCATCAAAGTCCGCTGAACCCAATAAATTATTAATATTATTTGCATCAAATAATTGTGCCCGGTCACGTGAATCGGACGAAATTACGACTCGAAAGTTTGTCAGGCTTCCCTGATAATTTAAAGCAGTCGCCGCAGCCTCCGGCGCAGACCCAATCGGATTAACACTTACTATGGCCGAAGCTTTATATATGTTTGGGCATTCATTAATAGTGACAAAACCGCTGGCCGGCACTGCCGGGGCTGCTTGGTTTTGGACGTCTTGCTCGTTATCCGGGCGCGGGAAAATACTGCCGTAAACAACTTGCGGCGGGGTTAAATCTAATTGCGTACCGACTTCAAACTTCCAATTTATATAATCGACTCCGCAAGTTTTAAACATTGAGGAATCATCCGACTTCTTTTTTAAATCTCCGGTAATCTTTACAGCATACCATTCATGAGCGGTCGGGCTGCCCAAATAAGACAAGGGCGTCAGAACTAAAGTTTTGCTGTCTCCGGAAACAGAAACACTCACATCACTAATATTGGTATTCGTGTTAGGGCAAGAGCCGCTTGCACAAGCATCGCCCAAGTCATTTTTATAAATTCTGATCGCTTGCGGATTAATCAAATTACAGGCCGCGTTATCACAGGCGCAAGTCACCCCGGCGGCATTCGCGCAAACGCTATCGATTTTAAATTCTTCTTTAAACGTAATAATAATAGCGCTATTGCGAGCAACATCGGTTTGACCGTTTTCCGGATAAAAATTTTGCACCGAACAGGCGCCGATTGCCCCCATGCCCGGATTGCTAAAATTTGAGTTATTATTGCCGCCGTCTACCGCCGTTCCGCCGATAACTCCAAAAAGCCGCGATAAAATAAAGGTAGTAATCGCCCAGGCGGAAAGGATAATAATGAGTCCGATAACCGCACTTTGTAGAGTAGACTTTGCGCGGCTTATTTTATCTTCATCGCCGGCCGAAGTCATCCAGAGAAAACCGGCATACATAATTAAAATAAGAGCGATTACCCCGAGGAAGCTGAGCGCGATCTGAATAATGCGCCCAATAATTTCCCGCGGATCACCCGTCGCCAAGCTAAGTGAATTTGAAATTGGCGCAAAACCGAAGTCTGCCGCCAACGCAAAATTAGCGATACTTGCCACCGCAATTATGCTTAAAATGAAAATAAATAATTTACTTTTTTTCTTCATTCTCTCGGATAAAAAGCTTTTAAATTATCAGCTCTCTTGATATAATTTATATAACTTTATTATAACATAAAGCTTAGAAAAGAAAAACCATTTATGACGATTGAAAGGATAATAAAAAAATTTGAAGAAAACCATCCCGGCGAGAACACGGCTATCTTGGAAAAAGCTTATAAATTCGCCGTGGCCGCACACGGCGATCAGCTCCGCAAGTCGGGCGAGGCCTATATCCAGCACCCCCTGCACACCGCTTATATTCTCGCGGAAATAAAAGCAGATTTAGCGACTGTGGCCGCCGGTCTTTTACATGATGTCCCCGAAGATACCAGTTCCAGTCTTGAGGAAATAAAAAAACTGTTTGGCGCGGAAATTGCCAGCCTTGTTAACGGCGTTACCAAGCTTGGTAAAATCAAATATCGCGGCATTGAGCGTTATCGGGAAAACCTAAAAAAGATGTTCTTGGCCATGACTAATGATTTGCGAGTCATTTTCATAAAATTTTGCGACCGCCTCCACAATCTTCGCACCCTGGAAAATCTGCCCCCGGAAAAACAAAAGCGCATTGCCCAAGAAACGCTCGAGATTTACGCGCCAATTGCCGGTTTACTCGGTATCGGCCGGCTAAAATGGCAGATGGAAGATATTTGTTTTAAATTTCTTTATCCCGATCAATTCCACGATCTCGAATATAAATATGAAGTTGAAAAAAAAGTCGAACGCAATCAATTTTTCCAAAAAATTAAAGATGCTTTAATCCCTAAAATACAAGAAGCGGGGGTCGTTTATGAAATTGAGGCGCGTTTTAAACATCTATACAGTATTTATCGTAAAATGCAGGAAAAAGACAAGCAATTTGACGAAATCTATGACGTTTTTGGCTTGCGTATAATTGTCTCCAGCATTGATGATTGTTATAAAATATTAGGCATTGTCCATACGCTCTGGAAACCAAAACCAAATCGCTTTAAGGATTATATTGCCGTCCCCAAACCCAATGGCTATCGTTCCCTCCATACTACTATTTTTGGTCCGGACGGCCGGCCGGCCGAATTCCAAATCCGCACTCAAGAAATGCATGAAGAATCTATTTATGGTCTTTCTGCCCACTGGTATTATAAGTCCAAAAAAGAGCGGAATAATTACCAATCTCCAGCCTGGGTTAAAGAAATAATTGATATTCAAAAAGAAATTACCAACACAAGCGAATTGGTAAAAAAAATAAAGATGGATATTTTTCGCGACCGCATTTTTGTTTTTTCGCCGCGCGGCGATGTCTTTGAACTCCCGGAAAAATCTACTCCCATCGACTTCGCTTACGCCGTCCACAGCAATATCGGCAACAAAGCTTCCGGCGTGATTATTAACGACCGGCTAGGCCGCCTCGATCAAGAATTAAGAAATGGCGATTTGGTAGAAATTATTATTGAAAAAAATCGGGTTCGCCCGAACAAGGATTGGTTAAAATTCGTTAAAACGCGGCGGGCGCGCGACCAAATAAAACAATTCGGCCGCAAGTCGGCCCTGGCTTCCATCAAGCGCTTTATTCCCGGTATAAAATAATTCACTCGATTCACTTTAATAACATAAAAAAACTCTCCTTTTAAAGAGAGTTTTTTTATTAAAAAATTTGTTTATTTTTTAGGGACGCATTGTGCTTTCCGGCAGCTTGCCGATGCGACGTAAATGCTCATTCTTTTTGCTGAGAGCTAAACTGGTTAGGGCATATTTTTTCTGCAGACGCTTGGTATTTTTCGGTTCCAAATGCTGCACCGATCTTGCCTTTTCGAGCCGCTTACTGTTTTTTAAACCCTTTTTGAATTTTCGTAAAAAACTTTCGAAACTTTCACCGGGTTTTCTTTTAAAATCAGCCATATAATCCTCCTTCCTTTCTAGTATTTAATCTTTTTTCTATTAATTTATCTTTTTTTGCTAAACGTTCCTTTATTTTTTTATAGACAACCACTTCCTGCGCGCTCGAATCCATATCTCGCATTAAAATCGTGCCATCCATTATTTCTTTTTTACCTAATATCAAACAAGTTTTTGCCTTCATCGCCAAAGCCTCCTCAAGCTGTATTTTTAAACTGTCCGAAGCAAAGGATTGGCGAACATTAAAGCCGGCGCGGCGCAAGTCCTGAAAAAGCTGCAAAGCGCGAAGTTTGGCTTGGTCACCCAACTGGGCAATAAATACTATATCTTCTTCTACGGGATTTGACAAGAGGTGCTTATCTTTAAGGCGCGATACGGCCCGTTCAATCCCCAGCGCCAAACCAACGGCTGGAGTCGATGGCCCGCCCATATTTTCGACGAGCGCATCATAACGTCCGCCACCGCCTAAAGCCATTTTTCCTAAAACCGAACCGTCTTCATTAATCGGCCAAAATTCGAAAACAGTATCGTTATAATAATTCAAGCCACGCACTAAATAGGGATTAAAATTATAATTAATATTTAGTTCATCTAAAATTTCCAAGGTTCGCGTAAAATGTTCCCGGCTTTCATCCGATAAGTAGTTGGCGATTTGCGGCGCTTCTTCGCGCAGCTTCACGCACGCCTCCTCCTTACAATCGAGCAGACTCAAACTATTTTTACCGAGATTATTTTTACAATTATTACAAAGCTTGGAGCGCCGCCCTCTTTCTTTATAGAAAGCAGTGAGTTTGTTGGCATATTCGCGCCGGCAGTCGGCGGAGCCGATACTATTAATTTGCACCTGCGCGCTGATTTGTAATTCTTCAAAAAAATTATGAGCGATCGTAATTAAAATTGCTTCGGCCATCGCTTTTTTTTCGCCAATTATTTCCAAGTTAAACTGAGTTGATTCACGATAACGCCCCGACTGCAGTTTTTCATGGCGAAAAATTGAACCCAGCGAAAATAAACGCGCCGGCAGACCGCTCTCACCTAAATTATTTTCCAGATATGCCCGTACCACGCCTTGAGTTAACTCCGGGCGCAAAACTACTTTCTCGCTTTTCTCCGCTTCAACGAAATAGAACTCTTTATCAGTATTATGGCGGGTCGATTTTTTATAGAGATCAAAACTTTCCACAATCGGAGTTTTAATTGGGGCAAAACTATAAAGTTTCGCCAGAGTCAGCGCTTTGGCAATTACATAATCATGGCAAATCTGTTCCGAGCCCACCACATCTTTCATCCCTAAAAGACGCGGCGTTATTTTTTCGCTCTTTCTTTCAGTTTTTTTCACAGCTGTTTCCGGCTGAATTTTTTTTCTTCTGGGCATACTTTAATTATTATTTCCCTTTCTTTAATTATTATATTGTGGCCAATAATCTTTATTAAATACGGTTATTTCATTGATGGGCCAACCACGGAACAAGACTTTCCCGGTAATAAAACTTTTATTGACGGCGCCGAAATAACGCGAGTCTTTAGAGGCTCCGCGATTATCACCCAAAACATAATATTCGTCTGCGCCAATTTTAACTCTGCTTTCATCAGAATTAAAAGTCGCAAAATCACTGGGCAAATATTTTTCACTCAGAGTGAAGCCGTCCGGATGCTCAACATTATAAATAATGACATGGCCATCTTTAACCTGGACCTCCTCGCCCGGCAAACCGATGATTCTTTTAATAAAATATTCCTGCGGATCGCGCGGATAACGGAAAACGATAACTTGGCCGCGCTGCGGCGTTTCAAAACGATAGCTAATTTCATCAATTATCAAATATTCCTTATCATGGAAATTAGGCTCCATCGAGGCGCCTTTAACAAAAAAGGGCTGAATTAAAAAATAACGAATTGGGATTATGATTAGCGCCGACACCATGGCTACCTTTACTATTTCCCAAACAAAAAGAATAAATTTCTTCATAAATATGATATGTTCTCAGAGTTTAATATAAATTCTTGACGCGATATTTAATTATCACTATAACAGAAAATCAAAAAAAAATCAAATTGGCTTTTTTACCTAACCTTACTTAATAAACATCGCATCACCATAGCTGAAGAAGCGGTAATCCCGCAATATCGCCTCAGAATAGGCCCGCTTGATATTTTTTGCTCCGGCCAGGGTACTGACAAGCATAAGGAGGGTTGATTTCGGCAAATGAAAATTTGTAATTAGTGCATCAACTACTTGAAATTTATAGCCGGGGTAAATGAAAATATCCGTCCAATACGCTTGCGGCTGTAATTTATCCGCCGTCCTCATAGCCGGCCAATCGATTGATTCCAGCGTGCGACAACTCGTCGTTCCCACGGCAATTACTCTCTGCCCGTTTTTCTTGGCCTTTAGAACCGTTTTCATGGTCGCGACCGGAATTTCTACCAATTCACTGTGCATTTTGTGTTCCGTAATCTTTTCTGTCTTCATTGGAGCAAAAGTCCCCAAACCGACATGAAGAGTCACATATACTACTTTTACGCCCCGGGCTTTGATTTTCTTGATGATCGCCGCGGTAAAATGAAGTCCGGCTGTTGGCGCGGCGGCCGAACCGACTTTTTTAGCATCCGCAAAAACGGTTTGATAATTATGTTTATCGCTGGCTCTTTGCTTATTTCTCTTTATATAAGGAGGCAGGGGCACTTCCCCGATTTTATTAATCGCCCGCCAAAAACTTAATCCCTTTAAATTAAACTTTATAAGCCAGGTGCCATCGTTATTATTTTCCAATATCTCGGCGACCAGTTTATTTTTAAAAACTACCAGCAAGCCCTCCTTGACTCTTCCCCGCACCAGACATTGCCAAGTATTGCTCGTTTTATTTTGATGCAAGAAAATTTCTACGGCGCCGCCGCTTTCTTTTTTATGACCAATCAGGCGTGCCGGAAAAACTTTGGAATTATTGAGAACCAGAATATCGCCCGTCTGAAAATACTCAACTATATCGTAGAAATGCCGATGTTCAATTTCTCCCGTTTTTTTATTTAACACTAAAAGCCGCGAGTGATCCCGCGGTTTGGCCGGCTGCTGGGCAATAAGCTCCGGCGGTAAATGATAATCAAAATCTTTAACTAATAATTTCATAGCTATAAACAACTATACTAGTTTGTCCATCCCCGGGGCTTTCATCCCCAAATGCTCATAGCCGAGATGAGTTATGATGCGCCCGCGCGGCGAGCGGTCTAAAAACCCAAGTTGCATAAGATATGGCTCATACATATTTTCAATCGTATCCATTTCTTCCCCGGTGGCTGCGGCTAGAGTATTTAAGCCAACCGGACCGCCTTTAAATTTATGGGCGATAGTTTCTAAAATACGGCGATCGATTAAATCTAAACCTAATTCATCAACTTCCAACATGGTAAAAGCCTCAAGACAATCGCTTAAAGTAATTTTCCCGTCGCCCTTTACATCGCAATAATCGCGCACCCTCTTCAATAAACGGTTGGCAATCCGCGGCGTCCGCCGGCTGCGCGCGGCAATCGCCTCTTTGGCATCGTCGGCGATTTCCACTCCCAAAATACGGGCACTGCGTTTAATAATTTTTTCAATATCCGTTTTTTCGTAGAAATTTAAATGATGAGTAATTCCAAAACGATCGCGCAGCGGTGCGGATAATAGGCTCGCTAAAGTTGTCGCCCCGATAATCGTGAACTTCGGCAAATCAAGTCGTAAAGTGCGGGCACTCGGCCCTTTGCCCATAATGATATCAAGGGCAAAATCTTCCATGGCCGGATATAAAATTTCTTCAATCGTTTTATGAAGACGATGGATTTCATCGATAAAAAGAATATCACCGGCTTCAAGGTTAGTTAGAATCGCCGCCAGGTCACCGCTTTTTTCAATCGCCGGCCCGGAGGTGATTCGGATATTCGCTCCCGCCTCGTTAGCAATAACATGTGCTAAAGTCGTCTTACCAAGCCCCGGGGCGCCATAAAGCAAAACATGCTCAATCGGTTCGCCGCGTTTTTTCGCGGCCGCAATCGTAATCGCCAAATTAGCCTTAATTTTTTCCTGTCCGATATACTCCGCTAAGGTTTTCGGGCGCAAGCTTAAATCAAGCGCTTCGTCGCCACTGCGCTCCATCGGACTAATTAATCTGTCGCTGGTTTCCATATATTTATAAATTAAACTTGGCGAAATTCGCAAATAGAATTAAAATCGCAAAACCCGCACATCGGTGACGGTTTCGGCGTAAAATCACGCTTCTTGATGGCCGCAATTTCCGCCGCCACTTCTAAGCGCAGGCGCGTAATATCTTTGGCTGTCGCCGTGAACGTAAACTTCTCCCCGCTTTCCAAATAATAATAACTAAGCGCACTAATTTTTGCACCCATGAATTCTTCAATAAATATTTGGTAGAGGATTAATTGACGCTTTTCCGAATAATCTAATTTTGTTTTTGTTTTTCCGGTTTTATAGTCGATAATTTCCAAGCTACCGTCCGCTTGCTTATCAATACGGTCAATCGCTCCCTTAATAACTTCACCGGCAATTTTAAAAGAAAATCTTTTTTCCAAAAATAAAATTTCGCGCGCCGGATTAGTGCTGTAGTCTTCCCAAAATTTATTAATAGCCTCGAGCCCTTTCTTTTTATAATCTTCTCTTTCTTGTTTGCTATTATAACCGTCCGCCTGCCAAAATTCTTCATACAAGTCGCGCAAACGGGCCTTATTAATAAATTCAGCCGCGCTTTTTTCGCGGGCAACCAGCAAATCGGGGAATAAGTCTCCCTGCATTTTTTGCCGTTCGCTTAAAACCGGTAAAAGAAAATTATATAAAGTATTATGCAGCACGCGTCCGAATATCAGACTGGCCTTATCGGTCGAGGCGGGAATTTTTAAAACAAAGGCGAATTTATATTGCAGGGGGCAAGTCGAAAAAGCGGCCAATTGCGAAAAGGAGAATTTTTCCGGCAAAGGATATTTTTCGGCGGCCATTTTTTCGTTTTCCGTCTTAAGCTCTCGCGCATTCTGATAATGCAAATCACGCAAAAACTCATTTTTTTGAGACAATTTTAATTCCGGCACAATTTCATTGTCCACGCCCATTTCAGCGATAAAACGCGAAGCTTTCTTCTCGCGCACGCCACCGTAATCTTTAGCGCCGGTCAGATACAGGGCCTCTTTAGCACGGGTGGCAGCGACATAAAAAAGGCGCCTCTCTTCTTCCAGATGAATATCGGGGCTCGTCACAATTTTTTCTCTAACGAGAGCGTCCGGTAAAGAAATCTTTTCACCGCGCGCAATCGTGGGAAATTTTTTATCAACCAAATTTACAATAAAAACGTATTTAAATTCCAAACCCTTGGCGCCATGAACCGTCATAATTTTAACCGTCTCGTTATCCGCAAAATCAAGCTTTAAGGCACCGGTTTCTCCCGCCTCTAATTCTAAATTTATAGCCATTAAAAAATCTTTAAGCCTTAAATCCGCTTCGCTTTCTTCCAGGCGTTTCATTTTCTGATAAAGCTGATTCAAATAGGAGTATAATTCCAGGTCACGATCCCGATCAAGATCGGATAGTAATCCCGAATCATAGGCGAAGTTCAGGAAAATTTTAGTCGGCTTCTGGCTGGCGACTAAAAGCGAGTGTTTCGCGATTAGGCTAAGCAGTTTTGCGATATTTTTTTGACTCTCGGCACTAACGCCCGGAATTGCCCCGACGTTTTTCAAAGCTTCATATAAGGACCAGACTTTGCGAGCCGCCATCTTATTGATGGTTACGAGATCAAGATGCGACACTTTAAAAATATTCATGTTTAAAACACGAAACAGAGCGGCCGATTCATGGTAATTATCTAAAAGACGCAGATAAGCCAAAACATCTAAAATAAGGGGTTTATAATAAAGGCCGCGCCAAGACATAAATTGATTCGGAATGTTATAACGGGTCAGTTCTTTAACATATGCACTCGCGGTGTCGTTCGCCCGCACCAAAATCGCAAAGTCGGACCACTTTACTTCGTCGCCGGCTTCTTGCCCCGATTCATAAAGAGCCATCATCTTTTGCGCGACATAGGCAGCTTCATCGGCCGCGGTGTCAAAATTAAAAAAATGCACGGCCTTTTCCGGATAGTCTTTCTGAGCGACCTCTCCCAAGGCACGCAGTCGTTTATTGATTTTTAATTTTTCTTCAAGACGATTGGGATTATTGTTTTGAATAAATCTATAAGCGCAGTCAAGAATCTCTTGGCGCGAACGGTAATTCTCGGTTAAAACCAGCTCGGTCGCCCCCTTAAAATCATCTTTGAATTGCATGATATTGGAAATCGACGCGCCCCGGAATTTATAAATCGCCTGGTCGTCGTCGCCCACAACCACCAAATTATTTTTCGGCGCCGCCAGCATTTTTACCAATTCGTATTGGGCCCAATTCGTATCTTGAAATTCGTCCACCATTATGTAACGGAATTTCTGCCGGTAATATTTTAAAATATTCGGCCGCTCCCGGAATAACTTAAGTGTATAAACAATTAAATCGCCAAAATCTAAATAATTATTATCAAGCAAAAGCTGATTATAGATATGATAAGCATTCGCCAATTCTTTAAGGCGGCTAATTTCTAATTCATCACCTTCGTCAGGTTTGACTTTCACTTTTGTCCGCGCCGGCTTTTTTCCGCCCGCTAACCCGCTTAATTTATTGTCCTGATTAGCCTCGAGCTCTTCGGCATATTTCAAGTATTCGGCGGGACTAATATTCTCATCTTTGAGACGGGAAAAATGCCGGATTAACTCAGAAATAAATTTAGTCGGATTGCCGAGCGGTTTATAATAATCCAAGGGGAACAAAGCCAGATTTTTCTTGATAAGTACCCACTGGTCGGTTTCCGTGAGAAGTTTGAAACTGGCTCCCAGGCCAATATCAAGCGCATGCTCGCGGAGTAGACGCTCGCCGAAACTATGGAAAGTATTAATCCAAAGATCAACATAACCATAGGGCAATATTTTGTCAGCCCGCTCTTCCATTTCTCCGGCCGCCTTCTCGGTAAAAGTAAGCAGGAGAATTTCTTCGGTCGGCACTTTCTTTTCCATGATTAAATAGGCCAAGCGATTAATTAAAACCGTGGTCTTACCAGTCCCGGCGCCGGCCACAAGAAGAAGCGGACCCTCATCATGCCTGACGGCTTGTTTTTGAACAGAATTTAATTTTTGTAGTAATTCCGACATGAATTTAGAGATCTAATACTAAAATTTTAATATCGGTTTAATTTTGTCCGCCCGCGCCTGCCCGATTAAGGCCAGGTTAAGGTTTTTCTCAACAAATATTTTACGCGCACTCTCGCGAATCTCGGTGGCCGTTATTTTTTTAATTATTTTAATAAGTTCACCCGGCGTCATAATTTTACGACGATACATTGCCTGGCGCGCATACCAATTAGCTAAATTATCAGACGATTCCATTTGCAATAAAACGCGTCCCTCTAATATATCTTTCGCTCTTTTTAATTCTTTGACCGACACCATTTCCTCGGTAATTATTTTATATTCTGCCAAAATAATTTTTATCGCCTGCTCGACTTTAGCCTTCGGGACGCCCGCCTCGGTCGTTAAATAGCCAGAATCTGAGTAAAACTCCGTTTCCGTATGGACATAATAAGCGAGTCCATTGCGTTCGCGCAGATTAATAAACAAACGTGAGCTCATTGAGCCGCCCAGAATAATAGAGATTAATTTTAATTTAAACTCCTCCGGATGGTCGATTGCATAAGTTCTAACCCCTAAAGACAAGACCGATTGATCAATTTTCTTCGGTGAAATTAATAGTTGCGGTTTTTTTTGTGCTTCCTTAACTGCCACTTTATCAATTTTCTTGTTAGCGCTAAACTTATTAAATATTTTTTCCACAATTTTTTTATCGCTCGGCTGAACGGCGCCGGCGATGACAATATATACACTTTTTGTGCCGTATTGCGTCTCTAAGTAATTCAATAAATCCTCGCGCTTGAAACTCAATATATTCTTTTTTGTGCCAATAGTTTCACGTCCCGCCGGCGTATCTCCATAGAGACATGCCTCAAACACATCATCGATATGCATGCGCGGGTTATCCTCGTACATATTTAATTCTTCAATTATCACACCCTTTTCTCTTTCAATTTCCGCCGGATCAAACAATGATCCGAACATCATATCGCCCATGATGTCCAAGGCCTTGGCTAATTTATTATTCGCCACTTTAAACCAATAGCCGGTATATTCTTTGGAGGTAAAAGCGTTATATTCTCCCCCCAAAGAATCCATTTCGCTGGCCAGAGTTAAGGTATTGGGCCGCCTTTTCGTACCCTTAAAAAAAAGATGCTCCAGAAAATGCGAAATTCCACTATTATCTCGGTTTTCATATTTAGACCCGGTTTTAAATAAAACGAGGGCGGTCGCAGTTTTCGCCCCTTTGATGGGAATAGTGTAGAGGGGTACTTTATTTGACAAAATTGCCTTTTTATAATTATTCATATATTTCTTATTTTTAGCGTCTTGATTATATTTCAATAGACTTAAGATGTTCTAAATTTAGCATATTTTTGCTATAATTTAAAGGACGGGGTCATTTCTCCCCTTTTAATTAATACGCATTAATATGTCTTATAAAATCAGCGACCATAATTTCGTTTTAAATCACGGTAAACAGTATAAAATCCTCGCCGTACGCGATTTGCCGGATGAAGAGAAACCGCGTGAAAAATTAATCCAAAACGGCGCCGGTGCGCTGAGCGCCACCGAATTACTCGCGATAGTTCTTGGCGTCGGTACCAAGAAAGAAGAGGTCTTTTCCATGGCTAGCCGCCTGATGCGCGAATACGGCGAAAAAGGGATCGCTTACCAAAAAGATCCGGCCTTGATTGAAAAAGATTTAAAAATTCCTTTAGTCAAAGCTTGCCAGATAGTTGCCTGCTTTGAATTGGGACGCCGCTTTTACCAGAAAAAACCGGGCGGTTCGATAACGATACGAACGGCCAGTCAAGCTTATAATTACTTAAAAGACATGGGCCATCTCAATAAAGAGCAGTTCCGCGGCCTTTACTTAAACGCTCACTATCAATTAATCCATGATGAAGTTATTTCAATCGGAACTTTAGACGCCTCCTTGGTTCAGGCCCGTGAAGTTTTTCGGCCCGCCCTGGAATACTCGGCCGCGGCTTTAATCATCGCGCACAACCATCCCTCCGGTGTTCTTAAGGCCTCGAAAGCGGATGTCGATATCACTAATAAATTAATCGCCGCCGGTCAGATTTTAGATATTGAAGTCCTTGATCATCTTATTATCGGCAAAAATAAATTCGCCAGTATTATCTAGTCTAATTTTCTATTTCACCATGCGTATTCCCCGGCAAAAAAAATATAAAATAAATCCTCCCGTCTGGCTGCTTAAAGATGAAGCCAGCGTAAAGTTTCACGTGGCGAGCAACGACTACTTTGGCACAGCCGCAGCTGTCTTAAGCTTAATTAAAGAACAAATAAAAAAAGATAGCCGCCCCGACGCCGCTATCTTAGACAAAATATTAAAAAATCTGGAAACGGATTTGATGTTACTGCAAAAAAATTATCATATCAAGCCCAACAGCAGGAAGAAAAATAAAATACCGAAGGGCAAACTGAAAAGCCAATGATCAAGCAGCATCAGGATTAAAAGCGGCGCCAAGATAGCGAAAGCGTAAATTTCACGGCGGCCGTTTTTTATTAAGAAAAAAAGAAAAATTAAAAAAGATAAAAAAGAAAATAGCCCGCCCTCTGCCCACAGCAAAAGAAAAACATTATGCACCGGCTGGTACTCCCACGCCGGTTCTTTGTTTTGATCCGCGACGGCGACGGCCGTACTATAATTGCCGATTCCGACCCCCGTTAAAAAGTTTTTTTGCAATAAGTCTCTGGCTTGAAAAATATAACTTGTTCTTTCCGTGATTGATTTTTGTTCCAAGCGCGTCGTCGCATCGATTCTGACCATTAATAATTCCTGAAAAGGAGCGGCTGCAATACCGATAAGCGCGGCGGAAAAAAAGATTAGAGCAATGAATCGGCCCAATATCCATTTATCCTTATTTACAATCAAGGCGATTAGGAGAGCGAGAAAACCGGCGGCGAGAGCCAACCAGGCGCTGCGCGAAAAAGTAAAAAATAAAGCGTAAAGGGTGATAAAATAAAATATAAAAAGAAAAATAGAAGACCAGACTTGGCGCCGGGTATTAAGCATCTTTTTCTTAGCCAGCAAATAAGCGGCTAAAATTAAGGCGATAGCGAGAAAGCCGCCAAGAATATTAGGGTGATCCAATCCGCCATAGGCACGGAGCCAACGGCCATTAGCGGTTTCAATAACGGCTGTTCCTAAAGTGCTGGGATTGTGTGCGGCCATACCCAAATACTTGAAAGCAAAGCTCGTCTGGGTTAAAAACTGATATATACCGAGTATAGCTTGCGCAAGAGCGGCGGCCAAAAAACTATATATAAGGCCAATTTTATTTATTATCGGATCTTTATAATTACGCGGGGCCGTTCCGAAACGAATAATAAAAAATAAACTTAAAGCCGCCAAAAAAATAAAATAACGATAGGCGGCCAGAACTTGGTCTGAAGCGAAGAAAATTGAAATAAAAACAAAGAACTCGAGAGCGGCCAAAGAATAAATAATGGCCGGCGACTCATTTTCTTTTTCCGTGTCCTTAAGCCGGCGCCACAAAAAAAGAAATAGAATCAAAAGCAAAAGACCATGGCTAAAATAAAAACTAATCTCCGTATAATTAGTTTCGCCGGGACGAAAAATAAGTTTTAGCTGCCAGGGTAAAGTAAAAACAAAAAGATAGCTCAAGTACTCAATTGCCTTCCCCAAAAATTTCCCTAATCTTGTTTCCATATTTTTCCGCATACGCCGCGCGATTGTCGATCAGATAAAGTTTCAGCACTTTATCGCTCACAAGCACCCCGGTCGAATTATTCATCGCTGCCTTTAAGGCCGGCGACATAATTTTAAGTTGAATTTTCTTAACAATTGTTTCCAGATAGTCGAGCAATCTGCTTTTACCGGCCGCATTTTCCGTCTCGGCAAAAAACTCAGACTCAGTTTCGTCTATCTGATTAAGCGCCAAAAATTTTTCATAGGTCTTATCTTTATTATACAACAAAACTAAAGTTCGAAGCCAGTAAAAAAAGTAGGGATCATTTTCCGGCAACTGCAAGCTATCTAAATTTAAACTTTCAGTCGTGACATAAAAGCTCAGGCAAATTTTATCGCGTTTATTTATGGCCGTCGGACGGCGATGCAGAAATTTAGCGGCACTCGCCAGAATAAAACGCGTCAGCCAAATTCGGTGCGGCGCGCTAATCACAAAAAAGTCGATATCGCTACCGTCACGTAAATTATGGGCGCCGATAGAATTGGCAAGCGCAATAGCCTTAATAAAAGGTAGGTATTTAAAGACTCTAATAAAACGCTCAGCGCTTTTATATTTGCGGTTCGAATAATTATAACGTCGGGCCCGCGTCTCAACTATTTCCGCGCGCCCGGGCAAAAAATAAAAACCGTTTTTTTGAGCAATATCTCCGGTCGATTCGTCCAATACTTTTATAACTTCTGCCAGAGTAAACTTTTTAGCACTATACTGCCAAAGCTCAAAAGCACTTAAGGGATAAGCAAAAAGATCGAAAAAAACGATGATTTTTTTGAGTTCTTTTTTTATGTTAGTTTTGTCCTCCATATCTTAAGTATAATATACTAGACGCTTTAATCACAGCCTTGACAAACATCTTGTTTTGTTATAGAATTTCAGGAAACAGTTCATTTAAATAATTCAATTATACACAGATAAATTAACCATTAACCCACAAAAAAAACCACAAAAATGGAGAAAATGACAAATTACTGGAAAATTGCTATCCGTACCACCGCAGTCGCACTCATCAGCCTATTTATCATCAAAATGATAACCCCGATGATCAACCCGACTCTAAACTACGATCCCGAAATCTTTGCTGTTATAACAGTCCTGTTACTGTTATACTCCCTGACTGAATTTTTCGTAACTTCAGTCCCCGCGGAAATACATGGTACTTATAGACGGATTCCGGTACTCGGAACAACCATCGCCACAAGTTTGGCCGGTATGATTGTCGCGATTTCGCTTGGACGCGATTTCTATTTCATTTTGGCCTTTAACTTCGTACTTTTTGTCGCTTCTCTTTTGTTTATTACTCACATTGTAGTGGCAACAATAAACCACAAACAAAAAGAAATAAATGAAACTACAGAGGCAGGTAGCGACAAAAAAATACAACCCAGCCCTTTGAGTGATCCCGAAGAAGTACAAAGGCTGTTCTATATGTCTTTTATCCATGCTCTTGTCTCCCTCGCACTTTTTTTAATGCTTTCTGCTCTGACTTTTTAAGGTTCTCTGTCTTAATTAGCAAATAAACGACAAATTTTCAAAAAGCTCCCGCTTAAACGGGAGCTATTTTTTTATTTATTATTTTTACGTTTTCGGTTTATCGATTTTCAGGGGCTCAATTTTGCTTTCGCCCTCGGTAATTTTAGTGACGTCCTTATCTATTTTCTTAAACTCCGCGTAAGCATTATTATAATGATTGACCGTCGTCGACATACTTAAGCCTAATTTTTTCATAAACTCGTCATAGCTATTCATGTGCTTACCGAGTTTTTCAATATTAACGCGTATCTCTTTGGCCTTTTCTTCAATTTGCATCGCCTTAAGGCCTTGCAGGACGGTTTGCAGATAAGCCAAGAAAGATGTCGGAGAAACGATGATAACTTTCTTATCCCGGAAAGCGTATTCAATTAAATCACGCGTATTAACTTTGACTGCCCCGACTTTGTTCACAAGTAAATCATAATAAATCGCTTCCGAAGGAATAAACATAAAAGCGAACTCCATTGTTTTTCTTTCCGGCAAAACATATTTAGCGGTTTCATCAATTCGATTTTTCAGGTCCTGTTTAAAAATCGCTTCAAACTTTTCCCGCGATTCGCTATCGGTGGCATTTAAAATACGCTCATAATTTTCCAAAGAAAACTTGGCATCAATCGGAATAACTTTATCTTTTACAAAAACGACAGCGTCAACAATCAAATCCTTGCCGGTTTTTTCGTTCTTGCCCATTTTATATTGCATCTCGTATGATCCGGGCGGCAAAACATTTTTTAAGGTCTCCTCTAAAAAATATTCACCGAGCACACCGCGCTGCTTCGGATTTTTAAGAATATCCTGTAAATTCTGGAGCTGAGCGGAAAAATTTACCACTTGTTTATTTGTTTCATCAAGCTTGGTCAGCTTCTCCGTCACATCGGAAATAAGTTTAGCCGATTGCGCGCTGATATTTTGCACAATTCTGGTCGTCTGGCTAAATTGGTCTTGATTAGTCCGGTGCGTTTCTGATAATTTTTTATCAAGCTCTTGGCGCAGTTCGCTATTTTGGGTTGAGAGATTCGATAATTTTTCTGACTGCTGAATCAGGCGCTCGGCCAAAGAATCTAATTTCGGATCAGAACTCGCCTCCTTACGGCGCAATAATAAAATAATTACGGCGATAACTCCGATAACAAGAACAGCTAATAAAAATAATGACAAATAATTATCCATAAATTTACCCTAATATTATTTTTTCAATAAATCTCTAATTTCACCAAGCAGCTCTTGGTCTTTCGTTAAAGGCGGGGGGGCGACTTCGCCTTTGGCCTCTTCCTTAATCAACTGCTTTTTTAAGCGACCGATAATTTTAACCATGACAAAGATAACCAGCGCGATAATTATAAAATCGAAGACATTTTGCACAAACGCACCGATATTCATGGTTACCCCCGGACGCAGTGCGATTTTCCAAGCGGCAAAATCAACGCCGCCGATGATTAAACCGATGAGCGGCATAACGACATCAGCGACCAGCGAAGAAACAATTTTTCCAAAAGCGCCGCCGATAATGACCGCGACGGCCAAGTCAACAACGTTGCCCTTAACGGCAAACTCCTTAAACTCACGGATGTATCTTTTCATATATTTGTAAGATAATATTATAGCAAAAGACCGGCAGGAAGCCGGCCTTTAATTTTATACCCAAGTAACTCCGGCGACCTTATCGTTTTCTTCTTTAAAGCGCATTATTCTGACTCCCTGTGTATCGCGGCCCAGCACGCTCACCGTCTTAAACGGCGTGCGGATAACCTGTCCGTTTTCCGAAATAATAATAATATCTCTCCCCTCCATACTGTCCGCATTGACCAAGAAGGCATTAGTAATATCGCCCGTCTTAGTCGTTACCTTCGCGGTCTTGATACCGCTGCCGCCGCGGCCCTGAACTTTATAAGAGTTAAGCTCGGTACGCTTGCCAAAGCCGTGGGCCATAATTGTTAATATCTGATAATTTCTTTTTTTCTCTTTGTCGGTTTTTGCAATTCCCATCCCAATAACTAAATCATCGGAATGTAAACGAATACCGTGAACACCAGCGGCACCGCGGCCCATGTCGCGGACATCGGTTTCTTTGAAACGTATCGCCTGGCCTTTGGCAGTTACGAGTTGAATATGGTCGCTACCTGATGTCGGTTTTACCCAAATCAATTTATCGTCATCCTTAATCTTAATCGCAATCAAACCGCTGCGGCGGACATTACTGAAAGCGGCTAACTCGACTTTCTTCACGAGGCCTTTCTCTGTCGCAAAGAATAAATATTTACTAAAGACGGCTTTATCCAAAGGCAGGATTGAAGACACCTGCTCGCCGCCGATCAACTGCAAAAAATTAACGACCGGCGTGCCTTTAGCGACGCGGGAAGCTTGCGGAATTTCATAGACTTTTAATTGGAAGGCTCGGCCCTTAGTCGTGAAAAATAGAATATCGTTATGAGTGAGGGAGGTAAACATGAATTCAACCGTATCCTCTTCCTTGGTCGTCAGTCCCATAACGCCTTTGCCGCCCCGTGCTTGAACCTTAAAAGTATCCGGCTCTAAGCGTTTAATATAGCCATCGCGCGTCATCATCACAACCGTCTCCTCATTCGGCACCAAATCTTCCATGCTAAATTCGCCGACGCCGTGCGGAATAACTTCTGTTCGTCTTTCGTCGCCATATTTATCGGCGAGCACGCGTAGTTCATCTTTTACAATTTTACGAATACGCGCCACTGATTTAAGAATCGCTTCAAGTTCTTTAATAAGTGCCATTTTTTCTTTTAACTCCGCTTCAATCTTTAATTGTTCAAGATTCGCGAGATTCTGCAAGCGCATTTCCAAAATAGCGATCGCCTGGCGCTCCGATAATTTGAATTTCTTAATTAAATTTAATTTGGCGACTTCTTTATCCTTAGAAGCTTTAATCGTTTTAATAACCTCATCGATATGCTTTAGAGCAATCATTAAGCCCTCCAAAATATGCGCTCTATCTTTTGCTTTATTCAAATCAAATTGCGTCCGGCGGCGGATAACTTCCTCACGGTGCTTAATATATTCTTCAAGAATCATCTTTAAGGTCAAAACTTTAGGCTGGATGCCGTCAACGAGCGCCAGCATATTAAGATGGAAAGTCGTCTGTAAAGAAGTGTGTTTATATAAGCTGTTTAAAATTTTCTTCGGATAGGAATCTTTCTTAAGTTCCATAACAATGCGGACGCCGTCTTTATCGGACTCGTCGCGCAAAGCCTTGATCCCTTCTATTTTTTTATCTTTAACTAAATCGGCAATTTTTTCGACGAGATCGGCCTTGTTAACTTGGTAAGGAATTTCGGAAACAATAATTTGAAAACTACCGCCTTTTTGTTCCTCAATGTCCGCCCGGCCACGTAAAACGATACCACCTTTACCGGTCGCATAGGCCGCTAAAATTTCTTTCTTGTCATAAATCATCCCGCCTGTCGGGAAATCAGGACCTTTTACGAACTTCATCAAGTCTTCGATGCTCGCGTCCGGATTTTCAATAAGATGGTCGATCGCGTCAGCCAGTTCTTTTAAATTATGGGGCGGAATATTGGTCGCCATACCGACGGCGATACCCATGGTGCCGTTCAATAATAAATTAGGAAGTTTTGAGGGCAAAACGCGCGGCTCCTTATGGCTGCCATCATAATTCGGTATAAAATCAACGGTATCTTTATCAATATCAAAAAGCATTTCCTCGGAAATAGCGGATAATTTCGCTTCGGTATAACGCATAGCGGCCGCGTTGTCGCCGTCCATGGAACCAAAGTTACCTTGACCGCGGACAAGCGGATAGCGCATCGAAAAATCTTGCGCCATACGTACCATTGAATCATAAACTGCCGAGTCGCCATGAGGATGATATTTACCTAAAACTTCACCGACGACCGTCGCTGATTTTCGAAATTTAACATTCGCGCGTAAACCGATATTCCACATCGCATAAAGAATGCGACGAT
This sequence comes from Patescibacteria group bacterium, assembly GCA_041650715.1. Classification (GTDB taxonomy): domain Bacteria; phylum Patescibacteriota; class Patescibacteriia; order Patescibacteriales; family UBA12465; genus UBA12465. Next base: position 21,172 of record JBAZKQ010000001.1, on the reverse strand, counting down.
GAACCGGTTTTAAGCCGTCGCGCACATCGGGCAGAGCACGAGAAACAATAACGCTCATCGCGTATTCCAGATAAGACTTACTCATTTCATCCACTAATGGCTGGTCTTGAATAATGCCGAATTCGGTCTGGCGGCGCGAGTTGGGAATTATTTCCGGTTCTTCTTCGGAATTATTTTCTTTTGGCTCTTTGTCTGTTCTTGGCATAAATAAAAATTAATAGGCTATTTGGGTTATCCCCTCGCATCCGGCCGGAACCACGCAAGGTCGAGCCTCGCCGATTGTCGGCATACAATTTATATAGGGCGGACAATTATTTTTTGTTATCTCTGACGTCGAGCTGGCCACTTTATCAGTGCTGGTAGCGATTACCGGAGTGTTTCCAGTTACCTCGCTGCTACTCGCTGTTTCTATTGTGCTCGAGGCGGCGATTTTATCAGTTTCTTTAATTAAGGCTTCAAGTAAGGAGCTGGAAGCGGTTTTCAAGGCGGCGTCCGTTTCTTTGATTTTATCCAGACTCTTTGTCATTTCCGATACGGTCACGCTAAAATTATTTCTTAGATTCTGCCACTGAGCCGCATCTTGATCGGCGCCGGCGACCGCGTTATCATGAAAAACATTTTTAATATTTAGAATCCAAAAAATTAGGATTAACGCCATGATTGAAATAATCCCAACTTTCATTAAAAATTTTTTCTTAGTCTGGTCTTCCATACAAAAAATCTATTAGCTACTCCTTAATTCCATCCAAATTTATATCGTAAAGTATTTGCTCGCTGATTAAACGATAATTCAATATTTCAGAATCGTTAAACCAAATCGGAATTTCCCGGGCCGCGTCTTCAATCGGGTCGGAGCAATGGACTAAATTGCGTACCGCCCGAGCATCGAGACTCGCGAGTTCATAGGAATCGAGTGTATAGTCGCCGCGAATCGTACCGCCGTCGGAAGTTAGAGGTTCGGTCGAGCCGACAATTTTTTTAATTATACCTACTGCCTGATTTCCTTCCCAAACCATCGGGACAATCGGTCCGCAACTCATAAATTTAACTAAGGCGCGAATAATATCCTTGCCATATTCGAGAGCCTCTTTTTCAATCGGCATTCCCATGGACGTACGTTCTTCAATCGTACGCGTTCCTTTTTTCAAGAACCAAGCGTCATCTTTTTTATAATGATCCCAAAGTTGTTCTTCGGTCGCATTAACCATTTTCATGGCCACCAATTTCAAACCGGTGTTTTCAATCCGTTTAATTAACTCACCGACCAAGCCTCTTTGGACCGTATCGGGTTTAAGAATAACAAAAGTTCTTTCCTTTTTAGGGTTGTTCATAATTTTAAATACTTAATATAACCAGTTCCATATCTTCACTCGGAAGATCTTTCTTGGAAATTTTTAATTTTTCTTCGTAGGATGGAGTTAGCCCCAACTCTTTAATAAACTTATCAATCGAGTCCAACTCAATCTTTGAATCTTTAGTTTTATAATGCATCGGGATAACGATGCGCGGTTCAATCTGCGAAATTACCTCAACCGCTTTTTTGGCGTCGAGCGTATAAGTTCCGCCGACCGGGATTAACAAAACGTCCGTACCGATTAATTTTTCAATTTGGGCATTATCCAAAACGTCGCCGAGATCGCCGAGGTGGGCTACGGAAATATCGTCAATTTCAATCCGATACATAATATTACCACCAAGTTCCGCACCTTTTTTATCATCATGATAAGAATCGATTCCTTCGATAAGGACGCCTTTAAAATCATATTCGCCGGCGCAATTAATCATAAAGGGTGTACCGCGTAGCGCCGCAACGTTATTATGGTCGGGTAAATCATGCGAGACAGTAACTATGTCCGCCTCGAAATTCGGGACCTTTAATCCGACCTCTTTATTAAACGGATCGGTCACAACCGTCACGCCGTCGGGCCCGCTTTTATCCTGTATTTTGAAGCACGAATGCCCCTGCCAAGTGATAATCATATTTCTTTTACAATAAAAATAGCTGTCTAAGCTTACTTTTAGTATAGCAAAGCGAGGGTCCTTGGTCAACCGAAAATAAGCTGATAAATAATAAAAAAGGCTTCCTTTGTAGAAGCCTTTATGAGCTAATTTAAGTAATTTTCTATTGCTTAATTACTTTTTTGTTAACGATGTCTGATTCGCGGAAGAACAATGGTTTATCGTGTTTTGTCACGATAACCTCAATATCGGCTTGATACTTTAAGCCATCAGAACCGACAAATTGAATGGACAGCGAGTTAAATCCTTCGGAGAGTTGGGCTTTTTTAGTGTAGTCACCAGTCCGTAAAGCTTGTCCCTTCCATGGTCCAGCGGAAAATGTAAACTTATATGGAATAAGTGACTTCGCCAAAGTTTCGATTGGCTCGCCTTTCAGTTCCATTAGGTTCTCGTTTTTTAGGACCAACGTTGTTTGTCCCTCAACAATGATTCCAGAGTAAACTGATTGGCGATATTTACGCCCCTTAGCCATATCTTCGCCTTCCTTTACTACATCATGCTTGAAAGTAATTTCAATCTGACCAGTTTCAACGGTATATTGTCGCATACTGGTTTGATTTGGAGCTAGCGCCGTGCCAACAAATGGACTATCAAGGGCTACGACTTTATAGTCGCTGCTATCGATCAAAACCAATGTGGTTGTGGGGTTAGATGAACTGCCTGTGTAAGATTTACTTTTTGGCATAATACCGATTTCCGTGGTCTTTGCTAAAGCCTGTTTCTGACCAGATTGGTCAGCTTTGGTAATTTCAAACCCGCCTTTATTAATACTTTTTTCTATTAAGCCGGCTGATTTCTCAGTTGAGCCTTCATAATAGAACAGGTAAAATTTGAAGACTCCTGAAGATGGCGCAAAACTTGCGGTAAGTGTTCTGTGCGGTGGAATCATCAGCTCAGCGCCTTTGTCGACTGGTTTAATCGTTATCATTCCAGAAGTACTGTTGGTAACTTTCGCTTGAGCGAAGGAAATGGTTGGTGCCAGCATGGCGGCAACTAAAATCAGAATTAGTTTTTTCATGGTGTCTTTTTTTGATTGTTATTTTTTTGTTATTTTTAATGTTCAATATCTTTTTATCAAAGCTACTATATATAAGATATACTCCCAGCTTTGATTAATTATCTTATCATAATTGAATATATCTGTCAATACCAGTCCGAGTCCTAAAACATGGCCAATAATCGCGATTATTTCACTTTACTATTCATTTATTTTTACTGTGCCTATTTGATCAGTTCGTTTGAATTTAAAACCCATATTACTTAGTCTTTCGATTATTTCCTGACTGGGATGCCCGAAACGATTTAGTGCACCGACAGAGATAACAATTAAGCGCGGATTCACCGCTCGTAAAAACTCTGCGCTATTAGCGGTTTTAGAACCGTGATGGGCCGCTTTGAAAAAATCTCCTGACCAATCTTTTCCTGTTTTAATTAGGGCCGCTTCGACAGCCGCGTTATCATCACCGGTAAACAGGGCTTTAAACGACGAGCAATTTAATTTAGCCACCAAGGAATTATTAGCGTCTTTATTAATGTACAAACTATAAGGATTTAATAAGAAGAAAGAACAGCCTGATCCTAAGTTCAAATTTGCTTGGGACGGCAGGGCCAATATTTTAATATGCTTAGCCTCCGCCATTTTTAGAAGCGCGTCCATAAGTTCTGACGACTCCGCTCCCCTCATATATATAATCTCGCCAATTTGATAACGGCGAATTACCTCGAACAAACCACTAATATGATCATCATGAAAATGGCTAATAAATACATAATCAATCCGGCGCTTAAAATATGGTAGATTTTCCCCAAGGCGTTTTAAGACTATATTATCCGGTCCACCATCAATTAATACTGTTTTTCCCCCGACTTTAATCAAACTGGAATCGCCCTGACCAACGTCAAAAAAATCAATTTCTGGCTTACCTTGGCCCAAATTTCGCATAAGTCCGAGTAATACCAGGGTTAAAGCCAGGACCGCCGAAAAAGCCATAAATTTTCTCTTTTTTCTTAACATAATATTTTACTTAATATTAGCTAATTATTATTCTAAACAATTATACTATATATAAGATGAAGGAAATCTAAACATCCTTGACACAATTAATTAAATGTGATATATTTAAGAGTCAAGACCTTTAATAATTTAAAATAAACAAAAAAAACTAACCTAAAAAACGGAGGACAAAACCATGAACACAGAACTGGATGTAATCGAAGCAAACATCGACACCGAAATCGCCGAAGAAAATGAAATAAACTCGATTCCCGATTGGGAAGAAACCATGGACATAATCGAGGTTGCCGAAGAAGCCGCCGAGAATTGGGCAAAAGAAATCAACAGAAAAAGAAAGGAGGAGGGCAAACCCGAAATAGCAATTCCTTTTTCCCGCTCTTATTCGGAGGAGCTGATCTCACAGGAAAATGTCAAAATATCGTTACCTTCTTCTGGTGCAAAATTTCTAAGCCCGATTTCAGGGCATCAAATTATTGCCTTCCAGAGTGAAAGCCTCGACGGACTAACACATCTCGAAATACCGGCTCATTACCAAAATGGCGACATGACTACCAGAAACGCTAATGGCTCTTTGCGACCGACTGTCGCTCGCCATTTCTTTATTGGGCCCGAATATTTCGGATCATTCATTATTGCCAAAGTGACCATTACAAAAAAAACGGAAATCCTGAGTGGCAGGCAGATGTTAAATATCAACATCGACCCTGTAAGAAAATCTGGGAAAGTGGCCGTTTTAAGAAACAACTACTTGCGCAAGGGTGAAGACATACCGATGGTAAAAAAACCTGACGGGACCGAAGAGCCTGCTCAAATCGCAATCGCCGACTATGAATTAAAACTCGGCGTTACCAAAAATGGAAGCCAATTCGAAGTAGCAATTCCCGAATCGGAAAAATTCGTCCGCTTCGAACCAATCAACCCCCTGCGCATAATCGTCTAAACGCAGTTAAATTTAAAACTTGTTCTTTCTCGCTTGTTCTTTCTCGTAAAACTCGGGACCAATTACTTTGTAGTTGGTCCTTTTTCTATACATCAATTAAAGTCTATACAAAAAGCGCTCTGATTCCGCAGACCGCTTTTTGTATAATTTTTAAATCAATAAAATTTACTAATAAATAATTAATAAACTTTAAATAATTTATTTTTTCTTCTTAGTCGCTTTTTTTGCCTTTTTTACAACCTTCTTAACGGCTTTTTTAGCAACTTTTTTAACCGCTTTTTTCGCCACCTTCTTTACCGGTTTCTTGGCGACTTTTTTAACGGCTTTTTTTGCAGTTTTCTTTTTCATAATCTCACCCCCTTTCTTAAATAAATTAATTTTTTTATCTCAAAAAAATTTTTTATAAATATTTTTTATCTTCTTCATTTATTATACATCTATTAATTATATCCCGCAATACTTTTTTGCGATTTTTTTCATTTTTTGATTTTATCAAAAAAAATTCCTCTGTCGATTCCATGACTAAGGAATTTTTTCGTTTTATTTTTATTTATTTCACACTTCAATCAAGATTTAAATTTTAGCGCGGAAAAATTTTTCGAGTTCCGATATTTTTATTCTCTCTTGTTTCATCGTATCGCGATCGCGCACCGTCACTTCCATATTTTCTAAACTTTCAAAATCAATCGTCACGCAATAAGGTGTACCAATTTCGTCCTGGCGGCGGTAGCGCTTACCAATATTGCCGTTATCATCGAATTCACAGCGCCAATTTTGTTTCAGCGCATCAAAAACCTCCTGGGCTTTTGCCACCAATTCCGGCTTATTCTTTAAAAGAGGAAAAACCGCGATTTTAATCGGCGCTAATTTCGGCGGGAGTGCCAAAACAACGCGCATTTCTTCTCCCAGATTTTCCTCGCGGTAAAATTCCGTTAAAACAGCCAGGAAAGTACGGCCCACCCCGGCTGACGTTTCAACGACATGAGGAATAAACTTCTCGTTGGTCATAGGGTCAAGATAAGAAAGATCCTTGCCCGAGGCTTTACTATGCACGCTTAAGTCATGATCGCCGCGAACATGCAAACCTTCAAGTTCCTTAAAGCCGAAGGGAAAATTATACTCGATATCGTAAGCTTCTTTTGCGTAGAAAACTAAGTTCTCATGCTTATGCCACTTTAAATTCTCCGGCTTTATGCCTAAATCAAGATAAAATTGCCAGCGCGCTTCCCGCCACTCATTATAATATTTCATTTCGTCCTCTGCTTTAACGAAATACTGCATTTCCATCTGCTCAAATTCACGGGTCCGAAAAATAAATTGGCGGGCCGTTATTTCATTTCGGAAAGCTTTACCGATTTGCGCAATTCCGAAAGGAATGCGCACGCGCGCGGAGTCCAGAACATTTTTATAATTTACATAAATACCCTGGCAGGTTTCCCCGCGCAAATAAGTCGGATCTTTCGTCCAGTCGCTCGTAAAATTTCCTAAATTAGATTGCACAAGTAAATTAAACTTCTTGCCGGGCGTAAAATTTTTCTCGCCGCAATTCGGACACTTGATTTTATCTTTATTTTTTTCAAAAATTTCGTTGATTTCATCTTCACTCATTTTTTCATCAGCAAAAATACCCGCGTCTTCAAGCAAAGAATCCAGGCGCAGACGGCTATGGCATTTTTTGCACTCCGTGAGCGGATCAGAAAAACCTTTCACGTGACCCGACGCTTCCCAGATTTTCGGACTCATAAAAATCGCCGAATCAAGACCGACAATGTCAGCCCGTAGCTGTGTCATTGTTTTCCACCACTCCTTCTTAATGTTATTCGCTAATTCAACGCCGTAGGGACCGAAATCATAAACAGCCGTGAAGCCGTCATAAATCTCCGACGAAGGAAAAACAAAGCCACGGCGCTTACAGAGCGAAACAATTTTTTCCAGTGAATTATCCATTTCCTTTTTTTTCATATAATTATCTTTAAATCTTCTAATTATTTTTACATTTCCTCAATCACATTTAAGCCCAGGATATTAAAACCATTATAGAGAATTTGGGCGACGGCTTTAATGAGAGCTAAACGGGCACGGCGTAATTTTGGCTCCGCCTTTAAAATATTGGTGCTATGATAATAATCATTAAATAATTGTACCAGCTCAAATAAATACTTGGTTATTTCACTGGGATTATATTTGCTCCCCGCTACCTTGATAAGCTCCGGGTAGCGCGCCAATTTTACCAAGAGTTCTTTTTCCTTAAGCTCCCCAAGCAGACGGTAATTAATCCCGGCGGCAAACAAGCTTAGCTTTTCTTTACGAACGATACTTTTGAGGCGGGCATACCCATACTGTAGATAACAAGCGGTATAACCGTCAAAGCGCGAGGCTTCATCAATATTAAAGGTAATAATCTTATCGGCGCTTACTTTTAACATTTCAAACTTAATAGTCGAGATCGTTAGGTTCCAAGCCACTTGGCGTACGCGGTCGCCCGTCCAGTCGGCGTGGCGTTTTTTTGTTTCGGCGAATAATTTCTCGAAAATCTTGGCGTTTAGCTCTTCATAGGTAATAACATTGCCGGTGCGCGAAGACATCATGCCGTCCGGCAAGGTCACAAAATCATAACCCAAATGAGTTATTTTTTGTTTATAGCCGATAAGCTCAAAAATTTTAGCCAGTTGCTGAAAATATAAACCTTGGCGGATATCGACCACATATATAGACTCCTCGGCATTATATTTTTTAAACTTAGCCTGCGCTAAGGCCAAATCGGCTACCGGGTAAAGAGCGGTGCCGTCGGTTCTAATCACCGGAAGAACTCCCAGGCCGGCTGGTTCGAGATTGGCAATAATTGCGCCTTCGCTTTTTACAAGCAACCCGGACTTTATTAGCTCGGACACGAGCTTTAGCCCCGCGTCAATATATTCACTTTCATAAAAAATATGACTGAACTTTATACCCAAATCATGATAAATCGAAGCAAAATACTTTATACTCCAAGTTCTGGTTTCCAGCCATAAATCATAATAAGACCCGGCTCGGCTTTCAATTTGCTTCATTATTTGGGCGACTTCTGCTTTAAGCTCGGGTTGGGCCACTAAAATCTGAGCCGCTTCGGTATAGCATTTTCCGAGCAAATAACCCTTATCCTCCAGGCTATCACTATATTTTTTATTTCTTTGCCAATTCCAAATCGTCTTAGCGGTATGAATACCAAAATCATTAATATAGGAAACCGGGATAGAGATATAACCATTGGCGGTAAGCAAGCGGTTCATGGCGTCGCCATAAGCGATATTGCGCAAATGACCGACATGATACTCCTTGTGAGTATTGCCATTAGAATATTCGATCATCACGCGCTTATTCTTACCGAGATGATTGAAGCCATATTTATTTTTACCGCGTTTAATGTTGCCAATTAATCTGGTCGCCAGATATTCTTGATTAATATAAAAGTTAAGATAAGGGCCGACCGCTTTGATCTCGGAAAAATATTTCTGCAGTTTTTTTTGGCTGCTTAAACTTTCGGCGAGGGCAAGCGCCGTTTCCACCGGATTTTTCCCCCGCTCTTTAGCCAACTCGAAACAAGCCAAGCTTAAATCCCCCAACTCGCTATTAGGCGGGTAAGAAAAATTAGCCACTTTCAGCTTTAATTCCTGGGCTATTTGTTGTTTTAAATTATCCAAAACGCTTAACATAGAAATATTCTTAAAATTCCGTTCTGCTAACTCCGGATTATTTGGTATTAATTATTGAATTATGTTATAATAATATCAGACTTTCTTAAGTTTTTCAATTAATTTTAAACAAATATGTTCTCGTATCGATCTATTTTAAAACAAGCTTGGTTTATCGCCTGGAAAAATAAACACCTCTGGTTTTTTGGCCTTTTTGCCTCGCTGGCGGTCGCCGGCGGATCAATGGAATATCAATTCATGACTCAGAGCACTTCGCAAGGCTTGATTAACGGTTCTTACGGGATTTTAAACAAACTCCTGGCTTTAAGCGATTTATTCCAACAAATCGGTCTCGGCCTTGTAACCTTATTTCATCAAGACTTCTTTACTATTCTCAATACGATAACGATTACCCTGCTTACACTTACGATTATCTGCCTGTTTATCTGGTTAGCTATTAGCTCGCAGGCGGCCCTGGTCGACAGCATTAAAAAATTAATGTCACCCAAGAAAAAAGCGGATAGTCTTAGCATCCGCAGCGGCCTAACGGCGGGTAGCCAGCATTTCTGGTCGGTTTTAGGCTTAAATATTTTTATTAAAGTTTTAATCGGTTTCGCTTTTTTTATTGTTAGCTTGCCCCTACTTTTCTTGGCCCTCAGCGATCAACCATCATTTATTATCGCTTATACTATTTTATTCGTTATTTTTGTACCGATTGCCGTTTCTCTGTCTTTAATCATTAAGTATGCCATTTCCTGCCGTGTTTTAGAAAATAAATCAGTCGTCGCCTCGCTGACTTACGCTTGGCACTTATTCAAGAAAAATTGGCTTATCAGCTTAGAAGTTGCTTTACTGCTTTTTATTGTGAGCTTCTTAGCGAGCGCCCTCCTACTTATCATCATTGGCGTCTTCTTCTTTCCGCTTCTTTGGTTCAGCTTGGCATTTTCACTCGGCGGCATGACCGTAATAATAATCCTTCTTGCTTTAATTTTGGCCGCTTTATTCGGTTCTCTATTTACTACCTTCCAGGTAAGCGCTTGGACCGATTTATATTTGCAATTAAAAGCCAACAAGGGCAAAGCTAAATTAGAAAGAGTTTTCCAAAAAAAATAAAATATGGGCGATTTAAGCACAATCGAAAATTTGATTAATCCGACCGATGACGAGGAAAGCGTCACCGGTCGTTTTGCTAAAAAGCAGACGGAAATCAAACTTAAAGAAATAGAAAAACAAACCGAAGAGCGCGCTCAGGCGCAAGGCTTATCATACGTTAATTTATTTAGCTTTCCGATTAGCCCCGAGGCTCTAACCTTAATTCAAGAAGAAAGAGCGCGAGAACTAAACCTGGTTTGTTTCTTCTACGACGGTAAAAATATTCGCTTAGCCTGTCTTGAGTCGACGCCCGAAATATTAAACGAGCTCGCTCTCTTAGACGAACAATATTTTGCCCAGGGACGGCTTTATTTGGTTTCGCAAAATAGTTTAAACTACGCTTTTGAGGCCTACAAAGGTATCCCCAAGGTAAAACGTTACGAAAGCGGCGTTGAAATAAGCGAAGATAGCCTCGAGAAATTTAAGAATGAAATTTCTAACTATAAAAACCTAAACGATAAAATTAGCGACGTCAATATTTCCGACGTTATTACCCTAATGCTTGCGACCGCCCTCAAGGTCGGTGCCAGCGATATCCATATTGAAGCGGAAGAAAACGGAGTCGCCATTAGAATTAGAATCGACGGCGTTTTGCAGGAAGCGGCCATGGTTAACCGCGATAAATGGAAAAAAATTATTTCCCGCTTAAAGATATTGGCCCGCGTAAAAATTAATATCGAGAATAAACCACAAGACGGACGCTATACTATTTATTTAAAAAATAAAAAAATTGATGTTCGCTGTTCCTTCTTACCGACTGCGTATGGCGAAAGCGTCGTGATGCGACTACTAGATTCGACCGAAGCGCTCATGAGCCTGGAAAACCTGGGGATACGGCCAGAAATAATGCCGCTCTTAACCAAAGAAATATCGAAGCCCAACGGCTTAATTCTGACGACCGGCCCGACCGGAAGCGGTAAAACAACCACTCTTTACTCGATTATCAATAAATTAAATCTCCCGGGCACTAAAATTATTACCCTGGAAGATCCGATTGAATATCAATTAAAAGGCATAAACCAAAGCCAAGTCGAAACCAAGCGCGGTTATACTTTTTCCGACGGTCTGCGTTCGGTTCTGCGCCAAGACCCAAATATTGTCATGGTCGGGGAAATCCGTGATTTAGAAACAGCGGAAATATCTGTCCAAGCATCACTGACCGGCCATTTGGTTTTATCAACCCTTCATACTAATGATGCGGCCGGCGTTATTCCGCGCTTAGTCGATATCGGCGTAAAACCTTATTTTCTTGTCCCCTCAATCAATGCGGTCATCGGCCAGCGCCTTTTGCGTAAACTCTGTCCGCACTGCCGCGTTGAACATGAATTAAATGTAAGCGAATTAGAACAGGTTAATAAAATCTTAGCGGTGGTTTCACCCAAAGCCGGCCTTAACATACCGGCCAAACTACCGCGCGTTTATCAGGCCGGACCGGGCTGTGCGGAGTGCAACTTTATCGGCTATAAAGGCCGCCTCGGTATTTATGAAATTTTTACGATGAGCGATAACTTGAAGCAATTAACGATTGACAACGCCCCATCATTTAAAATTCTACAACAAGCGATTGAAAACGGCATGGTAACAATGTTGCAAGACGGTGTTCTTAAAGTTCTCGAGGGTATTACTTCCCTCGACGAAGTTTATCGCGTTGTCGGAAACTTTGATTATATCGACGAGCTTTATGATATCGTAATTTCACAAACCATCGGCCGCGGCGTTAAAATTTCGGCGGCTGAATATGATAAGGCGGTCGCTCTCGGTCAAAACATCGAAGATATCGCCGCGCGCGTTAAAGAAATACCGACCTCAGAACTAGTTAACCTGGTGATGGCTCTCGCCGTCGTGAGTGATGCCGGCGATATTCATATTGAACCGACGGAAACTGACGTCCATATCCGCTTCCGTATTGACGGTGTTTTACATGATGTTCTAAAATTACCAAAAACAAGCTATCTACCCTTGTTATCTGAAATAAAAATTCTCGCCGGCGAGGCAACCAATATTAAACGCGCGACTTTCGATGGCCGCTTCAGCGTTTATCTGCCTGATCGCAAACTTGATTGCCGCCTTTCGATTATTGCCGGCGGTTACGGTGAAACGATTGTTATCCGCTTGCTGGCGACCAATGCCGTTAACTTAAGCATGGATAAACTTGGTATCACCTCAGTCGCTTTTGATTCGCTCCAAGCCGCCATGAAAAAAACTCGGGGTATTATTATCACCACCGGTCCAACCGGCAGCGGCAAAACCACGACTCTTTACAGTATTTTGAATAAATTAAATAAGCCTGACGTTAAAATTATTACCGTCGAGGACCCGATTGAATACCAGCTGCCCGGTGTTATGCAAACGCAAATCGATGAAGCCGGCGGTTATACTTTCGCTTCCGCCATGCGCTCACTCCTGCGCCAAAATCCTAATATTATGATGATTGGCGAAATCCGCGATACCGAAACCGCCAAGATTGCCATGGAAGCATCACTCACCGGCCACTTAGTTTTATCGACTATCCACGCTAATAGCGCCGCCGGCGCCATTTCCCGCTTTGCCGGGCTCGGACTTGATCGTCAGACTTTAGCCAATGCGATTGAATTTACCATCGGCCAGCGCTTAGTGCGCCGTCTCTGCCCATTCTGCAAGAAAGAAACAGAACTCTCGGCCGAAGACTTAAAACGGGTTCAAGAAGTTCTGGGACAAATCAATAATCCCGGCGTAAAAATTCCGGAGAAATTAACTTTCTATCATGGCGTCGGTTGCGAAAAATGCAGCCAGATCGGCTATAAGGGCCGCCTGGGCTTATACGAAACAATTACCATGACCCCAGAAATTCAAAAATTAATTCAATCCGATAACGTTACCGATTTTGACATCGAAACCGCCGCAATTAAAAACGGGACGGTGACGATGCTCCAGGACGGGATATTAAAGGCTCTCGCCGGCGAGACCAGTATCGAAGAAGTCTTTAGAGTAATATAAAAATCTACTATGATTAACGACAAATTTCTTGAACAATTAAAAAATGATTACCGCGGAAACGAATCAGCCAGACGCCAAATAATTAGCGGCGCCAATAATATTCTTTTCGAAGCCAAAAAAACTATTTTTGCCCTGCAACGCCAGGACTTTAAAGCGGCCGAAACTAAAATCGACGATATTGAAAAGGCTTTAAAAAATTTAGAAAGCCGCTTTGGCTTTGAACGCTTGCATCGCGAAGGCGCTTATAAGGCGGCAGCGGAAGAATACTTAGAAGGAAAAACTTTATATCTGGCAGTAAAAAATAAAAAGATTGAAGCGGTTAAAGGCATCAAACTTGATTATGAATCCTATCTTGGCGGCATCTGCGATATGATCGGCGAACTTGTCCGCTACGCGACTAACCAAGCGGCCGGCGGTAAATTTTCGGAGGTAGCAAAAACCAAAAAAATGGCCGAAGATATTATGGGCCAATTGATTGATTTCGATATGACGGGTTATCTGCGTACTAAGTACGACCAGGCGCGCGGCCACTTACGGAAGCTCGAACAAATGGCCTATGAAATTAAGTTGCGCGGTAAAAAATAAAATATGCTGGTTGCGATTATTTCCGATATTCACGATAATTTAGTTACGCTAAAGACCTGTCTTGATTGGTGCTTGAAAAAAGAAATTCAAAAACTTATTATCTGCGGCGATATCACTACCCTTGAAACAATTACTTATCTCACCCGTGCTTTTACGGGTGAGATTTTTGTTGTCGCCGGCAATGCCGAAATTTACGAAGAAGAAAAATTAACCAAATTTAAAAATCTTAAATACTTTGGCGCCATTGGCGTTTTTAGTATCGCCGAGGTAAACATCGGCCTTTGCCACGAACCTGTAAAAATAAAAAAAGTCCAAGCGGCGGCCACTGCGCCCTTGGACTTTATATTTTATGGCCACAGCCATAAACCCTGGATCGAAAAAGAAAATGGAACTTATATCGTTAATCCCGGCAATCTGGCCGGAGACATTAACCCGGCGACCTTCGCCGTTTTAGACACAACTGATAAAAGAATCAGTTTGAAAATTTTAAGCCAATTATAATAACTTCTTTAAATACTGACCGGTAAAGCTTTTGGCAACTTTTGCCACTTCCGGTGGGGTTCCGGCTGCCACGAGCGTTCCCCCGGCTTCACCGCCGTCCGGACCAAGGTCAATAACCCAATCAACCGATTTAATGACATCTAAATTATGTTCAATAATTAAAACGGTATTTCCTTGATCAACCAGCATATTCAAAACTTTAAGCAAGCGATCAATATCCGCAAAATGCAAACCGGTCGTCGGTTCGTCTAAAATATACAAGGTCTTACCAGTTGCCCGGCGTGATAATTCGGTCGCCAATTTTATTCTTTGCGCCTCGCCTCCCGAGAATGTCGTCGCGCTTTGCCCCAATTTTATATAACCCAGGCCGACTTCGTCCAGGGTTTTTAATTTTTGGCTAATGGCGGAATGATCTTTAAAAAACTCGCGCGCCTCGCCGACGGTCATTTCCAAAACCTCGGAAATATTCTTACCGCGATAAAGAACTTCTAAAATCTTTGGTTTGAATTTTTTCCCGCCGCAAACATCGCAAGTTAAATAGACGTCCGATAAAAATTGCATCTCAACTTTAATGACACCATCGCCCGCACAATTCTCGCAGCGTCCGCCAGAGACATTAAAAGAAAAGTGACCGGCGCTTAAGCCTTTAACGCGCGCTTCCGGTAGTTCCGCAAATAAGTCACGAATATAAGTAAATAGGCCGGTATAGGTCGCCGGATTAGAACGCGGGGTGCGGCCAATCGGCGACTGATCGATATCAATAACCTTATCAATAAATTCCAAGCCGGTCAGTTCTTTATGGGCTCCCGGTTCAGTTTTCGCACGATAAAATTTCTTGGTGAGCGCGTTCGCCAGAATATCGCTCATTAAAGTAGATTTACCTGAACCGGAAACACCGGTAATCGCCACTAATTTGGCCAAAGGAATTTCGACATTAATATTTTTTAAGTTGTGTTCCGTCGCACCGATGATTTTTATCGCTTTGCCGCTCCCGGCTCGAAATTTAAGCGGTGCTTTAATTTGCTTTTTACCAGACAAATAAGCGCCGGTCAAAGAAGCAGCACAATTTTTTATATCCTCCGGTAAGCCGGAGAATAAAACCTGACCGCCATCGTCACCCGCGCCCGGTCCAATATCGATGAGCCAATCGGCCGTCAGCATCGTTGAGGCGTCATGCTCCACAACTATTACGGTATTACCGTTATCGCGCAAGCTCTTTAAAGTTTCAATTAATTTATCATTATCGCGCTGATGTAAACCGATTGAGGGTTCATCGAGTACATATAAAACACCACTCAGGGTCGATCCGACCTGAGAAGCTAATCTTATTCTTTGCGCTTCGCCGCCAGACAGGGTTGAGGCCGAGCGGCTAAGAGTTAAATAATCAAGTCCGACATTGGATAGTAAATCCAAGTTTTTTGCCATTTCTTTGACAATCGGCTCAACTACCTTTGTTTGCCCGTTTAGATTAAGGCCATTTTTTAACCAGGTGCCGAAAAGAGGGCGCAAATCTTTAATGCTTTTATTCGTGATATCCAAAATCGAACGGCCATCAACTTTAACCGCGAGGGCTTCCGGTTTAAGGCGCGCGCCGCGGCAAGCGGGACACAAGGAAACGCGCATGACTTTTTCTATTTCCTGTTTAACGAAACCCGATTTTGTCTCAGTATATTTTTCTTCAAGATTTTTGAGAAGTCCCGGGAACTGAGCGTCGCCATATAAAATAAATTTTTTGTCTTCCGGGCGAATATCTTTAATGGCCGGGCGCAAACTAAAATTATGGCGGGCGGCTAACTCATTTAAGTCCGTGAATAAACCATTGCCGCTTAAATTGGCATGAGACAAAGGTTTAATGGCTCCCTCAAGAATACTTAAATTATTATTAAAAACTAATTCCGGGTCGATTTCCGCTTTCGTGCCCAAACCGCCACAGGTCGCACAAGCGCCGTGTCCGGAATTAAAAGAAAAATCACGCGGCTCTAAATCGGTTCGGCGATAATCGCATTCCGGGCAGAAAAAAAATCTTTCCATTTTTGCCGATTTGATTTCACGGCCGCGGATTGTCTTAGTGCTCTTCTTTTCTTCCGCGATTTTCTTCATCTTAACTTCGCAATGCGGACAATAAGGCTGACCGGCCTTAGCAAAGAGCAAACGCAAATAATCATAGATTTCCGTGACCGTACCGACAGTCGAGCGCGGATTGTGGCCGACTGTCCGCTGGTCGATAGAAATCGCCGGCGATAAGCCCTCAATCAAATCGACGTCCGGCTTATCCATCAAACCGACGAATTGGCGAGCATACGAAGATAAGGATTCGACATAACGTCTTTGCCCTTCCGCATAAATCGTATCAAAGGCCAGGGAAGATTTTCCTGACCCGGACAAGCCGGTTATCACTACCAATTTATCGCGCGGTATATCTAAGTCAATGTTTTTTAAATTATTTGTTCTGGCGCCTTTAATCTTGATGAAATTGCCGACCATGGGAATAAAAATTAAAAATTAATTAGGTTTATTATAGCCGAAAACAACAAAAAAGACAAGACTGGTCCGAGTCGGTCTTGTCCCTCAAGCTAAATTCTCTTAAATAGCTAAAAAATTGGGTAAAAGAGCTTAAAAAAGCCGATTAAAATTCGGTCGTACCATTTAATTTTTTTGTCCGCCGAATTAAAGAATATTGATTCTTGGCGCCAATGCGTGAAAACATTTTTTAAATCATTAACCAAATCCTTCTGCCGAAAAAATACGCCGGCCTCCATATTGAGATTAAAGGAAAGCACATCCATATTCTGCGAGCCGATTAAGCCCTCTTCGTCGTCAATCAGCATAATCTTAGCATGGTTCATAGCGGGCATTAAATAGAACTTTACCCCGAGCGCGCCCAAGCGGCAGGAATTCAAATAGTTAATTTTATTGAGCGGCTTAATATCGGTATCGTTGGGAATAATTATTTCCACGTTCACGCCACGGCGGCAAGCATCGTCTAAAATTACCAAGAGCCAGCGCGGTGGCAGAAGATAGGGAGTCACGATCTTAATCGACGTCTTGGCCGCGCCAATGCGTTCTTTATAATAATTATTCAGGTCATAAAGCCGGCTAGAACCAACAATGCTATCCGTAATCCAAGCTTTGATTTTTTTGACAAGCGGTAGGCGGCTATATTTTAAAATCGCCTCTTTCTTTCCGCCCATAATCTGATAGGAATAAGCAAAAGATTTAAGCATGGGCATAATTATTTTCCCCTCCAATTTAATTTGCAGGTCATGCCAATGGCGAATCTTTTCCTTAATATTTACTCCGCCGATAAACGCCACTTTTTTATCGACAATCAAAATTTTTCGGTGCGTATGCCTGAGCCAATGAGAAAAAAAGATAAATTCAACGCCGGCTGCTTTAAGCGCCGCGACCGCGGTGCCATGAAGTGAAGCGCTCCCGTATGAGTCGGCAATCACTACCACTTCTACTCCCGCTTTCGCCTTATCCTCAAGTAAACCTAAAAAATTATGCGTGGCTTGAGTATCATCCAAAAAAATATACATCTCCATGTAGATAGACTTCTCGGCGCGCGCCATAGTTTTGAACATGCCGTCCCAAGCTTTTTGCGAAGTTGTATAAAGTTTATATTTCATTTTATTTTAAGAGAGCTTTTATTTGGGGAATCATTTTATCAGTCGCTTTTTCCCCGACCCTTATCATTTTATCCGCGATCTCCCTGGTAAAATACTTGGCAATGCTTCCCTCTTTAATATACTTAGAGGTATCCGGTTCAATCGCGATGTCGACAGACCTGATGGCGATATTAGAAAGGTTATGCATGACAATGCGCGTACTTCTTAAAACAACGTTCGGCATCGTAAATTTTTTTTGGATGAATTCATTTTTATTGTAGAGGTTAACGCCAATAATAATATCGGCCCCCATTTTTTTCAGCAAATCACCCGGTACCGGATTGCTTAAACCACCATCAACCAATAATTTATTTTTATAACTTACCGGTTTAAAAACGAGCGGGACCGAAGTGCTGGCCCGGACCGCCCGGGCGACGTCGCCCGTCGTAAAAACATAAGGCTGGCCGGTAATTAAATCGGTTGCGACTATTTGTAACGGAATTTTGAGGGCCGAAAAATTATGATGGCGCAAACTCTGTTCGAGATAAGTCATAAATCTCTGACCCCCGATAAAGCCACCCGTCCAACTTAAATCAAAAAGCAGCGGCAAATTATCTTTCGGTTTAGCCACCAAATCTTGCTCCAATTTATTTACATCTTTAAATATCGCGTAATAGGCCGCTACCCAGGCCCCAATACTGGACCCACTCAAATAATCAATCGGAATATTATGTTTCTGGAGCGAACGTATTACGCCGATATGCGCAAAGCCGCGAAAAGCGCCGGACCCCAGCGCCAAGCCGATAGTTTTTCTTTTTTGTATTTTATTTGCCATAAAAACTTATTTATTCCTCAATTATAGCACCAAATTTATGATTATAATACTCAACTCATTGGCCCGCCGGCCATTGCCCTTAATCGTAATATCACTTTAATTTCAAATATTGACAGGACGGGCTTTTCTCTATAGAATAAGATTAAATCTAAGTCCTTAGATTTTTATTTTGAAAAAACATGGTCCCTTCGTCTAGTGGTTAGGACGTCAGGTTTTCATCCTGTTAACAGGGGTTCGATTCCCCTAGGGACTACGTAATAAAAATACTACAACTATGTTGTAGTATTTTTATTACACCGCCGTAGGCGGGGGAATCGAACAGGTCAGAAGCGAGCTTAGCCTGCGGCCAGCGGGACGCAGGCGTAGCGAGCGTCGGACGAAGCTCCGGGGGAGCTTCGGACGCTGACCGCGACAACGAACGAGCGGACTGGTCCGCGAGTGAGGCGAGGAGACTAAAAAAGAGTCGCGAGGCTAAATTCCCATAGGGACTACGTAAATAATTATTTCAAAATCACATTAAATAAATATCCGATGATAATTATTCCGACTCCAACTACTGAAGCAAAAATAATAATCAATTTAGTCTTCATGACTTTTTTCAAAATCATAAATTCCGGCAAAGACAAAGCTGTGACCGACATCATAAAGGCCAGAGTCGTGCCCATGGCCACGCCTTTCTCGGTTAAAGCACTCACTAAAGGAATTACTCCGGCGGCGTTCGAATAGAGTGGAATACCAATTAAGGTAGCCAGCGGCACCGCGAACCACTTATCGGCTCCGGCGTATTGAGCTAAGAAATCAGCGGGCACATAGCCGTGGATCCAAGCGCCGATACCAACGCCGATGATAATATAGAGCCAAACCTTTTTCACAATATCAAAAGCGTAGTCTTTGGCATAACTAAGGCGCTCCTTAAAAGTCTTTTGCGCTAAGAGCGGCGCATCATTAACTTTGTTCCGCTGCCAAACAAAATCGGCGACAAGACGTTCCACTTTCAAACGGCCGATAATTAACCCCGAAACAATGGCGATGAGCAGCCCGCTAACAATATAAATCAAGGCGATTTTCCAGCCGAAGAGACCAACCAATAAGACTAGAGCAACTTCGTTAATCATGGGTGAGGCCACCAAAAAAGAGAAAGTCACGCCGAGTGGCACGCCCGCTTCGACAAAGCCTAAAAATAAGGGAACGGCCGAACATGAACAAAAGGGGGTCACTATCCCGAGCAATGAGGCCAGGATGTGCCCGGTCAACCTATTTTTCTTAGCCAGAAATAAGCGAACCTTTTCCGGCGGCAGATAAGTGCGGACGAAGGAAACTAAAAAAATTATTAGCAAAAGCAGAATGATAATTTTAAGCGTATCAAATATAAAAAAATTCAAGGCGCTTGCCAATAGCGTATCTGGTTTAATGCCAAATAAAGAATAAGTTAACCAGTCGGCTAATAGTTGTAAGGGATAAAACATAATTTAGCAGTTACCGCCACAGGCGCTGGCACTCGCGCTTATTAATTCCTTAATTTTTTCAATACTGGGCAAGCCGCCAGCTAAAACTGCTTTGCCATTAATAAGTAAAACGGGCGAAGACATCAGCCCGGTATCAAGCAGCTTCTGAAGATCTGAGCTGTACTCAACCTCTGTAGCCAGATTTAACTCTTGCGCGGCGACGACAGTTAATTCGTGAAGTTTTTTACAAGTTGGGCAACCCGAGCCCAAAACTTGGATGGATTTGATGCTATTGTTCATAATTTTGTAACCACTTATTTAATAATGAATTATATTTTTTAAAAGTTTTGGGATTGACCGAATAATAATTGCGTTTCCATTCTTGCCGAATTTTAAGCAACTCAAAATCAAGCATTATTTTCAGATGGCTAGAAACTAAATTTTGCGCCAAATCAAGGCTTGGAGAAATTTCGCACACGCACCTCTCCTTATCCCTTAGGAGGCAAAGGATACGCAGGCGATTATCGTCACCGATTATTCTCAAAAATTTAGCTAAATCTTCATACCGGGCAGATAATTTTTTATCGATTGAACATAGCGACTTCGCTGAACTCACCACGCATTTATTTTCCATATCTTTGATTAATAAAATCAATTTATATTGATATGATAGCCGCTTATGCTCACGCTGTCAAATGCCCCGCTTTCTAAGTCTCGGCGGCTCTTGGGTCGGATAATAACTCGAAATTTTTTGATTTTTCTGCCTAATAATGCTATATTTAAACTATAATTTAAAGAAAATTTTATTAATCATGAAAAAAAATTTAACTAAAGTTGCCTTTGTTTATCTGCAGAAAGATAATAAAATTCTGCTCTTGCAAGAGGGCGGGCGCCTGTCCATGGGATTATGGTGTTTTCCCGGCGGCCATGTTGACCCGGGAGAGACATTCGAGCAAGCTGCTATCAGAGAGGTTCAAGAAGAAAGCGGCTATCAAGTTACCGTAGGCAAGATAATACATAGATCCTTAGTCGCCAACACAGAATATAAAGGCTCTAAAGGTGATACAGACGAAGTCGAGTTACTTATTTTCGAAGGGAATATAATAGGTGGTGAATTAAGAATAGATAATCAAGCTCTCGATATAAAATGGCTAAGCCCAGAAGAAGCCCTGGCGCTTCCTTTGCGCTGGGGTTTATTGAAAAATTTACTTTTAGCTATCCCGCCTTTTAGTACTTAATTTTAATATATAATTAGCTAATCTTATTTTAAAATAATCAATATGACAAAAACAAGGCTGATTATTTTTTTGAGTCTGACTATTTTTCTATCTTCCCTTCTTATTTTGTCTGATGTTTTCGCCCAATCAGCCGGTACCAGTGATGCCATTGGGGTGCGCATCATCCCTAACCCCAACCACTATAGCGT